>JAZONR010000029.1:0-19094 GCA_045654645.1 Bacteroidaceae bacterium
TATGAAGAAGAGTTATGTATCACCTCTTATGGTAGAGGTAAACGTTGCAGCCGAGTCAATGCTCGCAGTATCATTGCAAATGAACAGTGGCAAAACAGTAAACACCTCAGATCCTGGCGCACAGCTCGGTAACGAGACTCGTGGCGAGTGGGGAAATTTGTGGAAGTAACTTCCAATCCCCGCGTTAGGTCGCGCGCAGCGTGGATGAAAGTCTCGCCGCGCGGGTTGTGAAAAGGAGACGTTTTTTTACAGGACCATTCGTGGTAAATTTTCTCAATATTTTTTAAAGTTGATTTGGGTGTGGCAGCCATCACTGGCTGCCATATCTTTTTAAAGCAATGGGAACGTTTCAAAAACTGCGATTTATTCAAAAAAAGTCTCTATATTGTGAATAATAACTTTAAATGATTAACTTTGTTAAACATTGAACTGACTTGATATGAAAAAACTTAAAACAATAATCCTTACACTGCTTCTGGTTGCTGCGCAATCGGCTCTTGCAGTAACAGGCATTGGCCTGAACTTCAATCGCACAGGCTCCGATGCCCAAAGTGTTGCCATCACTGTTATTGACGAGAACGGAGCAGCCATTGCCGGTGCCACAGCTACGCTATCGGCATCACACGCTTTTAAAGAGACTGCCAATGCGGTAACCGATGGCATCTTGTGTCCGAATGTAAACGGTAACACCAACCCCACAATAGAGCTCACATTTTCCGTGAGCGGTGTGCCGGCCGGCTTTTCATTCAGTAAGGCGGCACTCGATATTCACGCCTTCAACGCAGGTGGCAACTATCAAGAGAACTCCGACGGCGTTGCGCGCCAGTGGAATGTTGAGGCTGCTGTGAACGGCAACAGTTTCGGCTCGTTGAATGACATTGACATTGCTGCAGGTGTTGGCTCTGCCGGCAATGTGCATAAAGTGTGGGAGATTGAAGGTGCTACAGTGGAGTGTAATGGTAATTTCACCGTGAAACTAACCATCACAAAAGGCTCTTCCAACAGCGGTTGTTTCTTTGGTCTTGGTGCTCTTGTCCTCACAACAGAGGGCGCTACTCCAGCACCCGAGCCCGAACCGGAGCCCGAGCCCGAGCCTTCGGAGGGCGAAGGATTGGTATACCTCATTTCGTGGAAGAATACCGGCGGCAACTATATCACCGAGGAGAACGACCACCGTTTGACCGTGCAGTCAAGGGATAACACCAAACCACAGTTCTGGATGTTCATTCCCACCGAGAATGAGAACTGTTACTACATAAAAAACACTGCTACGGGGCGTTATATCGGTAGCTGTAACCTCAATCCTTCATCGGCGTCAAAGGTGCAGACATCAACAACTCCTGTCGAGTATTTTGTGAAGCGCACCTCGGCAACAACGGGCGAGAAGGCCAATTGCCACTGGTTCAGCTCCACCGACTGTGCTAACTACAGCAACGAATCGGCCGAGCCACGTGCGCTCAACAAGGATGGCGCATCGGACTATGTTATTACCTGGAAAGCCGGCAACGATGTTGGCTCCTATTGGAAACTCATAGAGACAGAGGACCTATACGAAATACGCCCCTTTGAGGGAAGTGCCGCCATTGGACAGATTGGCGCAAGCTACAATGTGGAGGCTGCTGATGGCAGGATGCTGACCTTTGCCAACGGCAAGCCCGCGCTTGCTGCTGCAGATGCCTTTGATGAGAATCAGGAGTGGTATTTTGTGGGCAACGGCAATGCAACAGGTTGGCAGATTGCATCGGCTTCGGAGCCGGCGTTGGTTGTTGGCCTTGAGAATGAAAGCTTGGTGGTTGCCAGTGGCCTTGATACTAAATGGAAGGTGAATGTGAGCAAGGAAAAGAACGGTTATTTCTACTTTACAAGCGGCGATAAGACGCTTGAGGTTGAGGGCGAGACTCTCTTCCGTTTCACACGTCTGCGCAGTGCTTTTTCACGCAAGCTGCAAATCTACAACAACCCCTGCGGAACTGTCGGCAACAACTACATAAAGAGGGCTTGGCTGCACGGAAGCGGTGTAACCGGCACAATAGTGTATGAGTCTCAGTCAAAGCCGGCTGACTGGCACGTGGTGTATGCAGCCGATAAGGGCGAGCTTGAGATGGGTGGCGAGTTTGAGTTTGACGTTACACTTGCAAGCAATGCTGCTGCCGACCTTGAGGTGGATGCCCATTTCGACTGGAACAGCGACGGCGT
This sequence comes from Bacteroidaceae bacterium, assembly GCA_045654645.1. GTDB lineage: Bacteria > Bacteroidota > Bacteroidia > Bacteroidales > Bacteroidaceae > HGM04593. The sequence continues at coordinate 2,197 of JAZONR010000029.1, forward strand.
TTTTGAGACGGTGGTTCCATTTACCATTGACGGCAACACGGCCAAGGCTAAAGGCACAGTGCCCGAGTGGGCATCGGAAAAGACCACCCGCGTGCGTGTTCGTGTCAATAGCAATGCTCTTCCTCTTGCCGAGGATGATGTGGAAGGCTTCATCTATGATTGCCACGTAAAGGTTGTGGATGCACAGCCCCAACGCACAGTAACTCTTGGCGTGAACTCTTGGGAACGCGGAAAGGTAACACTTATGGGCGATGCTACGGCCTATGACTATGGCACCACACTCACAGCAAAGGCCGAGGCCTATGGCACAGCACGTTTCGTGTGCTGGCGCGAGGAGGGTGTTGTGGTCTCTACCAACGCCGAGTACACCTTCACTGTAGACCACAATGTGAAGCTGGTGGCCTACTTCAGCCCCAATACCGATGAAAGCAGCTATCCCACAGCGGTGGAGCAGGTGGCTGCAACAGAAGATATTGCAGTTGAGTATGACGGGCGCAACATTGTGGCAAATGGTGGCAACATCAACAGCATTGCTGTCTACACCATTGATGCTGCGCTGCTTGCAAAGGCCAATGGCAACAGCATTGCAGCTACAGACCTGCGCAAGGGTGTCTACATTGTTAGTGTAACAACTGCAAGCGGCTACAAGAATGTGAAGATTTTCATCAATAAGTAAAAACCTATAAATGATATACAGGATGGACAACAGTAAATTGTTACTTTTTGGTTGCGGACTGCTGGCATCGGCAGCCGTTCAGGCACAGGAGAGCCAGAAACCCAACATAATATATATAATGTGCGATGACCTTGGCTATGCCGATGTGGGCTGCTATGGGCAACAGTATATTGCCACCCCTAATCTCGACCGTATGGCTTCCGAGGGTATGCGCTTTACACAGGCATACGCAGGCAGCCCGGTGAGTGCTCCTTCACGTGCCTGCTTTATGACAGGACAGCACACAGGCCACACCAAGGTGCGCGGCAACAAGGAGTATCGCATAGGCTCAATGACCTATGGCAAGACAACCGACCCTGTGCAGACAGGTCAGGAGCCATACGACCCCAACCACATAATCCTTCCCGAGATTATGAAGGACAACGGCTACACAACAGGTATGTTCGGTAAGTGGGCCGGCGGTTACGAGGGCTCGGAGTCTACCCCCGACAAGCGTGGCATTGACCGTTACTATGGCTTTATGTGCCAGTTCCAGGCCCACCTCTACTATCCCAACTTCCTGAATTCCTATGATAGGGCAGCAGGTGATACCGAGGTGCGCCGCGAGATATTGCAAAACAATATCAACTATGGAATGCACGGCGATGACTACAAGAACCGCAAGGACTACTCGGCCGACCTCATCCATCAGGAGGCTATGAAGTGGATTGACAAGCAGACAGCCGACAAGCCCTTCTTCGGTATATTCACCTATACCTTGCCCCACGCCGAGCTGGCACAGCCCAACGATTCAATTCTTCAGGCCTATCAGGGCGCGTTCTGCAAGGAGAAGAGCTATGGCGGTGATGCCGGTTCGCGCTACAATCCCACCAATATAGCCCACCAGCAGTTTGCTGCAATGGTTACACGTCTTGACGTATATGTGGGCGAGGTGCTTGCAAAGCTCAAAGAGAAGGGCTTCGACAAGAATACGCTTGTGATTTTCACCAGCGACAACGGCCCCCACACCGAGGGCGGTGCCGACCCCGACTACTTCAATACCGAGCGTCTGTTGCGTGGCACAAAGCGTTCTACCACCGAGGGTGGTATCCGTGTTCCTTTCATTGCCTGGTGGCCCGGCCGGGTTGAGGCAGGTGTTGTGAACGACCATCAGCTGGCATTCTATGACCTTATGCCCACCTTCTGCGATGTTGCCGGAATTGACAACTACATTGAGCGCTACAGCAACAAGAATCTCTCGGTAGACTATTTCGACGGCCTCTCATTTGCTCCCACTCTGCTTGGCGAGGGTGAGCAGAAGGCTCACGACTTCCTCTATTGGGAGTTCCACGAGACCAATATGATGGCATTGAGAATGGGTAACTGGAAGTTGGTTGTGCAGAATGGTAACTGCAGCCTCTATGACCTTGTTACCGACACTCACGAGGATAACAACATTGCGGCACAGTATCCCGAGGTGGTTGCCGAGATGAAGGCTATCATCAAGCGCGAACACACTGCAAGCAACATTTCGCAGTTCAACAATATTACCCTTCCCCAGTAAACGGTCGAGGTGTATATCAATAGAGAAAGAGGCAGCACACGCTGCCTCTTTCTCTATTTTATAATTGACGCTGTCAAAGTTTTGCTGCGCTGTTGTCTCCAAGCACATCCCTCACCACTTCGTGAAGCATTGCTTTGAGCTCCTCAATGAAGTTCTTTGCTTCATACTGTTTCTTCTCAATGTCTCTTAGCTTCTTCTCCCATAGGCCTGTCAATTCGGCGCTCTTGAGAAGCTCGTTCCTTATGAGCCCGATGAGCTCAATGCCGGTGGGGGTGGCTACAATATTTTTCTTCTCCCTGCGTATGTAGTTGCGCTTGAAGAGAGTCTCTATTATGGCAGCGCGTGTTGAGGGACGTCCAATGCCGTTCTCCTTCATTGCGTCGCGCAGCTCCTCGTTATCGACAAGCTTGCCTGCCGTTTCCATTGCGCGCAGCAGTGTTGCCTCGGTGTAGTATTTTGGCGGTTGTGTCCATTTCTCGCTGAGCCCGGGGGTGTGTGGTCCGCTCTCTCCAACAGTGAACGATGGCAGCAACGCCTCCTTCTCCTTCTCATCATCGGTGGGCTCTCCTGCAAATACCACTCTCCATCCCGGCTCAATTATTTCCTTGCCGTTGGTCTTGAACTTTACACCGGCACTCTCTCCAAGTACCGTTGTGGTGCGGAACTTGCAGTCGGGGTAGAAGATTGCTATGAAGTGCGTTGCCACAAGGTTGTATACCTTCTTCTCAATGTCGGTGAGCCCTTGCGGATAGACTCCAGTGGGTATGATGGCGTGGTGGTCTGTAACCTTCTTGTTGTCGAACACCTTTTTGGGCTTGGGCAGAGGCTTTCCCATAAGCGGCTGTGTGAGCACTTGATAGTCGCGCAGCCCTTGGAGAATGTTGGCACATTTGGGATAGATGTCATCGCTCAGGTAGGTGGTGTCTACGCGCGGATAGGTGGTTACCTTCTTCTCATAGAGGGACTGGATGGCCTGAAGTGTCTGCTCGGCCGACAATCCGAACTTTTTGTTGCAGTCTACCTGCAGAGAGGTCAGGTCATAGAGACGCGGAGGCAGCTCGGTGCCGTTCTTTGCTGTAACATCGGTAACGGTGAAGGGCTGTCCTGTGATTTTTTCCAATGCCTCGCGTCCCTTCTCTTCGCTGTCGAAGCGTCCTTCTGTTACGCTGAATGTTGTGTCGCGGTAAACGGTCTTTAGCTCCCAATAGGGCTGCGGAACAAAGTTCTCTATCTCAAGGTGGCGCTTTACCACAAGCGCAAGGGTGGGGGTTTGCACCCTGCCTATTGAGAGCACCTGTTTCTGTCTCGCATATTTTAGTGTGTAGAGCCTTGTTGCGTTCATTCCCAACAGCCAGTCGCCTATGGCACGGCTAAGGCCGGCTTCGTAAAGTGGCTGGTATTCGCTCTGGTCCTTCAGATTGGCAAATCCTTCACGGATAGCCTCTTCGGTGAGCGATGATACCCACAGACGTTTCACAGGGCATTTTGCCTGCGCCTTCTGCATCACCCAACGTTGGATGAGCTCTCCCTCCTGGCCGGCATCGCCGCAATTTACAATCATATCGGCCCTCTGCATCAGTTGCTCTATGACGCCAAACTGCTTCTCTATGCCTTTGTCGTTTATGAGCTTAATTCCGAAGCGTGGTGGTATCATAGGCAGGCTGCCCAGGCTCCAGCGTTGCCACACAGGGGTATAGTCGTGCGGCTCTTTCAGGGTGCACAGGTGGCCAAAAGTCCAGGTTACCTGATAATTGTTCCCCTCATAATATCCGTCGCGCTTGCTTCGTGCCCCAAGGATGTCGGCAATCTCCTTTGCCACGCTTGGTTTCTCGGCTATACAAACTATCATAATTATATATCTATATTCTATTTGCGTCAAAAAGCCCTTGAAGGCTCTTTACCCTCAAGGACTTTGTTTTGAAATATTCTTATCGGTTACTTTTCAAGCAGTATCTTCATAAGTTCGCAGGCTGCCTTTGCCACGCTTGTGCCGGGGCCAAAGATACCCACCACGCCTGCGCGGTAGAGGAAATCATAGTCTTGTGTGGGGATTACTCCGCCTGCAAAAACCATAATGTCGCCGCGGCCAAGCTTCTCAAGCTCCTCAATGAGTTGCGGAACAAGTGTCTTGTGTCCTGCTGCCAGTGATGATACACCAACGGCGTGCACATCATTCTCCACTGCCTGACGTGCCACCTCGGCCGGGGTCTGGAACAACATTCCCATATCTACGTCGAAGCCGCAGTCGGCATATCCCGTAGCTACCACCTTTGCGCCGCGGTCGTGGCCATCCTGGCCCATCTTGGCAACCATAACTCGGGGACGGCGTCCCTCTCTCTTGGCGAACTCATCTGTCAGACGGCAGGCTGTCTTGAAGCTCTCGTCGTCCTTGCTTTCTGCTGAATACACTCCTGATATTGTTCTTATTACAGCCTTATACCTGCCGGCAACCTCCTCGCAGGCATCTGAAATCTCTCCCAATGTGGCGCGCAGATGCGCTGCCTCAACAGCGGCCTCCAACAGGTTGCCGCTGCCGCTGTCGGCACACTCGGTTATCTTCTTGAGCGCAGCCTTCACTGCAGCTTCGTCGCGGCCCTCGTTGTTGCGCTTTAGGGCTTCGAGCTGCTCCTTGCGCACAGCAGTGTTGTCAATCTCCAGAATGTCGATTGGCTCCTCCTTCTCCAATACATAGGCGTTGGTGCCAACGATTATCTGCTTGCCGCTGTCGATGCGGGCCTGTGTGCGTGCAGCAGCCTCTTCAATGCGCATCTTGGGAATACCTGTCTCAATGGCCTTGGCCATTCCGCCAAGCTCCTCAATCTCCTGAATCAGTTTCCACGCTCTTTCGGCAATCTCTTTGGTGAGGCTCTCTACATAGTAGGAGCCGCCCCACGGGTCAATTACGCGGCAGATGTTTGTCTCCTCCTGCAGGTAGATTTGTGTGTTGCGGGCAATGCGTGCCGAAAAATCGGTGGGCAGGGCAATGGCCTCGTCGAGGGCGTTGGTGTGCAGCGACTGGGTGTGTCCCATTGCTGCCGACATTGCCTCAATCACAGTGCGGCCCACATTGTTGAAGGGGTCCTGCTCTGTGAGAGACCAGCCCGATGTTTGGCAGTGCGTGCGCAGCGCCATCGATTTGGGGTTCTTGGGATTGAAACCTTTGATGATTTTTGCCCACAGCATACGTGCGGCACGCATCTTGGCAATCTCCATAAAGGGGTTCATACCAATGCCCCAGAAGAATGACAGGCGGGGCGCGAAGGCGTCAATATCTATGCCGGCCTCAACACCTGTGCGCACATATTCCAATCCGTCGGCAAGGGTATAGGCCAGCTCAATGTCGGCCGATGCTCCGGCCTCCTGCATATGGTAGCCGCTAATGGAGATGGAGTTGAATTTTGGCATCTTTTGCGATGTGTAGGCAAAGATGTCGCCAATTATGCGCATTGAGAATGCGGGTGGGTAGATGTAGGTGTTGCGCACCATAAACTCCTTGAGAATGTCGTTCTGTATTGTTCCGGCCATCTCCTCGAGCTTGGCGCCTTGCTCAAGAGCTGCATTTATGTAGAAGGCGAGCACGGGAAGCACTGCACCGTTCATTGTCATTGAAACAGACATCTTGTTCAAAGGGATGCCGTCGAACAGCTGTTCCATATTTTCCATACAGCATATTGACACACCGGCCTTTCCCACGTCGCCCACCACACGCTCGTTGTCGGGGTTGTAGCCGCGGTGGGTGGGAAGGTCAAAGGCCACAGAGAGGCCCTTCTGTCCCGAAGCAAGATTTCTGCGGTAGAAGGCGTTGCTCTCTTCGGCTGTTGAGAAACCTGCGTATTGGCGTATGGTCCAGGGGCGGAATGTGTACATCATTGAATAGGGGCCACGCAGGAAGGGCGGGATGCCGGCCGCATACTCCAGGTGTTCCATTCCCTCAAGGTCGGTGGCTGTGTAGAGCGGCTTCACTTTTATCTGCTCGGCTGTCTCCCAAACTGCTCCGTTGGCATTTTCGGCTGTGCAGCAATCGGTTGCCACTGTGCCGGCGAAAATATCTACGTTGTTGAAATTTCTTCTCATAGCTTCACGGATTAAATATTCAACTTGGCATTGAGGGCCTTGAGGGTCTCAAGCACGTTCGATTTTATGTTTATGAAGTTCACTATTCCGGCTTTCTGCAGCTCCTCGGTGCACGCGGGGGCACCTGCTACAATGAAGATGGCCTTGTCGCCTATGGCCTCAAAGGCAGGAACGGCATATTCGGCATACTCGTCATCGCTTGAGCACAGCACCACAATGTCGGCCTTTGCTGCCATTGCGGCGTTTACACCCTCTTCAATGGTGGCGAAGCCAAGGTTGTCGATAACTTCGTAGCCTGCCGTTGCAAGGAAATTGCAAGAGAACTGTGCCCTTGCCTGGCGCATAGCGAGGTTGCCAATGGTGAGCATAAACGCCTTTGGACGGCGTGCGCTGCGCTCGGTGTTCAGGCGCAACTGCTCAAACTCCTCGGCAAGGCGTTCTGTTGCCAATGTCTTTCCCTGGGGCTCGCCGCAGCCGCAACCGCAGTTGCAGGACTTCTCCAATGGGGTGTGTCCGTTGGATAGTTCGTTGAAATTGGGGTATTGGTTGGTGCCAAGCAAAATCTCCTTGCGTTTGGCAAGTGCTGTGCGGCGGCTGTTGCGGCTCTCCTCTACGGCGCTCTGCACCTTGCCCTCTTTGACTGCTTTGTGGAAACCGCCCTCCTGCTCAATGGCAAGGAAGAGTTTCCAGGCCTCGGCGGCTATCGATGCTGTGAGGCTCTCAATGTAGTAGGAGCCGCCTGCGGGGTCGGCAACCTTGTCGAGGTGGCTTTCGTGCTTGAGAATGAGCTGCTGGTTCTTGGCTATGCGCAATGCAAAGTCTGTGGGCTGCTCATAGACACTGTCGTATGGTGTTACTGTTATCGATTCTACGCCTGCAAGGGCTGCGCTCATAGCCTCGGTTTGTGTGCGCAGCATATTTACATAACTGTCGAACAGGGTGAGGTTGAATGATGATGTCTCGGCGTGGATTCTCATCTTGCAGCTGCAGCGGCATTGGGGCTCATACTGCTCCACAATCTTGGCCCACAGTGTGCGTGCGGCACGGAATTTGGCTATCTCCATAAAAAAGTTGCTGGAGATGCCCATATTGAATTTCAGTTTTCCTGCAACGGCATCAACGGGTATGCCGGCCTCTGTAGCCGAGGCAAGGAATTCGTTACCCCAGGCAAGTGCATAGCCAAGCTCCTGTGTTATGTAGGCTCCTGCATTGTTGAGATTGTTGCTGTTTACTGCAAAGCAACGGTAGCGGGGCATTGCGGCGGTGGCCTCTGCAAGGGCCTTCATCACCTCGGTGTAGTTCTCGCTTGCTTTGCCCTTCAGGAGCTCGCGGCCTATCGGGTCATAGTTTATGCTGCCTCGTGTCTTCTCAAGGTTGCAGCCGCTCTGTTTAAGGTACTCGGCCAGCAGGGTGGCAAACTCCACGACCTTGCCGGCGCATACGTTGAAATTGAGCTCAACGGCTTCGGCGTCAATGCCGCACAGCAGTGTGGGGATGTACTCGGGTGTGAGCAACTTGCCCTTTACCTTGAAGGCGAGTGAGTCCACTCCTTGTGCAACAAGTTTTTTGGCTTTGGCATTGGCCTGGGCTGCATCGGTGGCCTCTATGTCCTGGCGCACCAACCATTTGTTGCAGTTTTTGTTGCCTCTGGTGTAGGGGAACTCGCCCGGTGCGGCGGCGTGGCCTTGCGGGAGATCCTCCTTGCGGTAGAAGGGTTTTACACTGAAACCTTCAGGTGTTTTCCATATCATTTTCCTGTCGTAGTCGGCCCCTTTGAGGTCCTCAACGATTTTTTCTTTCCACTCATCGCCCGATACCGGCGGGAAGTTGCTGAAAAGTTTCTCCTTTTCCATAAAATACAGAGAGTTTAGGTTTTTTCAATCCTTTGTTTGTTGTGCACGGTGTTGTGCGTTGCGAAAGCAAACATAAGCAATAAAATCCGATTTATGCAAGGATTGACGGTTTTTTTGCAATAATGTGGTGCTTGGGTGCAGTTGGAACTCTTTGCGGCGATGTGCGCCCTTTGGCATCACTCGGCCGAGATGTTGTCGAGAATTGTCTTTATCTCTTCATCTACCTTGTGGAGTTTTGTGCGGCAGAAGGTTATCAGTTCATTTGCTTCGTTGAGCGTGTCTTGCAGCCCGTCGATATCTATTTTGCCGTTCTCAATGTTTGTCATTATCTCCTGAAGGCGGACAATGGCCTGTGTGTATGTGAGCTTTTCCATAATGGGTTATTATTTAGCAATGGTTGTGAGTTCTCCCTCGGCAAGCGTGGTGTGCACGGTGTCGCCGGGTTTTATCTGTGAGGCGCTGCGCACCGTCTTGCCGTTTACGCGCGTGATGCTGTATCCAAGTGCCAGAATGTGCTTGGGCGATGCTGCGTCGAGATAGCGTTGGCACAAGTCGAGCTTGTGGTGTTGCTCCTGCATAAAGAGGGCTGTTTTTACCGGCAGTTGCCCTATGATGGTGCCAATGCGTGTCTTTTCGTTGGTGAGGCGTTGCCTTATATTGTTTACAATGTTGCCCATAGTCTCGGTGAGCAAAGACTCGCCGGCAAGCATTGCGTGGATGAGCAGCTCGGCGGCAGCTGTGGGTGTCTTGGCGCTGGTGTGTGCCACAATGTCGAGCAGGCTTTCGTCGCGTTGGTGTCCTATGCCGGTGATGATGGGTAGCGGAAACTGTGCGCAGTTGTTTGCGAGGTTATAGGTGTCGAAGCAGTTGAGCTCGCTTGTGGCACCGCCACCGCGTATTATAACAACTACGTCCCAGCAATCGGCGTGCTGTGCAATGCGGTCGAGTGCTGCTATTATTCCCTCCTCGACACGGTTTCCCTGCATAGGGGAGGGGAACAGCCCGGTGTAGAAGACAAAGCCATATTTGTTATTCATAAGCTGGTCGCAAAAGTCGCCATAGCCGGCTGCTGTGGCCGATGATATTACCGCTATGCGCTGCGGCAACAGGGGAATTTGGAGCTCCTTGTTGAGTCCGATAACCCCCTCCTCGGTAAGGCGCTTTATAATAAGCTGTCGCTGGCGGGCAATATCGCCTATGGTGTAGGCGGGCTCAATGTCGCACACGTCGAGCGTGAAGCCATAGAGCTCGTGAAAGGAGACTGTTACCTGCAACAGCACCTTCAGGCCGGCAGTGAATGGCTGCCCTGTCTGCTCAAGGAAATAGGGGCGCAGCAGTGAATAGATGCGTGCCCAAATTGTTCCGCGCGCTTTGGCCACCATCTCCTTGGTTGCCTCATCGCGCTGCACAAGCTCTATGTAGCAGTGCCCGGCAGCGGCCTCACGCACTTCGCTAAGCTCGCCGGTAACCCAGTAGCGCAACGGCATTGCATCGGCCAGTGCGTTACGTGCCATATTATTGAGTGAATAGAGGGTTAGCGGTTCATCAATGTTGTTCATAGCTTTTACCTGTTATGCTTTATGGTAGAATCCATTGGTTTATGCCGCGTTGGTCGGCAATGAAGGCGCCGCCCACAACGGTGTTGTCGCTGTAAAAGACAGCCGACTGTCCCGGGGTTATGGCCTGCACGGCGCTGTGAAGGCGCACAATCCAGCGCCCGTCGCCAACAGCTTTCGGTTTGTCGCAAGGAATGGGGGTGCTGCGGTAACGCACCCTCACCGATAGGTTGTCGGGAATGTCATCTACCCATTGAGGCTCTTCAATGAGCATATATGTGGCGGTCAGTTGCTCCTCGCATCCTAACATCACGGTGTTTTTTGCAGCATTTATCTTTATGACATAGGCGGGGTGTCCAAGTGCAATGCCAAGTCCCTTGCGCTGTCCAACAGTGTAGAAGGGGTAGCCGCTGTGCCTGCCAAGCACACGTCCTTCGCTGTTTACGAAGGCTCCGCCGCTAAAGCGTGTCTCAATGTCGGGAACGTTGGCGCGCAGAAAATCGCGGTAGTCGCCGGGGATGAAGCACACCTCCATACTCTCGCCTCCATCGGCAATATGCTGCAGGCCGCGCTCTTTGAGATAGTTGAGCACGTCGCTTTTCTCCCACCCGCCAAGCGGGAATATTACGCGGGAAAGTTGTTCTTGCGTTACTTTCCACAGGAAATAGCTCTGGTCTTTGCGGGGGTCGTCGCCGGTTACTATGAAGTAGTGTTTGTTGCCGTCTTTTTCTCTACATTCGCACTTCACATAGTGTCCTGTGGCAATATGGCGGCAGCCGAGCCTGTCGGCCCACTCTTGCAGCTGTTTGAACTTGACAGTGGGGTTGCAACCCACGCAGGGGTTGGGGGTTGTTCCACCAAGGTAAGCATCGATGAAGGGTTGTATCACAAGGTTGCGGAACTCGCTCCGCACATCGGCTATGTGGTGCGGAATTCCAAGGCGCATTGCCAGTGCCGCCGCTTCATTGGCTGCGCGCACACCGGCATCGCAGGTGATGAGGGTGAGGCCCTCTACACGGTAGCCCTGCTCAAGCAGCATTGTGCACACAGCTGTGCTGTCTATTCCGCCGCTCATTCCAACAAGTACACTTTCAGTTTCAGACATATCTCCGCAATTTGATAAATTTATATGACACCGCTCAATCAGTCAAAAAAAATGACTATTTTTGCAGCAGTGTTTCAGTGTGTTGGCACATTGTTTATACAAAGGTATATTTTTTTTGTTGCCTCGAGGTAATATTTACAAAAATTATGAGCAATACAACGATAAAAAAAGTTCCCACAGAGCTTGGTACGGAAAAGGTAAGTAAGCTGTTGATGCAATATGCTATTCCCGCTATTATTGCGCAGATTGCAGCATCGCTCTACAATATGATTGACAGTGCTTTCATCGGGCACATCCCCAATGTGGGCGCCGAGGCTATATCGGGCCTTGCCACAACCTTCCCGTTTATGAACCTGTCGGCCGCCTTCGGTGCAATGATTGGCGTGGGCGGTGCAACTATGCTCTCGGTGAGGTTGGGACAGCGTGATTATGATTCTGCAAAGAGTATTCTTGGCAATCTTGTTACGCTCAACATTATGGTGGGTGTGGTGTTTGCCACAATATCATTCATTTTCCTTGATGAGATATTGATGTTCTTTGGAGCAAGCGAGAATACACTGCCTTTTGCCCGAGATTTTATGGAGGTTATTCTGCTTGGAAATGTTGTTACACACCTCTATTTTGGTATAAATGCGGCATTGCGTGCATCGGGACACCCTCAGCAGGCAATGTATGCAACGATATTGACGGTGGTTATGAATGTTGTTCTGGCTCCCATATTTATCTTTGTCTTCGGGTGGGGAATACGCGGTGCGGCCCTTGCAACAATACTGGCGCAGTGCACCACATTGGTTTGGCAGACAAGGTTGCTGAGCAACCCCAACGAACTGTTGCATCTTCAACGTGGTATATATAAGCTGAAAAGCAGCATAGTGAAGGGTATATTGAGCATCGGTATGTCGCCTTTCCTCATTAACGCAGCAGCCTGTATGGTGGTTATCATCATCAATAAGGGTTTGCGCAGCAACAGTGATAACGGCGACCTGTCGATAGCTGCCTATGGAATATCGAACCGTATGCAGTTTATCTTTGTGATGATTGTGCTTGGCCTCACGCAGGGAATGCAGCCCATTGTGGGTTATAACTATGGTGCCAAGCGCACCGACAGGGTGAAAAAGGTTTTGACACTTACAATTTTGTGGGCTACGTTGGTAACAACTGTGGGTTTTGTGGTGTGTGAGTTCATCCCCGACCTTGTGGCACGTATCTTTACCACTGATTCTGCACTGATAGAGAAGGCTTCGTGGGCAATGCGTGTGATGTCGGTCTTTATGCCGGTTATTGGTTTTCAGCTTGTTACTACAAACTTTTTCCAAAGCATTGGAAAGGTGAACAGGTCTATATTCCTTTCACTGACCCGTCAGGTGCTGATGCTTATACCGCTGCTGCTCGTTTTGCCTCTCTATCTTGGTGAGAATGGGGTTTGGTACAGTATGCCTATATCTGATATTGTGGCTGCTATGCTGACGGTGGTGATGCTTATATTGCAATTCAGGGAGTGGAAACGTGAAAAAAACAAATAACATCTGACTTATGAAACATTTTGTCATAACCATTGGCCGTCAGCTTGGAAGCGGCGGCAAGGAGATTGCAGAGAAACTTGCCCGTGAGTTGGGTGTAAAGGTCTATGATAAGGCCTTGCTGCAGGCGGCTGCTTGCGAGAGTGGTATTGATGCTTCTATGTTTGAGCAGGCCGATGAGAGAGAGTCGAACTCGCTGTTCGGCAACCTTTTCAGTATTCACGGCTCTATATCGGAGTATTTTGCGGGGGCAAACTTCATTGACAGCGACAAGCTTTTTGAGATTCAGAGCGAGGTTATACGTGATATTGCGCAGAATGAGAGTTGTGTGATTGTGGGCCGCTGTGCCGAGTATGTGCTGCGCGACCACGAATCGAAATTGAGTATCTTTATAACTGCCGACTTGTGCGACCGCGTGGAGCGCGTGATGAGTAGCGAGGGGCTGGGCAGTGAGGCTGCGGCCGAATTCATTGAGAAGGGCGACAAGAAACGACGCTCCTATCACGACTATTATGCAACGACACAGTGGGGCGAGGCTCACTGCTACGATGTCTGTGTAAACTCTTCGCGTCTTGGCGTTGAGGGTACAGTGGAGTTTCTTAAGTCATTTGTGGCAAGGCACTTTGCCTTATGAAGCGCATAGGTATCCTCTCTGATACTCACTCTTGCTGGGACGACCGCTATTTGAAGCACTTCTCGGGCTGTGATGAGATATGGCACGCCGGGGATATTGGCAGCCCATTGATAATAGAAGAGCTTGAGAAGATTTGCCCGGTGCGTGCCGTGTGCGGTAACATCGACGGGCGGGAACTGCGTCTGAAATTCCACAAGGTGCTCTGCTTTCAGGTTGAGGGGTGCAAGGTGTTGATGACTCACATTGGAGGCTATCCCGGAAAGTATGCTCCGGGGGTGCGGGATGTTATCCTGAGGGAGCGCCCGGCTCTCTTCGTTGCCGGCCATTCGCACATTCTCAAGGTTGTGCACGATGGTGCCTTGGGGTGCTTGCACGTTAATCCGGGTGCTGCCGGCAGACAGGGGTGGCAGGTGGTGCGCACATTGGTGAAGCTGACAATTGACGGCGGGGAGATAAGAGACCTTGAGGTAGTTGAACTTGTTTGATTTTGTTTTTTGGCGCGGAAGGGAGTTTTTTTTGACCAAAAGAGGTACCTTAGCGCAATTAATTGATAAATGTATGGAGAATTTGGATTGGTCGAATATTGGTTTCGGATATCACAAGACCGACTTTAACGTGCGTTGCACCTATAAGGATGGTGCTTGGGGCGAGATTGAGGTTTCGACAGATGAGAATATTACAATGCATATGGCATCGACCTGTTTGCATTATGGACAGGAGGCTTTCGAGGGGTTAAAGGCCTTTCGTGGCAAGGATGGCAAGGTGCGTATCTTCCGCCTCGAGGCTAATGCCGAGCGTTTGCAGAGCACTTGTGAAGGCATAATGATGCCGCAGATAAGCACCGGACTGTTTCACGAGATGGTTACAAAGGTGGTGGCGCTCAATGAACGTTTTGTGCCGCCCTATGAGAGTGGCGCGTCGCTTTATATACGTCCGCTGTTGCTTGGTATGAGTGCACAGGTGGGTGTGTCTCCTTCAAAGGAGTATCTGTTCGTTATTTTTGTAACTCCGGTGGGCCCCTATTTCAAGAAGGGTTTTGCCGTGAATGATTGCGTTATTTTCCGTCATTTCGACCGTGCGGCGCCGCTTGGAACGGGCCGCTTTAAGGTGGGTGGCAATTATGCTGCGGGAATGAAGGCAAGCTGTATGGCGCACGAACAGGGCTATGCTTGTGAGATATACCTTGATGCAAAGGAGAAGAAATTTATTGATGAGTGTGGTGCTGCCAACTTCATTGGCATAAAGGAGAATAGATACATAACGCCGCTCTCTTCCTCAATACTCCCTTCAATTACCAATAACAGCCTTATGCGCATTGCTGCTGATATGGGTATGACGGTGGAGCAACGTGCCGTGCCCGAGGAGGAGATTTCCACTTTTGAGGAGGCCGGTGCGTGTGGCACAGCAGCGGTTATTTCCCCCATAGGCCGCATAGATGATGTGGAAAAGGGTGTCTCCTATACTATTGCCAAGGATGGGAAGCCGGGGCCTGTGCTCACAAAGCTCTATGAGAGGCTGCGCGCAATTCAGTATGGCGATGTTGCCGACCCCTATGGCTGGGTAACAATTCTGGAATAAATTTAGATTATATATGGGAAAAGGAAAGTTGAAGAAATTTGCCGATATGGCATCATATAGCAATGTCATTGAACACCCCTTTTCGGTTGTCGATGATGTTGAGTTCCCAATGAGGGGTAACTGGAAGGGTAACTTCTTTAAGAACGACAACCCAATTGTGCTTGAACTGGGATGTGGTCGTGGCGAGTATACCGTTGCGCTTGCAAAGCAGTATCCGCAGAAGAATTTTATTGGTGTGGATATCAAGGGTGCAAGAATGTGGACAGGTGCTACTCAGGCTATTGAGGCGGGGTTGGACAACGTGGGATTCTTGCGCACGAATATTGAGATTATAGACCGTCTTTTTGCCGCAGGCGAGGTGAGCGAGATTTGGCTCACATTCCCCGACCCGCAGATGAAGAAATATACCAAGCGATTGACATCTTCTCTCTTTTTGGCACGCTACAGGAACATTCTTGCCGATGATGCGGTTGTGCATCTGAAGACGGATAGCAATTTTATGTTCACATATACAAAGTACATTACCGAGGTGAACGGCTTGCCTGTTGTGGAGTGTATTGATGATGTGCACGGCCGGCCGGTGGTCAGCGACCTGCTGAAGATACGCACCTACTACGAGTCGCAGTGGCTGTCGCGCGGGATAACCATAAAGTATATAGCCTTCAACCTGCCTGCCAAGGAGCAGTATGAAGAGCCCAATGTGGAGATTGAGCTCGATGAGTATCGCAGCTATGGCCGCAGCAAGAGGAGTTGTCTGGAAACAAGCAAATAACAGTGTATTATGTTTAAGCATATTGTAATGTGGCGCTTCATTGAAGGTGCCAACGGAAAGAGTAAGCAGCAGCACGCGCTGTGGGTGAAGGAGCATCTTGAGGCTTTGGTGGGCGTGGTGCCCGAGATTCGCTCGCTTGAGGTGGGCATTAATGTGTGCGTGGCAGGCACTGCCTATGACGCAGTGTTGGTCAGCGCCTTTGATGATGCCGACGCAATGGAGCGCTACAAGGTGCATCCTGCGCACGTCGAGGTGGCTGCCTATTTTAAGGGAATAACCGAGGGTCGTGCCGAGGCCGACTATTATATCTAAAAGCGTTGAACAATGGCATTGTACCCTAAACTTATATTGGATGCGCTTGAGAAGGTGCGTTACCCGGGAAACGGCAAGAATCTTGTTGAGGCCGAGATGGTTGATGACAACATACGCATCGACGGCAACAAGGTTAGTTTTTCACTTATTTTTGACAAACCTACCGACCCCTTCATCCGTTCAGTGGTGAAGTCGGCCGAGGCTGCCATACTTATGTATGTGGGCAAGGAGGTTGAGATAGAGGGTAACATCAGTGTTGTGAGCCGTCAGGCTATGCGCCCCGAGGTGGGTAAGTTCCTGCCACAGGTGAAGAATGTGATAGCTGTCTCATCGGGCAAAGGCGGTGTGGGAAAGTCTACTGTATCGGCCAACCTGGCAATTGCATTGGCACGCCTTGGCTACAAGGTGGGTCTGCTCGATGCCGATATTTTCGGCCCTTCCATTCCCAAAATGTTTGACGTTGAGGATGCGCGCCCCTATAGCGAGAATATTGATGGCCGAGACCTTATACAACCCATTGAGAAATATGGTGTAAAGCTCCTTTCCATAGGTTTCTTTGTGGACCCGGAGCAGGCTATCTTGTGGCGCGGTGGAATGGCAAGCAATGCGCTGAAGCAGCTTATCGCCGATGCCAACTGGGGCGACCTTGACTATTTTCTCATTGACCTTCCGCCGGGAACAAGCGACATTCATCTCACCATTGTGCAGTGTCTTGCACTGACGGGTGCTGTGGTGGTTACAACACCCCAGGAGGTGTCGTTGGCGGCTGCCATAAAGGGTGTGAATATGTTTGTTAATGAGAAGGTTGCTGTGCCCATTCTTGGCCTTGTGGAGAATATGGCGTGGTTTACGCCCGCCGAGCTACCCGGGAACAGGTACTATATCTTTGGCAAGGAGGGAGGCAAGCGTATGGCCCGGGAGTATGGTATTCCTCTCATTGGACAGATACCGCTTGTGCAAAGCATTTGCGAGTGTGGAGACGCGGGAACGCCCATTGCGATGAGGCAGGACACTCCCGATGGTCAGGCGTTTATGGCCGTTGCGGCAGCGCTGGTCGAGAATACCGAAAAACGCAATGCAGAGCTGCCAAAGACAAAAATAGTTGGACAATGAACAGGAGGGTGACCCAAAAGTCAAATTGGGTTACCCTTCTTCATTTTATTATTTCAGCGTTCAAATTGCCGTATGATAATAAAAATATAGCTATTCCATTGATAAACATTGGAATAGCTATTGTTTGTTTGGGAAATTTTTATTATCTTTAAACTACCACAT
>JAZONR010000030.1:0-13783 GCA_045654645.1 Bacteroidaceae bacterium
ATTGGAGCATATTTAGAATGTTGTCGGGCTGCATAAAGGATTTATGCGTACAAAAATGATATTTCTTCGAATCTGAAGATAAAAACGGAAAAATTACTCCAAACAAGAGGCTGAGCCAAAATTACTTTTGACCCAGCCTCCCATAAACAAGCAAAAAACAGACAAAGTTTACTTTGTTTTTTTACAGCGAGTGCAACACTATCTCCACCGGAAGTGAAGATAGCCATAAACGAGCAAAAAACAGACAAAGTTTACTTTGTTTTTTTACAGCGAGTGCAACATAAACCAACTCTTTCACTTTTCACTGCCGAACATTCAAGCCACGCTTTTGTTTACTCTCTATACCAAACTATAAAGAATATGAATATCTACACAGGAACAACGCGCACAGGATATGAAATGCCGGTGCTCATCTACCCCACCAAGGCTTTGTCTCCAACAATAAGCCAAACAACAATGGAGCTTCACTATGGCAAGCATCTGCAGGCATACGTAGACAACCTCAACAAGTTGGTAACCGACTCCGATTTTGAGGGGCTCACCCTGCGCGAGATTGTGGAGCTGGCGCCGCCGGGACCGCTATTCAACAACGCCGGGCAGGTACTTAACCACGCGCTCTATTTCGAACAATTCACACCCGACACACCGGGTAATAACCGCCCCGGTGGAAACCTCAAGAACTTCATACAGTTCGATTTTGGCAACTTCGACACCCTGAAAAGAAAGATGGAAGAGGCTGCAGCTGCGCTTTTCGGCAGCGGATGGGTGTGGCTGGCACAGGAGGAGAATGGCAAGCTCAACATCATCAGTTGCCCCGGCGCCGATAACCCCGTGCGCCACCGTATGACACCGCTCTATGGCATTGACGTGTGGGAGCACGCCTATTACCTCGACTACCAGAACCGTCGCAGCGAACACGTGCACCAGCTATGGGAGATAGTAGACTGGGAAATGGTGGAAAGCCGTCTAAACATCTGATTAAAACAAAGAATGACCGGCCGCGACGGTCATTCTTTGTTTTAATCAGATGTCATCTCGCCTCTTTTATAAGATAAATAATTGCCGGCAAGTGGTCGCTGTAGCCATTGAGCCACACACCACCCGCGTGAGTGCGTTTTGTGTTACCTTTGTAACGACCCTCTTGCTGGAACATATAATTACGAGAGAAAATCTCGGTCTTGTAGAGTTTCAATGTAGAACGGTCGCTGCCCAGCAGATTACCGCTAATAACCACCTGGTCGAAAAGGTTCCACTTACCCTTATACTTGAGCGTACCCTGTCCCTTCTTGCGCAAAATATTCCACCAAGGGTTGTAGAGGTCAGTAGCCCCCTTCACCTCCTGTTTCTCGCGCACAGCACCAAGACAGGTTTTCATACTTTTGTTATCGGGGTCATCATTCATATCACCCATAATAATAACCTTTGTATCGGGCATAGCAGCCATTATGGAATCCTTGAGTTCACGCACCAGCACCCCGGCACGCTCGCGAGCAGGAGACTTGGCATAGCGCGAAGGCCAGTGATTTACAATCATATGCACCGACTCGCCGCCCATTTCACCACTCACAATGAGAAAACCGCGTGTCTTGTATGTGGTATCATTATCAACAGTAGTATATGGTGCCAGCTTGGAGGCAACAGGCTTGAACAGTTTGGGATTATAGAGCAGCGCACAATCCACGCCACGTCTATCGGGACCCTCTATGTGAATGAAATCCCATCCGCGGGGAGCAAGCACCTCGTGGTCCACAAGATCCTGCAACACCCTTGAATTCTCAATCTCCGAGACACCCACAGCAGCCATTCCCACAGGCAACACGTCGGTACCCATCTCATTGAGCACGGTAGCCATATTCTTTACCTTGTTGGTATATTTGAGTGTACCCCATTTGTTGGTGCCATCGGGCAGAAATTCATAGTCGTTCTTGCCATTGTCGTGGATGGTATCAAAGAGGTTCTCGAGGTTGTAGAAACCCACGCTGTACACCTCATACCTTTTCTGCTCCTGCGCCTGGAGTGTAAAGACCGACAACAGCAATGCCATTGCCACAAAAAACAGTTTTCTTTTCATTATCATCATTTTTATATTATCGAATGGAAGGAGACGCCCGCACCATTGCAAGCACAGAGCATATTCAGTTGTAAAAATACAAAAAATACCTTAATAAACAAAACAAATGAACAAAAAAGTGGAAACAGATGTTTTTTGTAACCTGCCATCAAAAAAAATGCAAAACATCTTCTTTGATATGTTTTTTTTTGCCACCTTTGTGTGTTAAAAAGTACACGTGCGCCACAATGCGCGCCGCGTAAACGGCGCACTGGCACAAGTAAAAACCTTAAAAGCAACATAATCAAGTTATTATAAATTACTATGACAAAACTTTCCAAATTCGCAGCACTCCTGCTGCTTTGCTCCGTAGCTGTTGCAAATGCACAGGTAGCAACTACGAAGGAGATGAACGGTATGGTAAGGCAGCAGCCCGCGCGAATGCTTTACGCCGACTCTCTCAAGAACAACAGCGTTGACAACACAATTGTCATTGACAATGACAACGAGTCCTACACCTTCTCAGAGAGCCAATTGGGCGATGACGATGATTTCTCAAGCACAACAACAATGGTATCATCCAACGATGACTATTTTCTCTCGGAAGTGGGCTACCTCTTCAGCGCTATGAGATTTCGCATCAGGGGCTACGAATCCCTCTATAACAACGTATATGCCAACGGTGTTCTGCTCAACGATGCCGAGCGCGGCCAGTTCAGCTATGGTATGATTGGCGGTCTCAACGACGCCACCCGCAATAAAGAGGGTGCCACCTACCTCGAGCACAACGCATTCGGTTTCAGCAGTGTGGGCGGCGCAAGCAACATCAATATGCGCGCAAGCCAACAAGCTGCCGGCCACAAGGCATCGCTTGTAGGTTGCAACCGCAACTATCTTGCCCGCGCAATGTACACCTACTCTACCGGCCTTATGGAGAACGGTTGGGCATTCACCGGCTCAACATCATACCGTTGGGCAAACGAAGGTGTCATTGAGGGTACATTCTACAACTCAGCAGCCTATTTCCTTGCCGCCGACAAAAAATTCAACGACAGCCACAGCCTGTCAATAGCCACCTGGGGCTCACCAACAGAGCGCGCACAGCAGGGCGCAGCCACCGAGGAGGCCTATTGGCTTGCCGGCAGCCACTACTACAACCCCAACTGGGGATACCAACAGGGGAAAAAGCGCAATGCCCGCGTGGTAAACTCATTCGAGCCCTCAATGATAATCACTTGGGACTACAACATCAACGACAAGATGAAGCTCACCACTTCACTCTTTGGCAAGTACTCGATGTACAGCACATCGGCACTCGGATGGAACGGTAATGCAGCCGACCCCCGCCCCAACTACTACAAGAACCTGCCCAGCGCAGCCTATGACGTGTGGGACCTCTCATACGAGCCCACCGAGCAGGAGATAAATGACTTCAACACACAGCGCGACTATTGGTTGGCAAGCAAGGCCAACCGCCAGCTCAACTGGGACTATATGTACTTTGCCAACCAGCAGGCCAATGCCAGCGGCGGCGAGTGCCTCTACTATGTTGAGCGCCGCCACAACGACCAGCTGACATTCAACCTGGGTTCTACCCTCAACATCGAGTACAACCGCTACAACACCGGTACCGTAGGCCTTCAGCTTGGTAGCACCAAGGGAATGCACTACAAGACAATGGACGACCTTATGGGTGCCAACAAATACACCGACATTGACAAATTCTCTGTGGGCGACTTTGGCCCCAACAGCGACTATGTGCAGAACGACGTAGACCACCCCAATCGCCAGATTAAGGAAGGCGACGTCTTTGGCTACGACTATGACCTTTATGTAAACAAGGCCAACCTCTTCTATCAGCACCGCTTCAGCAAGGGCATCTTCCACCTCTTTGGTGCAGTCAATGCCGAGGGCACAACAATGGAACGCTTTGGTAATATGCGCAACGGCCGCGCAATGGAGTATTCAAAGGGCAGCAGCGGCATAGCAACATTCTTTGGAGGTGGTGCAAAGGTTGGTGCAATCTTCGCCTTCAACGCCTATAACACACTCTCATTGGGTGCAGGCTATGAAAACCGTGCACCAATTGCCTATAACTCGTTCATCGCTCCCCGTATGCGCAACGACTTTGTGCAGGGACTCACAAACGAGAACATCTTTAATGCCGAGCTCTCATACAAGCTCACCGCAGGCCCTGTAACAGCCAAGGTAAGCGGCTACTACACACGTTTCACCAACGCTGTTGAGCAGAGCGCCTTCTACAACGACCAGCAATCACAGTTCACCTATTTGACAATGACCGGTGTTGCCAAGCGCCACTGCGGTGTTGAGGCAGCCATTGTCTACAACATCACATCATCACTCTCGGTAAATGCCGTTGCATCGGTGGGCGACGCATCATACACCAATGACGCCGACGGTTTCCTCATCAGCGAGAACGAGAAGGTGGTTATCAATGACAAGGTATATATGACAGGAGTGAAGGCCGATGGCACACCACTCACCGCACTGAGCCTGGGTGCCGACTACAACGTAAGCGGCTGGTACCTGAGCGCTAACGTAAACTATTACGACAACATCTATGTAGACGCATCAAAGTATGCACGCCTTGCAGGCGTTGTTGGTGCCCCGGTAATTGACACCAACGGCAACGAAGTGCTCGATATTCCAACACAATACAAGGGCAATGGAGGTTTCATTGTCGATGCATCAATAGGCAAGAGCATCAGCCTGCGCCACGGCAAAAAGCTGAACATAAACCTTCAGCTAAGCAACCTGCTCAACAACACCGATATGATTACAGGCGGATATGAGCAGAACCGCGACGACAACTATGCCGACGGTAGCGAGCGCACCTATAAGTTCTCAAAGAACCCCTACCTCTACTATGCCAACGCATTCAACTTCTACCTGAATGTTGGTTTCCGTTTCTAAAAAAGAGTATAAACAATTAAAATGAAACATATGAAAGTTATCAAATATCTCTCAATGCTCGCACTGGTGCTCATCACGACCACATCGTGTATGAACGAATTTGATGAGCCCACATTCGACCAGCCCCCCTTTGGCAACAACAAGATTGGCGAGGCAAACACCACCATAGAAGAGCTGAAGACACAATATGCACAGATAATACGCAGCAACGGCTATGAGCAAATCACCGAGCCAAAAGTCATTGAGGGCGTTGTGGTTGCCAATGACATCACCGGCAATGTCTATAAGCAAATAGTAATAAAGGATGAGAGCGGCGCCATCATCATTGGCGTGAACGATGTTGGCCTATACGCAGTAATGCCCATTGGCCAGCGCGTGCGCATCGACTGCAAAAACCTCTACATTGGCGGTTACGGCAGCCTTGCACAAATAGGAACAAAATATTTCAACACAAAATATTCCGAGTACCAGATAGGTCGCATCTCAAAACTTGAGTTCCAAAAGTGTGTGAGAATCATTGGCGCTCCAGACCTTAAACAAAAGGAATTAGAACCTTTGGTGGTTGATGAAGCCTTCCTTGCCGACAAAAACAATAAGGACTCGGCACCCATCTATGTAGAGCTGCGAAATGTCAATTTCAAGGAGGCTGACGGCATAAGAGCCTATGCTCCGGAGAGCGAGCAGATAAGCGAGACAAACACCGCTGTTGAGCGCAATGTACTTGTGGGCAAAGAGAAGGTTATCTTCCGTTTGAGCACATACGCCGATTTTGCCAACGAAGCTATGCCCACCTACAATTTTAATGTAAGAGGAGTGCTCACACGCTATCGCAACCCCGGCAGCAACAGCGACTCCAAAGACTATTGGCAG
The DNA here is from genome assembly GCA_045654645.1 of Bacteroidaceae bacterium. GTDB lineage: Bacteria > Bacteroidota > Bacteroidia > Bacteroidales > Bacteroidaceae > HGM04593. The sequence goes on from JAZONR010000030.1 coordinate 5,855, forward strand.
TTTATGCTCACATCAACAGCCGATATTGAGAAAGTAAGTGAATAAAAAACAAAACATAAACTATTAACAAAAAAGCTATGAAAATCAAGAGATTATTTTTCGCAGCAGTTGCAATGCTTGCTCTTGCAGCTTGTAACGAGACACCCGACTCTCCTTTCGGCCCCGACAACGGCGGTAACAACGGAGGCAATGGTGGCGGTGGCACAACCGAAGAGGGCGTGTACATCAATGAGACTTTTGCATCAGGTTTCGGTGTGTTCAGCACCGAAGAGACAGTAGGCAACTACCCTTGGATTATCGACTACAAGACAGCAAAAGCCACCTCATATGTTGATGGCGAGAACAAGGCTGCTACAAGCTGGTTGATTTCGTCTCCAGTAGATTTCACAAACGAAACTGAGGCATACGTAGCATTCGAATATATTATTCGCTACGCCGAGAGCGGCAAGGTTGCAGCCAACCACTCATTGCTCATCAGCACCAACTACGCAGGCAAGGCATCCGAAGCTACCTGGGTAGACCTCCCCTACAATGCTGTTGAGGGTGCAGATTGGGTTACATTCTACAAGGCAAATGTAGCAGTACCCGCCGAGTTCCTTGGCAAGAGCGGTGTTGTATTCGCATTGCGTTACACAGCTACAACAAAGGCCGGCACCTGGGAGGTAAAGAACTTCAAGGTAGCACACGGCAAGGCCGAGGTTGATGAGCCTGTGGAGGCTGGCGAATACACCGTAGCACAAGCTCTTGCAGCATTCGATGACGTTGCCAAACCAGCCACTGTAAAGGGTTACATTGTTGGCTCTATCGATGACAAATCAATTAACGATGCAAACTTCAGCAACGCAGCCGTACTAAAGACCAACCTTCTTATTGCAGATGATGCCAATGAGACAAATGTTGCAAATTGTTTGACAGTGCAGTTGCCCAGCGGCGCAGCGCGCGATGCATTGAACCTTGTAGACAACCCCGGCAACTACAAGAAGTTTGTAACCCTCACAGGTAGCCTTGAGAAGTACTTTGGCGTAGCCGGTTTGAAGGCCGTTTCAAAATACTCAATCGATGGCGTTACACCGGAGGAGCCCGAGACACCTGAAACCCCTGATACTCCTGCAAATTCATACATCAACGAAGCATTCACAAACGGTTTCGGCTCATTCACCACACAGGAGACTGTTGGAGAGTATGCCTGGGTTTCCGATGCGACTTATGGTGCAAAGGCATCAGGTTATGCAAATGGTGCAAGCCAGGATGCCGAGAGCTGGCTCATTTCGCCTGCAATTGATTTCACAAATGAAACTGCTGCATACATCACATTTGACTATGTAATAAACAAGGGCGATGCAAGCGCAGCTGCCGCAAACCACAAGTTGGTTATCACAAGTAACTACACAGGTGATGTTGCAACAACAGAGTGGAGCGAGATTAACTATGGCGCTGTGAACAACAACAGTTGGACATTCCACAACACAGGCAACATTGCTCTTCCTGCATCTATGATGGGCAAGAATGCTGTTGTATTTGCCTTCAAGTATATGTCGTCTACAGCAAACTCAAGCACTTGGGAAATCAAGAATGTGGTTGTTGCAAGCGGAACAGGCACAACTCCCGAAACTCCCGAGACTCCCGAGCCTGAGACACCTGACACTCCCGACCAGCCCGAGACACCCGCCGAGGCAGGTGTATTCGACTTCACAAACCCCGAGGGCCTTACACCATCTGTTGAGCGCGCAACAGTTGAGCCCGGCGCAACACAGGGTGCAGGCGTTGAGGCAGGTGAGTACACATTCACAAACGGTAATATAACAGTGAAGGTAGCACAAGGTTCTGCAGGCACACCAGTCAGATTCTGGACAAGAACAGGTGGCGATGTAGAGTTGCGTACATACAACGGCTCAACAATCACCATAAGCGTTAGCGAGGGTACAATGTCAAGCATTGTATTTGAGGGTGGCAAAGTGAGCGATATGACAGCAGACTCTGGTACATTCAGCGCCGGCAAATGGAACGGCAGCGCACAGAGCGTTACATTCGCCGTTACCAAGACACTCAATATAACAAAGCTTACAGTAAAATAAGCCGAGTGCTTCTATAAGAAAGACAAAAAACAGCGGCGGCGCCGCTGTTTTTTGTTTAGAGAATAATAAACACAAGCTATCAATTATGGAGAACAAGGAGGCCGAAAGTTCATTTCCCAATGGAAAGATTGTGCTGTGTGATGGGCGCGTACTCGAGTGTTACCCGCTTGAGCAGCAGCACATTGCCGATGAGAACAACGTGGAGCTCGACACCACCGGACAATACCTCACCTACGGAAACGACAAGCGCCGCACGCACGCCACTCACGATGAAGAGAAGATGGCCCAGGAGCAACTGTTTATGGAAAATGCCCTTTTCCTCTTCAACAACCAAGAGCGCATCCTTGCCGACAGCCGAATGTTTCTGTGCCCCATAGCCGTTGAAAACGGCATCGCATACACAGGCACATCGGGATTAAGAGCCCCCACCCTGGGTATCTACATTGAATGGTGGAACAGCTGCAGCGGAACGGTGCGTGTCAATGATGACGGCTCAAGGAGCATTGTGTGCCGCATCTCGGGCAGCCCGCTGAGCGGCAGCAACAGCTGCACGGCCGTGCGCGATGACGGAAAAATCGAGAGCATAAGCCTTAACCCGTTCAGCGAACATTGGGTGCCATTCACCCGCATCAACAAGAGATATAGCGAAGCAAAGGCACGCTACGAGGCATACACACTGCAACAAGTGTTAGACATCCTTAAAAGCGCATAGCATAAGGCATAAAGAAAGAGGAAGCACCAACGACGCATCGGTGCTTCCTCTTTGTTGTAAACGCCACCCCACACAGCCCGCCGGCATAGCATTTGCTGCAAAATTGTGCGATTTACTGCAACATATTCAAGCAAACCCAATATATACTCTATTATTTCCGACATTCGTTGCTTAAATTTCAACCAAGCCTTGCACGCATCGCTCATTTGCTTGTAATTTTCAGTAAAGAGCAAATATTTTCCATATTCGCAGCGAAAATTCCAAGCAAGCTTGACGTATCTCGCTCATTTGTTGTATATTTGCAAACTATTGAGAATAAATATAAACAAAATAAAAACCAAAATGAAGAAACTGTTTTTTTATCTGTTCTCTCTCCTTTGTGCACTCTCTGTAACATCTTGTGTTCAGGATATTGTAGACGTTACAGGAGATGTGTTCGGTATTGTAAGCGACATTGAGACCAATGAGCCCGTGCGTGGAGCCGAGGTAACACTCTCTCCCGGAAACGCAACAACAGTAACCGGCTTTGACGGTCATTTTGAGTTCAAGGACCTTGAGCCCAAGACCTACAAGATGCAGATTACAGCCAACGGCTATCAGACAAACACAAAGCAGGTAACTGTAACTGCCGGTCAGAACATCCAGGTGGACATCAACATCACCCCCGTGAAGGCGGTAGCAGGCATAAGCCTCTCTCACGACAACTTCAACTTTGGCTCTACACACACCGAGCAGACTCTCTCAATAGAGAACACCGGCAACAACGGCACTGTCAGCTGGGAAATCATCGGCGTGGACGTTGCGTGGCTCAAGGTGAGCCCCACCAGCGGCTCCATAGCACAGGGCAAGAGCGTAGCAGTTAAAATGGTTGTAGACCGCAGCAAGCTGGCAACAGATGAAGCATCTACCACATTTATGGTGAACGCCGCAGGCGGCTCACAGGCTGTGCGCGTGAGCGTGAACAAGCCCACTGTTACAGGCGTAAAGGGTTATGTCTATGACGCAAACAACAACTCGGCAATTAAAGGTTGCCTGGTTACCATTAACCCGGGTAACAGAACAATGACAACCGGCGAGGACGGTCTCTTCAAGTTCACAGAACTCTCTTCGGGAGAGCACACCCTCACATTTGAGAAGACCGGTTACTACAAAGAGACACAAACCGTAAGCATTTCAACAGGCAACATCAGCAGCCTTGATGCACTGTTGGAGCCTATGGCCCCCTTCACTGCATCGGTCAAGAGCATTGACTTTGGCGACAAGGAGACCGAGAAGAGATTCTCGCTCATAAACAACAGCGACGCCGAGACATCTTTCTACATTTCCAATGTTCCCGAGTGGCTCACACTGAACAAGAGCGAGGGCCTTATGCAGAGCGGTAGCGAAATTGTAATCACCACCACACTCGATAGAAAGAAGGTTAGCAATGGCACCTACAGCGAGAACATCCGCATCTCCTATTCGGGACGCACACAGGGCGACATAATGCTCGAAGTGAAGTTCATCAAATCAGAAACAACAACCGACAGCGATGTGTGGGACGGCAAAATTGCCAAGGACTTTGCAGGTGGAACAGGAACAAAATATGACCCCTACATAGTAAAGACCGGTGGTCAGTTGCTGCTTATCAAGGACTATAACAGCAAATGTTTCAAGCTTGCAAACGACATTGACCTCAACAACAAGAATTGGCTACCTATTGAGACATTCAGCGGCACAATCGACGGCGACGGACACACTGTTTACAACCTTCGCGTGGAGCGCGATGAGATTACCTACCGTGGCCTCATCGGCACTATAAAGGGCACTGTAAAGAACCTCACAATAAAAGGCGTAAAGATTAACGGCAACAACAGCGGTGTAATAGCCGGATACGCAAATAACGGCACACAGATTAGCAACTGCACCGTTACACTCACCGACGGCTCGGTACTCAACGGTACAAAAGTTGGCGGCTTGATAGGCTACATCAATTGCACAAGCTATAGCGACCAAATCTTTATCGATGGGTGCACAGTTGAAACCACCAACAGCAACATCTCAATCAACGGAAATTATGTTGGCGGCATCATTGGACACGCCGCGCTTTCAAGCTACCAAGACAACGGCTCCAAAATTCAAAATTGCAACGTAAACTGCAACGTCTATGGAGAAAAATATGTAGGCGGTTTAATTGGATACAATACCGGATGCTCATCCGTTGTGTCTTGCGAATACCAAGGCAATGTAAGCGGCACACAATATGTGGGTGGCATAGCCGGAATGCATACATACTCAACAATTGCAGGTTGCAAGGTAAGTGGAAACATCGAGGGCACCGAAGATATTGGCGGCATCTGCGGCGAGAATTCAAGCGGCAAAATCATTGCCAGCTACAGCCACTGCAACATCACTGCCGCATCGGCAGCCAAGTACGTTGGCGGTATTGCAGGAAGCACCAACACCTACATCAGACTATGCTACTCGGCCAGCACCTGCAACCACAGCAAGTTCGAGCCAATATGCTACAACAACTCATATAACGAGTATAGAGAGTACTGCTACTCGGTTTATGATGCGAACGTAAGCAACATCGCCCTCAAGATGGAGGATGCCTATTCCGATTATGCCGATTATTGGAATTTCAGCAACACCTGGACCTGGAAAGGCACTATAAACGGCGCAAGCAAGCAGGTAATATGCCCACGTTTGGCTTGGGAGAGATAAATTATTTGTAGTAAAAAAATTATTGCAATATGAAGAACATACTAATAGGCCTGTCGTTGGCGGCATTGATGTTGATGACGGCCTGCACCGACAACACAAACTTTATATATGGCGATGTCATCGACAAGCACGAAAACAAACCCGTTGAGGGCTGCATTGTAACATTGGAGAGCGGAGATGGCGTCATTATGGAGACCCAAACAACCGGCGCCGACGGCCGATGGGGCTTCGAGGTTGAAGAGGGCACATACGCAGTAGCTTTCAAAAAGGCCGGATACGCACCTGTTAAGGAGGAAGACATATTCATCGAATATAGCAAGACCAAGGTTAAGCTCACCACAAATTTGGGAGAGTCTTCTTCTGATGTTGATGCCGAATGGTTTGAAGAGGGAGCTGCCAAGTTTGCTGCCGGCGACGGCTCGGCCGAAAAACCCTACATAATAAAGTCGAGCAAGCAGTTGATGTTGGTTGCCGACAACAGCGATATGCACTTTAGGCTTGTAAACGACATCGACCTTCACAACAAAAAATGGAATCCTATAAAGGAGTTCAGCGGCACATTCGATGGCAATGGTTTCACCATTCACAACCTGCGTGTTGAGGACAAAGAGAGCAACGGCCTTTTCGGCACCGTGCAGGGCACAGTAAAAAACCTCAACATCAAGGGAGTATATATCACCGGCAACTACTCGGGTGCCATTGCAGGACGCGCATATAACGGTGCCACAATATCGAATTGCAAGACAACACTCATAGACGGTTCATTGATTCGCGGCACATACGCGGGCGGAATAGTTGGTTCAATCAGACATAACTCTTACAATGATTACTTTGCCATTAAGAACTGCATTGTTGAATCAACAGCCAACAAAGCGGCTATCTATGGAACACGTGTGGGCGGAATTGCCGGCGAGGTAAACATTAACAGCTATTCAGCATCGAACAGCATCATAAAGGAGTGCGATGCCTTTTGCAACATTTATGGCGAGGAGTATGTTGGTGGCATCAGCGGCTATGCTACAGGAGCTTTCTCAATTGCATATTGCAGATATAACGGCAACCTCAGCGGCACACAATATGTGGGTGGTATCACAGGTTATCAGTCCTATTCAGGAACCATCGGATGCAAAGCAAGCGGAAACATCGAAGGCGATGATAACATTGGTGGCATCAGCGGCAAGAATGCAGCGGCAAACGTAATTGCAAGTTACAGCAATTGCGATATCACAGCCTCTGCAGCAGCCAAGTATATCGGCGGCATTGTTGGAACTGCCGGCAGTAGCAAGATAAGCCTATGCTACTCAACCACCATTTGCAACCATAGCAACTTCTCTCCAATAAGCTACGACGGTACAAAAGAGCACAGTTACTCGGTTTATGAAACCAAAGACATTGCCGAAAAGATGTTTGAGTCTTATAGCGATTATGCCGACTATTGGGACTTTGACAACATTTGGGTTTGGGAAGGCGAAATCAACGGCGTGAAAAAACAGGTACGTTGCCCCAGACTGGCTTGGGAAATGTAAAATTCTAAAAGCATAAACGACAGAAACTATGAAAGGATTTTCAAGAATAATATTATTGGCACTGTTGGTGCTTACACCACTCTGCTCAAAGGCTGATGATGACAGATTTGTCAAGGGATTTGTTCAAGGCGGTGCAATGTTTGGCGGTGCAGCCGGATTTGAAATTGGTGCCGGTATCAATCTTGGTAAAAACGAGCATTGGGTAAATATGCAGGCAAGTATCAACTACTCGGGCAACAAGCACAGCGAGAAGAAAGAGACCGACAGCAATGGTAACGTGATAGAGACCGAGCCCAGTGCAGACCAAAGCGGTTTAAAGTATAACCGAATATCTGTTCCCGTTGAACTGCTTGTGAGATTGGGTGGAGATGGGTACAAGCCGTTCTACATTGGTGTTGGTGCTGTATACTACCAGAATATGAATGGCAAACTCATATATATGAGGGAAGAACAAAACCTCAACGACGGTATTAACGCCGTGAATTTTGCCGGCCGAGTTAGCGTAGGTGGTGCTATGAAGATAAAGAACAGCCAAAGCTTTGGACTTAAAGCCTATGCTGATATCAACATTACCCCACCCCTCAACAAATACTCAATATCGGACAGATTGTTTGAATACAAAGGCCCCATTGAGAAATCCTTTGGAATGGCAACATTCGGCATCGCAGTATTCTATACATTCTAACACAAAAAGAAAATATCACTACTGTTTTTATAAGACAGACATTGATGATGAGGGCAGCCCAATCGGGCTGCCCTCATTGCTTGCGCTGTTTTTAGGCTTGCGAAGCCCGAAAAAGCGCTGTATACTAAATGTAAATGAGCTTTTTGAGGGCAAGTATAACAACAAAAGAGCCCTTTTAGTCAGTTTCTTATGTTGTTAAGCAACAAACACCACTGTTTGTACAAC
>JAZONR010000031.1:0-19224 GCA_045654645.1 Bacteroidaceae bacterium
CATCACATCAACTCCTTGGCTCACAGAACGACATGGCTACGATCCGACTTAGGTTGATAATCTTCTTCAAGCACTTCATATAGCGGATAACGGTATTCTGCTGACAATTCTTCTCGGTCTTCAAATAGAATTCAAAGGCTCAGACAAATTCGCCGTTTACCTCCGTAATAGGCAAATCCTCTTTGTCATATTTCAGTTTGATAAGTTCGGCAAGATAGCGGGCGCAACTTTCGTAGCGTCTTACGGTGATTATGGCAAAATCTTTACCCACCAATGCTCGACATTGTTCGTTGTGTTCACGCATAGTACCGATGATGTTGCGTACTTGCTCCACCTTTTTGTCCACCCCGAAGTACTTTTCCTGCAATATTCGGGCAGTGATAAGTTCCCTGTTCTCTTCAAGTTGCGTGTAAATTCGGTGGAGTTTGATGCGACTCTCCTCGATGTAATTGTTGAGCTCCGTTGATTTGCGGCTTTTGCCCCTCGCCACTCCTTTGCTTGATTCCACGATACAGGCTCAATACTTTTGCGGATGTTTGTTTCCACTCTTGCGCCATTTACTGTGATACGCATACCTACTGAAGCCTCTCCGTTCTTCAGCAGCTTGGTTTTCTTGATAAAGAAAAGCACATTAAATGAATATCGTCTCATTTTCTCCTACTTTTAAGTTACACTTTTATTTGGCAAAAGTAAGAATTCGAGCCCGTTTTGACGCTATGCAAAATGTTGTGAATCAGCGAGAAACGCTCTTTCAAGGTGGAGATATTTGGAACACCCGTTTGCTCCACATCTTGCTCCACCAAAGGCGGTCGTGAACCGCACTTTTTTGCTTTTTAGGGGAAAATAAAAAATCCCGATTTTTGTTGAAAATCAGGATTTTACGTTGTTTCGCTTTTCTTTGCTGTGGTGCCACCAGGAATCGAACCGGGGACACAAGGATTTTCAGTCCTTTCGCTTCTACGACCATCTGAAGCAAGCTTCCGATGGCAACCAACTGAGCTACAGCACCTTATGTGTTTCTTTTCTGTCTTATGAATGCAACTTTCGTTCTGCGGTTGACATAGCGGTTGACAAAAAATCAACCAAGATATAGTTAATAATTGGGGTTAATATCTCAATGCAAAGTTAATAATTTTCAATATCTAATGCTAAAAATATAGCTTGTTTGTGGAAACTTTTTTAAGCATCACAACTTACCATATATCGCGGTATTTTACAGCTTGTAAAACACTCTGTAAGCTCTTATTTGCAATAGTGATTCATCACCTCTATTCAATATATAACCAATTGGTCTGTTTGTCTCTTGTGAAGTATCCCCAAATGTATAGTGGTATTGTGAACAATCCGTTTTTGATATATCCGTAACCAAATTCTCCCATATCAAGGTAGCTTGCATTGGTACAGCGTTTGCCACACTCTAAAGCAAAATCGGATATAGTCATAGGGTAATTGGATTGCAATATAAAAGCACCGTCCTTGTCTTTGCATAAAGCTCTGCGTATAGTCTTACGCGTGTCGTGGAACTTCATTGCTTTGGAATTGTTAACCAATGTCAGTTGTTGGAAACCATTGTCGCCCATCCATTTACTACTGATAAAGAACATATCTCCTTTTAGGGAGACTCTCATTCTCATAGTCTTGTTCGCTTCATAGCTCTTTCCATTTATCCTGTAAGCCCCAAGGATTTGTCCTTGCTCATCGGTGAAAGCGGCAGGGATGCACATTCTTGCATTTTGCGGTCTCTTGTTCGACCATTTCAGTTCGCCCTTAGGTAATTCAAATTTGGTTACTCTTTTTTCAATATGAAGATAAGCTATTCCTATAGCAATGAGTATAAAGCAAAGAAAAGCTCGTTTCATAATTAAAAGGAATTCCTAAAATTTCTTACTTCTTGAATTTTCGGACAAGAAAAATAATAAACGCTATAATGCCTGCAATTATGGCTATAAGTTTTATTATAGCCAGGACTATTATGAAATCAGCGATTTCTTCTTCACCATCGCTCTGGGAATAACCAAAAATCATATAGTCTTCACTTATAAGGCAATCCATTATATCTCCGTTTATATTGGTCGCATAGATGTAGTCTCCGCAATAGTTCTTACTCCAATGCTTGTCTGTTTTGCACAACTCCTCCAATTTCGTGATATGTGCTTTGGACATAGGCTCACGGAATTTGAACTCATAGGTGTAGGAGAGATAATGCGAGCCTACTCCGCGGTCTGATTTGACAAGTTCCAAATCGGGTAGTTCCACACCAATTACAGTTGCAACAGAAGTGGGGTTTTCCTCTATTTTTGTTAATATCCCATTTGAGCACGATGTCAACAATGAGGTAAACAACACAAGTAGTGAAATTGTCCAAATATTCAAATGCTCTTTTAGTGCTTTTTTCATAGTCTTTTCTTTTTGTAAAGAGAAAGCAAAATCTTTCGTTAAAAGCCAACTTGTCTGTGAGGTAGGTTGGCTTTATAATGAATCATTCTCAACTGAGACTTCTTCTAATTAGGTCATCCAAAGTTCAATTCATCATCCCGATAAGGACACCTCCAACTTCTCCCCTGTCCAAATAAATATGCAGTATTAAGGATTAAAGCAACGGTGTTGTTGTGGCGATTGTAGTCAACCAAAAATCTATGGTCTGGAAGAATCTTAAAGTACAAATGATAATATTTATATCCTCCGCAATAAAGCCCTTTATTTATCTCAGCATACGCATATTTTACTAAGTCCTCACGAATAGGAATATATTGCGCTCTTATATATAGTCGATTATCTCTAATCTTCACATCTCCGTGTGTGACATCATAAAAGGTTTTATTATAAGAACCACAAAATTCAATCTTTAAATTTGGCATAACCTATATGAATATTATTTAACCTAATTATCAAAATTAATTCTCCTACAAATTAGTTACTTCATCTATGTCAACGAGCAAACTAAAAAATCGATATTGCATTTTATCTATTGCTAAGTTCTCTTATATATTTATTAAGTGCTTCCACTAAACCTTGTTTACCAAAACGTTTTTCTATTTCTTCCGCTGCACCAATTGTCCCGTAATCCTCAAAGTCACCACAATAAGAAATATATCGATAAACATCTCCTCCACCTAGCCAACTTGTTTTGGTTTTCTGTTTGCATAATTTACTTGTAGAGGATTCCCATTGTTCCCTTAAGTTATAGAATGCATCTTTTAGCTGATTATATATCTTGTCCTCTCCAAGTCGTTTTGCAAAGGCTCCTGCGAATTGCAACTTTTGAAGTCTATCAGTAAGTTCCGCAGGCATAGTAATAGTGTGGTAATTAGTAGTTACTCTGATTGCCATAATTATATAAAATATTCAAGGTTATTTGATTGTTTTTAACGTATAATCTTTTTATAAAATTGAATTCATTTGTCGTTTCCTTTGCAAGCCTTTACAATGCCTATGATAACTATTACAATCATTATGATGAATGTAATGCCAGATGTGCCACTATCTCTATCATCGCGAGGTGCGGCAAATATTGGCAATATGTTTAGTAATGAAAGTAGGGTCGCTACAAATAATTTTTTCATATTTTTATCTCCTATAGCCTCACTGTCCCCTTTGTTTGGCATTAAATAAAAATAAGGTGTGGGAACTATATTTGCTTTATCCTAAAGTCAGGTCTTCGCATTACCTTTGGAATGGATAAAGCAATAGCCCACACCAAAGGTTATGTAAAGAGCCACTACGGGCTGTACAAACCAACGATGTGGTGCTACCGCTACTATCTTCATTCCAATATCAAAGTTGCGAAGTTTGACTTTAGAAGATAATTTCAATAACACCTTTTTATTAAAAAAATAACTCTTTTGCTACCGCTGTAACTTGGAGTTATTGCAAAAGTAATAAAGGTGTTTTGTTTTATCAAGATAATTGCTGAAAAAACTTTTTAACAATTGCTGTAGAAGTCTGTAATGCAGATTATGAATGTTTTTTGCTTGTAATAGTAGAGTGGCGACAAAATTTGAACAGGGTCTATAAAAAGTTTTTTCTTCAAAAAATGTCGCCGTCTCATAGTTCAGAAACTCAGACAATCATAGGTCTGTAAAATCTCCTCTTGTCTCAATCCAAGATAGCGTTTTGTAATAGCAACGTTGCTATGGTTGAACAGTTCCATAAGCTTGACTAATGCTAGTTCTGCATTGTCCGAAGATTCAAACACCTTTCTGCCAAATGTCTTGCGTAACGAATGAGTAGAAAAATGGTTAATCTTCAAATTGTACCGATATTTAAGTTCTTTCAATATTAAGTTTATCCATTGAATAGAATAAACCTTGTTGCGAGCAGATATAAAACAGAGTTCATCTGCATTATCAATATGTAATGCTTGATAGCAGTCTTTGATATGCTTCTGAAATTCCCTGTTAATTTTTACCTCTCTGCGTTTGCCTGTCTTTTTCTCAATTAGCACAAATTTCGCTTCCTTGTTCAGTAGCATATTCCAATTAAGGCGTAACAGGTCACTGATTCGCAAGCCAAAGAATATGCCACACCCAATAAGTAGGCTTATTCTATAATTCTTCTCTCTGTATAGCTTTCTAACTAATGTTGTAGCACTGTCCCATTGGAGATAGTCGCTAGTTGTATAACTGTTCTTCAAACTCATATTTATTTCAGTTTTAGTCGTTTAACGATATAAGTGTAAGTAAATTTATATGCAATTTTATAAGTGGTTAATAATCAATGTTATTTCACTTATAAAGAAAAGTGTAAGTAAACAAAAGAGGACACTCCACGCAAAAATGGAATGTCCTCTTTCCGTATTCTTAGCCCAAGAACCAAGAATATTCAGAATCTCCCTGTAATGCTTTACAGATTCCAACCGTCACTTCTGTAGCATTGACACCACGCTGAACATAGCTGTCAATGTAACTGCTCTTGTTCGCTTCTGTTAGCAAGTTGTGGAAATCAAACATTGAAATAGTGCTGTCCTTTGTTCCAAAGTTCGGGTTACTGTAGTAGTCACGACACACGTTGTTAATCTGACTGTCAGTAATGAGAAGCTTTGGTACTCTGCGTTGCTGATAGCTTGGTAATGCTTGATAAAGTCTCATTCTACCCACAATCTGTGCGAACTGTGTTTCTGTCAACCTTGTCTGTGTAAGAGTATGCAACAACTGTATATCCTTATCAAGATTGAAACTTGAAAACAAGTCAACAACAGCTTTGTAAAGGTCGTGTAGTGACATTACCTCAATAGCTAAACGCACACCCTCACCTGTTAAGACTTGGTTACTGCACACGTTCACTCTCCACCCAATAAAGACTGTGAATTTCTCCATTCCGCGATTAGCACGGTACAGGTTCAAGTCTGAATAGTTGCGAACACCACCAATGCAGAGTTCCAAACGCTGTCCGTCTATGCACTCGTGCAGGCTTGGAATGGTGAACGCAAATGCTAAACGTTGGTAGAACTGTGTCTTCTCACATTCAAGAAGCTCGCTTGAACGCTTACCTAATGCAGATGGTATGCGACCACGAACAATGTGTGAAACACGAATATCGGGGTTGTTTACAGTCTCCCCTGCAAACACGTTACAAGCCGCGTTGTGTACGGTGCTGATGAAATCTTGGTGTGAAATGGTCAGTTCTTGATTCGCCCAAGTAGGAACAACACACTGTTCTGTAAGTTCCTCGAATGAGATTGCGTTAGTGTTAGCTTCAAGAAAATTCACGCTTGTTGAGTTCAAAATAAGTTCGTTCATAATGGTAAATGATTAAATGATTACTGTAAATTTTTTATCCCTATTCTTTTACTAGTTTTATATATTTTCTCAATTACCTATTATGCATATAGTCGCTACTTTTTAAAAGAATGCTTTTTCGCTAGTTTTTTACGGGGCGGAGTAAACCGTATATCTACCCACAAACAGGGTACTCTTGCAATTCGGGAGGGGGATTTGATATAAGTACCTATTACCATTTTTAGCGAGATAGAGCAGATGGATTTTCGGAGAAATGTATATCTCTTGACAGGCAATAGCTAATGATGTATGATTTTCAGTAGGGGTTATATGTACCTTAAATTAGACTGATTCTGCGAGATTTTTCAAATCGGACATTTACAGGTGATATTTTCCTGTACCCATTAAAAGGTAAAAGCCATAAGTAATAGCTTACCTACAGCTCTATATCAGTCCATTATAATATCGTGTAACTTGGCTGGCTGTACGGCTTTGGCTTTCCTCTTACGAAAATCGTGTTGAGGGGCATTAGGTATTAGAAAGATGTCATTTTTCAAAAGATGTATGCCTTTTGAGTCTCTGCTTATGTAGCCTTTAGATTCCGCTTCGGATAGGTAATTTGATATGGTGGATTTGCCTATCTTTAGCTCATTAGCTAATTGGTTTTGACTGTAAAGAGTTGTGTTTGTACCGTTCAGACACTTGCACTTCAGTAATATCAAAAATCCTTTCAACTGACTGCTAATAGGTTCTTCTTTCAAGAGGTCAGAAATCATATTGTAATGCTCTGCGTTTAATATGTACTTGCATTTTTGGAATGTTCCGTACTGCCCCTTGACTTTGCTTTTTACAATAATAAGCAAGCCCTTTGATTGGAATTTATATAGCCATTCACGAATCTGGTCTACATCTTTAATCCCATAGAACTTGGCTAAACTGTCCTGCGTAATATATGATTCATTAGTTAAAAAATCGGACTTCAGAGCAAGACAATAGAACAAGTATGCTTCTTTAGGTTTCAATCGCCCCGCCAGAAGTTCAGTTATTTTCCTGTACTGTTTCATGGACTTCTTCCACAAGATATATAAACAATAGGTATTAGTATATTAGTTGTTAGTATGTAGCCCAACTAAATTGAACACACTGTACCCCCTAATCTGAACACAGCTTTTAAGAACATTAGAAGCTGATTTTGTAGATTTTTAGGGGGAATGGAAGCCCACCTGTCACATGAGCTTCCATTGCTTCTCGTTAGGCAGCCATTGGAACAGCCTTTCGGTGGTTCTCCTGTGCCTTTATCCAGAGCATAAGCACAGTTACAATGCAAGTTTCCTTCTCTCCACAATTCATCAACTTTGCTTTCGCCACCTCATTTGCAGGAATCGTTGTTAGACCATTGTGTATTTGTTCCAAACTAATGCCCTCTGACTTTTGAAGATAATTGATTGCACGAATTGCGTAGCGCTTTTTAGCTTCATTTACGCCAAACACTGCGCTCACTTTATCAAACAGTTCCTTTGCTTCCTCATAAGTTCTACCAAGACCAGCGAGGTCTTTAGGCTTGTAGCCTGTGGTCATCATTGCGGCAGTTGTGCCTTTAACCTGTACATCAAGATATAACTGAGCAGTGCTTGCTGGCATATTGCCTTCAAGAGCTAAATCGTAAATAGCATTGCACACTTCATCGTTTGTAGCAAGTGCCGCCACGCCAATCTTTTCTTTAGAAGTCAGACCTCTGCTAAACAGAGTGGTTGTACCTGTTACCTCAGCTAACTCTTGCACATTAGCAAAAGTATGAACTTCAACATTCTCTAAAACATCATCGATTGTAAAACGATAGAATGTATCCGCAGTTTCAACAGGTACAAACACATTCTGTGTGCCAGCAGGAATCTCGTTATTATCAAGGTCACGAAGCTCAATTCCTGCTTCATAGAACACCTCTGCTGTTGCGAGGTGAAAGATTACTCCCAACATCTTTGACTTATCGATGAGTTCCAACTGCTTCTGCTGAGAAGCCTTAAGACCATCCATTGAGTACTTATGGCGAGCCAAAATGATTTCCTGCACCTCGCCCTCAATCTGAGCCTTAACAGTCTTGAACTGAGGATTTTCGACACTTGCAGTTGCTACTGCGTTAACATTCTCATTTGCGTTTTGGGTCGCCACCACATTTGAATTTGCCATATTATTTAAAATTAACTTGTTTGGCAATTTGTGGCTCATCCCCCGTGAGCCTTTCGGGACAATTCACTTTGCTTACATTTGTACTGCGGTTCTGAATTGTGGCACAAAAATAGTGCTAAGAAATAGGGGCTGTTGGTAAATAACTTAATCTGAAAAAATGAATATTTTACCATAAAGAAAAAGGCATCCACCATTTTTGATGAATGCCTTGAATATCTGAATAAGAATAATTAGAAAAGCTTTGTTCCATTGTTGTTGGGAGAGGACTTGTAACGCATTTCTTCTACAATTTGTTCTATAGAATCATAGTTTTTCAAAAGGTGGTTTAATCTGCCGCGGATATTGTTCGCGTCAATATTGCTGTCTATATTTATAATGTGTATTGCCATTAAATAGTCCTCGATGAACTTAGCCTGTTTACGAGAAACTTTTCCCGCGCCCTGCGATTTTATGAAACCTGTTTCGTTAAGCAAGTTGTAAACTCCCCAAATGTATTGATTTGTCTGCCAATTATTAGGAGCACCCATCCTGTTTGTGTAATTTATTAGCAGTTCTTGTTTTGCTTCTTTAATGCTTTTCACACCCAGATATTTATCGAGGTATTCTTTCAGCTCGTCCTTCAGCCAAGGAACCATTGTATCTACTTCAACAGCTTTGTTATTACCAAAACGGATTTTAACAGTATCTTTTTCTGCTGTTTCAGTAAGAGCTATGTATAATTTCAGCATTTCGGGTCTAACCCCTACGGCATATTGCAAATAGTCGTTTTCTACTTCATCGATAGGCGTACTATAGTCTTTTCTTAAAGTTTCGCTATAAATGAACATAAAGAATAATATATCGTAAATGATAGTGTCTTCTTCTATGCTGTAATCTTTGAAGAATTGCTCTAAATCACCTGTATCGTAATCACTGCTTATTGGCACTTGAATCACATCAGAATGGTCAAATGAATATCGATGAATATCAATATTGCCATCTTTGTTGCGGTACTCCTCTGGAAATTCTGTTTTAATCAGTTGATTGGGTGTAATAGAAAAACTTATGCAGTTGGAAAGTGCAGATGTGTATCTGTCAATATTGAACCACTGTTTTAATAAAGGTTCTATTCCCTTGAATCTCTCCATTGGATATAAGTAGCATTGATGTGCCATATTCTTTTTTTTGTAAAGATAGGAGTTTTTCTGTAAACAAGAACTCCACCTGTTAAAAAACAAGTGGAGTGAATTTTGTTAGAGCAAGTTTTTCATTGCTT
Source organism: Bacteroidaceae bacterium (assembly GCA_045654645.1). GTDB lineage: Bacteria > Bacteroidota > Bacteroidia > Bacteroidales > Bacteroidaceae > HGM04593. The sequence goes on from JAZONR010000031.1 coordinate 9,160, forward strand.
CATTGATTTGTTCGTTGTCAAAGCTATCGAGGTAGATTTGCGTTACCCGTTCCGAGCTATGCCCCATAATCTCCCGAATGACAGAGGTTGAAACACCTGCCTTTTTCATTACGGTTGCTTGACTATGGCGAGCAACGTATGTGGTAATTGTGATAGGCAGGTTCAATTCTTTACCTATTTGTTTCAATCGCTCATTTACCTTGCAGATAACCTTATGTATTCGGTTGGCTTTCTGTGTCTCTGTTTTATGCAATGTTGAAAGAATCGGAAACAGGTAGGGTGATTCATCGGTAAGATATTTTTCTATAATAGCCCGTGCTTGTGGTTGCAAAGGTATTTTGATTAGTTTGTTTGTCTTTTGTCGCTTATAGATTAGCCTGTCTTCTACTATATTGTCTTTAGTTAAGTTGGCTATATCTACAAAATTTATTCCACCACAGTAATAGGTAAATGCGAAAATATCAATCGGGAAACGCATATAGCGGTTAGAGGATTTGAAATTCAAAATGCGCTCAATATCATCTTTGCTTAAACTGCGTTTTGCAGTTTCCTTGTGAAGTTTAGCAACCTTATATGATTTGAAAGGATAATGTTTTGATTTTGCTACACCTTTTTCTATTGCCAAGTTATAAATGGCTCTCAATGTGCGAAATCTAATGCCGATAGTATTTTCTGCAAGCCCTGTTTTTCGCAACCAAGTTTCGTATTTGTGGAGAAATGCGCTGTCGATGTCTGCAAAGTAGATATTAAGGTGCTTATTAAAAGATATAAGAGAATTATATAGCTGTCTTACAGATAGCATATATCCACGCCTATTTTCATCAGATAGACATTTGATTTGTTCGTTAAAGACATCTTCAACGGTGGTTGTTTTGCTTGTTTCAGAGCAGTTTTCTATAATCGAGGTCGCTGTAAAGTTCCTGTTTTCTGATTGCAAGCGTATTACTTCGTTGTTTATTGAACTGATTTTTTCAGTAATGATTTTATTTATATAAGCTCTATTTGGGCATTTTGCTTTTAGTTGATTTTTCTCAAAATCCCAAAATTGAGGTTTAAGGGATATTCCGATGCTCTGATATTTACGTTTTCCGTCTTTGTATATGCAAAGCATTAGCGGATGTTCTCCATTAGCAAGTGTTTTCCACTTGTAACACAAGATGTTAGCAGTTGTACTCATTTGATTTGCGGTTGACATCTTGGTTGACATAATGGTTGACACAACTATGTTTATGCAGGCTCAAAAACGGGCATTTTTAGCGATTTTAGCAATAAAAAAAGAGAGTTGCATTTCTGTAACTCTCTGATTTGCAATGTTTTAGAAGTGGTGCCACCAGGAATCGAACCGGGGACACAAGGATTTTCAGTCCTTTGCTCTACCAACTGAGCTATGGCACCGTCTTGTTTGCGAGTGCAAAGGTAGGATAAAAAAATCATATGCGCAAATGATTTTATAAAAATCTTCAAAAATTTTTCGGTTTTATTTTTTTGATATATCTTTGTAACGTAAAAAGTGAGCGGAATGTAGCGCAGTTGGTAGCGCACTACGTTCGGGACGTAGGGGTCGGGCGTTCGAGTCGCCTCATTCCGACAAAAGGCGACAAATGACTAAAATCATCTGTCGCTTTTTGTTTTTCTTTTTTGTAATTGCTTGAAAATAAGCGCATAATCTTGAATACTTCGTTCTCATTTTCTTTTGGCTGTTTGGGCGCTTAGCCCTCTTGGTTTGTTGCAGCAGGTTGCGCAATGGGGGAGTGGCTACTCCTCCAGTTCCTTTTTAAGCCTCTTGCGTGCTTGGTGTATGCTGTTTTTTACGTTGCCGGTTGAGATGTTCATCTTTTCGGCAATCTCTTCATATTTGTAGCCGGCTATGCGAAGTTTCAGGGCTATATTCTGTCGTTTGGGAAGCTTTTGCACGGTTTGCTGCAGCTCCTTTGCGCAGTAAATCTCCTCGGCGTTGGGAGCATAGTCGCTAAGGCGGTAGGTGTGCAGCGCATCGTTGTCATCATCAAGGGAGTAGGCTGCGTGTCGCTCGGCACTCTTTCTGCTGTTTTTGAATTCATTCTCCATAACTCTTTTTGTCCAGCCGGTGAAGCTGCCTGTGGGTTTATAGAGCTCTATTTTTATCATTATGCGCAGCATAGCTTCTTGCAGCAAGTCATCGGCTTCATCTTCGTTGTTGGTGAGTGTCAGCGCATAGGAATATAGCTTCATTTGCAATTTTGCAATGTTGTTGCAGTGCTGTTTTAGCTTCTCGCCCGGTGAGTTATGCTGCGGGGTGGTGTGGAATGCTTTGTCGTTGGGGGTGCCTTCTGTTTGTTTGGGGTTAGCATTCTTGTTGCGCTGTTTCTCCTTTTGAGTGTCTTCCATTGAGGTCTGCTTTTTAACTGTGGTTTAAATATAACACCTCAATGGGCGGAATGGTTAGTTTTTGAACAAAAATATGTGTAAAATTTGTTTTTTTGCCCTTATTCTCTTGTTCGGGATGTTTTTTTGAACTACTTTAGCGGCAGTTTTTGCGGGGTACGCTATCTTTGTTGCGCACGGCGGTGCACTGTCCCACGCAAATTAAAATCATTAAATCATTAAAACCTTTTCCTTGAAAAATACATCCGGGTGCCGTGATGGCGTGGGTGTAGTGTATCTTATTGTTTAACCATTAAAATGGTTTGTCTATGGAAAAGGAGACAGTTTTTCAGTGTGTTGCCTGTTGCTCGGCCAACGGGATGTTGAAAATGGAGCGCAATGCGCTTGATGCGGCTATTGCCGAGCGCGAGCTTGCCCTTTATGGCGTGTCGGGCGTGGAGTATTATGTCGGCAGGCTCTCTTTGGCCGATTTTTGCCTTGAGCAGGGGCGCCACAGCGAGGCGATGGATCACTATTTGTATGTGTTCAGCGGCGTGATGCGCGACAAGGCTCTGCGTTGTGGCAGCCGCAAGAGGGAGAGCCTCAGGCTTATGGCCTTTGAGGGGCTCAAAAGGTTGTGCTGCAGCCCTATGGAGGTGGTGTGGGAGATTTGCTCTCAGCTTACCTCGGATTATATGGAGCTCTACCCCGATTGGTAGTCTTTGTGCCACACGGGCTCCTCTCCTGCTGCGCTGTTTGGCGGTAGCCGGTAGCGGCAGTTGGCTCTCTTGCCCCATTGGGGTGGGGGAGCTATGCTGTTTGTCTCTTGGCAATACTGTTTATGTGGCAGAAATTTCTTACCTTTGCTGTGAAACTGCGGGCATATACTGCACTCGCTGCAAGATATCTTAAATGAAGTTTGATGTGTTGTGCTCGTTGTTTTTTCTTTGCATCATTAAAATTGTAAACTAAATAGTTGGTAAATATTTATGGTATCGGTTGATGGCTTGGCTGTTGAATTTGGTGGAACAACGCTCTTTAGCGATGTCTCCTTTGTGATTAACGAAAAGGACCGCATAGCTCTAATGGGCAAGAACGGTGCGGGAAAGAGCACCTTGCTGAAGATTTTGGCAGGTGTGCGCAACGCAACGCGTGGAACGGTGTCGGCGCCCAAGGACACAGTGATAGCCTATCTGCCGCAGCACCTGATGACCGAGGATGGGCGCACGGTCTTTGAAGAGGCATCTCAGGCCTTTGCGCACCTCTATGAGATGGAGGCCGAGCTCGACAGAATGAATAACGAACTGGCAACGCGCACCGACTATGAAAGCGACAGTTATATGGCTCTCATTGAGGAGGTTGCCACCAAAAGCGAGAAGTTCTATGCCATTGATATGACCCACTTCGAGGAGGATGTGGAGAAAACCCTTCTTGGTCTTGGCTTTGAGCGCAGTGATTTCGGCCGTCAGACAAGCGAGTTCAGCGGCGGATGGCGAATGCGCATTGAGCTTGCAAAGATGTTGCTGCGCAACCCCGATGTGCTGCTGCTCGACGAGCCCACCAACCACCTCGACATTGAGTCCATTGGGTGGCTCGAGGAGTTTCTCATAAACAACGGCAAGGCGGTGGTTGTAATAAGCCACGACCGCAAGTTTGTCGATAACATAACCACGCGCACCATAGAGGTTACAATGGGTCGCATCTATGACTACAAGGTAAACTACTCTCAATATCTTGTTTTGCGCGCCGAGCGTCGTCAGCAGCAACAAAAGCAGTACGAGGAGCAGCAGAAGATGATACAGGAGACCAAGGATTTCATTGAGCGCTTCAAGGGTACCTATTCAAAGACCTTGCAGGTGCAAAGCCGCGTGAAGATGCTCGAGAAACTGGAAATTATTGAGGTTGATGAAGAGGACACATCGGCGTTGAGGCTCAAGTTTCCACCATCGCCGCGTTCGGGACAATATCCTGTTATTATGGAGGGTGTGGGCAAGGCCTTTGACGACAAACGCATATTCTCGGGTGCCACGCTCACCATTGAGCGCGGCAACAAGGTTGCCTTTGTGGGCCGCAACGGCGAGGGAAAATCAACGCTTGTGAAGTGCATAATGAAGGAACTTGAGCACGAAGGCTCTTTGCAGCTTGGGCACAACGTGCAGATTGGTTACTTTGCCCAAAACCAGGCATCCTTGCTTGATGAGGAGCTCACAGTGTTCCAAACAATAGATGATGTGGCAAAAGGCGACATACGCAACAAAATACGCGACCTGCTTGGCGCCTTTATGTTCGGTGGCGAGGCAAGCGCCAAGAAGGTGAAGGTTCTCTCGGGTGGCGAGCGCACACGATTGGCCTTGATGAAGCTGCTGCTTGAACCGGTGAACCTGCTCATTCTCGATGAGCCCACCAACCACCTCGACCTCAAGACCAAGGACATTCTAAAGCAGGCATTGCAGGACTTTGACGGCACGCTCATCTGCGTGAGCCACGACCGCGACTTCCTCGACGGGCTCGTTACCAAGGTCTATGAGTTTGGGCACGGAAAGGTGCGCGAGCATCTGTGCGGAATATATGAATTCCTTGCAACAAAGAAGATGGAGGAGCTCAATGAGCTTGAACGCAAATAAAAACGAACGAGGGTGCCCCAAAAAAAGGGCACCCTCGTTCGTGAGAAGTTGAATAAAAAGAGCTGTTTTTAGGCTTGCGAAGCCCGAAAAAGCACAACCGACGCAGCACGCGAGAGCAGAGAGTGCTTGCATTCTATGCCGAGCAGCAAGGAGGAAAAACCTTGCATTGCGGATTAATTTACTAAGCGTAAATGAGCATTTTGAGGGCGAGTATAACAACAAAAGAGCCTTTTTAGTCAGCTTCGTTCGTTTTATCTCTATCCACCTCGGAAGTCCTACTGTGTTTCAGAAAAAATCAGCAGCACCACTCCTGTGGTGGGGCATTGTCTGTTTACGGACTGAGTGTTGGTGGCAATTTGTGCGGTTAAAAGTTAAAAAGTAAAGCAAAGAACTTTATGCGCAAATATCAATACAACGCCTCATACTCCTTGGCAATTCTTTTCCAGACGTAGCGCTCCCTTGCAACCTGCTGCAGCTGCTTTCCATTGTCGGGCAACGCGGTTATCATACGCTTCAACTCATCGGCGTTGCTGAAATAACCCGCCTTTCCGGCAGTTGTCTCTCGGTTATATACCACGTCAAATGCTAATAGCGGGCGCCCAAAGTGCATTGCCTCCACAAGCGATGGATTGGTGCCGCCGGCGCTGTGTCCGTGAATGTAGCATCGGGCATTGTTGCGCAGCGCACATAGCTCCTCAAGGTCATATATGCTGTCGAGTAGCTTGATGTTGCTATATTGTCCATTGCCATACTGCTCCTTGAGCTTAATGCTATAGCCGTTGCGGTGCCAGTTGCCAATGAATATCAGTTTCTCGTTGGTGCCGGCAAAAGCCTCCAGTGTTATGTGGCAATTGTTCTCGGGCTCAATGCGGCACACACTGATGGCATAGCCATCCTTCTCAACGCCATACTTTGCAAGAATTTCCATTTGACGCTCCTCGCACACATCAATCATCGCGTGGTCTCCTCCATAGGTGATAAGCACCGAAGGCTTGCCGTATGTCTCGGTTACATAGTCCTGTATGCCCTTGTTATCGGCAATTATAGTATCGGCAAAGCGCACAGCCATCTTCTCTGAAAATCTCAGGTAGCGACGTACCCAGTTTTTCCATTTGCTGCGGCGGTGCTCAAGGCCGTCAATGTTCACAATAATCTTCTTGCGGCAGAAGAGCTTTAGAATGGGAAGGAATATGCAGCCCGAGATGCCCAGTATAAGTATGGTATCATACTTGCACACGCAGCGCATCATTGAGATAATATCATAGGGGATACTCTGCACACCGTTCGCGTGTAGCGGAACATATTTGAGCCGCGCGCCCTTGTATTCGGGCATCTTGCCGGGGAGGTCCTTGCTGCTGCAGAAGACTGTATATTCAAACCTGTTGTGGTCGTTGAAACCAATGATGTTCTCCACCAATGACTCAAACCCGCCATAGCTGGCGGGCACTCCCTGTGTTCCTATGATAGCGACTCTTTTCATTCAGTCATTTGTGCTGTTGGCGCAAAGCACCCGGCGTATGTCATTTATCAAGTGAGTAACCCCATACTTCTTGGAGTACTCACGTGAATTCTTTGCCAAAGATATATAAAAATCTTTATTTGTTAAAATATATTCAACACGTTCTTTAATCTTGTCTATATCCTGAACATCTATCTTGTATCCATTCACTCCATCGTCCACCATCTCGGCAATTCCGCCCACTGTGGGCACAATCACCGGCAAGCCGGCTGTCATTGCCTCCAAGGCTGTCAGTCCGAATGTTTCAATGGCACTCTGCTTGTTAGTGAGGTTCAACACCAACGATGCCCTGTTGTAGAAAGGTGCCACCTTCTGCTGCCTTGGCAGGATAGTGAGATTCTTGGGCAGAGCTATGGCGTTGTTTTTAATATATGCCTCAATGTTATCACACGTATCATTGAGAACAAGCTCAAAGCTAAATTGTTTCATTCTTGTGGCAAGTTCAATGAACTCACGTGTTCCCTTGTACTGTTTCAACGAGCCGAGCATAAGCACCCTCTGTTGCGAGAACGACTTTTCGGCACAAAAAGGGACAATAGAGACAGCAAACTCCTCTTGTAGCGCATTGGGGATAACCACAACGCCCTTTTTGCGCCTTAGGAACGAGCGCTGATAGTGCGACACACAGATAATCTCGCTGGCAACCACCTGCATAAGACGTGCCAATATGCGATAGGAAATCCCCTTGGCCTTGGCATTTTCGTGGTAGTGATAAACAACCCTCTTTCCGGCCAAACGTCCGCCAATAGCGGCACCTATGGGCAATATTGTGTTAATGTAAACAACCGTGTCCCTTTTAAATATATATCCCAATGCCGTGAAGAAGGTGTGCAGCTGCACCCAGGCATAGCGCAGCAGGCGCAGTAGTTTATTCCTTGCAAAAGCATAGTTGTATTGCTTGAAACACACGCCCTTCATTCCCTTCAGCTCATCGAGCACACCGCCGCGCGATGTAACAAGGTCTATCTCGTGCCCCTGTTTCAGCAGTCCCTCAATAACAGTCTTCAACACTTTGGGGCTGCCACTATAGTCATTGAAAAGATGAAAACAGACTATATTTCTCATTTGGTTGTTATTTGTTTACTTACTTTTTATCGGACAAAAGTACATACGTTGCACGCGACAGTAATTTTTTAGACAAAAGAATATAAGGTTTTTGAAAGAATATAAGTAAATATGTTATGCCGTAATGTTTTACTTACGACATTTCAGCCCTATAATAGTCTTTTGTACTTTTGCTCTTCTATTATATTCATATCATCTTCTCCAAAACCTTGCCCCACAGTGCAAATGGCTTTGCCGCTTTGCCTGCAACCTTGCCACCTTCGCGCATTGTGTAGCGCGATACCACATCAAGCAGATACTGCAAATAGCGGCTCTTGTCAATCCAGGCAGCCTCTTCGGTCTGCATATACGATGCAAAGTCATCGTCGCTCCAATGCTTTTCAAATACCGCAGTCTGTGTGAAGTGGTGATAACGGTCGAGCCCCGGCGGGTAACTCTTGGCAGCATATTCAAAGTCAAAGACAAAGAGCCTCCCTTTCTCAACAAACATATTCCAGGGAGTGAAATCCCCGTGGTATGCCGAAAATTCAACCTCTCTGCCCTCATATTGTTCACGAACAATGGCAATTCCTCGCTCTATTGTGGTGCTGTCGATGTTGCCTGGCAGCCAGTGGAGATGTTCCCCAAGCGCGGTTATTGAACGATAGAAATCACTCTCCTCAAATTTTATTCTCTGCTTTGTGCTGCAGTGCAGCTTGTCAATGAACTGCTGTTGCAGTGCCCCCCATTCGTGCGGGATGGATGAAGAGGCACTCTTCGCTGTGCTCTGCACAAAAATGTGCGTGCCGTTGGTCATTGTGCCGCAATGCAACGCCTGCGGGATGTTATTAACCCCTCTCCCTGCAAGCCACTCAAGCATTGCACTCTCCTTTTCAAACAGAGCCTTTATGTTGTTGCTGTCGCTCAATTTGCAGTACCCCAAAATCCTTTTCCCGCAACTCAGCTGCATTGTAATCTTTTGGTGCACACAGGGCGTTCCCTCAAATATCGCAAATTCAATTTCCTGCACCTTGAACACGCTGCAAAGCATAGTGTGCAGCTCTCTGTTTAGGCGGCAGTTCGTTGTCTGCGCCTTTATTGCCTTGCGCACCAAAGGCAACCAGTGCAGCCAAGGCAGCAGTTTTTTCACCAACTTGCCCTTTATGCCGCTTGGCTGGTAGAGGTTCAGCGCCGTGTGCATACTACGCGCCGGCACAATCCACCGTTTGCCGTCGGCATTCCCAAAGCGGTAGAATTTCTCACCGCCGGTGAAGTCGAGGATGTTGTCAAGGGTAGTCATTGGAGTCGAGTCTTTTCGTATTTATTCCACAAATAGTTGAAACAGACTATTCTTATTCTGTCCAATGCTATAGATGCCATAAACACCGCGACAAAAAGAACTATGATGGTTATAAAATAGGTAATCCCAGAGAACTTATTGTACAAATCTTTTGCTGTATTAATATAATAACCACTTAAGCAAAAATGCATATGCAGCAGATATACGGCAAAGCAAGATGTTGCAATGTAATTGATTGCTCTACTTTTGAAATTCAATTTAGTGAAGAATAGTAAAAGACATAATGCTCCAATAATATTTAATGGGTTTGTGTACATCAAACTTATGCTAATCATTAAACTGTTGCTTATTCCTAAAAATGGGGGCAAAAGACATACAAATGTGCTCAACAATACACACAGACCAAAAATTACAAGATATGTGTACCTATAGTTATTTTCTTTGTATAATTTGAAATATCTTGCCAAAAGATATAAACCTATAAAAGACAAAGGGTCATATCCTGCTTTGTAAAAAGCGACATTTGTAAACGTCGATACAATGGTTTGTATAATGAAAAACAATATCAATAGTCTCTTCAATTCTATTCTATTGCTATTTTCAACAAATGTATTAAGTATGGGTGAAATAATATATAGAATCAAATATGCCCACACAAACCAATAGGCGTTCTTATAAAGCAAGAACGAGGACATAATATTCAGTCTGTTTACTTCAATTTTTCCTGCAATTGCAAAAGGAATAAAGATTATCAATGAAAAGAATAGGCTTTGAAAAAGAAATTGTACAATTCCTTTTGGTTTGTAATTTATTCCAAACCATCCCGATATAAGCACAAAAACATTTACTCCCACAATGCAAGTCCATTCAGCAAAGAATCTTATAAACGATTGTAGTGGTGAAGAGATTATCTCCTGTGTAGTTGGCTCTCCAATAGCAAAAAAATTGACGTGTAGCCCTAAAATCATAATCATTGCTATAATTCGCAATAATTCTATATTGGAACTCCTTGTTTTTTGTATCATAGTTTTAGTTTTTAAGACAAAAGAACATAAGCACATAAGGGCTCTGTTTCCTGTTTTTTAGACATAAGAACATAAGTTTTTTGCTTGCAATATATGTGTGGAACTTTCCAACAATTTAACATTGTTGAAATGCACTTTCAGCGCATTTTGATAAATATATTATCAAAGCTGTATGCAAATTAATTTGTATCCAAGCCTTTGATAATATAT
>JAZONR010000032.1:0-5718 GCA_045654645.1 Bacteroidaceae bacterium
GCTCTATGCAATCATCAAGGTGCGCTCAACCGACCCCGATGACGACCTCAAGGCCTATAACCTCGACTTTGACTATCTGAAAGACGTGCAGGAGGTGCACGACGATGTGCTGTGGGTCTATGTGCAGTATGGTGCAAAGACCGTAACAATCAAACGCGACGGCTTCTACACCGTTGAGCGCTACGACTTGAAAACCACCCTTGAGCCCGGCAAGGTCTATGATATGAAAATCAAGCCCGAGCCAAAGGTCATCTCAATGCAATTCCTTATGTTCAAGGTCTCTCCGGCCGACAGCCGGGGAATGGTTATGTATGCCGATGAGAGCGGCAATGAGAAACTCCTCGGCCAGCTCGATGAAAACGGTGCACTTGCCGAGAAACTGGTGCTTGGCCGCTACAGCTACCGCATAATCTCCAAGAACTACCACGACAGCGAGGGCATTGTAACCCTCTCCACCCCCAACGGCAAGCATATAGAAACCGTTACCCTGCGCCCCAATTTCGCACGCATAACATTGACTGTTGAGAACGGTGCCGAAATCTACATAAACGATGAAAAACGAGGCACAGGGCAGTGGAGCGGCAACCTTGCGCCCGGCACCTACAGCATAGAGTGCCGCAAGGCCAACCACAAGAGCACGTTGGAGACAATAACCGTTGAAGACGGCAAAAACACCACCCACGCCCTCAAAGCACCCACACCCATTGTGGGCAATCTTTCAATCTCCTCATCCCCGCTCGAGGCTGCCATATTCATCGATGGGGCCTCACACGGCGAAACGCCCAACATAGTAGAGGACCTTCTCATTGGCACCCACACAGTAACCGTTTCAAAAGAGGGCTATGGAACAGTCTCTTTAGATGTTACAATTAAAGAGAACGAAACCACCGAGCACAAAGTGGAGCTAAAGAAGATTGAACGCCCCGCGCCCGTGGCATCGCAAGGCAATACCAATAGAGGTGGCAACAGCGCAAGTGGCACCACCTTCAAAGTCAAAGGCGTAACCTTTAAAATGATACCCGTCAAAGGCGGCACCTTCTCAATGGGCTCCAAGGAGGGAGACTCCGATGAAAAGCCCGTTCACAGTGTAACCCTTGGCGACTACCACATTGGCGAGACCGAGGTTACACAAGCCCTGTGGCAAGCCGTTATGGGCAAAAACCCATCATTTTTTAAAGGCAAGAACAATCCGGTAGAACAGGTAACCTACAACGACTGCATAGCCTTCATTGAGAAACTCAACACTTTGCTTGCCAACCAACTGCCCGCCGGCAAGAAATTCCGCCTGCCCACCGAGGCCGAGTGGGAGTATGTAGCCCGCGGCGGCAACCAATCCAAGGGCTATCAATACAGCGGCAGCAACACATTGGATAATGTAGCCTGGTATGATAGCAACAGCAATAGCAAAACCCACCCCGTGAAACAGAAACAGCCCAACGAACTTGGCATATATGATATGAGCGGCAATGTGTGGGAGTGGTGCAGCGACTGGTATGGCAGTTACCCATCATCCTCTCAAACCAACCCTGCTGGCCCCTCATCAGGCTCTAGCCGCGTGCTTCGCGGGGGTAGCTGGGGCTTCAGTGCGCAGGACTGCCGTGTTGCTGCTCGCTACTGCAATCCCGGCTTCAGCTACGACGTTTGCGGGCTGCGCCTTGCTCTTGATGGTGGAACATTCGCTGTTGGTGCTTCAGAGCAGCGCGATGTAAAACCCACTCAAAGCAGCGGCAGTACAGCAAAGCTCGGCTCAAAAACATCTGCTCCCTACAAGGTTGGCGACTACTACAACAACGGCACTAAAGAGGGCGTTGTTTTTGAAGTGAGCAATGGCGGCTACAATGGAAAGATTGTGAGCCTTAAACAAAATCACTGTCAGTGGGCTATAAAGAGTGTAGAGACCGGTGCAACCTCTGAAACCGATGGAATGTATAATATGCGGAAAATACGCTCTTTAAGAAAATGGCAAAAAGATTACCCCGCTTTTGCGTGGTGTGCTTCACTGGGCGATGGGTGGTATCTGCCGGCGCTTGAAGAATTGAAGATAATAAAATATCAGCGTGCGGTTATCAACAATACATTAAAGGCTCTTGGGTTATCGGAAATTATGAATAGGTGTTGGTCTTCAACAGAGGGCAGATTTTCTGACGCTTATACTGTTACTATGCTCGACGGAGGCGCATACGCCTACTTCCCAAAGAACCTCAACTCCTATGTGCGCGCCGTAGCTGCTTTTTGATTGGAGGTGCTTTAATCCAGGCAATGGCTTTACCTGGAAAATGGATAACTTGCCGTTCTTTTGCTTTGCTTGTTTGTGAAAAACTCTTAATTTTGCAAAAATCATTGTCAATCAGTCGGTTTGCCGGGTTTGCTTGGCTTTGGCTAACGAAAAACAGTTAATGGGAAGATATATGAACTTTAGAAAAATCACGCTGTTGCTTTTGTTGCTGCTCTTGGCGTTGCCGGTTGCGGCTCAGCAAAAGCCGAGTTTTCACATTGTAGGCTTCGAAGAGAACAGCTTCGATATGAGCGCACGCGAGAAACCCACCTCGCGCGACGACGGCACGGGCACGCTCTACTCAATAATTAAGGTGCGCTCAACAAACCCCGATGACGACCTCAAGGCCTATGACTTTGACTTTGGATATTTGAAGGATGTGCAGGAGCTGCACGATGACATTCTTTGGGTCTATGTGCAGAACGGCGCAAAGACTGTAACCATAAACCGCGAGGGCTATCACACTGTTGAACGCTACAACCTCAAGACCACCCTGCAGCCCGGCAAGGTCTATGACCTTACGCTGTCGCCCGAGGAGCAAAGAATAAAGAAACAGATGGTTATGTTCAGAATTACGCCTGCCGATGCGGGCGCCATTGTGATGTATTGTGCTCCGGGGTTTAATGGTGATAGGATGTTTGGCCGCTCCGATGGCGATGGCGTTGTTTCAAAGAGTCTTGCTGTTGGCAGTTATAGTTACAAGGTTATTTCGGAGAACTATCACACCAGTGAGGGTGTGTTCACACTCGACAACATTGCGCAGACCCACATTGAAACTGTGATATTGCGCGCCAACTCTTCAAAGATTACGCTTAATGCGGGTGAGGGCGTTGATATATATATCGATGGCGTGAATGTGGGTGTTGATAAGTGGACAGGCAACCTCAGCGAGGGCTCCTATAACATTGAGTGCCGCAAGGCCGGGCACAAGAACAGCTACAAGTCCTTGACGGTTGTTGAGGGCGAGGATATAGTTGTTGAACTTCCCCGGCCCACACCGCTCACAGGCGTGCTTGCCCTGTCATCAACCCCTTGGGACGCGAGGATTTTTGTCGATGGCAAGGATTGTGGTCGCACGCCGCGCAATGTAACCGATTTGCTTGTTGGCGAGCACAAGGTTGAGGTGGTGAAGGATGGTTATGACACGGCTGTGTTCAATGTGGTTATCTATGAGAATGAAACCACCACGCAGAGTGTTGTGTTGCAGAGCAATGTTCAAAGAAACGATGCGGCAGTTGAGAGTGAAAGGCCAAAGGTTGAAACAGCTGCCGTTCCACACAAAAGAAAAACGGTGAGCGGTACTCTTATTGACAAGCACGGCAACCCGGTGGCGGGTGCCAAGGTGCAGGCTGCCGGTGGCGCTGCGGCTGTGTTTACCGATGCCGACGGCTATTTCTCCATAGATGTGCCGTTGCATAACAATAGGCTTGAACTGAGCCACGAGAATATGTATTCCGGTGAGTTGAGACTGGGAGACGAATCGAGCTTCAATAATATTGTAACCCTTAAAAACAGGCCCACAGGAGAGTGGTTCCTGAACGCAGTGGCCTCCTTTACTGTGGATGGTTATGAATCTGGAGCAGAACAATCACATAGCGTCGGCGATTTTCGTGCCGGTACTATGGTGGGCTTTTTGGGTAAATGGGGCGGATATTTGAAATTGACACCCTCGTTTGGAGCAGCATCCGGAATTCCTTCCGTTTCGCTTGGCGTAACCAAGAGAATTGTTAAACCGTTGTATGTCTATGCCGGTTTGGGCTGTGCTACAATGAATATAAAATTTTTTGAATCTTCAAAAACTAATCCTTACGCTGCAATGATGTTTGACCTTGGTTTTATTGTGAAACCGGCAAAGCGCTTTAACATAAATGTGGGTTGCAACTATCTCTCAGAGGATTTTGAGGATGAACAAACGTTTGAGTTGCATTTTGGACTGGGATATATATTCTAACCACTGTTCTGTGCGGGCAAATTGATTGTGTGGGTTCGATAGCGGGGATTCAACAGGTCCAAAGGGGACAGCTGAAACGCAAGAGCAAAAACAACTGCTCAATTACAGCAACCAACTGTTCTCCCCTTTGCTTGCAAGGGGGAGTGCCGCAGGCGAGGGGGATAAAAACAGTGCACGCACCGAATAATCATCCCCCGCCCGACAGCAGGCTGTCTCGTCCCCCTATTATTATGGTTTTTGCAAGCAAATTAAGATAAAATAGGTTTGTAAAAATCATTTTTTTTGATGACTGCAAACATTCTTGCCACGATTTTTGCTCTTAATGCGTTTATTACAGTCATTTTGTTTTTACCCTCTTCGACTTTTCTTAAATAATACTCTTTCAACTCTCCGCCTGCTTTACTGATGACAGAAACTGCCGAGAGGTGAAGGAGTGTTTTTATGCATTTATCAGCCCTGTGTGACACTCTTGCTCTTGAATGCTGGCTGCTGCCCGATGTGTATTGAAAAGGAGCCAACCCTGCAAAGCAGTTAAATTGCCGTGCATTGTCAAAGCGGGTAAACCCCTCAGTCACTACAATCATATTCAATGCAACTACCGGTCCTACACCGTCTATCGACTGTAGAAGTTCGTATTGCCTACCAAGCACTTCTGTAGAACTGATAATGTTTTCCATTTCGTCAGTAATGGACTTAATGGCATCCTCAAGGCCTTCCATCAGTTTTTTTAGCCTTTTTGCCTTGTCATTATAACTTCTTTCAGGCATATACTCCCGTTGGTCTTTGAGCTGTGCCTTGTACTTGGCAAGGTCGACAACATAAAGGCTACGCTCGGCTTCCAGTTGTTTTAGACGTTCTATTTCTTGTTCCGGACGTTCGTAATACCGTACTTTATCCTCGAAGCGGGCTGCATATATAGCAATACGCCTGGCATCTATCTTGTCATTCTTTCCACGCTGTACACCTGATGAATACTTTATATTCGATGGATGTTCAAGCCAGAGTTTACATTCCACGCTTTCACATGCACATACAAGTGGATAGGTGTATTGTCCAGTGTGTTCAGCGCATACAAGCATCTGTGCATTGTCAATACTGTAATCACTCTCCAATTGGCGCATTAAAGCGATTACAGCACCTTGATGATTGGCTATTACCTCTTCATGTATAACCTTGTTTTCAAACATTACACAGAAATCAAGTTTCTTTTTTGAAACATCAACACCGATAAAATAAAAATTATTCATACTTTTGTACATCTTTGCGAGGTAAAGGAACTTGAACTTAACCTAAAAACCTTAACAAAATCATGGTTTAAATTATTATACAGGTCTAGGTTCAAGAAAGGCAGAGAGTCCAAATAGAGGGACGGTTCAATTCCACGGAAAGAGTTGGTGCACTCTCTGCCTTCCTTTACATCTGTTAAACATCATAGGCAAATATAATCATTCTACTTTATCTTTTTTATCTTCCGCAAATCTAAGGTTGGGAA
>JAZONR010000033.1:0-9527 GCA_045654645.1 Bacteroidaceae bacterium
ACTGCGCGTAGCTTACTTACTGTTTGGCACCAGGTTTTTTTCTTATGTCAACCTTTAGCTCTTCCTCTGCAACGGATATCATTGTCTCAAATGCTTTGGAACGAAGCTTTTCGTATTCAAGTTCCTTTTTAAGACGATTGATTTCATCCTGCAGCTGTTGTTCGTAATAGTTTTTTGTATCTGTCTTTGGCATTTGAATTTGTTTTGACTGCTCCGAGATGCCAAAGTTAAGCATCCACCTTGACAAAACACTGTGTCCAAGCCTTCTTTTTGCTTGAAAAACTTCTTTACTCTCGCCTGACACCAAATACTCATTAATGAGTTAAAGGCGATCGGAATCATTAAATGTCCTACGTTTTGTTGTCATTTTGTACTAAATTAGGATTACAATTAATATCTGTTTTTGTAAACCTATTTTAGGAATAGACACCTCGCCTGCGGCACTCCCCCTTGCAAGCACAGGGGAGAACTGTTGGTTGCTGTGATTGAGCAGTTGTTTTTGCCTATTGCATTTCAGCTGTCCCCTTTCCAAAGGGGGACGAGACAGCTTGCTGTCGGGCGGGGGATGTCATTTTGTGCACAGTTTTTATCCTGTGCGGGGGATGATTATTTAGCGCGCCGGGCGCTTTCTGTTTGGCCGCCAAAACAACAGTGAATAACAACAAAAAAATCTCCCAAGAAAATATCCTGAGAGATTTTTCACGTCGGGGTGACAGGATTCGAACCTGCGACCCCCTGGTCCCAAACCAGATGCGCTACCAACTGCGCTACACCCCGAATAACGGAAAAACGCAAAACTAAAAAAGTTCGCAAAAGAACAAGTGCCAAGCCCGTCAATCAAAAAACACTTGCCAAATTAGAGCTGTCGGGGTGACAGGATTCGAACCTGCGACCCCCTGGTCCCAAACCAGATGCGCTACCAACTGCGCTACACCCCGAAAGCCTCTTCACTGCAAGCAAAGCCCGCAAATTTTCGGTCAATAACAACAAAGCAACAGCCTCAAAAGCCATTATCCGAAAACAGTGTGCAAAGTTAAGTCTTTTTTTTAACCCCACAACGGTTTTTGACACATTTTTGAGCTACAGCCGATGCAAAAGAGCGTTTTTATCAACTGCTATTACATTTTCAGCTGGCGGGGATGATTAAATGTCCTACGTTTTGTTGTCATTTTGTACTAAATTAGGGTTACAATTAATATCTGTTTCTGTAAACCTATTTTAGGAATAGACATCCCCCTCGCCTGCGGCACTCCCCCTTGCAAGCAAAGGGGAGAACTGTTGGTTCTGTGATTGAGCAGTTGTTTTTGCCTATTGCATTTCAGTTGTCCCCTTTTCCAAGGGGGACGAGACAGCTTGCTGTCGGGCGGGGGATGATTATTTAGCACGTCTATTATTATCCCCCTCGCCTGCGGCAATCACCCTTGCAAGCAAAGGGGAGAACTGTTGGTTGCTGTGATTGAGTAGTTGTTTTTGCTATTCATTTCAGCTGTCCCCTTTCCCAAGGGGGACGAGACAGTTTGCTGTCGGGCGGGGGATGATTATTTAGTACGTCTATTATTATCCCCCTCGCCTGCGGCACTCCTCCTTGCAAGCAAAGGGGAGAACTGTTGGTTGCTGAGATTGAGCAGTTGTTTTTGCTATGCATTTCAGCTGTCCCCTTTCCCAAGGGGGACGAGACAGCCTGTTGTCGGGCGGGGGATTTATTTAGCGCTTGTTTATTATCCCCCTCGCCTGCGGCACTCCCCCTTGCAAGCAAAGGGGAGAACTGTTGGTTGCTGTGATTGAGTAGTTGTTTTTGCCTTTGCATTTCAGCTGTCCCCTTTCCCAAGGGGGACGAGACAGCCTGCTGTCGGGCGGGGGATGATTATTTAGTCGCTTGTTTATTATCCCCCTCGCCTGCGGCACTCCCCCTTGCAAAGCAAAGGGAGAACTGTTGGTTGCTGTGATTGAGCAGTTGTTTTTGCTATTGCATTTCAGCTGTCCCCTTTCCCAAGGGGGACGAGACAGCTTGCTGTCGGGCGGGGGATGATTATTTTGTGTGCCAGAGCCTTTTGTTTAGCCGCCAAAAACGAGAAAGAACGACAACAACAAGAATACAATGCAACTGCGCCACACTAAGAAAACAGCCCCCCAGAAGGCTTTTCCCCGCTGCACTCACCCAAACACTCCTCTCGCACTTGGCAAGCTGCACTTTACAGAGCCTCGCAAGCCACAAGAACAGCCCCATTCACCCACCTAAAAACAATGAGAGCGCCCCAATTAAAAAATTGGGACGCCCTCCTCTAATCACCGTGATATAAAATTATTTCTTCTTCTCGTTGTTTTCTGTATAGGAATAGCTATAGCTTGAATAACGGTTAGTACCTCTTGAGCCATAAGACTTTTTGTCGAGCTTATCGCCATTCACCACAACAACCATATTCTGGAGTTTCTTCTCATCGAGCAGCGACTTTATGAAGGCTGCATCGGCCTTGTAGGTATGGTCGAGACGCACCACGTAGGCAACAACATCGGCCACACGCGCCACAATCATAGAATCGGCCACCAAGCCCACAGGAGCAGCATCGAGCAACACAAGGTCATATTTCTCCTTGAGATAAGAGATTGCCCTCTCGAAATTCTTTGAAGAGAGCTGCTCGGCCGGGTTGGGAGGCACAATACCTGCCGCCAACACATCGAGGCCGTCCACCACCTTTGATGGAACAATGAGCTCATCGAGCATAGAAACCTGGTCCTCGGGTGCGCTAAGATAGCTTGTCAAGCCCTTACGCGCAGAAGAGAAGTTGAACACCTCGGCAAGACGCGGACGGCGAATGTCGCAACCAACAAGCAACACCTTCTTGCCAAGCAGCACTGTGCTGACAGCAAGGTTTGAAGCCACAAAGGTCTTTCCCTCGCCCGAAACGGTAGAGGTGAACATCACAACCTTGGAACTTTCATTGCGCATCACAAAGCTGAGGTTTGTGCGCATTGTGCGGAATGCCTCGGCCATAACATCGTTCTTGTTTCTCTCAACAACAATGGGGCGCTCTGCACCATTCTTGGAGTTCTTCACCACAGGTATTGAGCCAATGAAAGGTATCATTGGGAGAGCAGCCTGCACCTCCTCGGTTGTTGCAAACCTGTTGCGCATCATCTCACGGATGTAGATGATTGCAGCCGGTATGAGCAAGCCAAAGAACATTGCCACCAGAAGAATCATCTTCTTGTTCGGTGCCACAGGACCTGTGCAGTGGGGCTCGTCGATGCAGCTGAGGTTATCCGATGACACCTCAATGCTGAGCAGTGTCTCCTCATATTTCTGAAGAAGCATCACATAGAGCTCCGATTTGATTGTACACTCGCGTGTGATACTAAGCAGCTGACGCTCAACCTCGGGCGACATCTCGAAACGGCCTGTATACTGGTCCACGAGGATAGCAACCGACCTACGCTCGATATCGAGCGACTTTGCGAGGGCATTGAGTGCAAGACGCAAATCGGCCTGCATCGATGTTACCATCACTGTGAGGTTCTTCAGCGCGGGGTTCTCGGCAGTAACAGTCTGCAAGAGAGCCTTGCGCTCGAGCACCTTGCCGTTGTAGTTGTTTATAAGTGCCACAAGAGCGGCGTCCAGTGTTACACCAAACGACGCCGGCATCACCTGCATATCGTTCTCGGGGTTGTTCACATAGTCATTAAGGAATTTTGCAGTCTCAATCTTCAGGTCAATCTGCTCAAGCAGTTTGATATATTCGGCCTTGTCCTTGCTCACCTGTGTTGCATCGAGCTTGGGGTCGATAATTTCGTTGCTCTTCTTGTAGGCAGCAAGGCTGCTCTCCATTGCCTCAAGCTCCTGACGCAATGTATCGAGACGCTCGGATATAAACTCCTCGGTGCGCAAAGCCACCTGACGCTGATTCTCGTTTGACTTGTTGTTGAAGCACACCATAACGGCGTTCAGGAAATCGATACCCTCGTCGATGACAGAGGTATTATAGGACAACGCTGCAACCGATGATGTCTTTGAAAGAGGAGCAATTGCAAGCCCTTTCTTGTACATCTTGACAACATTGTACACAGGCGCAACCTGCACCATAAAAACATTCTGCTGCTCTTCAACATCGGCCTCATCCTCTTTGGGTGCCTCAAACGCCTCGTTGAGGGCGATTGTTACAGGACCTGCCGGTGTCTCAAAGAGACAAGGCAGCGAAGCCACCTTCTGCGCAGGAAGTTCCATTTTGTCATATTCCACAGCAACCTTTGCACTGCCGTCCTTGCCTAACTCAACCTCAAGCATCAATGGTTTTTCGAGCAAATCGAGAACATCCTGCTCCATAGACACAGCAATGGGGCTTGCAGCCTTGTATATCATATCACCGTCGTGGTAGTAACACACGTGCAAATCGGCAGACAGCACGGCATCACGCAGCACCGACAGTGAAGACATAAGCTCAATTTCGTTCTCTATATTTGACTTGGCACCTCTCATACCAAAATCGGCAAGCATATCAGCGGGAGAGATAACGGCACCACCCTTCTCACTATCCTGCAAAAGCACCTTGGCTGTTACATTATAAACGGTTGTGGCACGCATCAGATAAAAGACTGCCGCCGAAAGGCACAACAGCACCGACACTGCGATGAGTATCCAATAGGTGCGCACATATCCAAGGATTTGTTTAATATCGAAACCCTGCTCTTCGTTTTCCTTGTTAAGTTTTTCGTTATCCTGCATAATCCGTTATTTTAAGATATTATACAAAAGCGATGTCAAAGAGATGAGTATTGATGTACCCGAGAACCAAAGCGATGTACTTGAGCCAATGTCGGAGTTCTTTGCCTTTGACTTGTTGGGTGTTACATATACCACATCATTCTGCTGCAGATAGTAATAGGGGGAGTTTATTATCTTGGCATCATTCAGGTTGAGCTCGGCAACCTCTTTCTTGCCGTCTTTATCCTCGCGAACAATCTTCACATTGTTACGCTGGCCATAGATGGTGAGGTCGCGTGCAAGAGCAAGAGCCTGGAAGATGTTTACCTTGCCGTTCTTCACGGTGTATGTGCCGGGGGCAACAACCTCGCCAAGCACCGATATCTTGAAATCGACAAAGCGCACAGTTACCACGGGTATTGTGGAGAATGCACCCTTGACCTTATTTAATACAAGCTCCTCGGCCTGTGAAATGGTGAGACCGCCAAGGTTCACCTCGCCCACGCTGGGTATTGTAACGCAACCGTCTGTGCCCACAAGATAGTTTTGGAGTGTGGGCTGTGAATACATTGACTGAACCCTTGACATATCTGTTGGCGCTGTGAGATTGAAAGGCATTGACGCCGCCAGATTCTCAGCATTCACAACAACAATGTTCAACAGGTCAAAAGGCTGGATTGTGGGCTCAAAGGAGACAGCTGTCTGCTCCATAGAAGCCAATTCACTACTGTTCTGCAAATAGGGCACCTTCTTGTGCGATGTGCAGGAACCCAACAGCAGAACCGAAAGCAAAAAGACCAAAAGGATGCTTTTTTTCTGTAAAGTCTTCATTGTATCAAATTATTTTTCGTTAAAATTTTCAAACAAAGCCAAACACATTGGTGTTCACAAAGAAGCATAATGCCTCTTTATCACGCAAATATAGGCATTTTTCTTTCGAAGAAACAACTTTTTTTCAAAAAAAAGAGACAAGCATTGTAAATAAAAGTAAATAACGCCATAAAGTTGAAAATTACGCCGCAAAAACGTATTTTTGCAGAAATATCGAATAAAATGAGAAAAAGAACAAAAACAACACTATTCACCGTTGCTGTTTTGATAGTTGCCGCTGCCGCATATTTTGCTGCCACAACCGGCCGCAGCTACTATTTGGTGAAGATGCAAAAGATAGCACTCGATGAAACAGTCTACATCTATATTACCCCGCAGGACAATGCTGCAAGCGTGGCAGAAAAGATAAAAGAGGCTGCGCACCTCGCCTCAATGGACGGCTTTCAGCTGCTTGCCAAGCACAACAACTTCGACAGCCGCAAACGCAGCGGAAAGTATGCCCTGAAAAACGGCGACACAATGAGCAACATCTACAACCGCATTGTGAGCCGCCTGCAGACCCCCGTGAGAATAACAATCCCCTCCACACGCAATGTGCAGCAGGCCATTGGGCACATAAGCCGCCAACTTATGATGGACTCGGCATCACTTGCCCAATACACCCACCCCGTAGCCCTCTCCTGCTTCGGGCACAACAGCACCACCCTGCCGTCGTTCCTCATCCCCGACACCTACGAAGTCTATTGGGACATCACCCCCGAGCACCTCTTTGCAAAATTTGCACAGTGGAACCGCAGCTACTGGAACGAGCAGCGCCTTGCCAAGGCCAAGGATGCCGGCCTCACACCGCTGGAGGTTGCCACACTGGCATCTATCGTTGATGAGGAGACCGCCAACACAGCCGAGATGCCCACTGTCGCAGGCCTCTACATCAACCGCCTGAAACGCGGGATGCCCCTGCAAGCCGACCCCACTGTGAAATATGCCCTGGGCGACCCTTCGCGCAAGCGCATACTAAAAAAGGACCTCGAGGTGGAATCGCCCTACAACACCTACAAGAACAATGGGCTGCCCCCGGGCCCCATACGCATACCCAGCAAGCAGGCGCTTGAGAGCGTGCTCAACCACAAGAAACACGACTATCTTTATATGTGTGCCAAGGAGGACTTCTCGGGCACCCACAACTTTGCCAAGACACTCTCCGAGCACAACGCCAATGCCCAACGCTATCAAAAAGAACTCAACAAACTTAATATAAAGAGATGAAACGACTACTATGCACCGCAGCAGCCGCAATGATGCTGCTGATGAACACCGCCACTGCACAAAGCAACACCACAGCGCTTGTGCCTATGCCCAACAGCATTGAGACCGATGCCAAAGGCCGCACACTCACCATCAACAGCCGCACTGTCATAAACACCGCACTGCCCGCCAACTCGTTCATCATCGAAGAACTGCGACGCATAACGGAAAAACGCCTGAGCCTGTCGCCCGCCATTGACAACAGCCGCAGCAGCAACATCATATCACTTGCAATAGACAGCACCCTCGACAACCGCGAGCACTACACGCTGACGGTGAACAAGAAGGGCATCTTCATTAAAGGCGCCACACAAGGAGCGCTGTTCCTTGCCCTTCAAACACTGGACCAACTACTCTTGGGCGACGTGTGCAACACCGCTGCCGGCCGCATAGCACACATAAGCATTGACGACGCGCCCCGCTACCCCCACCGCGCCATAATGCTGGACCCCGCCCGCCACTTTCTGCCCGTGAAGGATGTAAAATTCTTCATAGACCAAATGGCACGCTTCAAATACAACGTGCTGCAGCTGCACCTCACCGACGACCAGGGCTGGCGCATTGAGATAAAGAGCCACCCCGAGCTCACAAGCATAGGCGCCCAACGCAAGCCCGGCGGCAGCAACCAAGGCCCCGACAATGGCTACTACACACAGCAGCAGATAAAAGAGCTCATAGAATATGCAGCCGACAGAAACATAGAGATTATCCCCGAGCTCGACATCCCCGGGCACTCGGTGGCAATCCTTGCCGCACACCCCGAACTGGGCTGCGCCTTCCGCCAAAACGACAAAAAAGAGTTGGGCAGCACCACCAATATGATGCTCTGCGCCCACAACAAGGAGGTCTACGCCATCTTCGAGGATATAATAAAAGAGGTAGCACAGCTCTTCCCATCGCAGCACATTCACCTGGGCGGCGACGAGGCCGCAGTGGAGGCCAACTGGGCCAAATGCCCCCACTGCCTTGCAATGATGCAGCAACTGGGCTACAGCAAGCCGTCGCAGCTGATGATACCCTTCTTCAACAACATCCTCGACATTGTGCGCCGCAACGGCAAACAGGCCATTCTGTGGTGCGAGCTCGACAACATCTGGCCACCCGCCAACGACTACCTGTTCCCTTACCCCAAGGATGTAACCCTTGTAACCTGGCGCAACGCCCTCACCCCCAAATGCATAGAATTGACGCGCAAGCACGGACACAACCTCATTATGGCACCCGGCGAGCACGCCTATCTCGACTATCCGCAATACCCCGGCGACCTGCCCGAATTCAACAACTGGGGAATGCCCGTTACCACCCTTGAGCAGAGCTACCGCCTCGACCCCGGCTACAACCTGCCCGCCGAGGAGCAAGCCCACATACAGGGAGTAATGGGCACACTGTGGAGCGAAGCCATACGCGATATCAACCGCGTTACATATATGGCCTTTCCGCGCGCAATGGCCATTGCCGAAGCCGGTTGGAGCACAATGCAACAACGCAGCTGGGAAAGCTTCAAACAGCGCATCTACCCCAACATCACCGATATGATGAAAAGCGGCGTCTCAGTGAGAGTCCCATTTGAAATTGTAGAAAGGAAGTAAAATTTTCCCAATATCCATATAGTAGCGAGGGCGGCCCCAAAAGAGCCGCCCTCGCTACTATATGGATGTGATGAGTAATAACCAAAGTGGTTTTTTATAGAAGTTACGTTATCTATTGCATTTTCAGCTGTCCCCTTTCCCAATGGGGACGAGACAGTTTTGCTGTCGGGCGGGGGATTTATTTAGCACGTCTATTATTATCCCCCTCGCCTGCGGCACTCCCCCTTGCAAGCAAAGGGGAGAACTGTTGGTTGCTGTGATTGAGCAGTTGTTTTTGCTATGCATTTCAGCTGTCCCCTTTCCCAAGGGGGACGAGACAGCTTTGCTGTCGGGTGGGGGATGTCATTTTGTGCCTGCACTGTTTTTATCCCCACTCGCCTGCGGCACTCACCCTTGCAAGCAAAGGGGAGAACTGTTGGTTGCCGTGATTGAGCAGTTGTTTTTGCCTATGCATTTCAGCTGTCCCCTTTCCCAAGGGGGACGAGACAGCTTGCTGTCGGGCGGGGGATATCATTGTGCGTGCACAGTTTTTATCCCCCTCGCCTGCGGCACTCCCCCTTGCAAGCAAAGGGGAGAACTGTTGGTTGCTGTGATTGAGCAGTTGTTTTTGCTTTGCATTTCAGCTGTCCCTTTTCCCAAGGGGGACGAGACAGCTTTGCTGTCGGGCGGGGGATGATTATTCTGTGTGTCGGGCGCTTTCTGTTTAGCCGCCAAAAGAACGGATATAAACGACAACAAAAAGAATAAAAGACAACAGCACAAAAGAGAAACAAAATTTAACAACTGTGTTACTTCCTTTCCACTCCTCGGTGGCCCGTGAGCAATTCTTTGTTTAATCTAAAATCTCTTATCTCCTTTTTGAGGCCCAAAAAGGAGCAAAAACGCCCGGCACACGGGCACAACAGTCGTTTTGCGCTTTGTTCAGGAGTTGCAGAGCAACATCCTTCAGTCTCGCAAAACTTGCCACAAACAACTGTTCGTTCAAACATAGGGGATGAAACAACTCGCTTCACGCAATAACAACAACGTATGGCGCACACGCTCAAACATATTTCATCCTTTTTCCTATGTTTGAACGGTTGTTTGCTGTGTTGCTTACGGTGCCG
>JAZONR010000034.1:0-8072 GCA_045654645.1 Bacteroidaceae bacterium
TTTTGTGCGGCTATATAAGAAAATTTATACCCGCACAAAACTTCGGACAGTCCTCACACAATGGCCTGAAAACAGTCGGCCCTCCGTTGGATTTTTCAACGGTGCCGTTTCGCCTTCGGCGACGGATTACCTTTTAGCGCGGATAGCGCTTAGCAAGACCACAGCTGCGCCACACGACTTCTCCAGCGCACAATGGTAATTTCAAAGAAATACCGGCACCGTAAGTGAGACAGCGGAGAGCCCTGATATGTGTATTATGTGTGAAACCAAGCAACATTTTGTTGCAAAGCACAGGGGGCTTTTTGATTGAACAAGCTTGATGAGAACTGCACACAACTGCTTGCGTGCAGTTCTATCAACTTGTTTAATCTATGGTTTCTAAACACAGAACTTTTGTTCTTTTGTTCTTATGTCTAAAATTTATTTTTAGCGTACTGCGCGCGACCTTTGGCGGCAAAACTCGTCGGAAGAGAAATTTGTTGGCAACAAAAAAGCCGTGCAGAGAGACCCGCACGGCTTTTTATAGATTAGAGGGGGATTAACCTCCGAAGTTGTCGTACATAATTGACTTCTCTTCTACACCAAGGTCGGTGAGCATATTGACAACGGCCTTTGACATTGGGCCGGGGCCACACATATAGTACTCGATATCCTCGGGAGCCTCGTGGTCCTTGAGGTAGGTCTCATAGATTACCTGGTGTACGAAACCTGCTGTGTACTTGACGCCTGCTGCATCGGCTGCGGGATCGGGACGGTCGAGCGCGAGGTGGAAGGTGAAGTTGGGGAACTCCTTCTCGAGCTGCAGGAAGTCCTCGAGGTAGAAGACCTCGTTGAGGGCACGCGCGCCATAGAAGTAGGTCATCACACGGTCGGTTGTCTTGAGGGTCTTGGTCATATGCATAATCTGTGCACGCAAGGGAGCCATACCGGCACCACCACCAACCCACATCATCTCTTTCTTTGAGTCGAAAATGGGGTGGAAATCGCCATAAGGGCCACTCATAATTACCTTGTCGCCGGGTTTGAGGGTGAAGATGTAGGATGATGCGATACCGCAGGGTACATCCATAAAGCCTGAACGGTCGGCCTTGAAGGGAGGTGTGGCAATGCGCACGGTGAGCATTATGCGGTCGCCCTCGGCGGGGTAGTTGGCCATTGAGTAGGCACGGATGGTCTCTTCGGTGTTCTTGCACTTGAGGCCAAGGAGGCCGAACTTCTCCCAAGCGGGGAGGTATTCCTCGCCAATGAGGGACTTGTCGATATCCTTGTCATAGGTCATATCATAGGCGGGAATCTTAATCTGTGCATAGGAACCGGGAACGAAGTCCATATGCTCGCCGGGAGGCAGGGCAACGATGAACTCTTTGATGAAGGTTGCGACGTTCTTGTTGGAGATTACCTCGCACTCCCACTCCTTGACACCCATAACAGACTCGGGCACCTTTATTTCCATATCGTTCTTGCACTTTACCTGACAGCCAAGACGCCAGTGAGCCTGCTGCTCCTTGCGTGTGAAGTGGCTGGTCTCTGAGGGGAGAATCTCGCCACCACCCTCGGTTACCTGGAGCTTGCACTGGCCACAAGAGCCCTTACCGCCACAAGCCGAGGGAAGGAAGATGCCGTTCTCGGCAAGTGTTCCAAGCAGAGCGCCGCCTGCAGCGACCTCTACCTCTTTCTCTCCGTTAATCTTTACCTTGATGTTTCCACCGGGAAGAAGGAAGCGCTTTGCTACCAACAGGATTACTACCAGCAGAAGGATTATTACAAGGAAGACTGCTATACTTGCTAATATCAATTGTGTATTCATATCCTTGATTTATTACATTTTAATACCAGAGAAGCACATAAATGCCATTGCCATAAGACCAACGGTGATGAAGGCTATGCCAAGACCACGAAGGGGCTTTGGTATGTTGCAGTACTCCATTTTCTCGCGGATTGCCGCAAAGAGCACAATGGCTACCATCCAGCCGAGGCCCGAGCCAAGGGCAAAGGCAATTGAGTCGGCAAAACAGGTGATGGCCTGTGAGTTGTCGGCGGGAAGGCCGATGCGCTGCTGCATAAAGAGTGAACCACCCATAATGGCACAGTTCACGGCGATGAGCGGCAGGAAGATACCCAACTGGCTGTAGAGGGCGGGGGCGAAACGCTCCACAATCATCTCAACAAGCTGCACAATACCTGCAATAACCGCAATGAAGAGGATGAAGGCAAGGAATGTGAGGTCTACACCAAAAATGCCATCTGCTGCAAGTACCTTGGTTTGGAGCAGATAATTGACGGGCAGGGTGATTACCTGAACGAATATTACTGCAAAGCCAAGACCAATGGCTGTTTTAACGCTTTTAGATACAGCCAGGTATGAGCACATACCAAGGAAGAAGGCAAATACCATATTGTCCACGAATACCGAGCGGACAAGCAAACTAATGAAATGTTCCATAATTATCTTTCTTTTCCGTATCTAAAAATGTTATTTCTCTTGCAAACTCTTGTCTTTTGCTCTCTGATACCACACGATGCAGGCTATGAGGATGAAGGCTGCGGGGGTCATAAGCATAAGACCGTTGTTCATATATCCTGCCTCGTAGAAGCTCTCGGGGATGAGCTGGATGTTGAGCAATGCGCCTGTACCGAAGAGCTCGCGGAAGAAGGCTACTATAACGAGTATCATTGCATAGCCTACGCCGTTACCAATACCGTCGAGGAACGAGGGCCAGGGCTTGTTCTGCATTGCGAAGGCCTCGAGACGTCCCATAAGGATACAGTTGGTGATGATTAGACCGATGTAGACCGAGAGCTGAACGCTGACATCATAGGCGAATGCCTTGAGCACCTCACTTACCAGTGTTACCAACGCGGCAACAACCACCAGCTGAACGATAATACGTATGCGCATTGGGATGGTGTTGCGGATGAGTGAGATGATTACGTTGGCCATTGCAACGATGATGGTTACTGAAAGACCCATCACAATGGCGGGCTCCAATTTGCTTGTAACAGCCAATGCCGAACAGATACCAAGCACCTGAACTGTTACAGGATTTTCTTTAAACAAAGGAGTGTTTAAAGCCTCTTTATTTTTCTTTGATAAAAGTCCCATAATTATTCCTTTACTTTTTATTGTTCAACATTTACGTCAATTGGGGCGGCCTCTGCAACAGGGGTACCCAACTGGTTTTTGAGATAGTTGTAATAGGGGGCGAGCTTGGTATCGAGCATCACTTGGAGTCCGTTGCAGGTGATTGTTGCACCCGACACGGCGTCGATGTGATAATCTGCACCGGCAACACCCTTGCCCTTTTCAACTGCAAGGGCTACATTTCCGGCTTCGTCATAGACCTTCTTTACAATGGCGTTGCCGTCCTTGTCGAGGGTAAAACGGTTCTGGAACTTGTCGCTTGCAATTTCGGCACCAAGACCGGGGGTCTCACTGGCGTGTGAGAAGTAGACGCCATAGATGGTGTTGCAATCGTCGTTGAGAGCAATGTAGCCCCAAATGGGACCCCAAAGGCCGTTACCTGTCATTGGGATGATGTATTTCTTTGCACCATTGACATTGGCAATGTAAAGGGGAAGGTTGTTCTCGTTGATAGCGTCGTTGCTTACCTTGAAACCACCCTCCTGGGCTACTTCGTTACCCTGGGCATTTACAATGATGTCCTTTTCAATGAGTTCATCATATTTTGCTGCTGCATCGGGGAGATTTCTCTCGTTCAAAGAGGCAAGAATCTGTTTCTTCTTGTCGAGTTCCACATTGTCATCCTGAATGGGCTTGAGCAGTGATGACACGCCTGCAAGAAGGAATGCCACAATTACTACAACCACTGCCGAGTAGATGATGGCATAGAGGTCGCTGTTTGTGTCAAAGCCTTTTTTCTTGGCCTCCTTGACAGCTTCGAACTCTGAAGCACCGGCCTTACACAACGGACACACTGAGGGTGCCTCGTTGCCTTCGTGTACGTATCCGCACACTTTACATACATATTTCTTTGCTGCCATATCTGTTATTTCTTTTTTGTTACACGTTTAGCACGGGTATTCACATTGGACTGAACAACGCAGTAGTCGATGAATGGAGCGGTTACGTTCATCAGCAGGATGGCGAGCATCATACCTTCGGGGTAACCGGGGTTGAGCACGCGGATGAGGATGGTCATTGCACCAATGCCGAAGCCGTAGATGTATTTACCGGTCTCGGTGCGGGCTGATGTTACGGGATCGGTGGCCATAAAGACTGCACCGAAGCAGAAACCGCCGAGAAGGAGGTGGTGCCACAGGGGCATTCCAAGGGGAAGCTTGTCGTCGAAGAGGAAGAGCATTACAATGCCGCCCACAAAGACGCTGAGCATTGTCTTCCAGCTTGCCACGCCTGTGTAGAGAAGGAGGGCTGCACCAAGTGCAATGGCTACAACGCTTGTCTCGCCAATTGAACCGGGCATAAAGCCGAAGAGCATATCGTTTGCGGTGAGGAATGCACCGGCTGCACCAACGGGTGCCGAGCCATTGGCAACGTGCTGAAGGGCGGTTGCGCAGGTGTAACCATCAACAGCATTGGCTCCAAGACCACAGATTGACTCGGTTGCTACCCAAACGCTGTCGCCTGAGATAACTGAAGGGTAGGCAAAGAAGATGAACGCACGTGCAATGAGGGCTACGTTTACAATGTTCATACCTGTGCCGCCAAAGACCTCCTTGGCAAAGATTACCGCAAAGGCTGTTGCGAGGGCAAGAACCCACAAGGGGCAGCCAACGGGAACAATCATTGGGATGAGGATACCTGATACCAGGAAGCCTTCGTGAATCTCTTCGTTCTTCCACTGGGCAACGGTGAACTCGATGCCGAGACCTACAAGGTAGGATACTACGATTTTGGGAAGTGTTACCACAAGACCGAAGAGGAACATCTGGAACCAGGTGGTTGTTTCAACGGTGCCTGCAGCAATGGCGTTCTGCAAACCGATGTTGTACATTCCAAGCAGAAGAGAGGGGATGAGCGCAATCACTACAAGAGACATAATGCGCTTGCTGTCTATTGCATCGTGGATATTGACACCGTTCTTGGCTGTGTCGTTGGGCACGAAGAGGAATGTTTCAAAACCATCGAACAAGGAACGGAAAGCGTGAAGCTTGCCTCCCTCCTCGAACTTTGGCTTAATCTTATTCAAATAATTTCTCAAGAATTTCATACGATTATTTTTTATTTTGCATTGGAACACGGCCCCTGCCCGGGTGGGCTTGACGGTGGCCTCGTTTAATTAGCACATCTCGGCACGCAGTTTGTCAAGGCCTTCGCGTACAATGCGCTGCAGCTCCAGCTTTGAGGAGTCTACGAATTCGCAGAGTGCAAAATCCTCGGGAGCTACCTCGTAGATGCCGAGCTGCTCCATCTTGTCAATGTTGCCGGTTATAATAGCTTTCAACAGGTACTCGGGGTAGATGTCCATTGGGAACACCTTGTCGTACTCGTTGGACATAATCATATGGCGCTCGCCACCCTTGATGCGGGCGTCGATTGCATACTTGCGCTTGGGGAAGAGCCAGCTGAAGTAGCTGCGGCTGGTGCTATACATTCCAAAACGGGGAGCTGCCCAACCGAGCATCTCATCACCGCCCATTATCTCGGGGATAACGGTTACCTGTGTTGAGAATGCGCCAAGGAAGCCGTCGGCTGTGGTCTTCTTGCCGGTGAGTACGTTTCCGTCGATGATGCGGAGCTCGTAGTCGTTGTTGAGACGGCCGGCAAGCAGGGTTGTGAGTTGTGCACCAAGAACTACCTTGCTGTATGAGGGGTTCTTTACCTCGCTACCTGCAACGGCAATGGTGCGGGTGAAATCGATTTTACCCTTGTTGAAGAGGCGACCGATGAAGATTACATCCTCGGCTGCAACGGTCCAAACTACCTCGCCCTTGTTGATGGGGGCTGTCTTGTTGATTTGAACGCCTACATTGCCTGCGGGATGGGGACCCGAGAAGACTGTTGTGGTAACGTTCTTGGCTACTGTGAGGGCGGTTGCCTTTTGGCAAGCGCAGATGCCGAGGTGAACGGGTGCCAGACGTGAGAGAGCATCGAGACCGGCCTGGAAATCGTCCTCATTGCCCTTGAGGGCTACCTCGAAATCAACAGCCAAGGGCTTTGAATCGAAGGCCGAGACGTAGATGGCACGGGGAGTGTCCTTGGGGTCGGCAATGACGTCATAGGGACGCTGGCGCAAGAATGCGAAGAGACCTGCCTTGAGGAGGTCGGCCTTCACCTCGTCTGCAGAGAGCGAATGGATATCTTTCGCCTTGTACTCTACCGACTCGAACTTGCCGTCCGATTCTACTACTACGCTAAGAACGCGTCTTCTCTCACCGCGGTTAACCGCAACAACTTTTCCGCTCACGGGCGAAACAAATTGAATCTCGGGGTTGGCCTTGTCAATGAAAAGTGCATCACCTGCCTTTACTGCATCCTCGGGTTTTACTACAACCTTGGGGGTTACACGTGTAAAGTCGGAGGGCATCAAGGCGTAGAGCTTTGGTGCTGCAACCGATGTCATTTCATTGGCAGGAGCACCTTTCAAATTGATATTGAGCCCCTTAGAAATTTTTACAACTCTGTGCATATAAATTGGGTTACGTTAGTACATTATCCGGCACAAATTTAGAGAAAAATTTCTGTATTAATAACAAGTTGTTTTAAATTATTTTAATATTTTTTCTTTATTAAGCATTTTTTGTTGGTTGCGGCGGTGCAAGAATGGGTAAATGGGGTGTTTGGATGGCTGAGGGGCCGGTGGTGATGGTGCCTGCCCGGTGGCGGGGATTTTTGCTGCTTTGTGTGCGGAAAAAGGTTGAGAAAGAAAGACTTGACTAAAAATTATTAGATTAATTACTAATGTTGAGAACTGCGGTTGAATTTAAACTTTCTCTTTGGTCTGTTGTCTTGTATTCCTTTTCTTGTCGATGTTTTTTGAAATTACTATTGCTGATATATTCGCGTCAAAAAGGTAATCCGTCGCTGAAAGCGAAATGGCAATCATCCCCCGCCCGACAGCAAGCTGTCTCGTCCCCCTTGGTAAAGGGGACAGCTGAAATGCATAGGCAAAAACAAATACCCAATCACAGCAACCAACAGTTCTCCCCTTTGCTTGCAAGGGGGAGTGCCGCAGGCGAGGGGGATAATAATACACGCACACACAATCATCCCCCGCCCGACAGCAAGCTGTCTCGTCCCCCTTGGGAAAGGGGACAACTGAAATGAATAGCAAAAAAAACTACTCAATCAAAGCAATAAAAAGTTCGCAATAAATATTGCGTACAAAGGTAACTTCAAAAGACCTCCGGCACCGTAACTGAGACAGCGGAGAGCCCTGACGTTTGCAGGCAAATCTATTTTCGCACCCACGTGGGAGTGCGTTGTTGGGGAGTGGAAAAAAAATGAGAGGGTAACCTCACGGTACCCTCTCACATCTATTAAGTAAGTAATTTTAATTATTCAGCAACTGCTGGTGTAGCTTCTTCTGTTGCAACAACTGCCTCTTCTACCACGGGTGCATCGGCCTTCTTGGTAGAACGGCGACGGCGTGTCTTCTTCGCCTGTGTCTTTGCCATATTCTCATTGTAGTCTACGAGCTCGATGAAGCACATCTGGGCTGCGTCACCCAAACGGGCACCAAGCTTGATGATACGTGTGTAACCACCGGGGCGCTCTGCTACCTTTACAGAGATCTCCTTGAAGAGCTCGGTAACGGCCTCCTTGTTCTGGAGGTAGCTGAACACTACGCGACGTGAGTTAGTAGTATCCTCTTTTGACTTTGTGATGAGGGGCTCAACGAACTTCTTGAGTTCCTTGGCCTTGGCGAGGGTCGTAGTGATTCTTTTGTGCATAATCAAAGAAACTGCCATATTAGAAAGCATTGCGTTTCTGTGAGATGCAGTACGGCCCAAATGGTTGAAAGATTTCTTATGTCTCATAATTATTCTTTATCTAATTTATATTTTGAAATATCTGTTCCAAACGAAAGATTCAGACTCTCGAGCAAATCATCAAGCTCAGTGAGCGATTTCTTACCAAAGTTGCGGAACTT
>JAZONR010000035.1:0-61688 GCA_045654645.1 Bacteroidaceae bacterium
GGTCTTTGTGATAGCAGCGTTCATCTCGAATACGAATGTAACCTTGTTGCCATCGATAGTAGCAGCGCTCACCCAAGCAGTAGCAGCTACACCATTGTTAGCATCCTTCAACTTGATGAACTGTGCAGGACCGCTTGTACCAGTACCAGTACCAGTACCAGTACCTGTGCCAGTACCAGTGCCTGTTCCGGTACCTGTTCCAGTACCTGTTCCAGTACCTGTTCCAGTACCTGTGCCAGTACCAGTACCAGTACCAGTACCAGTGCCAGTGCCTGTTCCAGTACCTGTTCCGGTACCAGTGCCAGTACCTGTACCACCTGCAGCCTGAATGAACTCGATGTCCTTGTTGAATTCAATTGTGATAGAGTTGAAGCTCTCGACAACCTCGTCAGCAGCGGGAGTCTGAGAAACAACAGCAAGCTTCACGGGCTCCTCAACCTCGAATGTGAATGTTTGACCGGCAAACTCCTCGCCGTCTGTAGCCTTGATGAGACCTGCGGGAATCTCAAATGAATATGTACCGGTCTTTGTGATAGCAGCGTTCATCTCGAATACGAATGTAACCTTGTTGCCATCGATAGTAGCAGCGCTCACCCAAGCAGTAGCAGCTACACCATTGTTAGCATCCTTCAACTTGATGAACTGTGCAGGACCGCTTGTGCCAGTACCTGTGCCAGTACCTGTTCCAGTACCTGTTCCAGTACCTGTTCCGGTGCCTGTTCCAGTACCTGTTCCGGTGCCTGTTCCAGTACCTGTTCCAGTACCTGTTCCGGTACCAGTGCCAGTGCCTGTACCTGTGTCAGTACCGGTACCACCTGCAGCCTGAATGAACTCAATAGCCTTGTTGAACTCAATTGTGATAGAGTTGAAGCTCTCAACAACCTCGTCAGCAGCGGGAGTCTGAGAAACTACAGCCAAAGCAGGAGTGGGCTCCTCAACCTTAACAGCCATTGTGTTTACATACTTACCGCTGCTTATGCCAATAGCGTAGCCTGTAACCTTAACGAGTGAACCTGTAACAAGTGTTGATTTGATATCGTCCTGTGGGTACTGAATGCTGCCAATGGCTTTTGATGCACCTTCAATAGCAATGTTGTAGTAGTTGCCACTGATTGTAAGTGTACCTGTGTATTCGATATATTTCACCGTAGGTGCTGCAAGATATGCATCCATTGCTGCACCATCCATAACGGTTACAGCAGGATGTGTAACTGTTGCAGTACCAGTCTTCTCAACTGTTGAGCCTGCTGCAAACTGCAATAGGTCACCATACACACTTGTTGTACCAATTACGTTTACAACATCGCCGGCTACTACACTAGGTGCGTTGCCGAGGTAAACAAGGATTGAACCTGTGGCATCGTTCAAAAGGAAGCCTCGTGCATATGTTGCAACAACTGTACCTGTTGTAGCAGCCTCACCTGCACCTGCTGCAAGAATCTCGGCAATTGTAGTTGGTTCAACCTCTTCTTCTTCGCCACCCTCGGGCTCCTCTGGGTCGGGAGTTACAGAGCCGTCTGTTGAGAAGGTAACTTTAACGCTGTTAATTTTTTGTGTAGAAGCATTGCTTGCCCAAGTGAAGATAACCTTTGTGGCTGCGCCTGTCCAATTTTTGCCGTTTACAGTACCGGTGTTGGGCGAGAAACTGCTGACAGTACTTCCTTCGAAAGCAATAGATGTGATTACTGCGCCTTCGGGTGCGGTAATTGTCATTGTTGCATTCTTGTACATACGCAGGTCGTATTTGCCTGATGCTGTTTTCCAAATTCTTGATACAGCAGTAGAACCGTTTGTTGTGTTAAGCTCTACACCATTCTGAGTGAATGTGGTTTCTGAAGTCGCATACTCATAGGCGCCTTCTGTAGTTGTGGTCTTGAACAAATCATCGGTTATCGATGGTGTCAATGTTGTGGGGGCTGTAAAGTTAAATACTGCCTCCTCTGCTGTTGCAATGCCAACAAGGCCGAACAGACAGAAAATCGAAAGTAAAAACTTTTTCATAATGTGTTTTTTGGTTAATAAATAGGGTTTATGTTTTTTTGAAAAATGCAGTTTGAGTATATTCGCCCCAAAGATAGCAAATATTTTACCTTGTTTAATTTTATTAGACATCTTTTTTTGCTTTTTTTGTATAAGGTGAGGCAAAGGTTTGTTTATGGAGCAATTTTGTGGAAAATTAAATCCTTTAAATGGTTGCTTTATGAAAAAAAATGTCTACCTTTGCTGTCGAAAAGGAGAGCGCTCCTATTTAATGTGTTTTTTTAAAAAAGAGTATATGGGTAAGTCCTATACGGCCAGCTCCTGACAAATCCTCCAGGGCTTGACCGCAGCAAAGGTAGTTGGTTGTAGCGGCGCGATGTAGGTAGCTTACCCACCCTTAAGGCGAATGTGCATACATTCGCCTTTTTTTATTTAGCTAAGGTATAAACGAATAACGGAGAGGTTGCGTCCTCTCCGTTATTCGTTTATACTGCAAAGTATGTCTCTTTATTTTTTCTTACTCTTTTTGGGACCATAGGAGTAGCTATAGCCATTATTGTAGCCATATTTGTATCCATAGCGGCCGGCTTTCATATTTATGGCATTTAGTATCAATGACATATTTC
This sequence comes from Bacteroidaceae bacterium, assembly GCA_045654645.1. GTDB lineage: Bacteria > Bacteroidota > Bacteroidia > Bacteroidales > Bacteroidaceae > HGM04593. Next base: position 2,607 of record JAZONR010000035.1, read on the forward strand.
TGAGTTTACCGCTTGTGTAGATGTTTTCAAGCTCTATTAGCATTGCTCTTTGCATAAGGTTGCAACGTACAATGAAGATGCTGTTTGTGGCCTCTTTTTCAATGATATGCGTGTCGGCAACAATGTCCACCGGCGGGCAGTCAATGAAAATGTATTTATATTTTTTCTTGGCTTCGTGTAGCAGTGCGGTAAAGCGTTCCGACTCGAGCAACTCGGTGGGGTTGGGTGGAATTGTGCCGGTTGGTATGATATGAAGGTTCTCATAGTCCTTGCTTATTGTTATGGCTTCCTCCATTGTGTTTATCTCTTTTGCAAGATAGTTGCTGAGGCCTACTTCGGTGTTGTTTACATAGTTTGACAATGAGGCGTGGCGCATATCGCCGTCAATGAGCAACACTTTCTCTCCCTTGATGGCTACGCTTATGGCTGTGTTCAGGATGCAGAATGTTTTTCCGCTACCGGGATTGAACGATGTGAATATGATGGTGTTCTGCTCCTTGCTGCGTGTTATGAACTCGATGTTGGTCCTGAGGATGCGGAATGCCTCATTTATGGCATTTCTTGAGCCGCCTTTAACCACAACATTTGAAAGTTTGTTCTTCTCCTTCTCCTTTTTGGAAAATTTTGCAAGTATCTTTCCAAGGAGGCTTGTTTTCTTTGTTCCGTAGAGGGGTATCTCGCCAATAATGGGAATTGCGGTGTTTTCAAGGTCTTTACGTCCTCTAACTTTGGTGTTTGTGGCTTCCTTTATGATGATAAGTGCCACAGGAACTGCCAATCCGATGATTATGGCAAGTATTAGCGACCTGTTTTTCTGCGGTGCGGTGGGTTCGTAGCTGCCCGATGGTGGGGTGAGCACCCTTGTTCTGTTTGGGGTGAATTCCTGTGATAGTTGGTTCTCTTCTCTCTTTTGCAGCAGGAATAAGTAGATTTTCTCTTTTACGCTTTGTTCGCGCTCTGCGCTTGCAAGGAATGTGGTGTGTGTGGGGTTCTTTGCAAGCTCGCTTTCAAGTATTTCCCGCTCTTTCTCAAGGGATTCAAGTTTTGTGGTTATTCCTTTTATATGAGTGCGGGTTGATGAGATTATTGCATTGAGCATTGATGAGAGCATTATATCCATATCCTTTACGGCCGGATTCTCCACGCTGCTCTTGTCGGCAAGGTTGTTGCGTTCAATCATCAATGCGTTGAATGCAGATATCTGCGTATTGATATTCTGGTTGTTTATGCCTGAATTGATGGGCAGGAGGGTGTGTGTCCTCTTTTTATCGAGGGTGTTCTTTAGGAAATACTCACTTTTTTCAAGTTCATTACCTGTTGATGTGATGAGTTTTGTGAGTTCTCTCTCTCTTCTCATCTGTATTTCGGCTTGAGCCTCAAGGTCGGGCAACAGGTTGTCGCTCTTGAACGATGAGATGCTGCTCTCTATTTGGTCAAGGTCGTCGCTCACATAGCTCAACCTTGTGTTGATGAACTCCTGTGTCTCCTTGGCTGTCCTGTTCTTGTCCTTTATCCAGTTTTCGTTGTATACTTCTACAATGGTTTTCAATATGTCATCGGCGCGTTCTATCGAATTGTCGTTGATTGATATTGTTATCATATTCTTATCATCGACATTCTGGGTGTATTGCAGTTTGCCAATGTGTTTTGCGGTGGCATTGTTAAGGCCGATGTGTTTTACTGTGTATGTGGTTTGCTTTCTGATTTTGCATCTTTCGTTCGGGGTGAGTGCGATGGTGCCGGCGGGAGTGGCCACAAATGTGGGAGCGTCGGCCTGCAGTTTGCCTTCAACAGTGCGCTGACCGGTGATTGTGTCTCCGGTGAAGTTGTACATACGGAAGGTGCTGTCGGGTGATATCTCTATGTCAAATCCGGATGTGCCCTGTATGTCAAGGTCGCAGAAATCGGCCAGCACCGGTATTTTGGTGCCGTAGAGTGTGGTGGAGTGGAATTGCCCGGCTTGACTGTATTCAATATAAAGCTTTAGTCTGCGGGCTGTTTCAATGGTTGTCTCGGGCGACTTGAAGGTGTATATTTCGTTGTATGTGTTTGTTGAAGATTTGAAGCCCATATTGGCGAATGTCTCCATCTGCTCGTCGATGCTTGTGCCTTTTGGAGTGGACTTTATGAGAATCTCGGTGTGTCGGGTGTAGAGATTTTCAATCCTTGCCGTGCTGTAGAGTGAATAGCACACGGTTATTGTGAGTGATATTACAAACCAGTACCATTTTGAGATTACGGCGTGTAATATTTCGCTTATGTTGATTGCAGGGCCGTCGGCCTGCTTGTTTTTATGAACTTTTTTGGGTGCGTTTGCTGCAGCCATCATATTTGTTGTTTTTTATGTATCTTCTTTCTTGGTTCTCTGCTCCTTGCAGTGTGCCAAGGAGCAGAGGGTTATATCTTTGCAAAGATAACAAATATATTGTGAAAATGTGTGCAAAATGGCGAAATTTGTCTCTGTGTTTCCGGTGGAGCAGTCGTTGAATTATTGCTCTGTTCTTCTTTGATTATTTGTTAATCATTTGATTGACCGAGTCATAGACCCAAATTCCAAAAAACACAGTGTTGTCGTAAAGGGCGCAAAGCAGTTCCCATATTGAGGTGAATACATTGTAGCCCGGCACAAATGCTGCAATTATTATGCAACAGTTCACAAGCCTGCAAGTGTAGATGTAGATATAGGAGAAGAATAGTGGGTATTGGTTAATATCGGTTTGATACTTTCCTGTCTGGCTCCAAAAGCATCCGCAATGGAAGGCGATGCTTATTCCTATGATTATGTCGAATATCCACAAGCCGTTGGCATTCATCAGCGGGCGTAGGAATAGCAACAGGTAGGTGAATATTGGCAGGCAATAGGGGGCAAGGGCCATTGGTATTAAGCCGTTCCTGCTTGTGCCGCTGGTTACAACATTGCCTGTGCCGGATTCTGCATTGAATGAGTGTACTTTTCTAAAGAACATCAGCGCTACGATTATATGTGTGAGCTCGTGGCTGAATGTCATCAGCCATTTTAAGTTCTTTTTGAATATTTGTCCAATGATTAGTGCTGCCGCTGTGCCTGCTGCTGCCCATTTGAATGTGTCGAGACGGTCGAGAATTGGTGTGTCCGATAAAAAGATGAACTTGATTATATCCCAAACGTATGGCAATGTGAGTAGTAGCAGAATGATTACGAGTGTTGTGTAGATGAAATACTTGAATCTTGACATAGTTGTAGGGTGTTTGTGTTATATCTGTGGCAAAAATAGTGAAAAAATCTTAAAATAACAGTGTAGAGGCTGAATATTTTAATATAAAAGTTTGGTGCGCGTATGAGTTGTGTTGATGCCTCTGTTTTTTTTGTGGTGGATATAATTTGTTTTTATAATATCACAAATGCTTTTGATGAGTGTTTGTGTAATTAAAATTTACTAAATGGGGCTTTTGCTCTGTTTTTTCTAATGTTTTGTGGTGTTTCTTGTAAATGTTGTCAATTATGTCTCTCTAAAATGGCTCCTTGTGGCTCTTAAATTCTGATTTAGGGCTATTTGGGGCTGTTTGTGCGCTCTTTTTTGCCCGAAAATTAATTTTTTTAGAAAAAAATGCAAAAAAAATGGATTTTATGCCTTGATATTGTGTTTTTTGTTATCTTTGTGCATCACTAACTTTAATAAAGGAAAATTATGAAGGAACTTATTGCAAAAATTGAAGAGACTTATGCAGCTTTCATAGCTGACGCTACAGCTCAGGTTGAGAAGGGTAACAAGGCTGCCGGTACACGTGCTCGCAAGGCTTCTGTTGAGCTTGGCAAGGCAATGTCTGCTTTCCGCAAGGCTTCTATCGAGGCTGCAAAGAACTAATTTGTTCTTTACCTTTCAAAAAAATAAAAGCCACAGCTGTGGCTTTTATTTTTTTTATATCCCTATGGGATAATGTGTTGTGCGCTGCGCCACTTTTGTGGTGCAGCGTTTTTTTGTATAGATGCTTATTTGTGTGCGCTTCTGCGTTGTGGGGTGCTCTCTCTCCTCTGTGTTATGTTGCGCTTTGTGTCTTTAGGAGGGCTCTCTTTTCTCTTTTGGATATTGTATGTCCATCCTGCAGTTCTCCAATGCGGCTGTTTTTAACAGGTTTCAGGGGTGTTGTCTCTGTTGTAAATAAAAATTACTAAAAAGACTTGCTTGTGTGTTAATTGTGGTGCTGAAAATTTTAAAATAATGAAAAAATGTGCTATATTTACAAAGTTTTGCACGTGATGCGTGTGCGAGTGTATTTTTTTTAACTTTATAATATAACTTATTTTATGAAAAAACAATTCGTTATGGTGTTATTGTCGGCTTTTACGCTGTCAATAACTGCTGCAGCGCAGAACCTGAAAGGTTTTGCCTACGGTGATGTGGAGGCCCCTCGCGGTTATGGCTATGAGAAGGGGCAGCCTGCCGGGCTTGTTGAGTGGGAGTCGCCCACAGAATTGGCTCTGAATAAAGAGCAGCCCAAGGCGTGGTTCTTTAATTTTGCTAATGAGGAGAGCGCACGTAAGGTGCTTCCCGAAAATAGCGAGTATTATCTGTCGTTGGATGGCACTTGGAAATTCAACTGGGTTGCCAATCCTTGGGAGCGTCCTTTGGACTTCTTCAAGACCGGCTATGATGTTTCGGCTTGGGATGATGTTCAGGTTCCTATGAACTGGAATGTTTATGGCTTGCAGCCCGATGGCTCACAGAAATATGGTACTCCCATCTATGTCAATCAGCCTGTGATTTTTAAACATCAGGTGGCTGTTGGCGACTGGAAGGGTGGTGTTATGCGCGAGCCTGCAAAGCATCACACTACTTATAAGTTCCGTAACGAGGTGGGCTCATATCGCCGCACATTTACTCTGCCTGCAGAGTGGGAAGGTCGTCAGGTCTACATCAACTTTGATGGAGTGGATTCCTTCTTCTATCTGTGGATAAACGGCAAGTATGTGGGCTTCTCAAAGAACTCTCGTAACTTGGCTGCGTTTAATATTACAAAGTATCTTGTTGAGGGTGAGAACGTTGTTGCTGTTGAGGTTTACCGCAATAGCGATGCGTCGTACCTTGAGTCGCAGGATATGTTCCGTTTGCCGGGTATTTTCCGCACGGTGTCTTTGACATCTACCAACCCTGTTGAGTTGCGTGATGTTCGTGTGCGTACCGATTTGGATGCTCAGTACAAGGATGCCGTTGCAAACATTGAGGTTGATGTTCGCAACCTCACAGCCAAGAAGGCCAAGAAGTATCAGGTGAAGGCGCAGCTCTTCAAGAATGTGCTCTACAGCGATGAGAACGAATTGGTTGAGGGTGCTGTAGCAACCGTTGCGCTTGACCGGCTTCTTGCAGGTGATACCAAGACACTGAAGATTGATATACCCGTTGCCAACCCTGCAAAGTGGAGTGCCGAAGAGCCCAACCGCTATACATTGGTTGTCTCTTTGCTCGACAAGAAGGGTAGAACAGTGGAGGTTGCATCTACATATTTCGGCTTCCGCGAGGTTGAAATTCTTGACACAAAGGCCGAGGATGATGAGTTTGGCTTGGCCGGACGCTACTACTATCTCAATGGTAAGCCCATCAAGATGAAGGGTGTAAACCGCCACGAGAGTAACCTTGAGCGTGGACACGCCATTACTCGTGAGCAGATGAAGAAAGAGGTTATGCTTATGCTTCAGGGCAACATAAACCACGTGCGTAATTCTCACTATCCTGATGCTCCCTATTGGTACTACCTCTGCGACAAGTATGGTATCTATCTCGAGGATGAGGCCAATATCGAGAGCCACCAGTATTACTATCAGGAGGCTTCTTTGTCTCACGTTCCCGAGTTTGCCGATGCCCACGTTGCACGTGTGATGGAGATGGCTCACGCCACAATCAACAGCCCTGCTGTTTGCATCTGGTCGCTTGGTAACGAGGCCGGCCCCGGTAACAACTTTGTTGAAGCCTACAAGGCTCTGAAGGCTTTCGACGCTTCACGTCCTGTGCAGTATGAGCGCAATAACGATATTGTAGATATGGGCTCAAACCAGTATCCCTCTATCGGTTGGACACGTGAGGCTGTAAAGGGTAAGATGAATATTGTTTATCCTTTCCACATCTCTGAGTATGCTCACAGTATGGGTAATGCCGGTGGTAATCTCATTGATTATTGGGAGGCTATTGAAAGCACTAACTTCTTTGTTGGCGCTGCTATTTGGGACTGGGCCGACCAGGCTTTCTGGAATGTAGATGCCAAGACCGGTGATAAGTATATGGGTTATGGTGGAGACTTTGGAGACCGCCCCAATGACCACACATTCTGTATGAACGGTGTAGTGTTCCCCGACCACTCTCCCAAACCTCTCTATTTCGAGGTGAAGAAGGTTTATCAGAATGTCGGCATCAAGATGCTTGAGAATGGCGAGGTTGAGATCTTCAACAAGCGCTATTTCAACTGCTTGTGCGACCTCGATGTTAAGGTCTCTCTTTGGGAGGATGGAAAGCAGATTGATTCTTACTATATGCCTGATATGAAGATTGGTCCACGTGCGGCAAAGAGCTTCAAACTGAAGTTTAATAATGCTGATTTTGCGGCCGATAAGGAGTATTTTGTTAAGGTTCAACTTCTTTTGAAGAAGGATATGCCTTGGGCAGAGAAGGGCTATGTGCAGATGGAGGAGCAGATTTTGCTTCAGGGTGCGGCAAAGGCTGCATTGCTGGCCGATGCTGCAAAAAGCAACACAAAGATTACAATGAAGGAGAACAAGCAGGCCGGTACAACCGAAATTGCAGGTGAGGGCTTCTCTATTGTATTCAATAATGCAAAGGGTGTTTTTGAAAGTGTAACATACGGTGCCGAGACTGTGTTCGAGAAGGGCTCTTCAATGACACTAAGTGGCTATCGTGCTCCTGTTGATAACGATAACTGGGCGTGGAACCGTTGGTTTGCACTTGGTTTGTATAATCTTGAGGATGAGGTAACATCATACGTATCGCAGAAGAATGCCGATGGTACAATCGTGTTGCAGTATATCGTACGCTCACAGGCTAAGCACCCCGGTCGTCGTGTGAAGAACGAGGACAATAGCTTCACATTGCAGAGTGATGCACGTGAGCTGGGCGAAAATGAGTTCCACTTCATCTCTAACAGAATTTGGACAATCTATCCTGATGGCTCTGTAGAGCTCAATAGCTCTGTAACAGGAAGTGATGCCGCTGTTGCACTTGCACGTGTGGGTTATCTGCTCCAGTTGCCAAAGTCTCTCGACAAGTACACCTATTATGGCCGTGGTCCTTGGAACAACTACAACGACCGTCGTACAGGTGCTTTCATACAGCAGTATTCAAGCTCTGTTGCCGGCCAGTTTGTACACTTCCCCAAGCCACAGGATATGGCAAACCGCGAGGAGGTGCGTTGGGCTGCTTTGACAAACAATGCCGGCAATGGTGTGATATTTGTTTCTACAGGTGCTCTCTCAACAACAGCACTTCCCTGGAACGATGTTGAGCTTACTGAGGCTGCGCATCCCTATCAGCTGCCTGCATCATCGGGTACTTGGTTGCACCTCGATGCAAAGGTTAATGGCCTTGGTGGTAACAGCTGTGGCCAGGGTGGTCCGTTGGAGAACGATGTTGTGAAATCGGGCGACAACGCTGTTAGTTTCATAATGCGCCCGGTGAAGGCCGGCGATAGCTACACAGCGTTGGCTAATGTTGCTCCTGCCGGTGTTATTCCCGTTGTTTTGAAGCGCGACCTTCGCGGCGTTGTTACAATGAGCTGCGCCAAGGAGAATGCCAAGATTTACTACCGCATTGGCAAGAGTGGCAAGGCTACTCTCTACACAGAGCCTGTAAATATGGTCAAGGGTGGCGAAATAACCGTGTGGGAGAAGGCTACACCCAAGTTGGCTGCTACATACAAGTATGACGAGATTACTTATGTTCCCATCACTGTTGCATTCTGCTCAAGCCTTGAGACCGGCTCGGGTGCTGAAAAGATGCTTGATGGAGACCCCTCTACCATTTGGCACACAATGTACTCTGTAACCGTTGCCAACTATCCTCACTGGATTGACTTTGATGCCAACGATGAGGTTACTATCAAGGGCTTCAAGTATATGCCTCGTCAGGATGGTGGCAACAATGGTAACATCAAGGGCTACAAGTTGCAGGTGAGCGCTGACGGTAAGAATTGGAGCGAGCCTGTTGCCGAGGGTGAGTTCCCTGCCAATGCCGACAAGCAGACTGTACTCTTCAAGGCTCCTGTAAAGGCACGTTTCGTGCGCTTCACAGCTACAAGCTCACAGAATGGTCAGGACTTTGGTTCCGGTGCCGAGTTTGAGCTCATTAAGGAGTGATGACAGTTTCATATTTTTTTGAATAAGAACTTTGTATTATGAAAAGGAAATCATTGATTGCAGTCCTCTCGCTCTTGTGCGCAGTGCTATTTGTGGCTTGTAGCCCAAAGAGAGGCGAGGAGAACTACCTGAAGGTTATTCCCAACGAGTCGATGCTTGTTTTAAAGCTTGAGACCGGCGCTTTGTTGGAGAAATCGGGCGCTCTTGACAATATGTTCGTGAACGCGGCTATCAATAAGCAGATAGCCGATTATCCTGAGCCTATTAAGGAGTTGTTGCAGGCTGCAGTCAAGAATCCCGAAAGCCTTGGTATCGACATCGACAAACCCGCCTATATGGCGGTTGTCGATGTCGCAAACGAGGCACTGTTGGCAACTGTTGCATTGAGCGATGTGGCTGCTTTTGAGAAGGCCTTTGCTGTGTTGTCCGAAGGTGCCGTGCCTGTAACGGACAAGTATGGTATGAAGTGCATTGAGTTTGGCGAGCCGGAAATTGCTGTTGTCTATGATGACGAAAGGCTTGTCATTGCAACTGGAAAGAGGAACCTCGACATTGCATACTACCTGACCTTGCCCGAGGAGAAAATGGCTGCAAAGAGTGAGCGTTATGCCCGTTTCTTTGACAGTGAGGAGGATGTGAATGTTGTAATGAATCTCTCTTCATTTATTGGCTTTGCCGTTGAGGAGGATATTTTGGATGAGAGTCTTGCTCCGCTCTTCATTGCGCAGTATGATGGCAAGATGGCCAATGCTTCTTTGGACTTCCAGAATGGAAGAGTGGAACTTGTTTCAGAGGTTGAGATGTCCGACGAGGCTATAGAACTTGCCAATAAAATAATAAAGACTTCAACCCATTGCCACCACAAGTATATACCCGGCAGCAGCATATTTGTCCTGAATCTGAATCTTGACCTTATGCCGGTGATTGATGTTCTTGCGCAGACTCCGCTGTTGGAACAGTTGAACAGTAACTATGGTGTAAATGAAGAGGCGTTGCAGCAGGTGTTTGCGGCTATCAGTGGCGAGTGGACTGCTGCAATGTGGGCCGATGAGAACAATTTGGACATTCCGATGTTCTTTGTTGGAGTAGAGTGCAGCGACCGTTCTTTGTTCGACCTTTTGGTAACATATTCATCGGTGCTGTTGAATACTGTGAAGGTTGAAGAGGATGTCTATTCATTGAAAACCCCTTCTGTTGATGTGGATTTCACTCTTCTTTATAAAAATGGCTCCATTATGTTTATGCCAAGCAGTCATTATAAGGAGATTTCAGCTTCGGACGGGTTGAAGCCCAATTCTGCCAATGCCGACGATTTGAAGCTCTTTTCATCAAAGAAGGATTTATTTGTGCTATCGGCTGCGCCTTTGCTTCGGTTGCTTGAGGCTGAAATAAGAAACAGTGGTAACACCCGTAACATCGATGATGAAGAGGCGGCCGCTTTCTTTGTGGGGCTGTTCAAGAGTTTGCACGTGCAGGGCTCTGCAAATAGTTCGGTTATTCAGCTTAACACCTCTGATAGCAGTGTAAATTCGTTGAAGTTCCTGTTTGATAAGCTATCGCTCTATTTTACACTGCAGGGTATTGAATAGGAGAGAATATGGTAGATAATATAATCCTCAACAATCTAAACCTTAAAGCCTTTGCCGGCGCACCCATTGGGGGTGCGCCGTCCGAGGTTTTTGGTTGTAGGGTGGTGCTTCGTAAAGGGGAGTCCTGCTTGGTTGAGGCTGCGTCGGGCAGGGGAAAAAGTTCCTTGTGCAGTTTTATATGTGGCTTGAGGAGTGATTATGAGGGTGATATCATTATGGCAGATGCCAATATGCAGCCTCTAACCATCAATGCTACACAGCTGCGACGCAATGTGTTGGCTGTGATGTTTCAGGATTTGCGCCTTTTTCCGGAACTGACAGCAGTTGAGAATGTTATGCTCAAAAGTGGGCTCACCGGGTATGCCGATGAGAAGATTGTGCGCCGGATGCTTGTGCGCTTGGGGCTTGAACAGCATCTCGATTTTGCCTGTGCCACTCTGTCGCTCGGTCAGCAGCAGAGGGTGGCTTTTGTAAGGGCGCTTGTGCAGCCTTGCGACTTTATTCTGCTCGATGAGCCGGTGAGTCATATCGATGAGGCTTGTGCGCGTGAAATGGCTCAGATGTTGCGTGAGCGTCAGCTGCGCGATAATGTGGGTATTATTGTAACATCCATTGGCTATCGTTTGCCTTATGGATATGATAGAATAGTGAAATTGTAGAGAGATGAAACTCCTGTTTAGACTGTTGAAGAAGAATATCAGCGCACTGCAGCTTGCGGCCTTCCTTGTCGTTAGCTTGCTGGGTGGTGTTGTTGTGCTCACAGGTGTGCAGGCATACAGGAATTTCAGTGCCATAGCCGGCGGCAATAATCCGCTGTCGGGGTTGGTGGTTATCAATAAAAAGTTGCCTGCCGATGCTGCTTTTAGCAGTCTTATGGGGGTTACACCCTCTTTCAGCGACGCCGAGGTTGATGAGTTGCTCGCCTCTACGTCGGTATCCTCGGTGGGTAGGTTTGTTTCGGCCGGCTTCGAGGTTAGTGCCGTGCTGTCGATAGCACAGGCAAGAATGAGCACCGATATTTTCCTTGAGGCGCTGCCCGATGAATTTATAGAGGGTCGCTATATGCCAATAGGCAACAATTCGCGTAGGTGGGAGGCGCATATTGACAGTGAAACTGTGCCGGTGATAATTCCGCGCAGCTATCTCAATCTATATAACTTCGGTTATGCTGCTTCAAACGGTCTTCCGCAGCTAAGTGATAAGGTTGTGCCTTATTTGCCGTTGAAATTCATTGTGAACACTGCAAATGGCAAGGTGGTGCACGATGCTGTGGTTTGTGGCTTGACCGATGATTTTAACACAATACTTGTTCCCCTTGATTTCTTGAATGAGGCCAATGCTCTTTATGCTCCCGGCAAGAGTGTGAAGCCTTCGCGTTTGGCACTCGCCACCGATTCGGGTGAGTTTGGCGAGGAGATGTTTTCTTTCCTGGCCGATAGGGGGTATTTGATTGAAGGAAATTCTTTACAGCCCCGCTTGCAGAACTTTGTGTCGGGGATATTGTATATTATAATAGGTATTGGCACACTCTTCTCATTGCTGGCATTTTTTATGTTTGTGATGAGCATTGAGTTGCTTATAGAGAGAAACCGTGGAGTAATCTCAAATCTTTATTCTTTGGGATATTCGGTAGCGCAGATTGCAAGGCCATATATATTAATGGCATTGGCTGCAGATGTTGTTGTGTGGGTGCTTGCGGCTGTCGCAGCATCATTGCTTTATCCCACAGTGCAGGGTGTTGCCGATGTGCTGGACCTTGGCGCCGGGGCGGTTACTATGGCCGGCGTGTGGTGTGCGGCTCTGTTGTTTACGTTATTTTTTACAGCACTACACAGTGTGATGATAAACAAGAATGTAAGGAGGCTTTGCAGATGATGGCTCACATTTGTGGTGGGCTGTTTTTAAGACATTGCATAATATAAATATTAAAATAAAGGATATATGAAAGGAATTGTTTTGGCCGGTGGTTCGGGAACCCGCCTCTATCCGATTACAAAAGGTGTGAGCAAACAGATGCTGCCAATTTATGACAAACCAATGATATATTATCCAATCTCGGTGCTGATGCTTTCGGGGATAAGGGAGATATTAATAATCTCTACACCGCAGGACCTTCCCGGTTTCAAGCGTTTGCTTGGTGATGGTAGTGATTATGGTGTTCGCTTTGAATATGCCGAACAGCCTTCGCCCGATGGCCTTGCTCAGGCTTTCATTATTGGTGAGAAGTTTATTGGTAATGATTCGGTGTGTCTTGTGCTTGGCGATAATATATTTCACGGCAGTGGTTTCTCGGCAATGTTGAGAGAGGCTGTGCGTGCAGCCGAGGAGGATAGCAAGGCAACTGTGTTTGGCTATTGGGTTGATGACCCTGAACGCTATGGGGTGGCCGAGTTTGACAAGCAGGGAAACTGCCTGTCAATTGAGGAGAAACCGGTGCAACCAAAATCTAACTACGCTGTTGTGGGCCTCTATTTCTATCCCAACAAGGTGGTGGAGGTTGCCAAGAATATCAAGCCATCGGCTCGTGGCGAGCTTGAAATTACAACAGTGAACCAGCAGTTCCTTTCTGATGGAGAATTAAAGGTGCAGACACTGCAACGTGGCTTTGCCTGGCTTGATACAGGAACACACGACTCGCTTGCCGAGGCTTCTATCTTTGTGGAGGTAATAGAGAAGCGTCAGGGGCTGAAGATTGCTTGTCTCGAGGGTATTGCTTATCGAAAAGGATGGATAACAAAGGAGAAAATGCAGCAGCTTGCGCAGCCAATGATAAAGAATCAGTATGGGCAGTATTTGCTTAAGGTAATAAACGAAGTAGAGCACTTTGGGGTAAATATAGATTGAGATAATGGAAGTAATAAAGACAGAGATAGAGGGCGTGGTGATAATTGAGCCACGTATATTCAAGGACGAGAGGGGTTACTTCTATGAATCGTTCTCGCAACGCGAGTTCGAGGAGAAGGTGTGTTGCACCACATTTGTGCAGGATAACCAGTCAAAGTCCTCCTATGGTGTGTTGCGCGGGCTTCATTTTCAGAAACCGCCTTATAGCCAAAGCAAATTGGTGCGCTGCATAAAAGGTGCTGTGCTTGATGTGGCTGTGGATATACGCAAAGGCTCTCCCACATTCGGTAAGTATGTTGCGGTGGAACTCACCGAGGAGAATCATCGTCAGTTTTTTGTGCCGCGTGGCTTTGCTCACGGTTTTGCCGTGCTTAGCGATGAGGCGGTGTTCCAGTATAAGTGTGATAATTTCTACAACAAGGAGAGCGAGGGCGCGGTAGCTTGGAATGACCCACAATTGGGAATAGATTGGAGGGTGCCTGCCGATAGAATCATTCTCTCTGAAAAAGATAAATTGAGTAAGAGTGTAGCCGAAGCCGAATATCTGTTTGATTATAACGAAAACCTTTATTGATACTATGAATATTCTTGTAACAGGAGCCAATGGGCAGCTGGGATGCGAGATGCGCCGCCTTGGTGCCGTGTCGCCCAATAACTATATATTTACCGATGTTGCAGAGCTTGATATCACCAATGCCGAGGCTGTTATGCAGGCGGTGAAGCAGTGTGGCGTTGAGGTGATAGTGAATTGTGCTGCATATACCAACGTGGACAAGGCCGAGAGTGATGAGGCGTTGGCCGAACTCATCAATGCAACAGCGGTGGGCAATCTTGCTGCTGCAATGAAAGAGGTGGGTGGTACACTTTTCCACGTCTCTACCGACTATGTCTTTGGCAGTGAGGGCAACACACCCCGCACCGAGGATATGCCTCTAAACCCCTTGGGGGTGTATGGCCGCACAAAGTTGCACGGCGAGGAGGCAATTGTGGCAAGTGGCTGCAAGGCTCTTATATTCCGCACTGCGTGGCTTTATAGCGAGTTTGGTAACAATTTCCTAAAGACAATGATGCGTCTCACTGCAGAGCGGGAGCAGCTCAATGTGGTATTTGACCAGGTGGGCACTCCCACATACGCCGGCGACCTTGCGCTTGCGCTCTTCTCAATTATTGAGGCCGGTGTGTATGAAGGTAATGAAGGTATCTACCATTTCTCAAATGAGGGTGTGTGCTCCTGGTATGATTTTGCTGTGGAGATTGCAGCAGCTGCAGGCAACACCGGCTGTCGCATAAATCCCTGTTACAGCAGCGAGTTTCCTTCGCCTGTAACACGTCCGCCATATTCAGTGCTCGACAAGACAAAGATTAAGAGGGTGTTCGATATTGACATCCCGCACTGGAGAGAGTCAATGGAGTATTGTATAAAGAGAATAAAAGCCAATAAATAAAATATAGCAGTTATGAAACGCAATATAATAGTTACAGGCGGCGCCGGTTTTATAGGCAGCCACGTGGTGCGCCTTTTTGTGAATAAGTATCCCGAGTATAACATCATCAACGTCGATAAGCTCACCTATGCCGGCAACCTTGCAAATCTCAAGGATATTGAGAACAAGCCGAACTACACTTTTGTGAAGGCCGATATATGTGATTTTGATGCGATGTACAGGCTTATGGTGGACAATAATGTGGATGGCATAATTCATCTTGCCGCCGAGAGCCACGTAGACCGCTCAATAAAGGATCCTTTTACCTTTGCGCGCACAAATGTGATGGGTACTCTCTCTCTCTTGCAGGCTGCCAAGCTCTATTGGGAGTCGCTGCCCGAGAAGTACGATGGCAAGCGCTTCTATCACATCTCAACCGACGAGGTATATGGTGCGCTTGAGTTGAGTCATCCCCAGGGCATTGAGCCGCCTTTCACCACAACAGCATCATCGGGTGAGCATCATCTGGCCTATGGTACCGATTTCTTCTACGAGACTACCAAATACAATCCTCACAGCCCCTATTCGGCTTCAAAGGCAAGCAGCGACCATTTTGTGCGTGCTTTCCACGATACATACGGAATGCCCACCATTGTAACCAACTGTTCAAATAACTATGGCCCCTACCAGTTCCCCGAGAAGCTGATACCTCTTTTCATCAACAATATTCGTCAGCGCAAGCCGCTGCCTGTTTATGGAAAGGGTGAGAATGTGCGCGACTGGCTCTATGTGGTGGACCACGCGCGTGCCATTGATGTTATTTTCCACGATGGAAAGGTTGCCGATACCTATAACATAGGTGGCTTCAATGAGTGGAAGAATATTGATATCATAAAGGTGATAATAAAGACTGTGGACCGTCTGCTGGGTAACCCCGAGGGTGCATCGCTCGACCTCATCACCTATGTAACCGACCGTGCCGGACACGATTTGCGCTATGCCATTGATTCTACCAAGTTGCAGAAGGAGCTTGGCTGGGAGCCGTCGCTGCAGTTTGAAGAGGGCATTGAGAAAACGGTGCGCTGGTATCTCGATAACCAGGAGTGGATGGATAACATTACGAGTGGTGAATATGAGAAATATTACGATGATATGTACAAGAACAGATGATGAAAACGAGACCTGTTAAAGAGATTCTTTTGTAGTTGCATTAGTCCCTTAAATGCTCATTTACGCTTGTTGAACTGTGCTTTTTCGGGCTTCGCAAACCTTTAAACAACTCATTGAATACAACTTATCAAAAAGGGAACAACCCCAAATCTTGGGGGTTGTTCCCTTTTTTGATGTAACCGCATATCCGGCTGTGATTAGAAAATCCTGAAGGAGTAGCCCAACCTTGCGCTAATGGTGGTGTTGGCCGAGCGACCAAAATCGTCGGTTTTTGAGTTGCGGAAGATGTCGGATAGTCCATAGTAGTATCTGCCTTCGATAAAGAAGTTTCCAATTCCGGTTTTTAGCTCCAGACCAATACCGCCTGCAATACCATATTCAAATTCGTTTTGCAGGGCCTTGCCATAGATGGGACGTATTGAGATGGGGCGCTTGTCAATATCCCAGTCGCCTACGTAACTCTCTTGCTCGTTGATGAAGAAGCCTATTTGCGGGCCAAGGTTGAGGAAGAATTGCAGGCCGCGCTCCTCCTTGCCCCACGATAGGTGTGCAAAGAAGGGTATTTCGATGTAGTTGATGAGCCTGCTATAGTTATTGGTGGTGCCGTTGTCAAAATCCTCGAGCAATCCGCGCTGTGCAAAGTTCACCTCGAGCTGGGCTGCGCATATCATTGAAAAGTATTTTTCGCTTGTATAGCGCACGTTAAGACCACCGGTTATACCTTGGTGCAAATGTTGCCTGATGGTGGGCTGAAACTCCATCTTGTTGAGGTTGAGACCACCCGAAACACCCACTTCGAGAATGTTGCGAGGTTTCTCTATCTGCGCGTGTGTGGCACCGATAGTTACAAACAGGAAAATTAGTATAAGCAGGCCTTTTTTCATTTCTGTAGTTCTTTTCAGTTGGTTGGCTGCAGTGTGTCTGTTGCCTCTTCAATGTTTTCTTTATACCCCTCTTTGTCAAAGTCCATCTTGTCGATTATGTATTCGGGGCTGAAGTGTATGAAGTAGAACTTTTTGTTTGTGAAGCCGTCCTTGCCGCTTATGCGCTCAAATTTAAAGTCGGACTGCACTGGGGTGAATGGTGTCTCATTGATTTTTTCAGCCAGCCGGCTGCCGTGCAGGCTTGCGGCAAGCAGGAAAAAGTAGCCGGTGTCATAGCCCAGCATACCATATCTGGGGTAGATGTTCTGTATGTTGCAGTTGTACCATCGTATGTACTGCTCCTGGAAGTCGGCCACAGCGGGTAGCGTGTAGTGGCTGTAGAAGGTGGCGTAGAAATATGTGTCCATCTCATACATCAGTTCCCTTGTGTCATTGGCGTGTATCTGCCATTCGGGGTAACCGAACAGCTTGTATTGTGCCACGCCTGTGGTGTCGCTGCTTCTTGTATCGAGTAGCGAAACAAGGAGTGTGTTGAGTGTGGTTGCTGCCGATGAGGTGGGAATTACTATGAATTCTTTATCATCTTGGTGCAGACGTTGGAGCAACGGAATAATGCTGTCGTTGTTGGCTATGCTGTCTATTGGAAGGGTTGTGAACGGCATATTGTTCTTCTTGAGCTGTGTGGTTAGGCTCTTTACGAACTCTTTTTTGTTATTATCCACAGCGTCTTCTATAAACAGCACGTTGGCATTGGGGAATGTTTTTACAAATCTCTCGCTTACCTGGGGGAGAATAAACGACTGAACACCGTTGGCTACATATACCATTGGGTTGTTTACAGCTTCATCCTTTTTGGTGGAGAAGGGCACAACAAGTGGAATGTTGCGCTCCTTGGCAAACTTGGCAAGCTGTTGGTTGTGTTTGGGGTATGATGCTCCAATGATGAGCTCTGTCTCATCTAAGGCACCGCTTGTGAGCAGGCTGTCGAGGCTCTTTTCTCTTTGTCCTGCATCGTAGGTGTTAATGATGAACGAGTAGCCTTCGTGTTTCAATTGCTCCACTGCCATAAGAAAACCTTGGTAGTATTCAATCATTCGGCTCTGCTCCTTGGGGGCATAGCTGTCGAGCAGGAATGAGAGTACAACTGCCACGTTCAGCACCTTGTCGTCGCGGAAACCGAGAGTGGGTTCAATCTCTTTCTTTCCGGGACGTGGCTTTTCATTCTCAACTTTTACCAATGAGCCTTGGCCCGATGGTGCCGGAATATTAAGCATCATCTTGCGCTTCAGCCTTTTCTCTTTGAGCACAGGGTTGGCCTTTATGAGTTCGTCGCGTGTTATGCCATACATTTCGCAAATGCTCTCAATTGTCTCGCGGCGCTTGACCTTGTGGGTCCCTATGATTGTGAGCTCTTCTTTTTTCTTGGGGGTGGTTTTTGCGGTGGCCTTTACATCCTGGATGTTTTGTGGCACCTTCTTTGCTTCAACGGCTTTCTCTTTGCCGGGGATGATGATTGTCTCACCTGCACGGAAATTGTTGATTGAGAGTCCGGGGTTGGCTGCGCATATCTCATCAGTGGTGAGGTTATACATCTTGCTAAGGCGGTAGAGTGTCTCGCCGGCCTTAATGGTGTGTCGTTTTATGTTCTTTGTCTCCTCGACGGTGTTGCGTGGGATGATGAGCTTTTGACCTATGTTTATTTTGCTCTCGCTGCCCGGGTTGAATTTTATAATCTCATCCACCGTGGTGCTGTACATCTTTGAGATGGAGTAGAGTGTCTGATTCTTCTCAACGGTGTGTGATACGTAGTCTTTCTTTTGTGCATTTGCTGTGAACGCTGCAACGGCAAATAGCGTTACAAGCAGTATCTGTCTGTATAATTTCATATGCATATGCTGTTATGGGCCTAATGTGGTCGCAGTGGGATAATTTCTTGCGAAGATAGTGAATTATTGTCAATTTATAAATAAGTATAGGTTAAAATTAGTTCATTGCTGCGAAGGTGTAATTGGAATTTGTTGCAGTTGAATGTTGCTTTGGAATGTGTGAGTCCCATTTGTGGTTTAAAAATGGTCCACTTTTCCCTTTTTATCCTCATTAATGGGGGCGAATGTGAACAAAAACTTCTTTTTGTGTCTGTTTTTTTGTGTGGATTTGCTATTTTTGCTCTTTGTAGCGTGTTGAGGCTGCTATGATGTACTATTTGCCGCTGTTGTGCGTTATCTATTGAAAAGTTTTTATGATGAAAAGAGTTTTGATGTTTGTGTTCCTGCTCTCTTGCGTGGCGGCTCTGTTTGCACAAGGGGCTGTGGAGGCACCGGCTCCAACTGCGTTTGTTGTGAACAATAAAGGTGATATCGAAGACCTTGAGCCCGGTGATGATTATAGAGGAGAGGCACCGGTTACAGTGAGATTTGATGCCAATGCTCCGCAAATTGATGGCTATTCTCTCACCTGCAGCTGGGAGTTCTTCAAGGAGGGCGACAGTGAGCCCTATCTTGTGCGTTATGATGCCGAAGTTGAGCTTAAGTTGAGTGAGAGTGGTACCACTGTTGTATATCCTAATATTGTTTATACAAGCCTTGCCAACAGCGAGGTCTATTATCCATTCGACAGCGAACACTATAGCCCATTCCGCATTGTACTTGCCGAGTCGAGCATAAAGGTGCCCAACGCCTTTTCTCCCAATGGAGATACCATCAATGACCTATATAATGTCTATGATGTGAAGTCCATCGTGGAGTTCAACGCTGCAATATATAACCGTTGGGGCCAGGAACTCTATCGTTGGGGCATTGATGAGATTGGTGAGGGAGGTGGCTGGGATGGCACCTACAAGGGTAAGCCTGTGAAGGCCGGTGTCTACTATGTGGTTGTAAAGGCCAAGGGTGCCGATGGGGTGGAGTATGAATTCTACCGCGATGTGAACCTGCTGCGCGGTTATACCGAAGAGACTGCTGCGCCATAATGTGTAGCGTGTGTGTGAAACAAAAAACAGTTCTGCAAGTGGAAGAGGAAAAAGGAAAGATAGAGGTATATGGAGCACGTGTCCATAACCTGAAGAACATAGATGTTGAGATACCGCACGATTCGCTCACGGTAATCACCGGCCTTAGCGGCAGCGGTAAATCGTCGCTGGCTTTCGATACAATATTTGCCGAGGGACAGAGGCGCTATTTGGAGACATTCTCCACATACGCCCGCAACTTTCTTGGTGGCCTTGAGCGTCCCGATGTGGACAAGATAACAGGCCTTAGCCCGGTCATATCAATAGAGCAGAAGACCACCAACCGCAACCCACGTTCAACGGTGGGCACGACAACAGAGATTTATGACTATCTGCGTCTGCTCTTTTCCCGTGTGGCCGATGCTTACTCCTACCTATCGGGCGAGAAGATGGTTAAATATACCGAGGAGCAGATAATTGACCTTGTGTTGCGCGATTATGACGGAAAGCGTGTCTATATGCTTGCTCCGCTTGTGCGAGGCCGCAAAGGACACTACAAGGAGCTCTTTGAGCAGATGATGCACAAGGGGTATCTCAATGTGCGCATCGACGGTGAATTGTGTGAGATGTCGCGCGGAATGATGGTGGAGCGTTATAAGAACCACGATATTGAGGTTGTTATTGACAAACTTGTGGTTGATGCCAAGGATACGCAACGTTTGAAGCAGAGCCTTGCCACAGCAATGGCGCAGGGCGATGGCTTGGTGATGCTTATGGAGATGCCACAGGGCAATGTGCGTTACTATAGCAAGCGTCTTATGTGCCCGGTAACGGGCCTTGCATACAAGGAGCCCGACCCTCACAACTTCTCCTTTAACTCGCCTCAGGGTGCGTGTCCCAAGTGTAAAGGTATGGGAGTGATCAGTTGTGTGGATGCCGACAAGGTGGTGCCCGACCGCTCCCTTTCGGTCTATGACGGCGCATTGGCACCACTTGGCAAGTATCGCCGCATAACAATTTTTCAGCAGATTGAGGCAGTGCTTGCGCGTTATGGTGCTACACTGAAGACGCCGGTGGATGAGCTGCCCGAGGAGGCGGTGGATGAGATACTCTATGGCTCTCCCGTTCCGCTAAAATTCGGTGCTGCATCGGAGCTCTCCTATGACAGTATATCCAATTATGACGGCCTTGTAAAATACATACAGCTTGAGCAGGATGCCGGTGTGTCGGCTAAGGAACTGAAGTGGGCCGAGCAGTTCTCGGCAATGAAGGTTTGCCCCGAATGTGGTGGTGCGCGTTTGAATAAAGAGGCGCTGCATTATCGCCTTGGCGGAAAGAACATCTCGGAGCTTGCCTCAATGGATATTGTTCAGCTCGATGCCTGGCTTGCCCAACTTGATGGGCAGCTCACTGAGAAGCAGCGTGCCGTGGCCACCGAAATTGTGAAGGAGGTGAAGTCTCGCATTGGCTTTTTGCTTGATGTGGGGCTTGGATACTTGTCGCTCAACCGCTCGTCATCATCACTCTCGGGTGGCGAGGCGCAACGCATAAGGCTTGCCACACAGGTGGGTTCGCAGCTCGTGAATGTGTTCTACATACTCGATGAGCCAAGCATAGGCTTGCATCCGCGCGATAACGACAGGCTCATAAACTCGCTTAAATCGTTGCGCGATATTGGCAACACGGTCATTGTGGTTGAGCACGACCGCGACATAATGCTTGCTGCCGATTATGTGGTGGACCTTGGACCTAAAGCGGGCCGCAAGGGTGGCGAGGTGGTGTTTGCGGGTACGCCTGCCGAGATGCTTCAGGGTGATACAATGACAGCACGCTATCTGAATGGCAAGGAGAAGATTGAGGTGCCCGCACTACGCAGGCCGGGTAACGGGCACTCTATAAAGATATTCGGTGCAAGGGGTAACAACCTGAAGGGTGTTGATGTTGAGTTTCCGTTGGGTAAGCTCATTTGCGTAACAGGTGTTTCGGGCGGTGGAAAATCTACCCTTGTGAATGAGACGTTGCATCCGATACTTGCCAAGCACTTCTATCGTGCGTTGCGCGAGCCATTGCCCTATGACAGGGTTGAGGGCATTGAGCATATAGACAAGGTGGTGGATGTGGACCAGTCTCCTTTGGGTCGCACGCCGCGTTCCAACCCGGCAACATACACCGGCGTCTTTTCCGATATTCGCAACCTCTTCGTGGACTTGCCCGAGGCCAAGATACGCGGCTACAAACCCGGACGCTTTTCGTTCAATGTTAAGGGTGGACGTTGCGAGGCGTGCAGCGGCAACGGTTACAAGACGCTGGAAATGAACTTTCTGCCCGATGTGATGGTGCCTTGTGAGGTGTGCCACGGAAAGCGTTATAACCGCGAGACGCTCGAGGTGCGCTATAAAGGAAAGTCTATAGCCGATATACTCGATATGACCATAAATATGGCTGTTGAGTTTTTTGAGAATGTGCCTGTTATTCTCAATAAGATAAAGGTGTTGCAGGAGGTGGGGCTCGGTTACATAAAGCTGGGGCAGCCGTCTACAACGCTGTCGGGTGGTGAGAGCCAGCGCGTTAAACTTGCGACAGAACTTGCCAAGAGAGATACCGGCAAAACACTCTATTTGTTGGATGAACCCACAACGGGTCTTCATTTTGAGGATATCCGTGTGCTTATGGGGGTTATTGACCGTCTTGTGGACAAGGGCAATACTGTGGTGATAATAGAGCATAATCTCGATGTCATAAAGATGGCCGACCACATTATCGATATGGGTCCCGAAGGTGGCCGCAAGGGTGGTGAGGTTATGGCTACCGGAACACCCGAAGAGGTTGTGGCCAATGGCAAAGGATACACGGCGCCTTATCTTGCAAAAGAGCTTGGGCTGTTAGGAAAATAAGATGAATTATATTGAGCCATCCCCCTGAAGCTGCGTCGCAGCTTCAGGGGGATGGGCTGTTTAATTATGCCTTTCCTTACTGTTGCTTTTACTGTTTTTTTTATTGGACAACACAAAGGTTGTTGTGTTGCTTTGGCCCTGCGGGCAACTCTGTATAAACATTGTGTGTGTTGTCTATTCCAGGAAGTGGAATTTATCGAACCAGTCGATTTTCTCTTTGGCAAGTTGGCTGCCGTGTAGCAGTGCCACACGATACCAGTATACGGCTTTTCTCTCATCCTTTTTGGTGCCGCGCCCTTTTTCATAGCAGCGGGCTACTTGTTCGGCTGCCTGCGGGTGGTTGTTGTTGGCTGCGTGCATATACCATTCAAATGCTTTTTTATTGCTTCTCCTCACATAGCGTCCGGTGTGGTAGAAGCGGGCAAGGTGATATTGTGCCTCGGCATTTCCCTCTTTGGCTGCCTTTTTGAAGTAGTTGATGGTGGAGCTTCGGCGCAGGGCGCGTTTACTGTGGGCTGCAAGGCTGTCGGCTGTGGCAAGGTGTGTTGCAACAACGTATAGGGCACGTGCTTCATTGTTGGCGGCTGCTATACAGTACCATTCGTAGGCCGCAGCGCTGTCCTTGGCAGCACCTGTTCCACTTATATAACAGTCGGCGAGCGCAAGCTGAGAGCGTGAAAAACCGGTGGCGGCAGCCTTTCTATAGGTGTTGAGCGCCAAAGTGTCGTTGGCTGTTGTTCCTATCCCCTTTAGGTAGCAGCCGGCAAGGTTGTGCAGGGCGCGGCTGTGTCCGCAATTTGCTGCACGAAGGAAATGTGTGAAGGCTGCTATGCTGTCGGGCTCTACGCCATAACCGTTTATGTAGCACACTCCTGCGTTGTAGATGGCATCGGGGTAGCCAAGGGCAGCAGCTTCGGTGAACTTGGTGAATGCCTTGTCGTGCATATTGTGCCTGAAGAAGGTGCGTCCCTCCTCGGTCTGCTTGAAACAGTGGGCAAGAAGGTCTATATTGTGTATTCCCGCAATGGGTGTAATCTCTATATGTACAGTGGCGGGGGCTTCTGTTTCTGCGGTTTTTGTGCGTGTGGTTATGTTGCCGTTGTTGCTGTAGTAGGTGCCTTGGGCGTAGCCTTCCACATCAACGCTGATGTTGCGCGTTGATGAGTTGTTGTAGAGTTCTATGCTGATTTTCCCATTCTTGGCTGTTGCACAAGGTTCCCACAGAAGGGTGCGTCTATAGTCGGCTGTGGAGGCATCGGGCTTTATGTTGCTGTAGTTTGGCGAGTAGAACTGCTTACTCTGGGTGTAGCCATAGACCATTGTGTAGCGGGTGCTGCTTTTTTGTGTGAGCAGCGGGGTGATGCTTGTTTGCTTGTCTTGCTCTGTAATTGGTACAAAGCAGGCTACGTAGTTGGGTATTGCGTTGCGTGGCATCTCTTTTGCCCGTTGAACAAGGGTGATGGCATCGGGGGCGTCATCAATATCACCATTGCGGGCGTTGATGGCCATACGGTCGTAGAAGCCCTGATAGTAGCAGCTGTAGTCTGTGTTGAGTCTGTTTTTGTTTCTTATTTTACCGATGTGGCGGCCGCCGCCGAACTGGTTGCGGGTTTTCTCATCGGAGCGTATGATGATTTCCTTGAAGTCGAGCATCTTTTGGGGGAATACACCGTTGAGGTATTCTTCATCGGGGGTGGGTGTGGAGTGTGGATTGTAGCAACTGTCCACAACCATTGACTGTATCCACCAGCACCAGTTCAGGTTGTGGCGCCAGAAGGCACTGCGCAGAATGTCGGCTGCTGTGAGGGTGTTGCGATAGGCGGGGTCCTTAATGGTGAATGTTCCATCCTTCTCCACACTGTAGCCGCTTCCTGTGATTGTGGTCTTGTGGTTAGTTGTGATGTACATATTGCTCGACATTACGTGGCGGTCAAAGGTCGAGAGCTCGGGGTTTGGGTCGTCGATGCTTGCGGTAGGTGCATAAGGTTTCAGGGGTATATTGTTACCGGTGTAGTTCGATTGCCATTCATTATAATCATTCCACGATGATTTCTCGTTGCATAGGTAGGTTATGTCCTGTGCATATTCCCACTCATCGAGAAAATCGAGACGCATTTCGCTGCGTGGAGGGCGGTAGTAGCTTTCGCGTTTGCGTTTGCTTGTAACCTCGATGGGGGATATGAGGTATTCAAATGGGCGCACTTTGATAATGCTGTCTCTTTCTTTTGTTTTCTCTTCAAGGGTGAGAGGGAGGCCGCTGTTACGCTCCCAATAGTGATAGAGACGCATTGCGGGTGAGAAGTAGCGGTCGAGGGTGATTGCGAAGATACTGTCCACGTCATTGAAGCCGGTGCGTTTTGAGGGGATGAGCTTGGCAACGCGCTTTCCGGTGAAGTCGTTGGTGCGTATGCGGAACCAGCCATTCTTGTCGGTCTTGAAGTTGTAGCTGGTTAGTATGCTGTCGTTGTATGTGATTTCGAACTTTATCTGTTCGTTGGGTTGGTTGGTTATGTTCAGTTTTCCGAGTCTGCCCCAACGGCGTTCCGGGGTTTTCTTTACGAAGCGTCCCTTGATGGTAATTCCACGCTCCACAGGGTTGCTGAATTGGGTGGTGCGTGTGCTCAGTTTGTTCCAATCGTATGAGGTCCAGCCGTGGGTGAGCATTATAAGGTCGAGCTCTTGGCTGCGCTTCTCGTTGGTGGGGTCGAAGTAGCGGGCTGCATCAGGAATGTAGCCTTTGACCTCGGAGCCCAAAAGCATATAGCTGTAGAGGTTGTAGGTGTATGAGGTCTCTTCGCGGTAGTCGGCATCGCTTACTGATAGCGAAAAATTGCCATCGGCAATGGGCTTGCCGTCTTCGCGTTCAATATTGAGTGTTATTTTTTCGTGGGGTGTGAGTGTCCTGTTGTTGCCTGTTACCTTGAGTCTCGCGGTTGAGGCATCGGTGCCCACAGGTTTGTCGTGTGTTACAAAGAACATACGTTCGGCAAGCGGTATGCTGTCCCCAATGAAAATAACAACACGGTTCACCCCTTCGTTGAGGCTGTTTTTGTCAATGGCAAAGAGCATCTCTTGCGTTGATGACTCGTAGCGCTCATAGAAGTGTGTTTTGCCGCGAAAGATGATGGCGCAGCCTATTTCTGTATTGTGCCGGAGGTTGTTGATGACGTTAAGGTGCAGGGTGTTGCAGCTGTCGGTCAAGTTTATCACGGCGCCCTGTTTCTCAACATCAGGAAGGTCAAAAGTCTTGTTTCTCTTTCCGGTGTGAAGTCTGGCGGTGTATTTTACATCGCTTTTGGGAGTGAAACGGAAGGTCCCCATTCCAAGATGAGTGGGTTGGGTGGTGAGCAGTGGGTTGCCGTCGGCGAGCAGGGTTATCTCCTTGCTGCTGTTTATGCCATCCGGGCCAAAGAGTTCAAATGCCACAGTGCTCTCTATGCCGGCAACAAGATGTCCTCCCTCGGGGTAGAAATTGAGGGCCCATTCGGGCAGCTTGCCGTTTTCCCAACGCATTTTCCTGTCGAGGCCGGTCAGTGTGTCGTTCTCCTCTACATCGACAAGGAAGGCTCTGCGACGGTCAAGCATATTCTTGAAGTCCCAATTGTCGGCGTTCACCTTGTCGAAAATGGGAAAGACACGGCTGAAGATGGCTTCATTGCCGCGGTTGAGCATATAACGGGTGTAGGCTCTCACTTCGTAGTAGCCCGAGAGGAGCAGCTGGTTGAGTTCAAAGGAGCCGTGGCAACAGCCGTCATCGCCTATGCGGTATTTGTTGGTGCGCACCACATAGCCCTCGGGGGCAACAAGCTCCACATAGAGCACGCGGCTCATTGTGGTGGGGTGGTTATCGGTGCCGCTCATCACATAGGCTTTGAACCACATCTCCTCGCCAAGATAGTAGGCGGTGTTGTCGAAGTGGAGGAAGACTCGTTCCTCGGGGAAGAGGCTTTGCTTTATGGCTGTGCGTATGATTATGTTGTCGAGCGCATTGCGTGTTGCGGATGTGCTGCTTTCCTGTGCTGCAGCCCCTTGCAGCAGCGCAAGGGCGGTGATTATGGCGTAGAGCTGTTTCATTGCTTATCTTATTGCTGTTGTTCCTGCGATTAATGTGTTGTCTGTTTCAATTGTAAGCGCCGGACCGTGGCGGAAGATTATATATGCGTTGTATCCGGTGGGGGTGTCGTTGTTCCATTTGCGGCGTGCGATGTGCAGCATTGCCGTGCGTGTGGCCTCTTCTTTGATTTTATCAATTTGGGTGTTGCTTGCCTTGCCGGCCAAGGTTATGTTGCAGCTGTTGGCTTTTATGCTGTTTGTGCGGCCACGGCTGTCGGTGGTGAACCGCAGCCTCACGCTGCACTGTTTTATATTATCACAATTGAGCATCCATTCATCTTTAACAGTGGCAATGTCTATGAATTCATAGTGGTTATCGGTGCGTGTGATATTCTCGTCCCTTCCCTGTGTGGAAATCTCCTCTTCAATTGGTGCTATGGCGATGGGGAGCGAAACGCCTGTTGGCTTAAAGGACGGCATTTGGGGCGCTGTTTCCTCGAGTGTGATTTTTGTGGGTATATTGGTTGTGGTGGCGCTCTCCTTTCTGCTTTCAGTGCCATTGGGGGCGGGTGTTGGTGTGATGAATGTATATTCCGGCTTTGCGAATGCTGCCAGCAGCAGTGAGGTGATGGGTATGATATAGAGCCACTTTGCGCGCATTGCTTTATTGCTCTTTTTGCGCACCATCATTGTTATTCTTTTACGCACACTGCTTTGGCTGAAACTGTTGGCAAGTGGCAGTGAATAGCCTTGAACTGCTTTCTTGAGTATGAGCATCTGGTAGCTTTTTATATCGGTGTTGTGCTCAAGAACATATTTGTCTGCTTCATATTCGTGTATCTCCTTGAGGTCGGCCGATAGCATATAGATGAATGGGTTGAACCATTGAAACGCTTTTACTATGCCAAGGAACAGCATATCAGTGGAGTGTTTGTGGTGTATGTGTCCCTGTTCGTGCAGCACTATATATTCGCCACACTCATTATAGTCGGTTTCCGAAATTACTATGTTGCTGAACCAACTGAAGGGCGCTGTTTCATTGGCGTGGCAGTGAATGGTTGTTCCGTTTATCTTTTCACACCACAGTGTGCCGCGTCTTATGGCTGTTATAATGCGTGCGATGTTGGTGATGTAGCAAATGAGTGAGAGCAGCACTCCTGTGAGGTAGATATATGTGGCGTTTTTTAATGTGAACAGGCTTTGGATGGTGTTGTTCGTGCTGTGTTGCAAGGTGGGGCTTGGGGCACTTTTTGCTATAAAGTGCTGAACGATGCTGTTCTCGGTTATGAGAGTGGTGTCTGTCGGGGTTTGCTCTATTTCTATTCTGATGCTTATGACTGCCAGTGGTAGCAGTGCCGAGAGCACAACAATGCCAAGCAATGCCTTGCGGTTGAGCGATGTGAAGGTCTCCTTGCGCAGCAGCAGTGCAAACGGCACGTAGAGCAGTGCCAGGCTCAATGCCCATTTGAGTATGTAGATTAGTGTGGCTGTCATAGCTTTTTATTTCAGTTCAATGCGTAAGCGGGCAATTTTTTCAATCTCCTTGCCGTCGAATGTTGCCGGAGTCCAGCGTGTCATCTTTTTTGTTGTCTTTTTCAAACAGTCTATAATCTCTTTTATAATTTTACTTTCTCTGTTTTTTCCGTTAGTGCTTGAGATTTCCGGGTTAGCAGAGTAGAATATGGCTCTACCGCTCTTTTTAATCTTCAGATAGACATCTATCTGTCCTTTTGTGTTGTTGCGTGAAATAGTCCTGTCATTCTTCAACTCTTCGATATATATGTTCTTTAGAGCCTTATAACCGTCGGGGTACTCAGGCTCGCTTTGCTCAATGTCAAAATCGTATCCGTTTATGTTTACCTCAATGCATATATTCTCGTTTGATGCTGTGGGAAAAGATCTACTTTCCAACTCCTTTCCAATGCTTTTGGCTGTGTTCTTCAGGAGCCTTCTTGCATTTTCCACACTCTTGTATTCTGTGCTTGAATAGTCGGGGCGCAGTCTGATGCTTGTTATGGAACTTGACCCTACAGCAATGTGCAAGCTGTTTATGTCGCTGCGACGGGCGGTCTGATACCTTGTGTCCCAAATTATGCAGCCAATGTATTCGGTATCGTATATTTTTCCTTCGTAGTCTATTTTCGCACTTATAAACGCGCTGCCGTTTATGCCATAAATCTCTCTCCTTTTCTCCTCTGTAATGTGTGCGTTGATAATTGATTGAATCTCTTTGGTAATCTTCGGCTTTTCTGCCTTCTGCGTTTTGCCGGCTTTGTAAATTATGCGGCAACTGTTCTTGCCGCTGTTCCATTTTTTACCGGCGATGATGTTCTTGCAGCTCTCTTTCAGTAGCTTTTTTGCGCTGTTAAAGGATTTCTCGTCGCAGTTCCCCAATGTGGATAGTCTGCACTTTGTGATATTGATTCTTGTGGCTTCTCCCTCTTTGTTTGCCTTCACCTTTGCTGTGATTGTGGCGCCGGTGAAAAACTCGTTGAAGTCGAGCCCGTTGGAATATATTCCTTCTGTGTTACCGAGAGTGGTTTCTATTGTACCTTCTATGTTTGTAACTGTTATCTTTTGTGCATTGGCTGTCAATGCTGCAAAAAGAAAGAAGTAAAAGATAGTGGTGAATTTGTAATTCGTTGTTCTCATTACTTGTTTTCGTTTCCTTTTATTATTTCCAACAGTTCCTTGATGTCGGCTTCGCTCAACTTTTCGTTCTGCGCAAAGAACTTTACCATTGATGAGCACGAGCCTCCGAAGAACGACTCTTTCACATCCTTCATCACTTGACTTGTGTAGGCTTCGCGACTGATGAGAGGGTAGTAGGTGTGGGTCTTTCCGCTTAGCTTGCGGTACTCTACAAATCCTTTGTTCAAGAGAATTTTGAGGAATGTTGATATGGTGGTGTAGGCGGGCTTGGGCTCGGGGTACTTTTCAATTATGTCGTGTATGCAACCACCATAGGGCATCTCCCAAAGTGCGTTCATCACCTGCATCTCGGCTTTTGTAAGTGTATCGAATTTTTTCATTCCGGTTTTTGTTTGTTGAGGCAAATATATTACGAAGTTTTTAGAAATCTAAAATTTTAGAAATGAAAAATGCTTTATAGGTAAAACTTTAACTTTTATTATTAGTAATTCCGGGAAGGTGAAAGCTGCGGTTAAGCGAGCGCAACGCAAGCTTGCTTGTGGTTTGCACAGCGAGCGATAGCAGGTTCAAGCGCACGAAGGGCGGTTAAATGTGAAAACGCGTAAAGCTGAAACAATAGTTTGTTTATTGTTGTTTTTAACTTATTTTTGCCGTGGATGTTTTTTATACGTCTGTTTTTATCTCAACCTTCGCTTGGTGTTGTATAAACCTTATAATAATTATAATTATGAAAATCACAGGTTTCTTAAGGTCAAGATTATTTGTTGCTGTTGTGCTGTTTTTGGCGCTTGCATCAAAGGCCGGGGCGCAGAATATTGAACTGCATTATGACATTCGTCGCAATTGTGCCACCTCCACAGTTGAGAAGTTCAGTGCCGATGATTTTGGCAGTACATTCTTCTTCATTGATATGGACTTCGCTCCAAAGGCTGTTGGTGCGTATGGCGAGATTTCGCGCGAATTTTGTTTTTGGAACGAGAGTCGTTTCAACTGGCTCTCGGCACACATTGAGTTCAACGCCGGATTGAATAACTTTATGTCGTTCAGCAATGCCTGGTTGGCTGGTGCTACTTACTCGGGACATTCAAAGGATTGGAGCAAGACGTGGTCGCTCTCTGTAATGTATAAAGCAATTCCGGGTAATGTGAGTGTAAACAATTTTCAGATTACGGGTGTGTGGAACCTTGATTTCCTTGAACATTGGCTGTCATTCAACGGTTATGCCGATTTCTGGCGCGAGAAGAATGTGTTGATGGGCACGGAGTATATATTCACGGCCGAGCCCCAGCTTTGGGTAAATTTAAACAAAATAAAGGGTTGGGAAAAGGTGAATTTGAGCCTTGGCACAGAGGTGGAACTCTCTAACAACTTTGTTGCCAAAGGGTTTGATATTATGCCTACAGTGGCGGCAAAGTGGGCTTTCTGATTAAAAACGATAAATAATTAATAAGTTCTCTATGGATAAAACAATGTTAAAGAGATTATTTGGATTCAATCCGGAGCAGACCAGTGTTAGGACGGAGATAATTGCCGGCATCACAACTTTCCTTACAATGTCATACATCCTTGCTGTGAACCCGGCTATGTTCAGTGCGTTGGAGGGAATGCCCGGAGGTGCGGTGTTTACTGCAACTGCATTGGCTGCAATTGTTGGTTGCCTTGCAATGGCAATCATAGGAAAATTGCCTTTTGGCCTGGCGCCCGGTATGGGGCTTAATGCCTTCTTTGTCTATTCTGTGTGTCTTGGAATGGGATACACGTGGCAGTTTGCTTTGACGGCTGTGCTCATTGAAGGTGTGTTGTTCATTATTCTCACACTTACAAATGTGCGCGAGGCTTTTGTGAATGCTATCCCTATGCACTTGAGAAATGCCATTGGCGCGGGTATAGGACTTTTTATTGCTTTCATAGGCTTGCATAGCGGTGGGCTTATTGTGGCTGACTCCGCAACTCTGGTTACGCTTGCCGACATTACATCGGGGCAGGCTCTGCTTGCTCTTATTGGTATTGTGATTACAGCAATACTATATGCCAAGAGAGTGCCTGCCGCAATACTGCTCGGTATCATCATTACGATGCTTATAGGTATTCCGGGAGGCATTACAGAGTTTAAGGGAGTTCTCTCGAGTCCGGAGTCTATTAGGCCGATTTTTTGTCAGTTCCAGTTCGACCAGATATTCTCGATGGATATGCTTGTGGTGGTATTTACATTTCTGTTTATCGACCTGTTCGATACGATAGGTACTCTTATTGGTGTGTGTGGCAAGGCAAATATGGTGGACAAGAATGGTAATATCTACAGGGTGAAGCAGGCATTTATGGCCGATTCCATTGCAACGACAGCCGGCGCGCTTCTTGGTACTTCAACAACAACTACCTATGTCGAGAGTGCGGCCGGTGTTGCCGAGGGTGGACGCTCGGGCCTCACTGCATTTGTGGTTGCTGTGTGCTTTGCAATTTCGTTGCTCTTCTCGCCGTTGTTCCTTTCTATTCCCCCTGCAGCAACAACAGCCGCGCTTGTGATTGTGGGTATGCTTATGCTTGAGCCGGTGAGGAAGATACCGTTCAATGACTACTGTGAGTCAATCCCGTCATTTATCTGCATAATAATGATGCCACTTACTTATTCAATATCCAATGGTATAATGCTTGGTATGATTTCTTATGTGGTGCTCAATATGCTTTGTGGCAAATTCAGCAAGATTACTCCTGTGATGTATGTCCTGGCAGCATTGTTTATTCTTAAATTTATCTTTATTTAAGAGGTTGCCTGATATACAAAAAAAATATTCCGCAGAACAATGCTCTGCGGAATATTTTTTGTATTGTCTCTTTCAATTACTTGCTGCAGTTTGTTACCTTGAGGTTTGTAACCTTGCTGCTGAACTTGCCTGTCTTCTCAAGCGGGAACACAAGCGTGCGCACGTAGTACATCTTGTCTCTGCCGCCTTCGTTGTGGTAGATTGTCTGCTTGTCGAGTGTCTCAATGAGCTTACCGTTTACATAGAGCATTGTCTCTCTCTCGTTACCGCAGATTGTTACCTGTGCCTTCTCGCCGGGATAGAAGCGGAAGTTGAAGGTGTTGAGGTAGCCGTCGCGTGAGAAACCGAGCTTGCCTTGAGCGGGGTCGGCAATGTAGAACACTGCGTCGCGTGATTCGAAAAGAACTGTACCGTTTGCCTCGTTCTTGTATTCGATGTCGAATGATACGCTGTAGTCGAAACCAATCTCTCTTATACCGCTCTTCTTTGCAAGGTTTGTGTTTGCAGCCACATTGGCAACCTCAAGAATTGTGCGTTTCTCGCCGCTGAAACGGCCTGCAATGTTCACGCCGGGAGCATCGCTGAGTGCAAGACGTGCCTTGTTGAACTCCTCGAATGGAACGGTGGGTTTAGCACCTGTCCACATCTTTACTGCCATTGTCTGCATTGCGGGATATACACGGTAGTGGATGTCTTTGCAGCTGATACCGTTGCCTGCGTGGTCGTTCCACACTGCGAATGAGCCACCCTTGATCTGTGGGTGCTTCTCGGGGAATGTCTGGTTGCCGATGATTGCCGGTGTCCAGTTGTTGTAGAGATACTGGCAGTTGAGGTAGTCATAGTAGTAGCCGGCTGCAGGTACAATGTATGTGTAGCCATCGGGGATGCTTATTACATCGTAGCCGAGCTTCATCATCTCTGTGGGGTCGGCATAGCCGTTGTACCACTCATACATCAACACGTTATCAACCTTCACGGGGGTGTTGCCCTTTGCGTGTGTGAGCGCGCCCCAAACACAAGCCTGCTTGCCATACTTCTCGGCCTCGCGGATGCAGTGGTCGGTGAAGTAGCGGAACTTCTCTACTACGGCTGTGTCGCGGTTAGAGTACTCATCTGTTCCAACGTGGAAACGTGGGCCACGGAACACAGGCTCCTCGCCGCCAAGATACTCCATAAAGAGTGAATCAACGAATGTATATGTGGCGGGGTTGAAGAGGTCGAGGTGGTCGAGGCCATACTCCTTGCTGCCAAGCTCGGGGCGGTAGTGTACAAATGCCAATGAGTGAGCGGGAACGTCAAACTCGGGGATAATCTCTACACCCACGCGCTCGGCGTGCTTCTGCAACTCAATGAACTCCTCCTTTGTATAATAGCCGTCGCGTGAAGCAAGGCCGGGGAAGAAGTCGCTCTCAAGACGGAAGCCCGATGGTGTCTTTGCCCAATCGTGGCCGAAATACTGCTTGAAGGCATTGTCGTTGAGGTGGATGTGGAAGGTGTTCATCTTGTAGTATGCCATAAAATCGACATACTCGTGCAGGAAACTGATGGGGATGAACTTGCGGCCGCAGTCGAGCATAAAACTGCGCATCTCATAGTCGGGGTAGTCTACAATGTTTCCCTTTGGAAGGTTGCCGTTGTTCTGCTCGGCAATCTGCAACAGTGTGCGTGTTGCCCAATAGGCGCCGCGTGTGGTTGTTGCTTCAACGGTTACATTGTTGGCAATAGCTACCTTGTAGCCTTCGTTACCAAGTTTCTCATCCTCTTTAAGTGTAATATAGATATTGTCGTTGCCGGCTTTGCCTGCTGTTACCTTCAACTCTGTGCCGGTCATTTTCTTGTAGTCATCGGCAAACTGCTTGGCAACCTCGGCAAGTGTTTCATTCTCCTTGGAATAGACAACCTTTGTCTTTTTGGTAATTGTAAACTCGCCTGCAGCTCCTTCCCATTCGCGTAGCTCCGGGATGACAAAAGGCTTCACATTTTTCTCTACAGCAGCTTCGTTTGTGGCAGTTGTGCCTTCTTTCTGCTCTGTGTGCTGTGGTGAGCACGCGAAACAGATTGCTGCAAACAGAATCAGGATTTTGTTTTTCATATTTTGTATGGTTTAAATAATTATAAAATGTCTGTGATATATGCTGTAACAGGCGAACGGGCAAACATCAAGCGCTTTAGTTTTTATATTTAGTGTAATGAATATTCGCCATTTTAATGCAAATATAGTAACAAACGAGCGAGAAATACGAAGCTTGCTTCAGTATTTTTCACAGCGAGTGCAGTATATGTTCGCGGTTTACCGCAAATATAGTAACAAACGAGCGAGAAATACGAAGCTTGCTTCAGTATTTTTCACAGCGAGTGCAGTATATGTTCGCGGTTTACCGCAAATATAGTGAAATTTTACTATAAACCGGTGCGGATTGGGGGAAAAATGCTGTTAATTGCAATTTTAGCTTATATTTCCTTGATGTGCCTGTCAATCCCTGCTTCTCAATTCCCAAAAGGCTACAGCGGCTGCGGCTGCTACATTGAGCGAGTCTACATTGTGGGACATTGGTATGCGCACCACGTGGTTGGCGGCTGCAATAGTCTCCTTGGGGAGTCCTTCGCCTTCTGTTCCCATTATTATGGCAAGGCGGGGAATGGTGGTGAGCAGTGGGTCGGCAATGGATATTGAGTCGTTGGTGAGCGCCATAGCTGCAGTGGTAAATCCCTCTTTGTGTAGCTGCTCAATTCCACCGTCGAGCCAAGTCCAGGGGACAAGGAAGACGCTTCCCATAGACACGCGCACAGCGCGGCGGTTGAGGGGGTCGCAACTGTTGCGGGTTAATAGAACGGCGTCTATTCCAAGCGCGGCGGCGCTGCGGAAGATTGCTCCAATGTTGGTGGTGTCTACAACGCCGTCTATGACAACAATGCGCTTGGCATTGCGGCACACATCCTCCAAGGATGGTTCTGTTGGTCGTTGCATTGCGCACAGCACTCCGCGTGTGAGGGTGTATCCTGTGAGATTGGCAAGCAGCTCGCGGCTGCCGGTGTAGATGGGGATATCACCGCAGCGGGCTATTATGGAGGCTGCGTCGCCTTGAATGTGGCGCTGCTCGCACATCATCGCCACGGGGCGGTAGCCGGCGTTTAGTGCCACATTTATAACTTTGGGACTCTCTGCTATGAATATGCCCTTGCCGGGTTCATATTTATTGCGCAGTTGGGCTTCGGTCAGGGTGCCGAAAAGCTCGGTGCCGGGGTGGTCAAGGGTGGTAATCTCTATTATTGGCATTGTGTTGTCATTGTGTAGACGACAAAAATATTACACTTGGGCCAATAAAGCAAATTTTGTATTTCTAAATATATTTAATTGAAATTAATAGTTATCTTCGCGTTGTAATTGTTGCCTGTGAATGAAAGGGCTGTTGTTGCATTATATTTTTTATGGAATACAAGGGACTTCTTGAAGAGATATACAAACAGGTGCTGCCTTTTGCCGGCGAGGGTAAGGTGGCGTCCTACATATCTGCTCTTGCGTGTGTGGACCCAAATCATTTTGGTATGTGCTTGAAGTGTGTGGATGGTGAGGAGTGGGCTGTTGAGGATGCCGATGTGCGTTTCTCGGTGCAGAGTATATCCAAAGTGTTTGCACTGGCAATGTGTCTTTCCGTGAAGGGTGAGGCGCTGTGGACAAGGGTGGGGAAGGAACCGTCGGGCACGGCGTTCAATTCGCTTGTGCAGCTTGAGGTGGAGCACGGTGTTCCGCGTAACCCTTTCATAAATGCCGGAGCGATGGTGCTTGCCGATATTATATTGACCTCTTTTGAAAATCCCGAGGCGCAGTATCTTGCTTTTGTGCGTGCCTTGTGTGGAAACGACACGGTGGACTATAACGAGGATGTTGCAAGGAGTGAACGTGAGACGGGGTATTTGAATGCGGCAATTGCTAATTTGTTGAAGTATCATAATAATATAGAGTGTGATGTTGAGCGTGTTTTGCGCTTCTATTTCCTTATGTGTTCGGTTGAGATGAGTTGCAGGGAGTTGGCCAGGGCTTTTCTTGCTTTTGCCAATCATAATAGAGATTTCGATTATGGCGGCGTTGGGCTCACGTCATCGCAGGTGAAGCGTATGAACGCGATAATGCAGACTTGCGGTTTCTATGACGAGGCGGGTGAGTTTTCATATCTTGTCGGCTTGCCGGGTAAGAGCGGTGTGGGAGGCGGCATTGCTGCCATATATCCGTTGCGCTATGCTGTGGCGGTGTGGAGCCCTCGTCTTAACAGCAAGGGAAATTCTGTGATGGGGATGAAGGCTCTTGAGATTCTTACTACCGAAACGAGTGAGTCTATATTCTGACAAAGTTTCAGCCGTGTGTGAAAAAATATTGTTTCTTCCAACAAAATATTTTCGGGATTGGTTATAGTGGAAAACAGTTACCGATTAATTTTTTTTGTTATGGTTAATGTGAAACGTCTTTTAGTTTTGTTTGCCGCGTTGATGATGGTTGCGGCTGTGGGTGCGCGTGAGCTGCCCAAGGTGTATATTCTTGCAACGGGTGGCACAATTGCCGGCTCGGGTGCATCGGAGGTTAATTCGCAGTATACTGCCGGGCAGGTATCTGTGTCGGCGCTCATTGATGCCGTTCCTGCCATAAAGGAGGTGGCGCGCATTGAAGGCGAGCAGGTGGTGAACATCGGTTCTCAGGATATGGGCAATGCTGTGTGGCTTAAATTGGCAAGGCGTGTAAATGAGTTGCTTGCTGACGGCAGAGTGGATGCGGTGGTCATTACGCACGGTACCGATACAATGGAAGAGACTGCCTTTTTCCTTAATCTTGTGGTGAACAGTCCAAAGCCTGTTGTGTTGGTGGGGGCTATGCGTCCATCTACGGCAATCAGTGCCGACGGCCCTGCAAATCTCTATAATGCTGTTGTGGTGGCTGCGTCTGCCGCGTCCAAGGAGCGTGGTGTGCTGGTGTGTATGAATGGTAAGGTTTATGGTGCCAATGATGTAACAAAGACAAATACCACTTCTGTAGAGACATTCCAGTCGCCCAATTCGGGTCCGCTGGGCTATGTGAACAATGGCGAGGTGTTCTATTATCATTCACCCGAGAAACATCACGGTAGGTATCTCGACTATGTGCACGGTGGTGCGCTGTTAGATGAGGAGCGTGGTGTGCACTTTGATGTTGATAGGCTGGATGCGCTGCCAAAGGTGGGTATCATATATGGCTATGCCGACGCTAACCGCGATGTGGTGGATATGATGGTGCATAATGGCTACAAGGGTATTGTATATGCAGGAGTGGGCAATGGCAATATTCACAAAAATGTGTTTCCGGCTCTTGAGGAGGCAAGGCGTAAAGGGGTAGTGGTGGTGCGTTCGAGTCGTGTGCCCACGGGGGCTACTACACTTAATGCCGAGGTTGATGATGCTAAGTATCACTTTGTTGCATCGTGGGGTCTCAACCCTCAAAAGGCGCGCATATTGCTTATGCTTGCATTGACAAAGACGCACGACTGGAAAAAGATTCAGGAATATTTTAATAACTACTAATATATTCTTTCTATGAAAATGAAAAACACACTTATGCTTGCGCTGGCTTTTGTGGCTTCAGTGGCAGGGGCGCAGGTGAATGATGCGAAGCAGGATGAGAATTCGCTTGTGGCGCGCATTGCGAAGATTGAGAAAAAGAACGACTGGTTTAATCTCTATCTCAATATGCAGACAGGGTTCTACACCGGTTTTAACCAGAATGGCACCGACGGTTTTGCCGGCGGTGCATTCAAGATGCCGGAGCTGCGCCTTGAGGCAAAGGGCAAGGTCAATGACTGGCTTTCATACAGATGGCGTCAGCGCTTGAACAAGAGCTATGATGCTAAGGGTGTGGATGGTCTTCCTTTGGCAGTGGATGTTGCCGGCCTTGGCTTTAAGGCGACTGAGCATCTGTCGTTCTTTGTGGGACGCCAATGTGTGGCATACGGTGGATTTGAGTTTGATGCCAACCCTATTGATATTTATCAATATAGTGAGATTGTTGATCATATGAACATTTTTATGACCGGTGTAACTGCTTCATACGATTTCACTCCCACGCAACAGGTGGTTGTGCAGGTGCTGAACAGCAATGCCAAGGATGCGACAGAGTTCTATGGCGATAGTGTGGTGGCAGGAAACCTTCCGCTTGTCTATTCGCTTGGTTGGAACGCCTCTATGTTTGACAATGCTTGGCAGACACGCTGGTCGCTTTCGGCAATGAATGAGATTGAGGGTAAGTATATGTATTATGTTGCGCTTGGTAACCAGTTCAACTTTTCCAATAAGTGGAATATGTATATCGACTTTATGGGCTCGATTGAGAATATTGACCGCAAGGGTGTGATGACCGATATTTTGGGCAGCGTGGATGGGTATAATGTTGAAAATGCGCTCTATGGCGCTGTGGTTGCAAAGGTGAACTATCGTTTCCTTCCCAAGTGGAATGTTTTTGTGAAGGGTATGTTCGATTGTGCCGGAATGCTTGAGGATGGTGATACTTATTCCAAAGGTAATTACCGCACATCACTGGGTTATCTTGCGGGAATAGAATACTATCCTATGGCCGACTCCAATCTGCACTTCTTCTGCACTTTTGTGGGGCAGACCAATCTTTTTACAGAGAGGGCGAGCGCTATTGGCAAGAGCGACTACAGTACACAGCGTGCTTCGCTGGGTTTGATTTATAAGCTGCCGGTTTTTTGATTATTGTTTGTTGATGCTAAAATAGGTAAATGATATGTTGGTGGTGGAGCTTTTCCTGGTGCTTGCTTGTATTGTGGCCGGTGCCCGTTTGGGTGGCATTGGGCTTGGTGTTATGGGTGGCCTGGGTGTGGCGTTGCTTGTCTTTGTATTTGGCCTTCAGCCCACATCGCCTCCGGTTGATGTTATGTTGATGATTGCTGCGGTGATATCAGCAGCCGGTTGTATGCAAGCAGCCGGCGGCCTCGATTATATGGTGGGGCTTGCCGAGCGTATGCTGCGCCGTCATCCACAATATGTAACGTTTCTTGCTCCGCTTGTTACCTATAGCTTCACTTTTTTGGCAGGTACGGGGCACGTGGCCTATTCGGTGCTTCCTGTGATTGCCGAGGTGGCGAGGGAGACGAAGATACGCCCTGAAAGGCCGCTTGGCATTGCGGTGATAGCATCGCAACAGGCAATAACGGCTTCGCCAATTTCTGCTGCCACTGTTGCGCTGCTGGGCCTGCTCGCGGGCTATGAAATTACCTTGTTTGATATTCTGAAGGTGAGTATTCCTGCAACGCTGTTTGGTGTGATTGTGGGTTCATTCGCCTCGCTAAAGGTGGGTAAGGAACTTGTTGATGACCCCGAGTACAAGAGGCGTATTGAGGCCGGGGAGATAAAAGCTGCGGGTGCAGGTGTGGCAATGGATGCTCCTCGCGGGGCAAAACTTTCGGTGTTGCTCTTTGTTGTTGCCACGCTGTGTGTGGTGTTGTTCGGCTCTGTTGAGTCGCTGCGCCCCTCGTTTGGTGGCGAGAGGGTGGGTATGCCGCTTATAATTGAGATGGTTATGCTTGCTGCAGCTGCGCTTATCCTGCTTTTTACCGGTGCAACAGGTGTGAAGGCTGCGCAGGGCAGTGTGTTCTCGGCGGGTATGCAGGCTGTGGTGGCTATATTTGGTATTGCTTGGATGGGGGATACATTTATAAACGGTAATATGCTTGAGCTGAAGGCTGCCATTGAGGGCGTTGTTACAGATATGCCCTGGTTGTTTGGTCTTGCGCTGTTTGTGATGTCAATACTTCTCTACAGTCAAGCAGCTACGGTGCGTGCCATTGTTCCGCTTGGTGTGGCTCTTGGCTTGTCGCCTATGTTGCTTGTTGCGCTCTTTCCGGCTGTGAACGGTTATTTCTTTATACCAAACTATCCCACGTTGGTGGCTGCTATCAATTTTGACCGGACAGGTACTACGCGAATAGGAAAATGGGTGCTTAATCACTCTTTTATGATGCCGGGGCTTGTGGCTACAGCGGTTGCCATTGCGGTTGGTTTATTGCTTGTGCAACTCTATTAATTTATATTAAAAGATTCGGGCTGCCGATTGGCAGCCCGAATTGTTTAAACAGTCGGCCTGTAAGCCGGGTTCTGTGCCCCTTGCGGGGTGTCTGTCATTCATCTATACCGTGTGTCGCCACACGGCTAAAGCGTTCTACCCTCCGACTTGGACGAGCAGCCCTCAAACGTCGGTTTACACGAACTTGCAGCCTCCAAGACGCACGGCCCGTACATCACTGCACGGCCGGTGGGCTCTTACCCCACCTTCTCACCCTTACCTCTGAAAGGAGGCGGTTATTTTCTTCTGCGTTACTCTGCCTTCGCAGGCGGCTTTCTGTTAGGAAGTGGAGTGCTCTGTGCTGCCCGGACTTTCCTCCTTTGCCACAGTGGCAACGGCGACAGACTGTCCGACTGTTTTTCCTTTTCGGTTGCAAAATTAATTGAAAAAGGTTATTGCTGCAAATTCATTGGCTTTAAAAGAATTTTTATATTAACATTTATTAACAACGAAGGTTGTGATATTTGTTGTGAAATGCTCTCTATTGTGGTGTAAATGTTTTTTTGACATAGCTGGTTTTTGCATTGTTGCATATGTGATACAATGGCCGGCGGCCGGTAGTGTTTTTCTGCTTTACCCGCTATTGGTTTGCTATGTGTGAGGTATCTGTAAATATTCGGCGGTTTCTTTTTTCCGCAGTTTATATATCACGGTGGTGATTTTTTTGATATCCACATTGGTCTGTGGTTTAATTGTATGCTTTAGTGCGAAAACCAGCTTTTTATTGCGCCTTTTGTAACTTTTAACGCGTAAGATTTGTATTTATAGTATTGGAATTGTAAATTCGCAAATTAAAATTGTATCTGGGTAAAAAATGAGACAATTAAAAATTACAAAAAGTATTACTAACCGCGAAAGCGCGTCGCTCGACAAGTATTTGCAGGAAATTGGTCGCGAGGAACTCATCACCGTTGAAGAAGAGGTGGAGTTGGCACAAAGAATTAGAAAAGGAGACCGCCGTGCACTTGAGAAGCTGACAAAGGCAAACCTGCGTTTCGTGGTTTCTGTTGCAAAACAGTATCAAAATCAGGGTTTGAGTCTGCCCGACCTCATCAACGAAGGAAATTTGGGACTCATTAAGGCTGCTGAGAAGTTTGATGAAACACGAGGCTTTAAGTTTATCAGCTACGCCGTGTGGTGGATACGTCAGTCTATTTTGCAGGCTCTTGCAGAGCAAGCACGTATTGTGCGCTTGCCACTGAACCAGGTGGGATCGCTTAACAAGATAACAAAGGCTTTCTCAAAATTTGAGCAAGAGAATGAGCGCCGTCCCTCGGCCGAAGAACTCGCCGACCAGCTTGACCTCCCCGTGGATAAGGTAGTCGATTCGTTAAAGGTTTCGGGTAGACACATTTCGGTTGATGCTCCTTTTGTGGATGGTGAGGATAATAGCTTGCTCGATGTTCTTGTGAATGATGATTCTCCTATGGCAGACAATCTGCTGGTGAACGAGTCGCTTTCGCGTGAGATTGACCGTGCACTATCTACTCTTACCGACCGTGAGAAAGAGATTATTCAGATGTTCTTTGGTATTGGTATGCAGGAGATGACACTTGAGGAGATTGGCGACCGTTTTGGTTTGACACGTGAGCGTGTGCGTCAGATTAAGGAGAAAGCAATACGTCGCCTCAAGCAAAATCAGCGCAGCAAGTTGTTGAAGTCCTATTTGGGATAATGGCGTATGTGGGAAACGGCAGTGTTTCCCGGTATATGTTATATTGATTGGCAGAGCGTTCAACTACCGGTGTGAAAAACCAGAATGTGGAGCGCTCTGTTCTTTTTGTTGTTTTAGGCGTTAAAAGTTGTGATAAACTTTCGCTTGTGCCGATATTTTCTTAATTTTGTGCTCGTTATTGGGTGTTACCCCTAAAGTATTTTGAGCTGTATGAAAAAATCTCTTTCAATATTTTTCTTGTTGCTTCTGCTTTGTGTTTCTCCTATCCTGGCCAAGGGTGGTAAGGTGAAAAAAGAGAAGAAGGTGGTTGCGAAAACTGTTTATGTGTGGGGTGTCTCTATGGCATTCTCTGATTCTGTGGTCTTTTTTACCGAGGTGCAGCCCATAGACGGTGTTGTGCTGAAGGGTGGTTTTTTGCCCGATAGGCATATGTATGCCTATGAATTAAAGGATTATATGAGTTTCCAGGAGGATATGCCCGGGCGCACTTCGTTCATTTTTTTCTCGGAAAAACGTAAAAAACTGGAGAAGAAGGAGGCTAAAGTGAAGAAACGTTTGGTTGAACGTGATGGAAAGACGGTGCGTTATCTTGGCGACAAGTTTAAGTTTACAAAACATTGATATGTGATTAAATCCCGGTTTGCCGGGATTTTTTTTATAATGATTGTTTGTGATTGGTTTTTTGCATTTGGATGGGGTGGACTATTTGCAAGATTTGAGTGTTGCTTTGGTGATGTGGTGATTGGTTTCTTTTGTTTATGTTTTCAATCGCTTTAGGGCTGCTGTTTATTTCTGTGGCGCGTTGTGCTGTCATTAGACTCTGTTTTATTGTTTGAGAGAATGTTTCAAAAACTTTGCCGTTTACAATGGTGGTGTTTGTGAAAAAAGTGTTACTTTTGTTGTTGGAAACTAAAAACATAAGATTTATTCTCTATGAAAAGATTATTTCTCTTTATGGTGTTTGCTGTTGCTTTGCTTTGCTCGAATGCACAGGACACAAAGGTGGCTTTAGCTACTGCTTCAGCCACAAGTGAACAGACAAAGGCAGGTGAGGTTGCTGCAAATGCTATTGATGGCGATTTGACCACCATTTGGCACACTGCCTATTCGGGAGCGTCTTTTCCCGTTACTTTCGACATTACATTGAGCGAGGTTTCACACGTTGATTATGTGAAATATGTTCCCCGCCAGGATGGTAATGTAAATGGATATTGGAGTAAGGTTGAGATTCTTTATAGCTCTACAACCGATGGCTCCGATTTTGTCTCATTGGGTGTTTTCTCTCTCCCTTCAAGCGCCGGTACATATGATTTTTATCTGCCAGGCAATGGCATTGAGTGTGGTAAACTGCGTTTATCTGTGAAGTCTGGTAAGAATGGGCACGCTTCTGCTGCAGAAATAGAACTTTATGCCCAGGATAATACCAAGAGAGACCTCTTGGAACAGTATTTTGAGGATGAGTTGTTCACAGTGCTCAAGCCCGGCGTAACAAGTGCCGATGGTATTGGGGATAGCGATGTAAAGGCGCTTGTGAATAACATCCTGACCAATGCCGATGCTTACAAGAAATTCCGCGTTGGTGAGTATGAGGCTTATATGACAACCTCTACTCTCAGAGATAAGTTGAGGATAAGCAGTCAGTATAATAATTATGAAAACCCCACAGGTGTATATCTGAAGGCCGGTGAGAGTTGTGTTGTTGCAGTGAGTGGCATTGGCGACTATTATGTTGGTCTCAAGATAAAGAATTGGTTCCTGAATGAGAGTATGAGCACCTATTCATTGCACAATGGCATTAATTATATCACTGCCACAACTGAGGGTAATGTGTTTGTTGATTACTATACCGATAATTTTGAGAAGGCGCCAAATGTGAAGATGCACTTCATTAATGCTCCCGTGCAAGGTTATTGGGACCAGGAGACTATGACAAACGAGGAATGGAAGGCTATGCTCAAGGGGCGTGAGTCAAACGATTCAACAATCATCATCACACGTTCTCAGCACGCTCAGTTGGCCTATCCCGTATGCTCTTGGCTGCAGTATTG
Source organism: Bacteroidaceae bacterium (assembly GCA_045654645.1). Lineage (GTDB taxonomy): Bacteria > Bacteroidota > Bacteroidia > Bacteroidales > Bacteroidaceae > HGM04593. The sequence goes on from JAZONR010000035.1 coordinate 45,991, forward strand.
TCCCGCCGATGTGGATTCGCTTATGACGCTTTACCAACAGACACAGTGGGCCTTGAGGGACTTGTTGGGTCTTGAGCGCTATGGCCGTCAGGTGAAGAACCGTCAGCTTTTCTACGCTACAAACTATGGCTTTATGGCAGCAGGTGGTGAGGGTGCATACTGTCATCACGGTAGCCTTGGCGCCATTATGACTCCCGATTCCAAGGTGTTTGACTTCTGGGGTGTGGGCCACGAGTGGGGACACAACAATCAGGTAACCCCCGGTTTTAAATGGAGTGGCTGCGGCGAGACAACAAATAACATTTATGCCTCTTGGGCACAGTTGCATTTTACAGGTAACCCTTCGGGCTTGCGTCTCGAGGATGAATTCTCTGGCATTGGCGAATATTCGGGTATGCGAGGTGGTCGTATGCAGACCTATTTTGAGGAGGGTATCAGAAAGGGTGTTGCTTGGCAGTTGCAGGATGGTCCCGATTATCACGGAGCAACTCCCAATACCACTACCGTAGAGGGCAGAGACGAAGATGGTAATAGCTTGGGTATGGTTACAACTACAAGCCGCAACTATGACCACTTTGTGAAGCTTATTCCTTTCTGGCAGCTTAACTTGTGGGGTACCAAGGCCGGTAAGTGTCCCGATATTATCCCTATGGTTATTGAAGCGATACGCAAGGATAATACTTATGGTGCTAAATATAACACCAACGGTAAGCAGCAGATTAACTGGATGAAGATTGCTTGCGACAGTGCCGGCATAAACCTTCTTCCCTTCTTTGAGAAAGCCGGTATGTTGCGCCCGATAAATGCATATATCGAGGATTACAGTGCCGGTTGGAATGTTATCAGCAATGAGATGATAAAGGAGTTGAAGGATTATGTCAGCGACAAGGGATATCCTGCATTTACCGAGGAAATAAACTATATCAACGGTCATAACTATCACATATACCGTGATAAACTTGAGCTTGTTGTGCCCGAAAAGTATGGCGACGGATGCTCTTTGAAGGGTAATAAGGTTGCTGTTTATAGCACACGTGTGAAGAATGCTGTTGCCTTTGAGACCTACAATAGCGTGGGTGGCTTGTTGCGCATAACAATGTTTGGACTTGGCGCCGAGGTAACTGCTGCCGGTGTTTATCGCAACACAATGGTTCTCTTCCCCACAGGAAATGAGAATGAACTTGAGAATGCTGCCTATATTGTTGCAGTTGGATATGACGGCACACGCAAGATGATTTATGGCGAGGCTAAGGAGGTGAAAGGTCTTGAGGCCGGTATCTATAACATTTCATCGGTAGTTGATGGCACTGCCCTGAGCTGTGGCGAGGGTTCATCTATCAGCAAGGGTAGAATTACTTGGAATGTAGGCCGCTTGGCTGCCGACTGCACCCGTAAGCCCGACCAGGTTTGGCAGTGGGAGGCTGTTGATGGTGGTTTCCTTTTGAAGAACTTGCAGACAGGGCTATATATAGGCGGTGTTGAGGGTGATGTTGTTGATGAACTCGTTGAAAAGGAGAAGGCTGCTATGTTCAAGGCTTCTTGCATTGATGAGACAGAGGGGCTTTACTCTTTCAATTTGCTGAACACCGGTGCATACATTAATGCGTCTACCGACTTGAGTACCTCGCTGAGTAGCGGCGGTGCCACAGATGAGGATAATTTGTGGAAGGTGGTGCCTGTAACTTCTTTCAATATTGAAGTGCCTGAACTGGGGGTTGTAACCGGATGTCATCCTTTTGCTTTGAGATTGCCTGATGGACTGAAGGCCTATGTCATTAACAAGGTTGAGAAGCACGATTATGAGGGCAAACAGTATGACTTTGCCTTCATTGAGGAGATAAAGGGTGTTGTTCCTGCTTTGACTCCCGTTGTGTATTTGAGCGAAAAGGGTGTTTATAGCGCCGAGGTGCTCTGCGATGATAATACACCGGCAATAGAGAATAACATTTTGCGTGGTACAACATTGATGGAGAGACTCACAAGAAACTCTTTCCTTTCTACATTGGCCGAGACAAGCGCCGGCGCAGCGTTGATAAGTTTGAAGACAAGTTCAGCGGGTGATGTGCCTTCTAACAGGGCTTATCTTCTTAAAAATGATGTGGGCGGTGTAACATCTGTTCATCTTGCAACAGAGAAGAGTGTTACAGCTATTGATGGTGTGGAGGCTGACGGCGAGGCTGTGCAGCTCTATGACCTCAACGGTGTGCGCGTGCAGAATGTTGAGAGCAACCGTGTGTATGTTACATCTGATGGCAGAAAAGTGCTTGTTAAGTGAATGTAGCACTTGCTTTGGAATAGATGAAGCTGACTAAAAAGGCTCTTTTGTTGTTATACTCGCCCTAAAGATGCTCATTTACGCATAGTAAACTGCGCTTTTTCGGGCTTCGCAAGCCTAAAAACAGCTCTTTTTATTCAACTTCTCACAAACGAGGGTGCCCCTTTATACTTTTGGGGCACCCTCATTGTATATAGCAAACAAAATGGCAACAATGCAGCTTTGCTGTGTGCCGATTTATGATTATCTTCGCGAAAAGAAATGAATTAAAACAGATAGAGTTATGTTTTCAGGAATTGTAGAGGAATTTGCAACAGTGAGGCGTCTTGTGCGCGAGCAGGGTAACTTGCATCTCACACTAACTTGCTCATTCGTGAACGAATTGAAGATAGACCAGAGTGTTGCCCACAATGGTGTGTGTCTCACGGTTGTTGATATTAGCGGTGATGAGTACACTGTTACTGCAATGGATGAGACGCTGCAACGCACCAATATTGGTGGCTTGAAGGTGGGCGACAAGGTGAATGTGGAGCGCTCAATGATGATGAACGGCCGTCTCGACGGTCATATTGTGCAGGGGCACGTGGATGAGACTGCCGAGTGTGTTTCGGTGCGCGACTGCGACGGCAGTTGGTATTTTACTTTCCGCTATCGCAAGGATGATGAGATGGCTGCAAAAGGTTATATGACAGTGGATAAGGGCTCTGTAACGGTGAACGGCGTGAGTCTCACTGTGTGTGAGCCAACGGATGATACCTTTTCGGTTGCGATAATTCCTTATACCTTTGAACACACTAATTTTCACACAATTTGTGTGGGTACCAAGGTAAATATTGAATTTGATATCATTGGCAAATATATTGCCCGAATGATAAAAAGGTAATTGTGTATGAAGTTTCTTTTCAAACTTATTTTGTTTTTAACAATTGCTTCGGTTGTCTGTATGGTAACTCTTCCCGAGCGTGGTGCGCATTTGCGCAGTGTTGCCGGGGCTATTGTGGATGAAGTTGAGAGTGGTGAACTTTTCCCGGGGTTGAAGAATACAGGTATTGCATCGCAGGTGGCCGACACTGCCTATGTGCGCGAGTGCCTTGATAAGGTCCTTGTTGTAGATGATTATGCTCTCTTCACTGTTGGTAAAGTGCTGTGGTTGAATAAAGAGTATGTGGTTTCTCTTGGTGTGCTGGGAAAGGTTTTCAATTTTTCCGATGCCAAGGCTGCCGAGGATTTCATTTCCGAGGTGGAGGATACACTGGAGGATAAATTATAATGAGTAAATGATATGAAGATAGCTGTACCCACAAAAGGTGGTAGTGTTGATAACCACTTTGGTCATTGCGACCACTATACAATTTTCACTGTAAATGAGGGTGAGGTAAAGATGAAGGAGATTATGCCATCGCCTCAAGGTTGCGGTTGCAAGTCGGGTGTTGTGTTTGACCTCTGTCGCAAGGGTGTATCCGTTATGTTGGCCGGCAACATTGGCGCCGGTGCAATAAATGTGCTCACCACCAATGGAATTGCTGTTGTTCGTGGATGCAGTGGCAATGTCGATGACCTTGTGAAGGCCTATCTTCGTGGCGAGGTCAGGGATAATGGTGATGTCTGTGAGCACCACGAGTGTGGCAGTCATTGATTTTTGAGTTCTATTTAAATGATTAAAGTAGATGAATAAGGTATATCTTGAGAATTTTGAGAGTCGCATAACCGATGAATTGTTGCGTATGTGCAAGCAGTATGGCGTGCTTGATGGTACGTTGCTTGCCACCGATGATATCAGCTCTCGTTGGAATGAGTTGGCGCCGGAGTATATGGCCGATGCTGTGCCCAATATTGCCGATTATCCAACTGTGGCTATTGCTTGGGCCGGCTATTTAGGGATGGCGGTTGCTCATCAATGGGATGGCGACTGGGCTGCACACAGCAAGGATGGGTATAATAGTTATTATGGCGAGCAGGGCTTTGATGATATGGATGAGCATATTGTGCGTGATATTATCGGTTTTCATTTGAACTCTAACGAGGCTAAAGGTATTGAGGATATGATGCGCAGGCTTGGCGAGATGGCGCTCACTCTCATACGCCGCGAGAATATAGAGCCGCAATCTCCTATGGCGTTCCACGTTTATGCACGTGTGGTGAAGGTTATGTTCCGCATTGGTGCAGCTATTGAGCTGAAGAGAATGGGGTATAAGTTTGAGCAGGTAAATCTGCCTAATTTGGGTAACGGAATGGCTCAGTGCTGATCTGTTATCTATATACAAACATAGCCCGTCGTGCGTCGCACGACGGGCTATGTTTTTTAGTATTCTCTCTGTTTTTAGAATTTGAAATCAACGCCCAATGTTGCATTGTATGTGTTACGCACATAGCTTGAGAGCTGTGTCTTGTAGTTTGCGTACGCAGCATAGCAGAAACCTGCGTTCAGGTCCCAGTGCTCGTTGAAGCTGTACTTTGCGCCAATGCCGGTCATAAATGAGTCATTTACGAATGATATGTCGCTGATGTAGCTGTCGGTAATACCAAAGTCGCTGTACTGAACGCCGGCCGACAGCAACAGGTTCTTTGTTACATTGAACTCAACACCTGCCTGAAGCTCGTATGTGTTGTGCGCAAGGTGTTTGTTGTTGTCGCCGCCAAGGAGAGACTCAACTGTTGCGTCCTTGTCAAAGTAATATGTTGCACCAAGCATTGCCTTGAACCAAGATGTAGCCTGCCAAGAGCCTGCGAGTGAAAGCATTGCAGGAGTGTCCAAACGCTGCTTCTTGCCATCGGCAAAACCACCGAGATATGTGCCCAATGCACCACCGGCAATGCTCTGTACAGTGCTTCCCATACCGGTGCTGTTAAGGAACTCGCTGGTAGCAATTTCCATCTTCTCTGTGTCGTTCTCTACAGTGTTCACAGTTTGGAATTCATACTTTGCAGCAAAATTGAAGTCTCCTATTTTATAGTCGATACCAACTACAGGAGTGAATGATATACCGCTCTGGTTCATATCAATGTTCACTGCCAACAGGTCCTGTACTCCCATTCCTGCTTTTGAGAGGTCGCCAATAGCCTTGATGGTGCCTTTGTAGTTGTTGCTAAGGTAGTTTCCACGAACACCAACAAATGCAGACCAGTTGTCAGAGATTCTGTATGCAGCACCAAGCTGTAGTGAGAACATATACTGTGTTGATTCGAATTGTGATGCTCCGTTTATCGACATTGGGATGGGGAGCATTTGTCCAAGGTTTGCACCCAGACCACTGATGAGGTTGTTGAAGAGTGGAAGACCATTCTCAAATTCAGCCTTACCGCCACCGCCAGGCATTCCAAAGAAACCGCTGAATGACCACTTGCCTGTGGTGTATGAAGCCAGCACTGTGGGCATACAAGGTACATAAACCTTACCCTCATAGGTCTTGTTTGTGAGCTGGCTTGTTACATCGCGGTCCTGCCACACCATCTGCCAGTTTGCCGACAGTGCCCAGCCTTCCTTGAAGAATGCTGTTCCGGCAGGGTTGAAGTAGATTGCATCGGTCTCCAATGATGCGAAACGCGCCGGGTTGCGCACAAATGCTGCGTGCTGGTTGGTGTTTGTCAAAAGGCCACCTGCAAACGATGAGAGCGCAAGTGCTGCCATTACAATTGTAGAATAGAATCTTTTCATAGTAATTGTGTTTTAATTAGACTTCTTTTCTTTCTTCCTCTATATTGGAAATTGTTGCACAAAAGTAGGTTGTTTGTGCAATAATGAAAAAGATTAGTCTTAATTTAACTATAAATATGTAGATAAATTACTCTTGTTGTACAAAAATGACGTTGCTTTTTGTAGATAATGGTGATGTGTTCCACGTTTCCTCTTTTTTGACTGTGAATATTTGCCCTTGGTTTTACTCTCTTGTGATATATAAAAAAATCTCTCCAAGCTGTTGCCTGGAGAGATTTATATATATTATAATGTATAGTCCTTTACTTTTTTACCGGTATTGCGTCTATGCGTGCCTGGTGGCGGCCACCCTCAAATGGTGTTTCCAAGAATGTCATTACACACTCTTTGGCGCTCTCATTGGCAATGAAGCGGCCCGGCATAACCATCACATTGGCATCGTTGTGCTGGCGTGCGAGTGCTGCAATTTCGGGCATCCAGCAGAGTGCACTGCGTATTGCATCGTGGTGGTTAAGGGTCATATTAATGCCATTACCTGTGCCACAGATTGCTATTCCGCGCTTCAACTCGCCTTGCTCAATGGCATTGGCAAGAGCGTGGGCAAACTCGGGGTAGTTGCAACTTTCGGTGCTGTTGGTACCAAAATCCACATATTCATATCCCATTTCATTGAGCCACTCCTTAACCTGCTCCTTTAAAGGGTAGCCGGCGTGGTCGCTTGCAAGTCCAATCTTTTTCATTATAGCATTGCTTTTACCTGGTTATACACATTCTCTGCTGTGAAGCCGAGCTTCTCATCGAGCACCTTGTAGGGTGCTGAGAAACCGAATGACTCCAAGCCCCATACCTTGCCATTGGCACCTACAAGGCCTTCGAGGTTCACCGGCAGGCCGGCTGTGAGGCCGAATATCTTTGCTCCTGTGGGAAGGATGCTCTGCTGGTACTCCTTGGACTGTGTGCGGAAGAGGCCCTCTGACGGAACTGATACAATGCGTGTCTTTACGCCGTCGGCCTTTAGAAGCTTGGCGCCATCAACAAGTGTAGATACCTCTGAACCTGATGCAAGGAGAATTACGTCATACTCCTCGTCGCTGCCTGCGACAATGTATGCACCCTTTGCTACATCCTCGTAGTTTGTACCCTGGGGCAGGTTGGTTACGTTCTGACGTGAGAAAATGAGGCCTGTGGGGGTGTTGTCGTTCTCCATTGCAAGCTTCCACGCTTGTGTTGCCTCGTTTACATCGGCCGGGCGCAGAACAAGCATTGAGTTCTTGCCGCTGTGGTTCTTTACCTTCTCCATTAGGCGCACCTGTGCTTCCTGCTCAACAGGCTCGTGTGTGGGGCCGTCCTCGCCAACGCGGAATGCGTCGTGCGACCATATAAACTTCACGGGAAGCTCCATAAGGGCTGCCATACGTATTGCGGGTTTCATATAGTCGCTGAATACGAAGAATGTACCGCAGGCTGCTATTACACCACCGTGGAGTGCCATACCAATGCAGAGGCAGGCCATTGTCAGCTCTGATACACCGGCGTGAAGGAATGCTCCTGTGAAGTCGCCGGGTGTGAAGGCGTGTGTCTTCTTCAGGAAGCCATCGGTTTTGTCGCTGTTGCTGAGGTCGGCCGATGAGCATATCATATTGCCATAGTTCTGTGCAAGGATGCCAAGCACTGTTGCCGATGCGTTGCGGGTGGGGGAGTCGGCTTTCTGCTCAATGGCAGCCCAGTCAATCCGGGGTTGCTTGCCGCTGAACCAGTCGCTGAGCAACTGTGCCTTTTGGGGGTTGGCAGCAGCCCAAGCTGCTTTTGCCTCTTTGCGCTCTGCAACAATCTTGCGCAACTCGGCCAAACGGTTGTTGTGGAGCTCCTTAACCTCGGGGAAGAAAACGAATGGGTTTTCTACGTCGCCGCCAAGGTTCTTTATTGTGTTGATATATGCGTCGCCGCCGAGGGGGGCACCGTGTGTGCCGCAGTCAAACTCGTAGCTGCTGCCGTCGGCACGGCGTGCTCCCTTACCCATCACGGTGTTGCCGATGATGAGGGTGGGGCGCTCTTCTTCTGCCTTTGCCTCAGTGAGTGCAGCGCGTATTGCATCGCAATCGTTACCGTCAATGGTGATAACCTTCCAGCCCCAAGCCTCGTATTTCTTGGCTGTGTCCTCGAACATAACCTCGTCGCAGCGTGTTGAGAGCTGAATTTGGTTGGCATCGTAGAACATAATGAGGTTGTTGAGCTTCAGATAGCCGGCAAGACGGCCTGCACCCTGAGAAATCTCCTCCTGAACGCCACCGTCTGAGATGAATGCGTAGATGGTGTGGCCCATTACCTCGCTGCCCAAACGTGCCTCAAGGAATTTTGCTGCAATGGCTGCACCAACGGCATAGGTGTGTCCCTGACCAAGGGGGCCTGATGTGTTCTCTATTCCGCGTGCAAAGTTCACCTCGGGGTGGCCGGGGGTTGCACTTCCCCATTGGCGGAGCTGCTTGAGCTCATCCATTGTGAACTTGTCCTGCAGTGCAAGCACAGAGTAGAGCATAGGCGACATATGTCCGGGGTCAAGGAAAAAGCGGTCGCGTCCTTCCCAAAGCGGGTTTTCAGGGTCGTGTATAAGAAACTCCGAGTAGAGGACGTTGATGAAATCGGCACCGCCCATAGCGCCGCCCGGGTGTCCCGATTTTGCCTTTTCTACCATTGCTGCGGTCAGAATACGGATGTTGTCCGCCGCCTTGTTCATTAATTGCTTGCTGTTCATATCTTTGCAGTTAGTGATTTTTTGTTTGTTGGTGCAAACTGTAGGCTGCTGCTGAGCCACCGCCAATTTGCGTGGTATATTTTTTACAAAAGTAGTATATTTTGTTTGATTTAGGAAAATATTTGGCTACATATTCTATTCATTATAACGAATTATGCTCTGTAATAGATGTTAAAATAGCTTTTTTGTGGCTTTATTGTATTATCTTCGTGGGAAAATGAGAAGTTAGTTTATTTATTTGGTCTACAGGATATGCTTATTGGAATAATTGCTCGTGAATTGGGACTTGTGCCCGAAAAGGTGAAAAATGTTGTAGCTTTGCTTTTGGAGGGTGCTACCGTGCCTTTCATAGCGCGTTACCGCAAAGAGGCTACCGGTTCAATGGATGAGGTGGCGGTGGGTGCCATAAAAGAGATGCACGGGAAACTGATGACATTGCAGCAGCGCAAAGAGACCATTCTCTCTACTATTGAGGAGATGGGAAAGCTCACAGCTGAACTGAAAAATCGCATAGTAAATTGTTTCGATGCTGTTGAGCTCGAAGATATATACCTTCCTTATAAACCCAAACGCCGCACCCGTGCCACCATTGCGCGCGAGCGTGGGCTGGAGCCTTTGGCCGACTATATATATATGCAGCAGGGGAGCGACGTGCGGGGGCGTGCGCGTACCTTTATAAATGCAGAGGTGCCAACAGTTGATGATGCCATAGCCGGCGCCTGCGACATAATTGCCGAGCGTGTATCCGAGGATGAAGGGGCACGAAATGAAATTCGCCGTCTCTTTTCGCGCTTTGGAGTGCTGACATCCAAGGTTGTCAAAGGCAAGGAGGGTGATGGAATAAAGTATTCCGATTATTATGAGTGGCAGGAGAACGTGTCGCGCATCTCGGCCCATAGGCTGCTCGCCATTATGCGTGGTGAAGAAGAGGGCATCCTGCGTATGTCTATTGGAATTGATGTTGATGAGGCAAACGAGAAACTGTGCCGTCGCTTCATAAAACGCAACTCGCCTTCGCGCGAATATATTGCCGCTGCAATAGCAGACGGTTTCAAGCGCTTGCTTGCACCGTCGATAGAGAATGAGACGCGCGCTGCTGCGAAACAGCGGGCCGATGATGAGGCAATAGCGGTCTTTGCCGAGAATCTGCGCCAGCTGCTTCTCTCCTCTCCGCTTGGGCAGAAACGTGTACTTGCCATTGACCCAGGCTTCCGCACCGGCTGCAAGGTTGTTGTGCTCGATTCTCAAGGCAATCTTGTGCACCACACTGTAATATACCCCCACCCGCCGCAGAACGACCGTGAGGCTGCCGCATCTATCATCACATCTCTTGTGGAGAGATACAATATTGAGGCATTTGCTATTGGAAACGGAACAGCAGGCCGCGAGAGTGAGGATTTTGTGCGCCGTTTGGGCCTGGCTCCCGATATCTTTGTTGTCAATGAAGATGGCGCATCGGTCTATTCGGCATCGGCAGTGGCACGCGAGGAGTTCCCCAATGAGGATGTAACTGTTCGTGGTGCCGTTTCCATTGGGCGAAGGTTGATAGATCCTCTGTCCGAGCTTGTGAAAATTGAGCCACGTTCTATTGGAGTGGGGCAGTATCAGCATAGTGTGGACCAAACTAAACTCAAAGAGCGTCTCGATGCGGTTGTGGAAAGCTGTGTCAATCACGTTGGGGTTAATCTGAACACTGCCACCAAACAGATTTTGACTCACATATCGGGCCTTGGACCTGTGCTTGCCGATAACATTGTTAAATATCGTGCCCAAAACGGTGATTTCCGCACTCGCAAAGAGTTGCTTAAAGTGCCACGTCTTGGCAACAAGGCTTTTGAACAGGCTGCCGGTTTCCTGCGTGTGGTGGGGGGCGATAATCTGCTCGATAACACTGCTGTGCATCCTGAATCCTATGCCATAGTTGTGAAAATGGCCGCTGATGCCGGTGTCTCATTGGAGCAGTTCATCAAAGACAATGAACTGCGCAAAAAAGTGCTGCTTGCCAATTATGTAACCGATAAGGTTGGAATACCTACATTAACCGACATTATGGATGCCCTCAACAAACGTGGTCTCGACCCACGCGAACAGGCTAAAGCCTTCTCCTTCGACCCCAATGTACACAATATTGAGGATTTACGCGTAGGTATGCTACTGCCCGGCCTTGTTTCCAATATAACGGCATTTGGTGCTTTTGTGAATATAGGCGTGCATCAAGACGGTCTTGTTCACATTTCACAACTTGCCGACAAGTTCGTCTCCTCGCCAGGTGATGTAGTGAAGCTTGGCCAGCAGGTTATGGTGCGTGTTGTGGAGGTGGATTTGAAGAGGAAGCGCATATCATTGTCAATGCGCGGTTTGTAAAGTCCACTAAAAAGGCATCTGCTGTGTTACGGTTGTTTTTTGCAACAGTCATTTACACAAAAGTAAACTCCTGTTTTAAAAAACAACCAAGCCTTGCATCTGCTCTTTTTATTGAACTTTCCTTTTGTGGTCTTTTAAAACGGCGATGAGTGCGTTACGCTCGATTATGAAACAGTCATTTAGGATATACAAAACTCCTGTTCTCATAATCATCGCAAGCCTTCTCCTCCCCATTTTATAATAACTTCAATATTATATCAGTAAAGGCATCTGCTGCGTTATGGTTGTTTTTTTTGCAACAGTCATTTACGCCAAAATATGTTGCTTCCCCAAAAGATAATCTTAGTATTGCTTCAAACCGCATATTTTATTTAACGAGAACTTTCTTGTTTTCCACAATGTTTATTCCTTTTTTGGGGTGGCTAAGGCGTTTGCCGGCAATGTTGTAGATGTTGGTGCCTTTGTTTTGTGGGGTGGTGGCTATCCCGTCAATGCCGGTGGGGTTGCAAAAGTGTATCGCAAATTCACTTGCCTGTGCAATGTTACACTCTAACCAGCATTGGTTTGCTGCAATGTCCTTTGCTCCGTCGAAAGTCTTGAATGTGTTATTTGCAAAAACAAACTTCCTTATATCATCGTTTTGCAACAGGCTGCTCTCTGTAAAGTTACCTTTTAGTAGGGATTCGGGAAGTGAGGTTATGGCTTCCCTGTCCGACATCGTGATTACAAGCTGATAGAGGCCGGCACTCCCATATATTATTGCCGGGGTGCCGCTTTTCAGTGTCTCTCCCGGGCCGGCAATGGCTCTCATTTCACAGCAGTATCCGCTTGATTCACTATCCTTGATATCTGTTATTGTTGTATCATAGGCGTAAATCCCTTCGGGGATGATAACGTTGAATGGCAGGCATATTGCTGCCGCACCGTCTGCTGTAAGTGTTAATGGGAAGGTCTCAACCTCTTCTATGGTGTATGTGGCAAGGCCTGCTTTTGTTGCCTTGTCGTTGCCAATCACACCGTGCTCTTTGTATACATTGACGTAGTTTACGCCATCGCTGCTGCAGCGAATTTTGTATATGCCGGCTGTTTGTGTCTCTTCAAAAAGGTATGTGCCCGCCTCGGTCTTGTTGTCTGTGAACATAATATGTCCCCAACCGCTTAGTTTTGGCTCCTTGAGTGCCTTGCCCTGCATTGTGAGGGTATATCCCACACCCGATGGCTCAATGATGAAAATCTCATCACCCGCAGCCGATGTTGAATAGTGGTCGGGCGAGATGAGTTTGTAACCCTCGTTCTTGCTGTTGTCGTGGGTGGTGTTATAGGCGATGAACAGTGGTTGCCCGTTGTAGTTGATGTGGTATGCGCCGTTGTATCCCGGGTTGATGATTACTGAAAATAGGTGTATTCTTCCGTCGGGCATTGCAACAACGCCGGTGTGTGCACCGTCTCCTGCATCGCTCCTGATGATTATGTTGCTTAGGTCTGTTGCATCTTCATCAACGAAATCTCCACTCACTGTTGCGCCCTTCTGCTTGCCAAAATATGGCGTGAGGTCAATGGCTTCGCCCTGTCGGGCAATGATGGTTACCTCATTGTATTGCCTGTTGCGTATCTTTTCTAATTGTGTTGATAGATTTTCCACAATAGCGGTATTGTCGGCAGCCATATTCCTGTTCTCGTCAAATTCTCCATTGATATGTTTGAATATCTGCGGATTGGTTGAGTAGCCTGTTTCAATCTTTGGTCCCCATTGAATCATTGTGGGGCCACCTTTGGGCTCAACGAATTTCCAGCCTGCAGTGCATAGTGTCAATGTGTGGTTTTGCGCCATACCTATGGCAAACGGGCGCCCCTGCTCGTCATTGCCGAACCAAGTTGCAGCCTCACCGGGATAACCGTCAGTGGAGAGTGATGCGCCATTGCCTACACCGGCAATGCTTGCCATAACATCGAGGAAATCTATTTGTGAAACAAGTGAGTTCCTCACTGCCTGTTCTTTTATCATCGCAGGCCAATGAACGATGAACGGCACACGTGTGCCACCCTCAAAAGCGCTGTACTTGCCACCGCGCAGGCCACCTGTGGGCGAGTGGTCGCCAACAAGTTCCTCGGCTTGATCAACATAACCGTCATCAAGCACCGGTCCGTTGTCGCTGGTGAGTATTATCAATGTATTCTCAAGCACTCCCTGCTCTTCAAGGGTGCGTATGATTTCGCCCACGCTCCAGTCGAACTGCACAATGGCATCGCCACGCAGTCCCATCTCGCTATGTCCGCGGAAACGCGGATGTGGGAAACGTGGCACGTGAACGTCGTTGGTTGCAAAGTACATAAAGAACGGTGTTTCGCTGTTCTCTCTTATGAACTCCACTGCGTGGGCTGTTATGCTGTCGGCAATGTTCTCGTCTTTCCACAGTGCTGTGCCGCCACCTTTCATATAACCTATGCGCCCTATGCCATTTACAATGGAGTTGTCGTGCCCGTGGCTCGATTTCAGGTTATAGAGCAGCTCCGGGTTATCCTTTCCGGTGGGCTCGCCCTCGAAGTTCTTGTTGTAGTTTACATAGATTGGTGCCGACGGGTCATAGTTCGCTACCGAGCCGTTCTCTATGAACACACAAGGGACTCGGTCGGCTGTTGCTGCCATAATGTATGAGTAGTCGAAACCAATGTCTCCCAGTGCCGGTGTTATGGGTGCATTCCAGTCCTGCTTTCCTGTCTGTGAGCCAAGTCCAAGATGCCACTTTCCAAACGCCGCAGTGGTGTAGCCTGCATCCTTGAATACATCGGCAACGGTATATTTGTCGGGCGATATAATCATTGCTGCATCGCCGGCCGCAACGTCAGTTCCGCTCTTGCGCCAGGGATACTCTCCTGTGAGCAGGGAGTAGCGCGATGGGGTGCTTGTCGATGCCACCGCGTGGGCATTTGTGAAACGCAGGCCGTTGTTGGACAAACGGTTTACATTGGGTGTGCGCACACCAACAGCACCATAACATTCAAGGTCGCCAAATCCAAGGTCATCGGCATATATCATAACCACATTGGGGCGCGATTTCAAATAGGGTTCACTATTTGCATCCTCTTGGGCAACCAAAGCCCCAGGCAATGTGGCCAATGCAAGCATACTAACGTTAAAGTTCTTCATAAAAGGTTTCTGTTTATATTTCGCTAAAATAAAATAATTATTTCAAAAAAGAAAATTTTATCATCATCACACATTGAAAGTGGCATTTCAGCAAATGTCTACGCTGTTGTTTGATGTTATTTTGCGTTCAATAATCTTTAAAATAATTTGTTATGTATAAGTTTTATCAAGATTCGCCTGAATTTAATTGGGCATACCAACCCATTGTAGATGAACACAATGAGGATTCCAACAAAAAGAGTGCAGGAAACAAGATTGCATTAAACCCGGAATGGGGCAACTTTGCTCAAAGTGGAGAAAACGTAATGGGGCAAAAAGAAAACAAGAAAAAGAATCCTGTGAATGTGCTACCCGGAGGCATATCTACCGGCAATGAACAACACATTGGCTGGAAAAACAAGTTAAAAGGTGCTATTGACATTATTAAAGATATGTCAGAGATTGCATCCGGAGCATATACTCCCGATGACTTTAGGAACCCTCGTTCAGTACCGGCGAGAATGGCCGGTTTCTTAAATTATATGTCAATGCGTGATATTGACAAATGGGAAGACTCTAATAAAAAGAGAAACAGTGTGAAACGTAAAATAGTCGAGAAATTGAAAAACAACTCATTATTAAGCCCCATTGCCGGAGGCTATGAGAAAATGATGAATGCAAAGATTATAAGGGAACTTGCCTTCCCTTTCAAGAGCCTAACACACACAGCTGCAGCTGTTGATATTGGGCCTGGAATTGATAAAAAATACTACAACCTTTCAAGTGCATCGGAGAGGTTTGCGAATAGAATCGATAAATATTTTGTTAGAGGAGACGGGAAAGATGAAAAAATGCATTATCTTAGCAGTTTGAGGAATTCTATGCGCCACACCATTTGGCAGGCTATGCTTGCGTCGCGCTATAACCCGCAAATTGCATACAGTGCAGGAATGGCACACGAGACACGCCCCTATGCCGACACCGACAAAAGGGTTTTTGACAACGAAAGTGAAGCCGATATGGTAGTAGACCTTTTGAACAACGTTATAGGTCGCAGAATTGGAGCAAACAACCGCCACTTGAGCACTAAACAGATAGC
Source organism: Bacteroidaceae bacterium (assembly GCA_045654645.1). GTDB lineage: Bacteria > Bacteroidota > Bacteroidia > Bacteroidales > Bacteroidaceae > HGM04593. The sequence continues at coordinate 61,263 of JAZONR010000035.1, forward strand.
ATTGCTTGCACTTAGGGAACTTAGAGAGAACGGGCTCTATCAGTATGAGCGTTTCAATGATGGGCTGTGGCGTGTAATGAAGGTGAGAATTTCCGATGATGTCTACAATGAGATGTACGATATATTTCTAAAATTAAATAACTACGGAAAATAATGAAAAAAGTATTTTTGTTAGCTATTTCAGCAATGTTGCTGTTCTGCAGTTGTGAATATCTATTCGGTAGTCGCAAGGATAAACTTGACTGCTTGGTTGGTGCTCACTGGGATGCCTGGAAAGCCGAAGGCAAGGACACAACAATGTGTTTCATTGACTTTGCCAAGGTTGTACCAATTGAGTGGGATACTATGGTGTATGTGAATTATTATGGTGTTAGGGATAGTGAAATTATAAAGGATTATATGAATAACCGTTATTGGCCGGAAAAA
>JAZONR010000036.1:0-3040 GCA_045654645.1 Bacteroidaceae bacterium
CTCATAATAGCCAATTAAACAAATATCCTGAAACAATAATTAACAATGTCACCACGCCAAAGAAGATGCCTATCAGTCGCCAAGTCATCACTTTTTTAAGCATCATCGCCTCTGGAATAGACAGCCCTATCACTGCCATCATAAACGCAATAGCGGTGCCCAATGGAATACCTTTGGCTACAAACACCTCTATGATAGGCACGATACTGGCTGGATTAGCATACATCGGTACTGCCAACACGACTGCCAATGGCACGCCCCACCAGTTGTCTGCCGACAGAAATTGCTCAAAAAAGCCCTCGGGCACATAACCATGCATAGCCGCACCCACGCCTATACCTAATAATATGTACCATATCACTCCCTTAACGACTCCCAAAGCGTCTTTTGCTATCACAGGCAAGCGTTGCAGAAAAGGTGTTTGCTCTGTTTCCCATTGTTGGCTTTGCGTATTAGATTGCTGCTGTGCTGCTTTCACCCAATCGCTCAGATAACGCTCAAGACGCATCTTACTGAGGATAAAACCCGCAATCATAGACAATACTGTGCCACTAACGATATAAATGAGCGTTGTTTTGATGCCGAAAGTGCCCAGGAACATGGCAATAGCTATCTCACTCACCAAAGGCGATGCAATCAGAAAAGTCAGCGTAACACCCAAAGGTATGCCCCCTCGCACAAAGCCAATAAACAATGGTACGGACGAGCACGAGCAAAACGGAGTAATGCCGCCAAATAGTGCTGCCAAGAAATAGTCCAAACCATAGAGCTTGTGAGTGACCAAGAAACGCTTGAGTCGCTCAATGGGGAAATAGGCGTTGATGATTCCCATCAGCATGCTGATAAGAAAGAGCAGCAGAATAATCTTGATACTATCGTAAAAGAAGAAGTTCACTGCCACGCCTAAAGGTGTAGAGGCATCCAACGAGAACACCTCATACACCAACCAGTCTGCAAATCGCTGAATCATAGTCCTAATAGTTGTTTGATTTCGTTCTCGGTAGGTACACGACCTGCGATTTTCACTTCGCCGTCAATCACCACGCAAGGTATGGTCATCACATCATACTCCATGATTTGCATGATGTCTTCCACTTTCTCCAACTGGGCAGATACGCCATTCTCTTTGATCACTTTCTCTACCAATTCGTAGGTAGTGCGGCACTTGCTGCAACCTGTGCCTAATACTTTAATTTCCATAATTTTATTTTTAGATGTTATATGATTGATTGTCTCACTATTACGATTACTAAAATAGTTGTATGTATAATACACACCTATACCGATAAACGCTATTGCCACGATTATGTTCAGCCACTTCTGAATGCTTTGCATCTTGCCATACACCTTACCTATGTGTTGTACGCTGAACGCCAACACCCATGCCACAATCAGTACGGGCAATGCAGTGGCTATAGCAAAGACCACGGGCAGCAGATAGCCCATTGAGGCGGTTGCCGACATAGGAATCAATGCGCCAAAATACAGCACGGCACTCGATGGACAAAAAGCCAAAGCAAAAAGTATACCGAGCAACAATGCGCCCCATCCACCATATTGTGCGAGCTGCGCATGCTTGTTGTTGTTTGACAAAGACGGCAGTCGTAGTTTGTCGCTCAACAGTATCAAACCTCCCATAACGATTAGAGCTGGACCCTGTACCATCTCGCCGTATGTCGCCACCCAACGCTGTACGCCCAACATACTGCTTCCGCTTCTTAGTAGAGCAATCAGCACAACGCCCAATGCCGTGTAAGCCACTACTCGACCCAAGGTATATAATAAGCCCTGTAGAAAGACTTGTCTGCGGTTGTCGATGCGTTTGCTGATATAGCCAATCGCAGCGATATTGGTTGCCAACGGACAAGGCGAAAGGGCTGCTATTAATCCTAATACCAGAGCGGTAAGCACAGGTATTCCCATGTCCCATTCTTGTGCTTGTTGCTCTACCGACGCACATGCCGCACAGCGTGGCCCGCCTGCGCTGCTGGCTTGAGCACTCTCAACACCCAATGCCAACATCCCGAGGCAAAGGGCAATCATCAGAATCTTCGCTTTCATATTCATATAATATATTTTATCTATTCGTAATTCTACGAACATCGTTTATAAAAAATATATACTTGTTGATACCTATTATCTTTCATTTTGTTTGGGTTGCAAGCGACAAGTCGCTCATTCCAACCCAAACAAAATATATTCCTATAATTGACAATAATTGACATCAAAATTGACATTAATTGTCGTTTAATAAATCAGTGTAAACTCGTATAAAATTCCCAAAAAGGTCACTTATTCGCAGCAACCTTGACTTTTGCATGCGCATTGTCCAAAGAACTCCCCAAAGAGCGATTGTGCCATTTGCCAGTTCTCACGATGGATACAGTACCTCACTTTGGGTGCTTCCACTTCGCCTTGAATCAGTCCTGCTTCTTTCAGCTCTTTGAGGTGCTGTGATACCGTAGCTTTAGCTATAGGCAGTTCTTCGTGTATGTCACCGAAATAGCAGGTATCACGCTTGGCGAGGAACTGAAGAATCGCAATCCGTGCTGGATGTCCCATTGCTTTGGCAAAGCGTGAGAGAAGATCTTGCTTAATGGTATATTGTTTGTTGCTCATTTTGATTATATTATTTGTTGGTTATATTAGCATATTATTCGTTATTTTACGAATTACGCCGCAAAGGTAGTATAAATATCTGATATAACCAAATATTTTGTCTATTTTTTTGTAAATTTTAATTCTTATTTGCAAATATCAGATGTTTTTCTTACCTTTGCAGCATATTTACTAAATCCCTTTTACCATGAAACCATTTACCACTTTCCTTTTGGCATTATTCGCAACGGTGCTATTTGCCAAGGATTATCAAGTATATGGTCCACAAGGGGGACTGGCAATGACCGTCACTTTGCCCAAAGACTTTAATCCAGACACCGACACTTGCTCCATGGTCATTCTGATGCACGGCATTTTTGCCAGCGGAGATATTCTGCCTATGCCCACTATAGCTAAGCAACTAGCCAAAGCGGGCATTGCC
>JAZONR010000037.1:0-5801 GCA_045654645.1 Bacteroidaceae bacterium
GGTCGGGCACTTGCTCGCCACTCCAGGCTTTCGACTGTTTTCAGGGTGCTGCGGAACTTGTTTTGTGCGGCTATATAAGAAAATTTATACCCGCACAAAACTTCAAACAGTCCTCACACAATGGCCTGAAAACAGTCGGCCCTCCGTTGGATTTTTCAACGGTGCCGTTTCGCTTTCAGCGACGGATTACTTTTTTTGTGCGGATAGCGTATAGCAAGACCACAGCTGCGCCACACAACCCCTTCAGTGCACATTGGTAATGTCCAAGAAACACCGGCACCGTTAAAGGACACAAGCAAAGTCCTTTTGGTTTTTGGAAATAGTGGCAGGACTGTTTGACTGTTAGTTAGATGCCGCTGCAAGCGGTAGCTAACTGAAGGAGTTCCGCACCACCCAAAAACCAAAAGAAAGAATTTGCTGACAATGCCTTTTTGACCGAAGGATGTTGCCACAGGCAACTCCTGAGCAAAGAAAAGGCAGACTGGACTTTCCGTGTGCCGGGGCTTTTGGTTCTTTTGGCCGCCAAAAGAACGGATAAAAACGACAAGAAAAACAATACAAGACAACAGCACAAAGAAAAACAACTGCCGTTCAAAAAAAATCTGCCACTCGTGTGGCATCCCATTAAGAACACTTTTCAATAACCACCCGCGCAACATTTGGTAGCAAGCATAAAAACACAACAAGAGGGCAACCACAGGCAGCCCTCTTGTTGTTATAAACAATTCTCTTTTACGAGTTCATACTCATCAGGAACTCATCATTATCCTTTGTTCTCTCGAGCCTCTCCTTCACAAACTCCATAGCCTCCATAGGTGTCATATCCGACAGATACTTGCGCAAAATCCACATCCTGTCGAGTGTCTGACGGTCGAGCAACAAATCATCGCGGCGTGTAGACGACGCAATAATGTTCACCGCGGGGAACACACGCTTGTTGGCCAATGTGCGGTCGAGCTGAAGCTCCATATTACCGGTGCCCTTAAACTCCTCAAAGATAACCTCATCCATCTTGGAACCCGTGTCTATGAGCGCCGTTGCAATTATAGTGAGCGAGCCACCATTCTCAATGTTGCGGGCAGCACCAAAGAAACGCTTGGGCTTGTGCAGGGCGTTGGCATCCACACCACCCGACAGCACCTTGCCCGATGCCGGAGAAACAGTATTATAGGCACGTGCAAGACGTGTGATAGAATCCAAGAAAATAACCACATCGTGGCCACACTCAACCATCCTCTTGGCGCGCTCAAGCACAATGCCGGCAATCTTCACGTGGCGCTCGGCAGGCTCGTCAAAGGTAGATGCAATAACCTCGGCATTCACCGAACGGGCCATATCCGTAACCTCCTCGGGGCGCTCGTCAATGAGCAGCATAATCATATAAGCCTCGGGGTGGTTGGCTGCAATGGAGTTTGCTATATCCTTGAGCAGCATTGTTTTACCCGTCTTGGGCTGCGCCACAATCAGCGCACGCTGTCCCTTGCCAATGGGCGAGAACAAATCCACCACACGCGCCGACAGATTGTCATAGCTGCCCGAGCACAAAGTAAACTTCTCCTCGGGGAACAGCGGTGTCAAGTTCTCGAACGACACACGGTCGCGCACCAGCTCGGGCAACTGACCGTTAATGCGGCACACCTTCACAAGCGGGAAATACTTCTCGCCGGCCGATGCAGGGCGAATGACACCCTCAACCACATCGCCCGTCTTCAAGCCATAGAGCTTTATCTGCGACTGCGACACATACACATCATCGGGCGAAGCCAGATAGTTGTAGTCCGACGAGCGCAGGAAACCATAGTTATCGGGCATTATCTCAAGCACACCCTCAACGCGCAACACATCCGAAAAATCATACTGCTTGCGGGCGGGAACACGCTCCTCGGGTTGCTGTTGCTGCTGCTCGCGACGCTCGTTGCGTTGCTCGTTGCGGCGGTTCTTCTTGCCGCCCTTCTCAAACCTGTCCACAAGCTCTGTGGGCAGCTCTTTAGAGTCGGTGGGCAGCTCCTCAATGGGAACAAACTCCTCGCCCGCCTCTTGCGGTGCCTCGGCTACGGGTGTCTCGGCCTCCACCGCCCCTGCTGTCTCTATTGCAACATCGGCAACCACCTCGGCCGCTCCGCCGGCCTCGGCAACAGCCTTGTTCTTGGGCTTGCGGCCACGCTTCTTGCCCTTTGGTGCAGCCTGCTCGCCACCCTCGGCCACCACCTGTGGCTCAACAGCGGGCGTTTCGGGAGCAACATCATCGACCTTCGCCTCAACCTCAACAGGCTGCTCCACAGCCTGTGCGTTCTTGGGCTTGCGACCACGTTTTTTGGCCTTCTTCACCTCACCGGCAGCAGCATCAACCTGCTCCACTGCGGGAACTGCAACCTCGGGAGAAACAACCTCGGGGGCGGGGGCAGCAACAGGCGCCTGGTTAGGCTCGGGCTGCTGCTTCTTGGAGTCGCCGGCATCGAGCTTCACTGCTTTGTCGCCCGTGGCCGTATAGACCTTGCTTGGCCCATCGGAATGTATGCGGTTGCGACGGTGCTCGCGGCGGTTCATTCTGTTCTCCTCCTTCACCACAGCAGGAGCGCCGCTCTTGCTGTTCTGCATAGCCTGACCATCGAGAATACGATAAATGAGCGAGTCTCTGTCAAGCGATTTAATGCCTTTAATTCCCAAATCCTGAGCAATGGACTGCAAATCGGCAATCTCCTTGCTCCTCAACTGTTCTATGTGATACATAAATTAATATGATGCCCAAGTGCTTGAAAAGCACAAGCATACGATAAATGAAAATCTTAAAAGATATTTGTTTGAACGAAATGCACAGGGCAAACGACACCCTGTGAAATTTATAATGCAAAGATATGCATTTTGTTTTAAAAGGATATATATTTTTTCATTTTTTTACACAACAGCACCCCCACAAACGCAGTTTAGCGACCCAAAAGGCACTATTCATAGCAAAAACAGGGGATTTTTCTTGACAACAAATGTGTGTATCACAAGGGGTGATACATAAGTCTTCTTCATATTGCGTAATATTTTTTCGTTTCGTTTTAATTCTTTGGACAGAAGTACAAAAGGACAAAAGGCTAATGTGTGTATTATGTGTGAAACCAAGCAACATTTTTGTTGCAAAGCACCTAAGGTGCTTTTTGATTGAACAAGCTTGATGAGAACTGCACACAACGCTTGCGTGCAGTTCCATCAACTTGTTTAATCTATGGTTTCTAAACACAAAACTTATGTTCTTATGTTCTTATGTCTAAAAATTGGGTGATTGCTCTTGCATTTTAGCTGGGGATGATTATTTAGTACGTCTATTATTATCCCCCTCGCCTGCGGCACTCCCCCTTGCAAGCAAAGGGGAGAACTGTTGATTGCTGTGATTGAGCAGTTGTTTTTGCCTATGCATTTTCAGTTGTCCCCTTTCACAAGGGGGACGAGACAGCTTGCTGTCGGGTGGGGGATGATTGCCGTTTCGCTTTCAGCGACGAAAAACCAAAAACAACCCTCTACAATCGCTATTCCCTTCCACTGTTTTTAAACCAACATAACACCCTGCAAGAAAGACAAACACTATAAATTTAGCACAAATTCTTACATCGAATTCACGTTATATTAGTATCTTCGTGGCAAGAAACAAAAGTACAAACAACTATGAGCACACCAATTATAAAAACAGCAAAGTTTGTAATAAGCAACACCGATATAAAGAAATGCCCACAGGACGGCAAGCCCGAATATGCCTTCATCGGACGCTCCAATGTGGGCAAATCGAGCCTCATAAACTGCCTCACCAACCAAAAGAAACTGGCAATGACATCGGCCACACCTGGCAAAACACTGCTCATAAACCACTACAGCATCAACGACGAGTGGTACCTGGTGGACCTCCCCGGCTATGGATATGCCAAGCGCAGCAAATCGCAAACCGAGCAGCTGCAACACATAATATCGAGCTACATACTCCAACGCCAACAGCTGACACTGCTCTTTGTGCTCATAGACAGCCGCCACGAGCCCCAAAAGATAGACCTTGAGTTCATCACCTGGCTTGGCGAGAACGGCGTGCCCTTCGCCATCATCTTCACCAAGGCCGACAAGCTCACCAAAACAGCCCTGGCAAGCAACATAGCCGCCTACAAGCAACGTTTGTTGCAAGAGTGGGAGGAACTGCCGCCCATGTTCATAACATCATCCGAGAGCGCCCAAGGACGCGATGAAGTTCTGCAATACATCAACAGCATCAACAAGGAAATATGAAAAACACACTCACCGCGCTGCTGTGCAGCCTTCTGCTCCTTGCCTGTTCCCACAGCAACACCCACTGCACCATAGAGGGCCACTATGACGCGCCCAACGGCACAGTGCTCTACCTCACACCCATAGACAACATCCTTGCCCCCACCGACTCGGCCACCATCAAAAACGGCCGTTTCGCCTTTGCAATAAACGACACAACACCGGCAGTGCGTTTCCTTGCATCCAACCAAGTGATTGACGGCAACTATATCTTTATTGAAAAAGGCACAGTAAAGGTCAATTTCACAGGCCCCAAATTCGCAAGCGGCACCCCCGGCAACGACAAGCTCAGCCGCTTCATCACCGAGAGACAGAGGTTTGTAGACATCAGGCGAATGGCAACACCCGAATTTGTTAAAGCAATGTCCTTCAGCCCCCAGGTCTACGATAGCATAAAACAGCTCGAGACAGTGGCAAGCAGAGTGTTCCGGAACTATGCCATAGGAGAGATAATGACCAATCTCAACAACCCGCTGGGCTACTTCTTTCTTATAAACTCTGTGGGCCTGCTGCCCGCACAGGTGCTTGAGTCCCTTTTCCCACGCGTTCCCGCCCCACTGCGCGACAATCTCTACAACAAGATGATAACACGCATAGAGAACGAGCTGCACTCCATTGAGTACATAAAAAAGGCCCAAGAAAACCAACAAGCCACAGCAGTGGGCAAGCAGTTTCAGGATTTTGAGCTCAACAACATAAAAGGCGGCAAGATACTCTTTTCAAACGAAGTTACAGGCAACCAATACACCCTGCTGCTCTTTTGGGGCAGCTGGAATGCCAACTGGGCCAACCTTGCAGCACTCGAAGGCGCCTACACCAGGTACAAGGAGAACGGCCTGCAGATTGTGGGCGTGTCGCTCGACAGCAGTGTGGAGGAGTGCCGCGCCACCACCAACGAGCTTGGACTCAGTTGGGTGCAGTTGTGCAACCCCGGCGGTGGCAGCGCCGAGCTTGCAGCAGCATACGGTGTTACGTTGTTGCCTTCGGCAGTTCTTGTGAACAAGCGTGGTGTAATTATTGCACGTCTTGATACAATGGAGGATATTCTCGCAAAGATTAAGGAGTTGTTTTAAGAGGGATTTTATACCTTATTAAGGGTATAACATTTGCTTTGATTGGGTGTTGTTTTTGCATTTTCAGTTGTCCCCTTTCCCAAGGGGGACGAGACAGCTTGCTGTCGAAGGGGGATAACATTATTTAGCGCGTCTATTATTATCCCCCTCGCCTGCGGCACTCCCCCTTGCAAGCAAAGGGGAGAACTGTTGGTTGCTGTAATTGAGCTGTTGTTTTTGCTATTGCATTTTATTGTTGTCCCCTTTCCCAAGGGGGACGAGACAGCTTGCTGTCGGGCGGGGGATGACATTATGTGCCGTCCTAAAATTTGTTTACACAATTTAATCAAAATTCTTGTGTCTTTCCTTGCCGGGCTAGCCCGGCAAGGAAAATGCTTTTTCTTATCCTACTATAGGTTGTCATCGCGTTAATAACGTTATCATATCTTCGTT
>JAZONR010000038.1:0-56508 GCA_045654645.1 Bacteroidaceae bacterium
AATGTCCTACGTTTTGTTGTCATTTTGTACTAAATTAGGGTTACAATTAATATCTGTTTTTGTAAACCTATTTTAGGAATAGACATCCCCCTCGCCTGCGGCACTCCCCCTTGCAAGCAAAGGGGAGAACTGTTGGTTGCTTTGATTGGGTGTTGTTTTTGCTATTGCATTTCAGCTGTCCCCTTTCCCAAGGGGGACGAGACAGCCTGCTGTCGGGCGGGGGATGATTATTCGGTGCGTGTACAGTTTTTATCCCCCTCGCCTGCGGCACTCCCCCTTGCAAGCAAAGGGGAGAACTGTTGGCTGCTACAAGGTGGGATAATCCTTAATACTCTAAATTACCTCCTTGCTTATTCTTCAGTTCCTGTTCTATTATTTCAATGACGCCGTTGATGTTATCCCAAATCAAACGGTTTTCAAATCTTATGACTCTAATGCCTTTACTGTTCAAAAAAGATGTTCTTATGTTATCTTCTCTGGCTCCGCTGTAGGTATAATGAGTTGCTCCATCCAATTCAATGCACAATTTTGCTTCCGGGCAATAGAAGTCAAGAACATAACTTCCTATTGGGTGTTGGCGCCTCCATTTATAACCTTTTATTTTACGCGATTTTATTTGTGTCCACAGCACAGCTTCTTCCGGAGTGGAGTTGTTTCTCAACTCCCGTCTTACAAGTAATGATTTATTTAAGTCATTATCCATTTGTCTTATTGTTCAAAAACCATTTGTTTTTACATTTCAGCTGTCCCCTTTCCCAAGGGGAACGAGACAGCCTGCTGTCGGGCGGGGGATGGTTATTTGTGCGTGTAATTTTATCCCCCTAACTGTTTATTGCTTTGATTGGGTTAGCACCCTTTACTCATACAACTTATACGTGGTGCGCAGCACCTGAAACTCCGTGCGGCGGTTCAACTGATGACACAACTCCTGTTGCTCCTTATCGAGCCCCTTGATAAACTCATCATCGAGAACATCCCCCTCATTGAGAAAAGCATACACCTCGGTCATCTTCTTGCTTACGACTTTGGGCCTGCCCTCGCCATAACCCACAGGCGTGAGGCGCTCGGCCTCAATACCCTTGCCCACAAGATACCTCACCACAGACTCGGCACGCGCCTGGGACAACCGTTCGTTATACTTGTCGCCACCGCGATTATCGCAATGGGCGGCAAGCTCAATGGTTACATTGGGGTTGAGCTCAAGCATCTCCACAAGCTCATCGAGCGAAGCGGCCGACTCCCCGCTGAGTGTCGCCTTGTTATATTCGTAGAAGATGTTGTCAATGAGCACGGGGCGTGTTATTGACGGCAGCTCAAAATCCACGTGGTAGCTGTGCTCGCCCTCTTGCAGGGTGGCCTTGAGCTCGCGCATTGTGTTAAGGTAGCCCTTGCAGGTACCCAGCATCACATACTCCACGCCGGGGGTTACACGCACACTGTAGTAGCCATCCTTCATCACTCCAAAGCTGGTGTTGGTGCCGTCGTTGCCAATCATATAAACAACCCCTTGGGGCAGCTCATAGCCGTCTTTCTCATAAATCCATCCATAGAGGGTGTGCACCGTTTCGGGCAGCATAAAGGAGTAGATGTGGTCCCAGCCGCGTGCATCGCCTCTGTTGGAGCTGAAGTAGCCGCGATAGAGCCCGGGAGCAAATGTTATGCCAAAATCGTCGCCATTGGAGTTCACCGGCGCGCCAAGATTGGCCACGCTCCACAATGTGTCGTTCACAAGCGTGGCACTGAAGATGTCGAGGCCGCCCATTCCGGGGTAGCCGTCGGATGAGAAGAAGAGCTCGCCCTGCGGGCCAAAGGCGGGGAACTGCTCGTTGCCGTTGGTGTTTATCCCGGGGCCAAGGTTTTCAACAATGCCTTCCATTGCCTTGCTTGTGCCAATGTAGAAGCGCCATATATCGAGACCGCCCTCGCCACCGGGCATATTGGACGTGAAATAGAGCCAATCGCCACCGGGCGACACAGCCGGGTGGGCATAGGATGAAAGGGTGTCGTTAGAGATTACCACCTGCTCGGGCTTGCTCCACGCCGCATCGCTGCGGTTGCTCTTGAAGATTGTGGCATAGCGCGGATAGTGGTCGTCTACCGCACAGCGTGTGAAATACATCACCTTGCCGTCGGGGGTGAAGGCGCAAGCACCATCCTCATACTCGCCGTTTATGTCGCTCTCTATCTTTTCGGTCTTTTGCCATTTTCCCTTCTCGTCGCGCTTGGTGAGGAAAATATCGGCGCTCTTTTGCCCTGTTATGCTGCTTAGCTCCTCGCCTGTGGCCTCCTTGCGCGTGCTGGTGGTTACAATCATTGTGGTGTCCTCGCCAATGTAGGCGGGGCAATAGTCGCTGCGCTGCCCGTTGAGCTCCTTAGCCTTCTTCACTATGTAGCGGGTGGGGTTTTGCTTCCAGGCCGACGACTGACGTGCCGACTGCAGCCCCACCTGTGCCTTGCGGTCGTGTGGTGCAACCTCGAGATACTTCTCATAGCTCTTTTGCGCTGCTTTGTAGTCGCCCTTCATAAGTTGTGCATCGGCCAGATAGCGCAGGGCTGTGGAGTCGGGGTAGCCATAGCGCACTGCGTTTTGATAGGCGCCCACTGCCGGCACTGCATTGTTGCTCTTGCGGTAGCACTCGGCGAGTTTCCACGCCACGGTGGCGCGTTTGCTGCGCTCCTTGGCGGGGATTTTGCGATAGGCTTTTTTGTATTCGCGTGCTGCTTCGTAGTATTCCATCACAGCAGCAAACTGGTCGCCCTTTTTAAGCTCCTTTTCACTGCTGCAGGCCACAGCCAACAGCACAGCAATTAATATGTATATTACTCTTTTCAATTCTCAAAAAAACAGATGTAACCTTATTAATAACTAAAAAAGGAGTGTTTTATTATTATTGGGTGATATTTTTTGAGCTGATTGGAAAGAGAAGCAGCACAGATTGTTATTTTCTCTTTTGGCGGCAAAAATAATCATCCCCATCAGCTGAAAAGCATAGGAAATACCCAATTTCAAAGCAATAAACAGCTCTCCCCTTTGCTTGCAAGGGGGAGTGCCGCAGGCGAGGGGGATAAAATTACACGCGCTAAATAACCATCCCCCGCCCGACAGCAAGCTGTCTCGTCCCCCTTGGGAAAGGGGACAACTGAAATGCAATAGCAAATACCCAATTTCAAAGCAATAAACAGTTCTCCCCTTTGCTTGCAAGGGGGAGTGCCGCAGGCGAGGGGGATAATAATACACGCACAAAATAACCATCCCCCACCCGACAGCAAGCTGTCTCGTCCCCCTTGGGAAAGGGGACAACTGAAATGCAATAGCAAATACGCAATTATGTATCTTTTTTTCCGCTCCTCGGTGGCCCAAGAACTATCCTTCTCTTTAACTCCTTTTGCGTGGGGAAATTAAAAGCTGCCCCTTATCACGAAGAAAAGGGGCGGCTGATATAAACAGACTCTTTTAAAAGTTCTTTACTTTACAAAAACCTTTCTGTTACCTATTATATATATACCACGATGCAGGCCGTTGGTTGCGCTACCAACCTGAACATTGCTGCGCAGCAACACACCGGTTATTGAATAGACATTGACGGTGTTGTCCCCGGCAACCTCCACAATACCCGTTGGAACAGCCGATTTTGCATAGATGTTCACCGATTTTTGAGAGCCTGTGTAGCAAGAGAAACGCGGTGAACTTGTGTTATATTGCAAAGTGTTGCGCGTTTTATCTCCACGGGCCACAATGGTTGCCAAACCGTCGCTTATGGTAATTGCCCAGCTGCCGTTGGCATCGATAGCATCAACAGTTGCAAGGTTGTTGCTGCTGCTTGAAGATGCCGCAAGGTAGCCGTTGCCCACATTGAAGGCATAGGTGCCGGCAACAGCGCCTTGTTCCAAGAGGATTATCTGTGCATCGGACGCAAGGCTTGTTACAACGCCGTTGGTGGTGGTTACAGCGGTTTTGGTGCGGTACTTGCCGTTGTCGCTGTGTGCTCCCATAACGAAGTTCTCGTAGATGATGAGAATGGAGTCGCCAACAGAGAGCTGTGAGGCATCCATTACGTGGGTGAAGGTGCCATTTGTGAAATTACCCTCGTTGCCGCCGGTTGTATTGTCATCACCGTTACCTGTGTTGTCGTTGTTATCTTCGCTGTCATCGCTGCCGTCGCCGGTGTTGTCATCGCCACCTGTGTCGCCGGGGGTTGCACCCTCAACGGCTTTCACCACCACGTTGTCTATCTCAAATGTGCCGGCCTTGGTTGTTGTTCCCTTGTAGAAGAATGCAATGGTAACGGCTTTCTCGCCCATATATTTCTGCGGGATTAGGATGTCGCCGGTTTTGGTCAAGGTCCAGTCGGTTGTGTTCTCCTGAGCACCAAAGTCAATGGTTTCCCAGGTTGAATTCTCGACATCGCCGTCGAAATCGTTGCATATCATCAATGTGTGGTTTTCGGCAGCCTTGCCGCTCTCGCAATAGCGAATCACATAGTCGAATGAGATGGTTGCAACGCTGTCGTTAGAGAAATCGAAGAATGGCAATATGAGCCAGCTCTCGGCATTATTATTGGCCTGGGTGCTGCTCACGTAGGACGTTGCAACGGCATATTTATAGGTGGTGTTAAGCTCCCAAGGATAGCTGCCCACAGCCTCGTATGTGGTGAAGGGCATCTTGGCGCCGTCGAAGGTTTCATTGAGATAGATTTTCCAGCCATCGACAATCTCCACATCGGTGTTGCCGCCATTGCCACCGTCGCCATTGAGGTTGAAGACATAGTTGATGGAGTCGCCCCACACATAATCGGCAAGCTGGGGATAATCGACAAAGGGGTTGCGGTTGCCCTGCACAGCATACACTGCATTGTTGCGGTTCACCTCTTTCTCGCTCACAGGGTCTTGCTTGTGCCACTTGAGCAGCAGCTCAACGGCCCAGGGCTTGAAGGTGGGATAGGTGCTCTTTTCATAGTTCATCCAGGTATATTCCCAGGTCAAATCCTGATAGCAGGTGAACATATACATAAATGTGCGTGCAAAATCGCCTTTATACTCGTCGCAGGGTTCATAGGCATTCTGGGACTTGCCGTCGATATTGGCCTTTCCCACAAATGTAATACCATTTTCCCAAGAGACGCTTGTGAGTTCGCCAAGGGGATAGTTGCTCTTGCGGCTGTTGGCATTCTGGTCCGACGGGTTGAGGTGGTGAAGGTCGCAATAGGCGTTATTCTGTGTGCCACCCCACCAGCTCTTTGCCACGCTGTGCTCAATGTTCATTCCACTAATGGAAGAGCCCTTGCTGCCGAAATAGCGCTTTTCGTTTGAATACATATCGAGCACGCGGCGCTTGCCGTTCTCAATAACGGCATCGGTGGTGTAGAAGGCGCCCCAGGTTGAGCTCTCGCCACTGCCGTAGCTTATTTTCTTATGGTTCTTGATGAGGTTATACAGCGCTGTCTTTAGCGTTGCACCACCCTTTGTGCCGTTGATTGATGTGTAGTACTCCTTCTGCGCAAAGAGCGAGACAGCAAGAAAAAGCGCAAAAAGCGATACCAAAATGCGTTTTGTATTCATTACCCCTAAAGTTTGTCCTTATATTTATTATACAATGCTGCAAAGTTAGGCATTATTTTTATAATAAGGGCAGGGGTTACCTTGAAATCTTCACTCCAAGGAAGAAGGTGCGTGGCTGTGTGGGGCCATAGAAGTAGCCCGAATCGCGGTATTGTCCCTTGTCGAGGTCGCTCTGGAAGCTGTTGAGCACATTCTGCACGCCGGCATTGAGCTGCAGGTTTATGTGGTCGCGCAAAATGAAGGTGTAGCCGGTTTTAAAGTTGAGGTCGAAGAAGTGGGGGGTTGTCTCGAGCCTGTCGTTGGGAATGTGGCCGGCATAGTGGGGCACAACCATTGAGCCTGTGTAGGTGCCCGAGAGTGAGAGGTCGAGGCGCTTGACGGGCTGCGAGGTGATGGTGAAGTGGCCATAGTAGTCGGGGGTGCGCATCATACGCTCGGTGGTGAGTGCAACGCCGTCGGCCTCGCTCCACACCTCGGGGGCGGTGTAGCGGCTGCGCTGTGCCGTGAAGCCAAGGCGGAACGTAACAAGGCTGCCGTGGGCCATCTGTGCCTCGATGTTGGCGCCATAGACGCGCGCACCGGCTCCGTTGCGGCGCTCCTTGATGGCAAAGCCGTTGCTGTTGCTGCCCACATCCTCGAGCACAAAGACATTGTTGAGCGAGGTGAAGAAGCCCTCGGCAAGCAGGCTCGCCTGCCAGTGCCCGAAACGGGTGCTCCAGTCTATTGAGCCGCTAAAGCTGTTGGAGCGTTCTTCCTTGAGGCCGTCGGCAAGCACAATCTGCACTCCCTCGCCACCAACGGCGGTAACGTGAAGGTCCTCGTCATAGGCCTGTGGGGCACGGAAACCGGTAGACCAGGTGAGACGTGCCTGCAGCTCTTTAAAGGGCTTATATAGAAGGTTTACACGCGGACTGAAGATTGGTGTTTCAATGAGGTTGTGTTTGTCGAAACGCAAACCAAGCAGCAACGAAAGGCGACGCATCTCCCACTCATTCTGCACAAAGGCGCTTCCAATCTTTACATCTTGCTGCATATCGCGCTGATAACCGGTCATCACATCGTGAAGGCGATTCTCTTGATACTCCACACCGCCGGTGAACGTGGCGGGCGAGAAGAGAAGGCGCGATATGCGCCAGGTGTAGGTGGCACCGGCCACCCAGGTGAGGTCGTCGGTGTTGCCATAGGCATTGGGGTCGCGCTGCGCGCCATAGTAGCTGTTGCGGTCGATGTGCTGCACCGATGCAAAGAACGACAGCTTGTGCTTGTAGCCTCTGAGACCAAGGTCATAGGTGATGCCACCGCTGTTCACAATGTGTTTTGTCTGCTCGCAGATGTCGCTCTCGTGGGGCTGCAGACGGAAATTGTTGCCGCCACGGCGATGCTCGTTGGTGGTGTGATACTCCAGCCCTATGCGACCGTTGGAGGTGGGGCGATAGTAGGTGCGCAGGCCAAAGGTGTTCATATTTATCTCGCCAAGCTCGGAGAAGCCGTCGCCGTCGT
The DNA here is from genome assembly GCA_045654645.1 of Bacteroidaceae bacterium. GTDB lineage: Bacteria > Bacteroidota > Bacteroidia > Bacteroidales > Bacteroidaceae > HGM04593. Next base: position 7,060 of record JAZONR010000038.1, read on the forward strand.
GGTCATAGGGGTTGCGGTTGCGGTAGTTTGAGTAGAGGGCTATGCCATAGGAGTTGTCGGGAGAGACAAGCGACACGTTGGCACCCACATTCTGCTCCCACGACTTGCCGCCATAGCCGGCAAAGTTGCTTGTAACGGAGAAGGAGTTATCAACGGGGTCTTTGGTGATGATGTTCACCGTTCCACCCACTGCATTGGCACCGAAAAGGGCCGAGCCGCCGCCACGTACAACCTCTACGCGCTCAATCATATTCACGGGTATCTGCTCAAGGCCATAGACGCCGCTGAGGGCGCTTACCACCGGGCGGCTGTTGATGAGCACCTGGGAATAGGGGCCGTCGAGGCCGTTGATGCGCACCTGGGGGAAGCCGCAGTTCTGACAGTTGTTCTCTACACGCAGGCCGGTGATGAAGTTGAGACTTTTGGCAAGGTCCACCGAATTTACAGCCTCGAAAAGGGGCAACGACACCACCGACACAACAACGGGGGCATCCTTGCGGCTCACCTCGTTGCGATTGGCCGACACAACAACCTCGTCGATGACAATATCATCGGACTGAAGCTTGAAGTGCACAACAGAGGTGAACTCCTTGCTAACGACAACTTCTTTCTCCATTGTCTTGTAGCCCATTGCCGAGACACGCAAGGTGTAGCTGCCGGGCTTGAGCCCCGAGAGGGTGAAGTGGCCGCTTTCATTGGCGGCTGCGCCCTCACCTGTTTCAACCACAAGCACTGTGGCAAAAGGGATATTCTGCTCGCTACCCTCCTCGATGACGTGGCCCGATATTTTATTGCCTTCCCTGACATTGGCAAACAGTGGCTGCACGCTGAACAGCAGCAGGATAGCAAAAACTGCTTTTACAATATTTTCTCTCATATTTCTTGTGTTTATTCTTTTTCCGGTGCAAAATTAGTGCCAAAGGAGAGGGGGAACAATAGCAACAAATTGTCAAAAAGTGCATTTTTGATAACACTTTTTTGTTAATGTGAAGAGGAAAGCACCTACCAACAGTGTCATTTTTACAACAATATGATACAAAATGTTATCAAATATTTGGAAACATAGACCAAGTGCAATATTTTTGCGCCATTCAACCTATAAAAAAGCACTTGAATGAAAAAAATAGCTACATTTTTACTATTGCTGCTGATTATGGCATCGGCAGCATTTGCAGGCCCCATTGATGTTGAGAAGGCCAGGGAGAGAGCTACCGGTTTTTGGAGCAAAAGGAGCAACAGCACCCTTGTGCCACTGAAAGCTGCATCAAAAGCAAACAGCCGATGGGCCACAGGAAAGGGCGACCCGGCGTTCTACATATTCACACCCGCCAACGAGAGGGGTTTTGTGATTGTGTCGGGCGATGATGAACTGGCACCGATTGTGGGCTACTCGGACAACGAGGTTCCGGGGGAGATGCCGCCGGCGCTGCTTGCCCTGCTCGACGAGTATGAGATGTATGTGGATGAGGTGCGCGCCGGAAAAGCCGTTCCCACAGTAAAAGCAACAAAGGGAACAGCCATTGCCCCAATGCTTGAGACAACGTGGGACCAGGGCTCACCCTATAACATTATGTGCCCGCAGATTAACGGTTCATACGCTCCTACAGGCTGCACTGCAACGGCTATGGCGCAGATTATGAAGTTCCACGAGTGGCCCGAGAAGCCATCGAAGGGCATCACCTGGCACAACAACATCACCGGCAAAGATGAGTATGTAAACATCTCGAACCACAAATATGACTGGGACGCTATGCTGCCCGGCTATCGCAACGGATATACACAGGAGCAGGCCAATGCCGTGGCACTGCTTATGGCAGACGTGGGCAAGGCAATAAACAGCAACTATGCGCTTGCCGGCACAGGCAGCAGCGAGATTTATGCCTCGTATGCACTTGTGAATGTGTTCCGCTACTCGCCCGAAGTTGCAATAGTGAGACGCAGCGAGTTTACCGAGGAGGAGTATTTTGAAATAATAAGGGAGAACCTTGAGGCAAGACAGCCGTTGCTGTATACAGGACACGGCCAGTCCTACAGCAGCGGACACGCCTTTGTGTGCGACGGCATCGACGAGAACAATCTGTTGCACATCGACTGGGGTTGGAGCGGCTCATATAACGGATATTTCGATATCACATATATGACACCGTCGGGCACAGGCATTGGAGGCGGCGATGGCCGCTACAATGTGGCACAGACACTTGTGGCCAACATACGCCCACGCCTGGATGGCGAAAAGGATGTACCCGGAGTGCCCTGTGTGTATATGATGGATGTTGTGGATGCCACCGCCACAGGAACACCGTCTACATTGCTTGAGCAGACAGCAAAATATGACAAAAACGGAGTGGCCACCATAAAGATTGCCGCCGGATTGCTCAACTGGTCGCACTCGGACATCAAGTTGTCGATGTACATTGGCTTTGAGAAGGACGGCGAGATGATTGACGTGTCAAAAATTGGCGATGAAAAGGTAACAGAGTTCAACGGCGACATAGGATATTATATAACATTGACTGTGAGCAATGACCCCAATAGCGAGGAGCATTTGGAGAAGGGTGTATATAGATTGGTGGTGTGCTACTCTGATGACAGCGGCGAGAATATCTACCTGGCACGTGGAGCCGACAATGGCTTGATAGTGGAGGTGAACGATAATTCGGTAACGGCGCGCAAGGAGCTGCCGGCTGTTGAAATGGCCAACATCACCTACCACACCACTCCGCAGATGAAGGGAGACAGGCTTGCTTTCGACGCCGAGTTCAGGACAACCAACGGCAAGAGCGCCGATGTGCTTATTGTGCCCGTGGTGAACAAGCTGCAGGAAGACGGCACATACACATCCACAATACTCAAAAATGTGCCTGCGCTTGTTCAGGTGTATGACAACAGGAATATTTTGGTTTCATTCAGCACGGGATATATGATGCCCGACAATGGTAAATATTTTATCTCTTTCAAGTACAATATCAAGAACTATTTTACCTCCCGTGGTATGGATGTTGATGAGGATGCTCTCATTGACATTGCGGGAAAGAGCGATGACATTGAAATAAGCCCGCTGCCCGATGGCCTTGTGCTCTCTACAACGGCATTGAGCGCATCACCTGGCATCACTTGGGGCGAGAAGGCTGAAATTTCGGCAAGCGTGGAGAACATTTCATCGAGCGACGACTCTTTCACAGGCACACTGGGCATTACCCTGAAGGAGAAGAACAGTGGCCAGGAGCACGTGATTGCCACAACATACGTGGAGAACCTGAAGAGGGGCGAGAGCATTGTTGTGAAATCCAACAACAACGACTATTTCCCCGTTGTGAAGCCGGGCAACTACTATGTAACAGTGCGCAAGCTGGAGGAAGATGACTGGAAGGAGATAAGGCAGTCGGCCACAACCTGCACAATAGGTATTGCCAACACATCGGCAACAATACCTTATGTGTGCGGCAAAATTACCGTAAACGAAGGAAATGACGTGGTGCAGGGCAGCACATTCAAAGCAAAAGCGACACTGGGCTGCGTGAATGGAGATTTTGAGGGTTATGTGAGAGTGAACATAGCACACGGACTGAGCTACAACGTGAGAAGCGAGTATGTTGCCGTGTCGTTGAAAGAGGGCGAGACAACCGAGGTTACATTTGACTGCACATCGAAGGCCACAATGGCGCTTGGAAAGTACAGGCTTGCAATAACCTATCACAATGCCGACGAGAAGAAAACGAAGATTGGCGATGTATCGAACAACACGCTCACCAATTGGGCCAACGGCTATTTCTGGGTGTGCAACGAGACGGCTGTTGAGGATGTGAGGGAGAACGCTGCTGCTGTTTCGGCCGGCAGGGGTTGCATTGTTGTTGATGCCGAAGATGCCACAACGGTGGTTTACACTTGCGACGGACGCGAGGTTTACCGTGGCACAGCCAACACAATTGCAGTGGAGAGCGGCCTGTATGTTGTTGCTGTGCAGGATGCCAACGGCAGCACAGCAGTTGCAAAGGTGCTGGTAAAATAAAAAAGAACAGATTTCTTATATAGACCAATTCCGGCTTCCGCAACGGGGCCGGAATTGTTATTGTTGGGCGAAGCCTTAATGTGCCGCAACCATATTATCTGCCAAAAAGTTGCCCGTTTGGCAATATAAAGCTAATTTCGCACAGAATAAAACTTTTTTAAGGATGAGAAGGATTACTATTGCGGCAATGATTGCCCTGGTGGCTTTGGCGGGCAACAGCTGCGCCGGCACAATTTCAAAAGGCAAGAGCAAAAAGGTGGTGTCGTATTTCACAAAGGCACTGCAGGGCACACGCACTGCCTATGAGGGCAACGAAAAAATAAAGGATATTGAGGCTGCACGCAGTGCTGTGTGGGAGTGTTGGCGAGAAGCGGTGAACGGGCTAAACGAGGAGAAGCTAAATGCGCCGTTTGCAACAACTGAGCCGCGCGACACCGGCTATTGGAGGCTGCCCGAAGAGCTTGAGGCCAACGCCTTGATGCCCTACTATTTTATAAAGAAGGGCGAGCAACCCAAGAGTGGTTATCCGCTGTTCCTTTATATGCACGGCTCGGGCGAGAAGAACCGCGAGTGGGAGGCAGGCATAAGACTGTGCAGCAGCTATGATGATGCGCCGTCGCTGCACTTCATTCCGCAAATTCCAAACGGATATGGCGAGCTCTATCGTTGGGCAATACAGAGCAAGCAGTGGGCTTGGGAGAAGTTGCTGCGCCTGACATTCCTGAACGAGAATATAGACCCCAACAGAATCTATTTCTATGGCATTTCAGAGGGTGGATACGGCAGCCAGCGACTGGCTTCGTTCTATGCCGACTACCTTGCGGGGGCGGGCCCTATGGCGGGTGGTGAGCCGTTGAAGAATGCGCCAATGGAGAACCTTGCCAACATTGCCTTTGCACTGCGCACCGGCGAGCAGGACTATGGCTTTGGACGCAATGCAATGACATACAATGCCGGGGTTACAATAGACAGCCTTGCAAAGGTGCACAAGGGGCTTTATAACCACTTCATTGAACTGGTGCCAAAGATGGGCCACAGCATAAACTATGAGAAGACAACGCCGTGGCTGAAGCAGTTCAGCCGAAACGCCAACCCCACATATTTCTATTGGGAGGATTATGATATGTATGGCCGCCACCGCACGGGTTTCTATAACCTGAAGGTGAACGAGACTTCGCGCAACAGCGATGAGGAGCGCAGCTGCTATGAGATGAGCATTGAGAACAATACCATTGAGCTGAAGGTGCAGAATGTTACATACACCACCACAAAGAGCCTGTACAATATTCCTATGTTCTTTGCAAGGGAGTATGCACCGGCCACAAAGGGCAATGTTACAATATACATAAGCGAAAAGCTGTTTGACCTTAAGAAGCCCATAAGGGTTGTGGTAAACGGCAAGGAGGCTTTCAACGGAAAGGTGAAGCCCTCGCTGAAGGCTATGGTGGAGAGCTGCGCCGAGTTCTTTGACCCGGAGCGCGTGTTCCCCGCCGAAATTACTGTGGAGATTGAATAGGGGCAAGAGGAGAGTAACTTTTGAAGAGTGCCATAAAGGGATTATCCGTTTTTTTAGCTAACTTCGCGCCGATTTTATTTTTCTCTGAAAGATGAACCAGGAATACCCATCGACACTGCTTGAGCGCGCCGTGAAGGAGTTTTCGAAACTCCCGGGCATTGGACGCAAGACGGCCACACGTCTTGTGCTGCATCTGCTGCGCAAGAAGGAGGAGGAGGTGGAGGCTTTCTCTTCGGCAATACTGACACTGAAACGCGAGGCTAAATATTGCCGCGAGTGCCACAGCATATCGGATACAGAGATTTGCCCTATCTGCGCCAATCCGCTGCGCGACCACAGCATAATTTGTGTGGTGGAGAATATTCAGGATGTTATGGCGGTGGAGAATACAATGCAATACAGGGGTGTGTATCACGTGCTTGGCGGAGTGATTTCGCCAATGGACGGGGTGTCGCCAAGCGACCTGCACATTGCCGACCTGGTGGAGCGCGTGGAGAAGGGCGAGGTTAAGGAGGTTATCTTGGCGTTGAGCTCCACAATGGAGGGCGACACAACGAATTTCTATATCTACCGCAAACTGCAACAGCACAATGTGAAATTGTCGGTAATAGCCCGAGGAATTTCTATTGGTGATGAACTGGAGTATACCGACGAGGTTACGCTGGGCAGCTCTATTGTGAACCGCCGACCATTCACAGGCAAAACTTTTTAAAAATTATGGACAGGAAGAGTGTACTGAAATCTTTGCAGATTAATTTTACAACTGCCGTCTTTGCGGCAATAATTGCCATTGCGGCTTTTGAAACGGGATATATCACAAAGGGGATGATGAGGGTGGCATTTAACGATAACGACCTCTATTACATTGAGATGGGGGCTGTGTTGCTGACAATGGCATTGCTGCCCATTGCCCTGAAGAGCTTCTCGCGCGCAATGAAGAGGGCCGGCAGTGCCAATAGCCGGGAGCTGCTGAAACGCTACTACAAAAGCAGCCTTTTGAGAATATTTCTGCTGTTCATTCCCCTTGTGGCCAATATTTTCGTCTATTATGGCACGGAGTATGACGGTGCTTTGTATTGCGGAATTGTGAGCCTTGGGGCACTCATATACAGCTACCCCGGCGGGCGTGTGCTCGATGAGATTGAGAAGAACGGTACAAAGGGAGAGGAAGTGTAGATGAAACTGTCGGTAGTTATAGTAAACTATAAAGTAAAGTATTTCCTTGAGCAGTGTCTGAACTCTGTTGAGCAGGCGGCAAGGGGCATCGACCACGAGATTATCGTTGTTGATAATGCTTCGAATGACGGCTCCACAGAGTATATAACGGAGCGCTTCCCCAATGTGAGGTGGATAGAGAGCAAAGAGAACAATGGTTTTTCAAAAGGAAACAACATTGGCTTTGCACAGGCCAAGGGGGAGTATGTGCTGATGCTGAACCCCGATACCATTGTTACAACAGAGGCCATTGTGGGGTGCATTGGTTTTCTCGATAAACACCCCGACACGGGAGCCTGTGGCGTGTATATGCTGCGCACCGACGGCGTGTTTGCCCCGGAATCGCGCCGCGCACTGCCAACACCGTTTGTGGCTTTCTGCAAGATGTCGGGGCTGTCAAAGCTGTTCCCCACATCGCGCACATTCGGACGCTACTATATGCAGTATCTCGACAAGCACAGCGAAAACGAGATTGAGATAATTTCGGGTGCATATATGATGCTGCGCCACACCACATTGAAGGAGACCGGCGGGCTCGACGAGGATTTCTTTATGTATGGCGAGGATATTGACCTCTCCTACAGGATATTGAAAAAGGGATACAAGAACTATTTTCTGCCGCTACGCATACTTCACTACAAGGGAGAGAGCACCAACAAGAGCTCATATAGGTATGTGCACACATTCTACCGCGCAATGCAGCTCTTCTTCAAGAAACACTATTCACACTACTCGTTCATTGTGAGTATTCCCATTACCCTTGCCATTTGGAGCCGTGCAATGCTGGCTTACGTGGGCAACCAGTTCCGCCACCGCAGGATTGCAGCACCCGAACTGCCGCCAACAAACTGCATTGTGATGGGTGGAGCCGATTGTGTTGCGCAAGTGAAGGAGCTGCTGAAATGGAAACACAGCAACGGGAAACACATTTTCATTGATGCCAACGAGGCAAAGATGCCAAACGGACACCTTGGGCTGGAGAATGACGGCGTGAACACGCGCGACTTCAACACTGTGCTCTATGACACCGACGCATACAGCTATGACACAATACTGAAACTGCTGTCGCAGCCACAAAACAACAGGATGCGCCTGGCAACATACTCCACAAAAACAAAGAAACTGATAACCGAGAGCGCTGTTCTCGATTATGAAGAAATACAAGGCAACAATGGTTGAGAAGTGGCTTAAAGATGAAATGATGGCCCTGCGCTCGCCCGAGCCCGAGGACCTGGAGCTGATGTTCGCAATGGAGAACGACACATCGCTGTGGAGCATAGGCAATGCAACACTACCCTATTCGCGCTACACATTGCGTCTGTATCTTGAGCAGAGCCGGCAAGACCTCTTTGCCGAGGGGCAGGCACGCTTTGTGATAACACTGTCAAGTGGCGAGAGTGTGGGAATGATTGACCTTGCAGCCTTTGACCCCCTCAACAGCAGGGCCGAAGTGTGCATTGGCATCCTTGGCGAATACCGTGGACACGGCATTGCCACACGCGCCCTGGAGCTGCTGTGCCGCTATGCAATGGGAAAGCTGCACCTGCATCAGCTATATGCCTACATACCGCAGTGGCACAGCGAAAGCATAAAGCTGTTCACCAAGGCAGGCTTCACACAGAGCGCCGTGCTGAACCAATGGCTGCGCACAGAAGAGGGCTGGGACAATGTGGTGCTGATGCAGAAGATTGAGCAGCACACACAGCAGTGAGAAAAAGGCCTGTATTGTACAGACCACAAACATACAAGCCGCAATAAAAAACATATAAACAAAAGACCGTGCCACCCATTGAATGTGTGCAAGATATCCAGGACACCACCTATAGATACCTCTCACACAAAGGTTAGCTTGACGCTCCCATTGGGAATATCTCCAATTTTCACATTTATCACCGACCGGGGATGAGGTTTAACACCAAGGTGGCCTACATATTCTTGCACTAAAAAGAGAGCCTTCCACGCCGCAAAAAGTGTAGAAAAACGGAACTTTCCACCCCAAAACAGCAAAAAAGAGAGAAAATTGCACATTTTTTGCAAAAAATATTCCCAAACATTTGCAGTTTCAAAAAAAAGCACTACCTTTGCACACGATTTGAGACACAAACAAATCAAGTCCACTACAAAATGGTGCGTTAGTTCAGTTGGTTAGAATATCTGCCTGTCACGCAGGGGGTCACGGGTTCGAGTCCCGTACGCACCGCAAGAAGCCTTTCAGTTATGCTGAGAGGCTTTTTTGTTTATATACACTCTTGACAAATGCTCTTTGATTTATTATTTTTGCAGTAACAAACTTTTGCCACCTTGAAGCAAAGCACGGGTCTCACCGTAGACAATGTGTTATAATACAACAAATTATACTCCAATTCAGTTATCAAGTATTATTTAACAACTGCCTCAAATTAAGAATATGACACAAAAGCAATCCTTACAAATATTTGAAGATAGAAAGATACGCACTGTTTGGGATGATGAGCAAGAAAAGTGGTATTTCTCTATTGTAGATACGGTTGAGATACTAACGGAATCCAAAGATGCAACAGCATATTGGAGAAAGTTAAAACAGCGTCTTAAAGCAGAGGGAAATGAAACCGTGACAAACTGTCACGCTTTCAAAATGCGTGCTCTTGATGGCAAAATGCGTTTGACAGACGTTGCTGATACCGAACAACTTTTTCGCCTTATACAGTCTATCCCTTCGCCAAAAGCAGAACCGTTCAAACAGTGGATGGCACACGTTGCAAGCGTGCGTATAGACCAAATGCAAGACCCCGAACTATCCATTGAGCAAGCGATGGTGGATTACAAGCGTTTGGGATATTCTGACGCTTGGATTAACCAACGACTGAAAAGCATTGAGGTGCGAAAAGAACTCACTGATGAATGGAAGCGTACAGGAGTGAAAGAAGGAGTTGAATTTGCTACACTCACAGACATTATTACAAGAGAATGGAGCGATATGCGTACGAAGGAATACAAGCAACTCAAAGGTCTTAAAAAGGAGAATTTACGTGATAATATGACCAACGTTGAACTTGCACTTAACATCCTTGCCGAAGCATCAACAGCAGAAATTTCAAAACAGAAGAATCCTCACGGATTCAAACAGAATGTTACAATAGCAAGGGAAGGTGGTAGTGTTGCAAAAGTAGCACGCGAGCAGTTGGAGGAGAAGTTGGGTCGTTCTGTTATATCATCATCAAAAGCAACTGACTTTTTACCCCCTCCAACAGCGGATATAGAATGATGCCTTTAAGCATAAAAACCAACAAATACAGCATTAAATATCATCTAAAATGCGAGAAAAAACACTTGGCAACATTTGGCAACAGTTCTTACGTATTACTCAGAATAAGAGTCTAAAATGTGTCTTTTAAGCGTTTTTAATGCGTATTTAAGGGTAATTACCCCCATTAGTATAGACCGAGAAGAAACCCGTACGCACCGCAAAAGCCTTTCAGTTATGCTGAGAGGCTTTTTTGTTTATATACAACAAGTTAAGACAAATCCGTTGAAATACAGAATTTTGCATTTGTAATCTATTATCACTAAAAACAATAGCCTTTTAGACATTTGCGGACAAACAAGGGCCGAAACGGACAAAATGCGCTACCAATTTGCGCCACCAGACCCGCAAATGCGCTACCAGTTTAAGGTACTTTACAAACTAAAGGCAAAATGTATTCGTGAAATTGCTGTTATACAAAATGGGAGCAGCTTGTTGCCGCCCCCATAAATCATCAGTTTTCTCCTCTAAGACTCTTAATATGCCTTAGGACTGCATCAAGCCGTTTCCTGTTTGCTTTTTGCTGGCAATACCCCAAGCTTATCGACAACGCCATTGCGCATATGGTTATAGCAATAACAACTGTGTTCCATGCAAAGCCCGACGCCACAAGTATTGTCCATGCAATAAGCGCAATGTAGGGCAGCGCAAGCACCTTGTCGGTAAACGAGCGCAATCGCTTGTGGTTTACAATCCTCTCTTGTGCCTCGGTCATGCTCATTGACGGCAGCTGCTTGATGTCAAGCGCCTTGTAGCACCTGCGGTTCAAGAAATATTCAAGCGCGCCAACCGCCAGTATGAACAGGCCGAATCCCCAATATCCTGCACCCTTGCCAAGATACATGACGAGGAACACAATACCCACAATAGGGGCTGATACCAATGAAACGCTAAAACGTTTTCTGTACCATCTTTCAATGTGGGAGAGTTTCTCTTTTATCGCCTCGCCGAAAATATCCTCGCTTATTATGCGCTGTTTATCAAGTTTCTCGTCCAAAAGCGCGAACTGCTGCTTGAGATCTTCAAGTTCCTTAAAATCTTTTTCTCGCTGTGTCATAATTCTTTGTTTACTTGTTAGACATTGATTTCAACTGCTCCTTAATGCGGAACAGCCTGGTGGTAACGCTTGACAATGATATACCTACCACGTTGGCTATGTCCTGATAGCTCATATTTTCCAGCCAAAGGAGAATTATTGCCCTATCAAAGACATCAAGGCGGTTAATTCTGTCATACAGCATCTGAATCTGTTTACTGTGTTCATCCTCGTCATGATACAGGTCGATGTCGACCAGAAGAGGAACTGTCTGTACACGGCTTTTCTTCTTCCGTTCCTGGTTACTGCATGTATTGAGGCTCACACGCCATATCCAGGTCTTTATATCACTATCTCCACGGAAGCCCTCAAATCCCTTCCATAGATTTATAAGAATCTCTTGGAACAGGTCGCTAACCTCTTCCTTATCGTTGGAGAAGAAGTAGCAGACAGTGTATATTGTCTTGCGGTACTCCTTGACCATCTCAGTAAATTTGCGTTCAGTGTTATCCATCAGAATCTTAATTATAGAAGCACTTCATGTTTCTTTCTACTTGCTTAGACACACGAATGCGAGGGAACTTTCATAAAAAGTGAAGAATTTTTTAAAAATAGCAAAAAAAGCAATTAACATAGCGCATTATAGGCGGTAATAGCATTTGTAAATGCGGAGATATGTGTTTTTATCGGCAACCAACAATGTCGTTTTTAGCATAGAATTAAGGTATATAATTAAAGGGGGCATCCTCTGCAAAAAAATGCTTATTTGGGCAAAATACACCTAAATAAGCATTTTTTTTAGTGCTTATTTTCCCATTTTTATTTGAATAAGTAAACTTTTGCTATATCTTTGCGTTTAAAATATGGGTGCTATGAATGTATATAAGGACGAAACGATGAAAGAGCAGATTATAAAAAGAATGCAATTTGATAATCCTTGGTGGGTGTCAGGCTCTATACCTAATGATTATAAATCTATGCAGCACAGACTCTATTTGGATACGTTTATGCCAATGGTGGCCGATGTTTCAACAAGAAGAGGTGTTATTCTTATGGGACCTCGTCGTGTAGGTAAGACTGTTATGATATTTCACACCATTGAAGAACTTATAAAAAACGGTGTTCCTGCACAGAAGATCATTTATCTATCAATAGATACTCCTATATACAACAATATTTCATTGGAAGACCTGCTGCAACTTGCAAGAGAGTCTTTAAAGCAAAGCGATGCATCAATGGATGGTTATTTTGTATTTTATGACGAGATACAATATTTAAAAGACTGGGAAATTCATCTAAAATCGCTAATAGACAGTTATAGAAATATTAAGTTTGTTGCATCAGGCTCAGCAGCAGCTGCGTTAAAAATGAAAAGCACGGAAAGCGGAGCTGGTAGGTTTACAGATTTTATGCTCCCACCACTTACATTTAATGAGTACATACATTTGTTAGACCTCAACAATCTTATTGTTCCAACCCGAATGATATGGGACGGCAGAGAAATTAACAGTTATGATACTATTGATATAGATTTGTTGAATAAACACTTTGTGGATTATATAAACTATGGCGGTTATCCAGAGATTGTACTTTCAAAAAAGATGCAGGATGACATTACTCAATATGTAAGACATGACATTGTTGATAAAGTAATGTTGCGCGATTTGCCAAGTTTGTATGGAATCAAGGATATACAAGAATTAAATCGGCTTTTTGTGTATATTGTATACCATACCGGTGAAGAGTTTTCTTATGATGGATTATCCCAGGAGTCAGGGATAAGAAAAGAGGTGTTGAAAAAATACATACAATATTTTGAAGCCGCTTTCTTGATAAAGGTTGTGCATAAGGTTAATGACAACGCAAAAAACCTGCAAAGAGTAACCGCATTCAAAATCTATTTGACAAATCCTTCTTTACGCTGTGCCTTGTTCTCTCCTTTATCGGCTTCCGATAGTATGTTTGGACATATGGTTGAAACAGCGATTTATGCACAATGGATACAAAGGGATACTACCGAAATTCATTATGCAAGCTGGGTTGAAAATAAAAAGAATAGAGAGGTGGATATGGTTGGTTTGGATCTTGCGCGTCAAAAGCCAAATTGGGCAGTGGAAATTAAGTGGAGCGACAGGTATGTAGAACAAACAAGTGAGTTAAAACCATTGCTAAACTTTTTAACAAAAAACAGCCTTCAATCAGCTATTGTAACGACCATAAGTAAATACACATACAAACGAATGAGTGAAGTAGGATTACAATATATACCAGCTGCTTTGTATGCGTATATCGTAGGCGATAATACCATTAAACAGCGCCATGTACAAAATATCGGATAACCAATAGCTCAGATACATATTATCATAGCCAACTGGAATGTGAAACTATTAATTTGTAATATATCAGAGTTCATCAACATACAACCTCAAGCAGGAACTGAAATAAGTTAAGCGCGCTACCAGAATGCGCTACCGGTTTCAAAACCAGTGATAAGGTATTGACACACAACCGAGTATTATAATCCCGTACGCACCGCAAAAGCCTTTCAGTTATGCTGAGAGGCTTTTTTTGTTCAGCTATCTACAGATACTGTTTCTCTCTTTCGTTTCTTTGTTGTATATTCGCGGAATAATGGAAATGTTTCATTATTTATTGTAGAACTAAATGACCGGGCTGTTGCAGCGGGTGTTTGTGCCGGGGTAGGATGGCCGGGTGAAACAACTAAATTATCGAAAAGTGGTACTCAATTATATTTGGATAACATTCTTTGTTCTGTCGTTTGTGATTGCGCTGGGCAGGCTTATATTCCTGGGCGACACGAATGTGTTCCCCGAAATGATGAATGCTACAACTGTTTCGGCAAAGAATGCCTTTGAGTTGTCGCTGGGATTGACGGGTGTGCTGTCGCTGTGGATGGGCATTATGAAAATTGGTGAGAAGGGTGGATTGGTGGCTGCACTGGCAAGGGTTTTGAGCCCTGTGCTTACACGGATTTTCCCTGATGTTCCAAAGGGGCACCCGGCAATGGGCACAATGTTTATGAACTTTTCGGCAAATATGCTGGGGCTTGACAATGCTGCCACTCCAATGGGGTTGAAAGCGATGCAGCAGTTGCAGGAGCTGAACACGGAGAAGGAGAGGGCAAGCAACCCTATGATTATGTTCTTGGTGCTCAACACTTCGGGGCTGACGCTTATTCCTGTATCGGTACTCACTTTCCGCACCGAGATGGGAGCTGCCAACCCCACTGATGTGTTCCTGCCAATTCTTATTGCTACCACTGTGTCTACCCTTGTGGGACTTCTTGTTACAAGCATATATCAGCGAATTAACTTGCTTAACCGCACAATGGTGCTTTTCTTGCTTGGTGTGTGCCTGTTTATTGCGGGCGGAACGTGGGGTATGATGCAGTTGTCGCAAATTCAGGTGGAGATGTTCTCCACCTCTTTGGCCGGCATTGTGCTGTTCTCTATAATAATATTGTTTATTGTTGCCGGTGTGAAGGCTAAAGTGAACGTGTATGAAACATTCATTGAGGGGGCTAAGGATGGGTTTGGAACTGCTGTGCGCATTATTCCTTATCTTATTGCCATTTTGGTTGCCATCGGGGTGTTCCGCGCTTCGGGGGGAATGGATGTGATTATGGATGGTGTTGCCCGGGTTGCGGGCTTCTTTGGTGCCGGCACCGATTTTGTGGGGGCATTGCCCACTGCAATAATGAAGCCGCTGAGCGGAAGCGGTGCTCGCGGTATGATGGTTGATGCGATGGCTACCTATGGTGCCGACTCGTTTGCAGGGCGCCTAGCCTGCCTGTTCCAGGGTGCAACGGATACAACGTTCTACATACTTGCGGTGTACTTTGGCAGCGTGGGAATAAAAAAGACACGCCACGCACTGACTTGCGGACTCATTGCCGACCTTGCGGGAATAATTGCCGCAATAGTAGTGGGATATATTTTCTTTGGATAGGAGAAATGCTTTTGGCGCTGCAAAAATTCTCTTTCAGGGAGTTCTGTTTTGCCCGGATGATGATGCAATTTAATAGATAAACCAATATGATAAGTTACCAAACCGAGGGTGTGAAGATGCCCGCAATTAAGAGACGCGAAACAAGTGCTTGGATTAAGGCTGTTGCGGCCACTTATGGCAAGAAGGTGGGCGAGATTGCCTATATTTTCTGCAACGATGAGAAGATTATTGAGGTTAATCGTGAATATCTGCAGCACGACTATTACACCGATATCATCACTTTCGACTATTGCGAGGGAGATACCATTAGCGGCGACCTGTTCATCTCATTGGATACTGTGCGCAGCAACAGCGAGCTGGTGGGTGCCACCTATGAACAGGAGTTGCACAGGGTGATTATCCACGGCATTTTGCACCTGTGTGGGATTGATGACAAAGGCGAGGGCGAACGCGAGATTATGGAAGCTTGCGAGAACAAGGCTCTTGCAATGAGACAATAAGAGAAAAAGGTGGCCGCGGCCACCTTTTTCTCTTATTGGATATCAGAGTTTTAATCCGTCAAGCATATTGGTAAAAAGTTCTATTCCCTCGCGTATTTCGCTCACAAGGACAAATTCATTGGCTGTGTGTGAGCGGGCTGTGTCGCCGGGGCCCATCTTCAATGTGGGTATGTTGCCAACAAGGGATTGGTTTGAGAGGGTTGGAGAGCCATAGGGGGTGCGGCCAAACTCAAGGGCGCGCTTCACCAGTGGGTGCTCCATTGAGATTGATGATGAATTAAGGCGTGTGGAGCGGGCAACAACCTCGCTGGCAACATTTGATTTCACTATTTCAAGCAGCTCTTTATTGGAATAACATTCGTTGCTGCGTATATCTACCACAAAACTGCATCTGTCGGGAATAACATTGTGCTGTGTGCCGGCGTTTATCTGTGTTACGGTCATCTTCACATCGCCCAAAAGTGGCGATGACTTGGGGAATTTATGACTGCGAAACCAGTTGATGTCGGCAATGGCGTTGTAGATTGAATTCACTCCTTCGTTGCGCGCTGCGTGGCCCGAAACGCCGGTTGCCACACAGTCGAGTACCATAAGGCCCTTTTCGGCAACTGCGGGCTGCATTGATGTGGGCTCGCCCATTATGGCGCAGCTGACAGAGGGCAACAACGGCAACACCGACTCAATGCCATTGATGCCGGAAACCTCTTCCTCGGCCGAAGCAAGGAAAATGGTGTTATAGCGCTGGGGAGTGGCACACAGCTTATAGAAGACCTGAAGCAGGGTTACAAGCGAAGCTCCGTCGTCGTTGCTTCCAAGGCCATAGATAACATCACCTTCAACGGTTGGGGTAAAAGGGTGCTTGCTCCAGCCGGAAACAGGCTTTACGGTATCGATGTGAGCATCGAGCAACAATGTGGGACGTGAGGCATCGAAGCCGGGTGCAACGCACCACAGGTTGTTGAGATGACGATGCACTTCACACTGCACAGGTGCTCCACGCTCAATAAAGAGTTGTAGTTTGTCGGTTGCCTCGCCCTCTTCACGGCTCATTGATGGGGTGCTTATGAGCACCTTCAACAACTCTACCGCCTGCCTCACACTCGCTTCGTTATTCTTCATATTTTGCTTATCATTCAATAAAACGACCACAGCCGGTGGCCGAAAAACGGTTGCAAAGGTATAACAGCAAAAGGGGTTGTGCAAAATCAATGAGTATGAATTTATCAACAACAGGCGGATGTTCAATAACAAAACAACCTTTACGCGCGCATAAACTTGCTTATTTTTGAATATCGTTGTATCTTCGCACGGAATTTTAAATTGACACGATAGAAATGATTACAGCCGACCAGTTAAAGGATATAAAGGAGCGCACTGCGGCGCTCAAGCAGTACCTTGCCATTGATGAGAAGATTATTCAGGTTGAGGAGGAGCAGTTGCGCACACAGGCGCCCGGTTTTTGGGATGACGCCAAGAAGGCCGAGGCACAGATGAAGAAGGTGAAAGCTCTGCAAGGGTGGATTGACAGCTATAAGGAGGTGAACAATCGCACCGAGGAGACCGAAATGGCAATGGAGCTTTTCCGCGAGGAGATGGTCGATGAGCACGAGGTGGATGATGCCTATGCACGTGCCCTCACAGCCATTGAGGAGCTTGAGTTGAAGAATATGCTGCGCGGCGAGGCTGATGATATGGATTGCGTGCTGAAAATAAACTCGGGAGCCGGTGGCACCGAGGCCCAGGACTGGGCAAGTATGCTTATGCGTATGTATATGCGTTGGGCCGAGGCTAATGGCTACAAGGTTGCTGTTGCCAACCTTCAAGAGGCCGAGGATGCCGGAATAAAGACTGTTACACTGGAGCTGCAAGGCCCCTATGCCTATGGTTACCTCAAGGGCGAGAACGGTGTGCACCGTTTGGTGCGCGTGAGCCCCTACAACGCACAGGGCAAGCGAATGACATCATTCAGTTCGGTATTCGTTACCCCGCTGGTGGATGACAGTATAGAGGTTGTAATTGAGCCTGCACGCATCTCTTGGGATACATTCCGAAGCGGTGGTGCCGGTGGCCAGAACGTGAACAAGGTGGAGTCGGGTGTGCGCCTGCGCTATCAATACAAAGACCCCTACACCGGAGCCGAGGAGGAAATTCTCATTGAGAACACCGAGACACGCGACCAGCCCAAGAACAAGGAGAATGCAATGAGACAGTTGCGCTCTATCCTCTACAACAAGGAGATGCAGCACCGTATGGAGGAGCAGGCCAAGGTTGAGGCCGGCAAGAAGAAAATCGAATGGGGCTCACAGATACGAAGCTATGTGTTCGATGACCGCCGCGTAAAGGACCACAGAACAAACTACCAGACATCGGATGTTGGCGGTGTTATGGACGGAAAAATTGATGGTTTCATCAAGGCATACCTTATGGAATTTGCCGACAAGGCCGAATAATTCTAAAGCAGTTTCTCTACTTCATTCCCCTCTATGGCACTTGAAATAGAAAGAAAATTCCTTGTTACCAATGACAGCTACAAGTCATTGGCCTTCCAAAGCGACCGCATAGCCCAAGGCTACATCTGCCGCGAAGGGGGTAATTCGGCACGTGTGAGAGTGCGTGGCGACAAGGGATACATAACAATAAAAGGACCATCGCTCGATGGCGGGCTGAGCCGCTACGAGTGGGAGCGTGAAATAACAGCCGCCGAGGCGTGGGAACTGATGAAGCTGTGCAAAGGGGCAACGATAGACAAAATACGCCACCTGGTGAAGTGTGGCAACCACACCTTTGAGGTTGATGAGTTCCTTGGCGACAACGAAGGACTTGTGGTGGCCGAGGTGGAGCTCTCCTCAACCGATGAGGAGTTTGAGCGCCCGCCATTCCTGGGTGCAGAGGTTACCGGCGACAGGCGCTACTACAATTCACAGCTGACACACATCCCCTTTAAATGCTGGAAATAGACAACATTCCAAGAAGTAGAACAATGAAAAGAGCATTATATATAATTGCCGCACTGTGCCTTGTAATAACAAGTTGCACAAATCCCAAACAGGAGAAGAGGGAGCAAAAACAGCATCCCGACCTTGCTCTGTATGAACTGAAAGGCAAGGTGAAGGAAGTGAAGGTGCTATTCAACAGCAACGGTTATGACGAATTGGGCTACACCTTGCTTTTCGATGCCAAGGGAATGTGTACCACGCACAGATATGACAACCTTTGGAATGACGAGGAGATTGTGAAGGATATTGAGCGTAATATCGAAAGACAGATAACCTCATACACCGCTCAGGGTGCAAAGAGCAAAGAGCCTAAAGTTGAGACTCACTTCATTTATGATGCACAGGGAAGAGTTGCCAACACCAATGCCATTTGGTATGGCGAAACGGTTGTTACCGAAAATCTTGTGTATGACAGCAAGGGAAGGCTTAAGAAGACTGTGAGGAATGTGCTCGACCCCGGTTACCCTGTGAAGGAGACTATCACATATAGATACCTCGCCACCGACAGCCTCAACAATTGGACCAGGCGCGAAGCTTTAAAAATTGATGAAAACGCAAGAACGGGAGAGGAAGAGGTTATTTCGGAGACTATATACACCGAAAAAAGAGAAATTTCCTACCACGAGTAACAAGTGTCTTTCAACGCTTGCTGATGAAACGCCTCATCAGCGGCCTTGTTACCAAAAGGCTGAAAACGGCTGCAAGCAACACACCAATGACATTGAAGACAAAATCATCGAAATCACCGGTGCGGTAATCTGTCATAGTACTCTGTGCATACTCCATCACTCCACTGAAAGCAGCCGGCATAATAACGGCCGGGAACAGCATACGCAATGTGTTCACATTGATGTTGAGTTTGAAACTCTCGTACCAAAAAACAGCACAAAGAGTGAAATACATCACAAGATGCACAATCTTGTCGCCAAGGACAACAGTCTCGGTTCTCTGAACATTTTTAAAGTTGAAAAATGTGAGAAAAAGTATAAACATCAATGTCAAGAGTGTTAGCCAATAACTCTTTATTATGCGTAAAAGAGACCTAATAAAGCTTTTCATTCTTTGAAAATATTAAAAACCTGCAGTTATAACAAGTTTATTTGTAACTTTGCCTTAAAACCGGCTGCAAAAATACAACAACTGTTGATTGTGGCTGCTATATTTAAAAAAATTAACGTGAGAAACTTTTTCTACTTCACAAAAGGACAGCGACGTGGTATTATGCTGTTCATTGCACTGGCAACCATTTTTGTTTTGATAAGGTGGGTAATATAAAAAGAGGCGGTATTTTTTTAAAATGAACTGTGCTTATATTATTTTTGCATAGAACTGAGACACTAAAAAGATGAACGGAGATTTCAACATACGCGGCAAGAACAGCGACAAAGAGTTCGAGAATGCACTGCGCCCGCTATCTTTCCCCGACTTCAACGGACAGGAGAAGATTGTGAGCAACCTTAAAATTTTTGTGCAAGCCGCAAGGATGCGTGGCGAGTCGCTCGACCACGTGCTGCTGCACGGCCCCCCGGGACTGGGAAAGACAACATTGAGCAACATCATTGCCAACGAGCTGGGTGTGGGATTCAAGGTTACATCGGGCCCTGTACTCGACAAACCGGGCGACCTTGCAGGCATACTCACATCGCTGGAGCCCAACGATGTGCTTTTCATCGATGAGATACACCGCCTATCGCCAATTGTAGAGGAGTATCTCTATTCGGCAATGGAAGACTACCGCATTGACATCCTCATAGACAAAGGCCCTTCGGCACGCTCAATACAGATTGACCTAAACCCTTTCACGCTCATTGGAGCAACAACACGCAGCGGACTGCTCACTGCCCCACTGCGCGCAAGGTTTGGTATAAATATGCACCTTGAGTATTATGACAGCAAGACACTTGCCGGCATCATAAGCCGCTCGGCACAAATTCTTGGTGTTACATTTGACGATGACGCCACCTATGAGATTGCACGACGCAGCCGAGGAACACCACGTATTGCCAATGCATTGCTGCGACGTGTGCGCGATTTTGCACAAGTAATGGGCAACGGACACATAACCAACTCTATTGCAAAGATGGCACTGGAGGCTCTAAATATCGACAAATATGGCCTCGATGAGATTGACAACAAAATTCTGTGCACAATAATAGACAAATTCAAGGGTGGCCCGGTGGGAATTGGCACCATAGCTACAGCACTTAGCGAGGATAGCGGAACAATAGAGGAGGTTTATGAGCCCTATTTGATAAAAGAGGGCTTCATAAAGCGCACACCGCGTGGACGCGAGGTTACAGACCTTGCCTATAAACACCTGGGCCGCAGCCGCTTCGGTACAAATGAACAGGGCACACTTTTTTAAGAAGAATAATTAGTAAGATTATAAAGGGACACCACAAGCAGAAATATACAACTGCTTGAAAAACCTGAACGAAATGGGCAAACTGCAATCATTGGTGAAAGAGACAGCCATATATGGCCTAAGCAGCATCATAGGACGCTTTCTCAACTATCTGCTTGTGCCGCTCTACACGGCAAAGATGAGCGTTGAAAGCGGCAACTATGGCATTGTTACCAACATATATGCGTGGACAGCCATACTCCTTGTGTTGCTTACATTCGGCTTTGAAACAACATTCTTCCGCTTCGCAAGCAAGGATAATGCCAATGTTAAAAAAGTCTTTTCAATGGCAATGCAGGTGGTGGGTGCGCTGTGCAGCGTGTTCCTGCTGTTGGTGTTTCTGCTGCTACCATCCATAGCACAACGCCTGGGATACTCCAATAACCCCGAGTTCATTGGAATGATGGCAGTTGTTGTGGCACTCGATGCACTGCAGGCAATACCTTTCGGCTTGCTAAGACAGCAGAAGAAAGCCATAAAATTTGCTTCGCTGAAGCTACTGTTCATTGGAATGAACATAACAATGAACATTTTGGCATTTGTAGTACTTCCAAAATTGGCCGCATCCTATCCCGATACTTTTGGAGTACTCTACAACCCACACAACCAAGCCTTTTATGTGTTCTTTATAAACCTTGTGTGCACATCGCTAATCACACTGTTCCTTATCCCTGAGCTTAAGATGTTCCGCCCAACAGCCGACTTTAAAATGCTTAGAGAGATGCTAAGATACTCCTGGCCACTGTTGCTGCTTGGAATTGCAGGAATATTAAACCTTAATGCCGACAAAATCATATACACCTGGCTTGTGCCCGGACAAAAAGGCATTGAAGAACTTGGCGTCTATGGCGCGTGTGTAAAAGTAGCGGCAATAATGGCAATGCTTATGCAGGCATTTCGTTATGCCTATGAGCCATTTGTCTTTGGCAACAGCAAAGAGAAAGACAGCAAGCAGCTCTATGCCAAAGCAATGAAATATTTTATTGTCATAGCACTTATGGCATTCCTTGTAGTAGTCTTTTATATGGATATACTGCGCCACATAATAAACCCCGGATATTGGCAGGGCCTGAAGGTGGTGCCAATAATAATGGCAGCTGAAATTTTTATGGGAATATACTTTAACCTGTCATTCTGGTATAAACTCAACGATGAGACCTACTGGGGAGCAATATTCTCGTTCATAGGCTGCGCGGTGCTCTTTGCAGTAAATATTCTGTTTGTTCCCAAATATGGCTACATAGCCTGCGCCTGGGCATCGTTTGCCGGTTACTTTTCAGCAATGGTGCTATCATACGCTGTGGGGCAGAAAAGAAATGCAATAAACTATGAAATGAAGGAGATTTTCAAATACACGGCGCTCTTCGCCATTCTCTATTGCATTTCACTTGCCAACCCATTTGAGAACAGCATAACAAAAATAGCGTGCAACACAGCGTTGCTTTTTGTATATGTGGCCTATTTCATAAAAAAAGACCTGCCACTTAAAAATGTGCCAATAATAGGGAAGTTCTTTAGATAATAGACATACAGATTCTGTATCAAATTAAAAATGTATCAATATAACCTTAAAATTGGTCGTATTGATACATTCTTTTTGTATTTGTCTAATCTAAAAGATTTTATTCATTGTCGTTTCCAAGAGCTAGATTACAATCAGCGCATAAAACTCTTAAATTATCCAATGTGGTTTCACCACCTTTTGACCAAGGTATAATATGGTCAAAATGAATTTTATGTATTCCATCATTACATTTTACACCACATATTTGACAACGATTACCATCCCTCATAAGCACTCTTACTTTAAGCCTATCATTTGGTTCTCTTTTAGTTTTGTGTTTAATTAAACTTTCTGTATCGCCAACAAGTAGCATATCATCATCATTAGCAGAGATATATTTGGAAAAAATATCTAATGCTTTATACCAAGTACCAAATTTGCGCAAATATGCTGTTGATGTTATTGAAGATAATTCTCGTTTATCCATATCTCTCCTTGTTGGTTGTTTACCCAGCTTCAACCATACATCCCTTAAATTTATCATAAAATCTTCATCGCTATAAAATTGATTACACAGCGATATACCTGCAATATTTAATGCCTTATTCCAAGTTCCAAATTTTCGAGATACAGTGGAAGAACTATATTTTCCATGTAAATCATAATCCTTAATAGATAACTTCTCTTTACCTATCTTTATATAAACCCTCTTTAAATCTTCTATTAAATCTTCAAGCGTTGGGTTGTTTCTTTTTACTATTTTGAAATCCATAATTAACGATTTAGCAAATTCTCCAATTCGATAAACTGTTGAACTAATGTAAATCCAATGTATCAATACCCATACTCCTTAAAAGGTCTTTTTTTGGTAGGTGGTGTTATTCGCAAGAATGTTAAACCATCTTCTGTAATTCTATAGTTGCCACGAGATACTGTTTCGAGCATTCCTATTATTCTTAAACGATGTTTTGCCCAACCTACTATATCTTTTGATTTTAATAATGCTTTATCATCATTTGATAGATTATAAACTCTTGAAATATATTCTCTACATTCCTCTGCTGAATGAATTTCTTTATCACCCATATATTGCAAAAGAGGAAACATACATTCTTTAACCTCTGGTATCATAAGCCTATTTTATAAAACTATTCGTATTTGTTAGCAAACTTACTAATTTTGATAAAGTAAATTATCAATTTTATTAACTATTTAAGCAAATTCTCTAATTCACTCCTACTGTTGAACTGATATATTTTTCCTCTTATCTTTATAAAGCCCTCTACAGCCTCATCGTAAATGTTACCACAAATTTATATGCTTACCCACAGTAAATTTCTACTGAGCCCAAATAAATGAGTTACAAAATTTTAAAACAAAAAACGGAGATAGTTTTTCAACTTTCTCCGTTTCAGTAGCGAGACCCGGGATTGAACCGGGGACCTCATGATTATGAATCATGCGCTCTAACCAGCTGAGCTATCTCGCCATTAAGTTTTGCGAGTGCAAAGATATATCCATTTTTTTAAAGTGGCAAATTTTTTAGCACTTTTAATCAAAAAACTTTTCAAGTTGGAAAAATAACCGATATAGTTTATTGGGATTAAAAACTAAAAGATAGATAAATTTGTATATATAATTGGATTTGTGAATTATATTTCTTATCTTGCGACTGATATATAATTGAATATCTTAACATTACATACGCAACACTTTACAATGAGCAAAGAGAAGATTTTTCTTGAATACCCTCTCAGAGGCAGCGCTGCGATGATTTGGAAATATATTGGTACTTCAGCCGGGTTATCGCCGTGGTTTGCAGACAGGGTAGAGAGTTTTGACCGCACCTTTTATTTCTATTGGGGAAAGAGTGAGAAAAAAACAGCACATCTGGTGGCACAAAGAAACGGAGTATATGTGAAATTCCGTTGGGAAGATGAGCCTCAGACAACATTTTTTGAGATGAGAATTTCATACAACGAACTCACAAGAGAGCACACTCTTGAGATTACCGATTTTGCCGATAAAGGAGAGGTTGAGGACCAAATTGAACTATGGAATTCTCAAATTGAAAATTTGAGGCGACAATCGGGTATGTAACGGTTATATTTTTTCTTTTATAGCCTTTAAATCACACTTTTTATGCTAAATTTGCACAGAGAACTGCTACCACTAAAATAGCTGGTAGGGTTTTCTGTGCTTAATATATAAACAAGAATAGATAACCAATAGCAAGGTACCCATCAACTACTGTATGAAATTACCCAGGTTTTACATAAAAAAGTTGGACCGTTTCATAATTAAGGCCTTTTTGAGGAACCTTATGGCTACCTTTTTCATTTGCCTTTTCATCTTCATTGTTCAGCTTATATGGAAATGGGTGGATGATTTTGTTGGGAAAGGACTCGATATATCAATCATTGCACAATTCTTTGGTCTTGGCTCATTGAGCCTTGTTTCAAGGGCTTTACCACTCGCAATACTGTTGGCATCGCTAATGACATTCGGTAACTTCGGCGAAAAATTCGAGCTGCTCGCTATGAAGTCAGCCGGAATACCACTGTTGCGCACTATGCTTCCGCTTTTTGTCTGTAGTGCAATTATGGGTGGTGTTTCTTTCTATTTCCAGAATGTTGTAACCCCAATGGCACAAACCAAGCTTATGAGAATTATGTATTCGATTAAGCAAACATCTCCCGAAAGCGATATTCCTGAAAGAACATTCTATAACAAGCTCAACGGTTATAACATCTATGTTGAACACAAGAATAAGGAGACAGGTATGTTGTATAATGTTACAATATACGATATGTCTGCCGGTTTTGAAAAGGCAAACATCCTTGTTTCAGACTCGGCCATAATAAAGAACACTGCCGATGAGATGTATATGGTGCTCACTATGTATTCGGGCGAGCAGTTCTCTAACCTTGATGAGCAGAATATAAATAAAAAGAATGCACCCTACCGTCGTGAGTCATTCACCAAAAAGGTGGTTGTAATTGAAATGGAAAGCGGTTTCAAGATGAGGGATGCCGATTTCCTAAAGGCAAAGGCTGACGGAAAAAATATGGAGGAACTCATTGTTTCCATAGATTCGCTTACACTTTCCAACGATAGCATAGGCCGTGCTAACCTAAGGCAGATGAAACGCTCCAACTACACAGATAAAATTACTCTCGACAGTAATGATTCTATAATGATGGCCAAAGATAACATCTATTGGATGAATGTAGACAGTATCTATAATGTAGCAACAAAAAAAATGAAATTGGCTTGGAAGCGTGAGGAGTTGAGAACTGTTTCAAGCCTGAAGAATAATTATGAAATAAACGGTAAAATTATGCGCCAGTTGGATAAGGACCTTAACAGGCATTGGATATACTGGTGGGAAAAGATAACTCTTTCGTTAGGCTGCATAATTTTTCTGCTCATAGGTGCACCATTGGGCTCCATTGTGAGAAGAGGTGGACTGGGATACCCGGTGATAATTTCGGTAGCTACATTCATTCTATACTATATTTTCGACACTTCGGGTTCAAAAATGGCAGCCGAGGGTGAATGGAAGATTTGGATTGGTGCCTGGCTCAGTACAATGGTGCTTGCTCCAATGGGACTCTTCTTCACATACCAGGCAAATAAAGACTCGGGAATACTGAAGAATGATGCAATAAGAGATTTTTTCAAAAAGCTTTTTGCCATCTCTGAAAAAAGAAACATACAGCTTAAAGACATCATAATTGATACACCTGACTATAACAAGTGCTACGAGGAGTTAAATAATATCTACAAACAAGCACACCTTTATAAAAAAACAAACAAGCTTAAAAGGCTCCCTTCACTAAAGAAGGTGTTCTTTAACGAGAATGATGATGTAATCAACAGTTTTAATGAGAAGCTGGAGAGTGTTATTGAAGAGTTGAGCAATAGCAAATACCGCAAGATTATTATATTCCTAAACGAAATACCAATACTTTCGCACACAGCAATTAAATCACCCTTCAGCAAAAGATGGCATAATATACTGTTGATAATTGCAGTGCCGTTTAATATAATAATCTACATACGTTCAATAAGGTGCAGAATTAAACTTCTTATTGACCTTACAAAGATTGAGAAGAGAATTAAACAGATAATGAATATAATGGTTAAAGAAAAACTAATAGAAAAAATATAATATGGAAAATTTCAAATTAAATACAATTGATGAGGCTCTCGATGATTTTAAAGAGGGTAAATTTCTTATTGTTGTAGATGACGAGGATAGGGAAAATGAGGGTGATTTTATTATTGCCGCCGAGAAGATAACCCCCGAAGCAGTAAACTTTATGCTCAAGAACGGACGCGGCGTGCTGTGTGCACCCATTACAATGTCGCGCTGCAAAGAACTTGAGCTTGCTCCGCAGGTAAACTCCAATACAAGCCTGTTGGGAACACCATTCACTGTTACTATAGACAAGGTTGAAGGTTGCAGCACCGGTGTATCTACCGCCGACAGAGCAGCTACCATAAAAGCTCTTTCCGACCCCACAAGCAAACCCGAAACATTTGCACGTCCAGGACACATAAACCCGCTCTATGCCCAGGATAACGGAGTTTTGCGCCGTGCCGGACACACCGAGGCCAGTATAGACCTTGCAAGCCTTTCAGGCCTCTACCCTGCCGCAGCCCTCATTGAGATTATGAACGAGGATGGTACAATGGCGCGTATGCCACAACTCATTGAGATAGCAAAGAAACACAACTTGAAAATAATCTCTATAAAGGACCTCATTGAGTATAGACTGAAAAAAGAGTCTCTTGTGGAGAAGGGTGAAGAGGTTGATATGCCCACCGAGCACGGACACTTCCGCCTGATACCTTTCCGCCAAAAGTCAAATGGATTGGAGCATATTGCACTGATAAAGGGTGAATGGGAGGAGAATGAGCCAATATTGGTGCGTGTACACTCATCCTGTATGACCGGTGATATATTTGGCTCACAGCGTTGCGACTGCGGTTCACAGCTCCACGAGGCTATGAAACTTATTGACAAGAGTGGTAAGGGTGTTATTGTATATCTTAACCAGGAGGGCCGCGGTATTGGACTTATGAACAAGATGCGCGCCTATAAGCTGCAAGAGGAGGGAATGGACACTGTTGATGCCAACCTGTGCCTTGGTTTCAAGGCCGATGAGAGGGATTATGGCGTAGGTGCAGAAATTCTGCGTCAGATTGGTGTGCATAATATGCGACTCATCACAAACAACCCTGTAAAGAGAATTGGACTTGAGAGTTACGGATTGAATATTACAGAGATTGTTGGTATTGAGATTGAACCCAATAACTACAACTCGCGCTACCTGCACACAAAGGCAGAGAGAATGGGACACACACTTAATTTTAAGAAATAAACCATAAAATAATATATAAAATGAACAAGTTATCAGACCGCGTAAACCGACTTGCACCGTCGGCTACACTGGCAATGTCGCAGAAGAGCCAGGAACTGAAAGCACAAGGTGTAGATGTTATCAATATGAGCGTTGGTGAGCCCGATTTCAACACTCCTGATGCCATAAAGGAAGCTGCAAAGCAGGCTATTGATGAGAACTGGTCGCGCTACTCTCCTGTTCCCGGTTATCCCTCACTGCGCAAAGCTATTGTTGCAAAGCTTAAGAATGAGAATGGACTTGAATTCACAGAGGCTCAGATTTCTGTATCAAACGGTGCAAAGCAGGCTGTATGCAATGCCATTATGGCACTTGTTAATCCCGGCGATGAGGTTATTGTACCTGCACCCTACTGGGTTAGCTACCCCGATATGGTGAAACTTGCCGATGGTACACCTGTTATTGTGAGTGCAGGCATTGAACAGAACTTTAAGATTACAGGAGCACAGCTTGAGGCTGCCATCACTCCAAAGACTAAAATGCTCATATTGTGTTCACCTTCTAACCCAACAGGCTCGGTTTACACAAAGGAGGAGTTGAAAGAGCTTGCCGATGTTCTTGCAAAATACCCCAATGTGTATATAGTTGCCGATGAAATATATGAGCACATTAGTTATGTTGGCAAGTACGAGAGTATTGCACAGTTTGAGGAGATTAGAGAGCGTGTAATCATTATCAACGGTGTGTCAAAGGCATACGCAATGACAGGCTGGCGCATTGGTTATCTTGCTGCTGCCGAGTGGATTGTAAAGGGCTGCAATAAGCTCCAGGGACAATACACAAGCGGTCCTTGCTCTGTTTCACAGATGGCGTCTCTTGAGGCCTACACCGGTTCACAGGAGCCTGTAGAGGAGATGCGCAAAGCATTCCAGCGCCGCAGAGACCTCATTGTTAAACTTGCAAAAGAGATTCCGGGCCTTGAGGTAAATGTGCCCGAGGGTGCTTTCTACCTATTCCCAAAATGCAGCTCTTTCTATGGAAAAAGTTATGGCGACACTGTTATAAACAACAGCGACGACCTTGCAATGTACCTGCTCACCGAGGCTCACGTGGCAGCAGTTGGTGGAACATCATTTGGTGCTCCCGAGTGTTTTAGAATGAGCTATGCTACAAGTGATGAGAATATTGTTGAGGCAATACGCCGCATAAAAGAAGCTCTCGCAAAGCTTAAATGAAGGGCTATATAAAACAATGTGAAAAGGTGGCCTAGTGCCACCTTTTCCTGTTATTAAAATGTTCACCAATTATCAACATTTATTGTTAATATATTGTTGAAAACATACTGATAAAAAAAGGAAAAAAAGTGGTAAAAGAATTTTGCTTTTCGAGAACAAAAAATAAGCCGGAACAGTTATTTAAAAACCAAATTATAAAGCCACTTTTTAACATCATTTTTTCAAAGAGATATCAACAGTTTTCAACGTGTTAAAAAGCCACTTTTTATCAATAACGATGATATTAACCACTTGTTAATAAGATTATATAAAACACTGTTTTATAATAAATTATCTAAAACAAAAGGTGTTGAAAACAAATATTCTTATACTAATAACACAAAAAGCAAACTTTTAGGAAAGTTTTTCTCTACACTATCAACAGAAGTTATTGTTGTTTTTATCTTTTTAATTTTTTAAAAAAGGATATATATAATATAAAAACGGTTGAAAGTGTGGAAAGAGTAAAGGTTTCTATAAAAAGCAAAAAGTAAGAAATATTCCCTATATATAATAATATGACAATACTCATTACAATAATAATAGCGTTCACTGTTATACTGCTTGACCGGGTGGCTTATAAAAGGCTTTCAAAGAGAGCTGTTTCAAAATTACTAAAATATTCGTTTGCTGCTATAATTTATGTGTCAAATCTTCTCATACTGCTCACTCCCCTACTATTATACTTCTTTATCAATGAGGACAATGGTGGCAATGTTATGAAGATTGCAATGATAATGCTCACAACTTATCTTGCGCTTTCACTACCAAGAGTCTTCTTTTATCTCTTTTGGTTACCATCGAAAAAGAAATCTTTTCATTGGACAGGAGTTATACTCTCCACGGCACTGTTTCTGTTATTTATGTACTCTATTTTTATAACAAGGAACGATTATGAGGTTAAGAGAGTGCAGGTAGAGTGTGAAAATTTACCACCATATTTCCACGGATACAGCATTGCTTTTATTTCAGATATACATATAGGCTCAATGCTTGCCCCGGAATGTGAAATAAAAAAAATAGCTGAAATAATAAAAAAGCAGAATGTAAATTTAGTGCTCTTTGGAGGTGATATAATCAATCTACACCACTCCGAATTAACCAATGGGATAGTTTCCTTACTTTCTACCATAAAAGGGCGTGATGGGGCTTTTATGGCGCTTGGAAACCACGATACAGGTGCATATATAAACAACTCCACTATCGAGTTAAGAAATGAGAATATTGCAGCCCTTACTCAAAAGATGAATGGTGCCGGGTGGCAGGTGTTGAGAGACAGCACGGTTTATATAGAACGTGGATGCGACTCCATTGCAATAACAGGAATAGATTTTAGCGAGGAGTTACTCAGATATAAACACTCTATGGATGCTGTAAACGGGATTAATGTAGAGAGAATATATAATAACGTGCCTCCAAAATTATTCAACATAACAATTTCTCATCTACCGCAATTGTGGAACGTGCTCTCAGAGAGTGGTAACAGCGACCTGACACTATCGGGGCATATTCACTCAATGCAGATGAAATTTTTTGGTTTCTCACCTGCAAGGTTTATGTATGAGTATTGGAGTGGCTTATATGACAATGGGAAAGGGAAGCTTTATATAAATGACGGTATTGGATGTGTGGGTTTTATAGCTCGTTTTGGTGCAAGGCCTGAAATAACAGTTATTGAATTGCTGTGTAGATAGAACACCTTTTTAAAGCTTTTTTTCATTCCATTATAATTACTATAATCAATCCCTGTAAAAAGCTCTTAAAAGCCGTTTTACAGGGATTGATGCGTTATTTTGGAGTAATCAACGTGTGATTACAATTTTGGTAGTTGCTCCTTCGTTACCCTCTTCGTCGTATGTCAATACATAATAGACACCACTTGTAACTTTTTCTCCTCGTTTATCGCGGCCGTTCCAAGTGTACATTCCACCATTGGATGTTCCTTCGTTCACAAGGTAGCCTGCTGCATCAACAATTTTCACATTGCAATCCATAGTCAGTCCCACAATGGATATTTTACCGTTATAGGTTGAAGTTACAGGGTTGGGATAGGCGTGTATATTGTCATTTTCAAGTTTTTCGCTCGATTTTGTGGCATCACTCATATAACTTACAATACCTTTACTGGTGCCAATAAAAACCTCACCCGATAAATCATTGATAGCTATGCTCTCTATGGTGTTGGATGGAAGTGGAGAGTTGTCGGTGGTGAAGTGATGGATTGTTTTCTTTCCGTCCTCGCTGACAAGGTATATTCCATTATCGTTAGTGCCAATCCATTTGCGGTTTGCGCCATCTACAGCAATGGCTTTAATATATTCACCACTCATAAAGTAGTCGGCAAGCCCTGTGCCATCGTTGCGTGCAATTTTAATCTGTTTGAATATGCCGTCGTTGAAGAACTTTTCAGGGTTGTCTATAACAAAAATACCTATATTGGTGCCCACCCAAATTTCTCCATTCTTATCCTCGCACATATCATATAACTGATAAATGTCGTAACTTATACCGTCTTGGTTGGTGAATTTGTTTATCCATTTTTTTGTTACATCATCACTTGTATCAAATGGTGTGTTTTTTATCTTGGCACAGAATAGTCCTGGGTTAGACTGTAATATTGTAATCCATAACCAACCGCGTGAATCCACAAATGGTTTCACAACAGTTGCCATATTTTTCATCTCCTCATAGTTTAATGATAACCAGCTGCCATCTTTCTTTAAGACCTTTATTATATCTTTTACATCGGTATTTATGCACCACAGGTTTCCCTCTTTGTCAAATTTTACATAAGGTGTGCGCACATAGGCATAGGAATAATTACCCGATGAAACACTTTCAAGCGGGCTGTTGGTATGGTTGTGATGTTTAATGAATTCTCCGTTACGGAACTCATATAGTCCATAACCGAATGAGCTTGCAAAGAAGTGTCCCGGCTCAGTTGGGTCTTCATCAACTGAACAGATGTTTACATAATTGTATCCTGTAACTTTTTTGATAGTATCTTCGGGAAAGTTAAACCACTTTTGTTCCGACGGAGTGAACTGCATCACTGTTCCATTATAGAAGGTGTTATCGAAATAGTTTATATTTCCTCCTGCTACAAGAAGTTTGCCATCTTGTGTGAATTTCATAAATTCACAATAGTTTCTTATTGGGCTGTTGGGGATTGGTAACTCTGAAACATTTTCTATCTTATTATCATTTAGAGAGTATTCGATAATACCATTATATCCCTTGCAGTCGAAAAATCTGTTTCCTTTCTTTGTAGTGTGTATGTTATTACTGTTTTTGTATGTAAAAACAGTGTTGTCGCTCTTTATAATAGTTGTTTTATCTTTTGCAGAAGCTATGATTTCACTACCATTATTATAGAGTGATTGATACTTCTCTCCACTGTTTTTTACAACTGTTGAGAATGTTTTTTCTTGTGGGTTATATATAGATATTCCTGTTTCCTTTACAAGGCTGTAGAGGTTATTCTCAAGCACACTCAATGCCTCGGTACTGGTGTTTGTCAGTTGCACCCAGTTGGCCTTGTCAAGTGGGTTCTTTGATATTTCACAACTATATATACCGTTTGATGTAGCTGCATATATGTTGTTCTTGAAACAGATGCTGCCATAGGTGTTTAGTCCAAGGTTATAGGTGTTTGAAAATTCAAGATTTTCAAGATTGAGAACAACAACCCCAAAATCGGTGGAAATATAGGCAATACTATCCTGAATGTTTATCCCGTTTATTTTTTTGCTTGGAAGTACCTTATTTTTAAAATCAGATATATTATAGATACTCTCATCACTGTATAGAATATCTATATTGGCATTATCATATAAAATAACAATGGCATCAAGATAATTTGAATGGGCAATATGTGTTATTCCTACATCGCTCAAGGTGTTTATCTTGTCATATGTTCTGACTTCATTGTCTTTTGTGTTATATGAGTATAGCGCACCCGATGCCAATATATAGATTTTATCACCAACAACCTCGCAATATGTTACGTTACTGTATGATTGATACAGAGTCCATTCGCCAACATTTGCCTTAATTGTCAGTGATAATAAAAAAAGTAGAGTTAAAAAAGCCGTTAATCTCTTAACCATATCTTTCCTTTAAGTAGTTACTTAGTTCCTGTGTTGCACGGTAGCGGTGGCTTATGCTGTTTTTTGTGGCACTATCCATTTGTGCAAAGCTTTCGGAAAATCCTTCAGGAATAAACACCGGGTCATATCCAAACCCCGATGTTCCACGCTTCTCCTCGGTTATTGTACCCTTTACTATACCGTTGAAAAGCATCTCCTTTCCATCTATTATTAACGCAATAACTGTGCGGAATTGTGCATTGCGATTCTTTTTTCCTGTTAAATTATGCAACAATTTATGCATATTTGCTTCGGAATCACACTCCTCTCCGGCATATCGGGCCGAATATACCCCGGGCTCTCCTCCAAGAGCTTCTACCTCGAGGCCGGTATCATCGGCAAAGCAGTCAATACCATATTTCTCATATATATACCTTGCCTTTATGAGTGCATTTCCCTGCAGTGTATCGGCTGTTTCAGGGATATCGTCGTGGCAGTTGATATCATTGAGTGAGAGAACCTCTACCCCACTTCCTATAATATCCCTAACCTCCTGCAGTTTATGTTTGTTGTTTGTTGCAAATACCAGTTTCATAGTACCAGGTAAATTAATTGTTAATGACAGACTTGTCATCTATCTCAACCTTTTTCTTTGATTTTATCTTATCAAATCCAAGGCCATACACAGCCATTACTTTAGATTGTGAAACAAGCGCATTAGGGTCAATCTGCTTAATAGCGCTCAACAGTTGGTTTGCCTGTGTTGCGCGGGCAATGGTAGTTACCACTTTACCCTCTTTTCCTGAATAATAGCCCACAGAGTCCAACAGTGTTACACCTCTTTTAAGGCGGCGTGTTATGTAATAGGCTATTTCATCATATTTGCTCGAGAAGATAAAGAACTGCACTGCCTGACGGTTGCTATTGACCATATAATCAAGCGACACATTTACAATAACGAGGTTTATGAATCCATAAAAAATTTTCTGCAGCGCTTCAATATTATTCTCCTTAGGTATGATAAAGAAACTGCTTATGATGATACAAGCATCAACATACAGCATCGCACGCCCGAAACTTATATCCTTGTATTTATTTACTATTGCAGCTATAATATCAACACCACCGGTGCTTCCGTTGCTGAGGAAGCAGAATGCAATACCCATTCCTATGAATATAGAACCCACTATACAGGCTTCGAGCGGCCTCCCCTCCAACACAACTGCTGCTGTGTACTCGGGATACGCTTTCGATAATGCACCAAACAACTCAAGCATCACTGTCATCACAAGTATGGCATATATTGTCTTGACACAGAATTTCCATCCAAGCTGTTGTATTGCAATGATGATGAGTACAATGTTGATAAGAAAGTAGGTATACTGCATTGGAATACCTGTTGTATACTCCACAATACCACCAACACCGGTTATACCACCTGTTACAAATTGGAACGGCGCCATAAAGAACTTCCAAGTGAATGCATAGAGTGTTAGTCCAACCGTAATCATAAAGTAGTTCTTCAGCTCATCCTTTATTGTTGGTCTTGGAATGAATCGCTTGCCCATAACTATAGTAATTTAAAATGTTCTTAAATGGAAATCAGCACAATATCAGATTACAATATTAACAATCTTCTTTGGTACTATGATAACCTTCTTGATAGGTTTACCGTCGATATATTTTTGGCTGTTCTCATTTGAAAGCACAGCAGCTTCAATATCGGCATTTGTGGCATCGGCAGCAAAGTCGAGTGTAAAACGTGCCTTTCCGTTGAAAGAGATGGTGTATTTGATGACATCCTCCTTAAGGAATTCTTCGTTGAACGCAGGCCATTCTGCATCACAAATTGTGGTTGTGTGTCCCATAATCTCCCAAAGCTCCTCGCAGATGTGGGGTGCAAACGGAGAGAGCACAACAACAACCTTCTCAAGTATTGCTTTCTTGTTGCATTTGAGGGTTGTGAGCTCGTTGAGGCATATCATAAATGCGCTCACAGTTGTGTTGTATGAGAAGGCCGGAATATCCTCTGTTGTCTTCTTAATCAGCTTGTGCAGTGATTTTAGTTCCTCTTTTGTGGGCTCGTCATCGGTGATAATGCAGTTGTCGTTCTTGTCGAAGAACATACCCCACAGCTTGCGCAAGAAGCGGTGGCAGCCGTCGATGCCGTTGGTGTCCCAAGGTTTGGACTGCTCAACAGGGCCCAGGAACATCTCATAGAGACGCAGTGTGTCGGCACCATACTTCTCAACAATTGTATCGGGGTTCACAACATTGAACATTGACTTACTCATCTTCTCTACAGCCCAACCGCATATATATTTGCCGTCCTCGAGTATAAATTCAGCATCGGCATACTCCGGGCGCCACGCACGGAATGACTCTATGTCGAGAATATCGTTTGTTACAATGTTTACATCAACGTGCAAGGGAGTTACGTCATACTCCTTGGAGAGGTTTAGTGAAACAAATGTATTTGTATCCTTTATGCGGTATACAAAGTTGCTTCGTCCCTGAATCATACCCTGGTTTACAAGTTTTTGGAACGGCTCTTCCTTCACGCTTACACCTGTATCGTGAAGGAACATATTCCAGAAACGTGAGTAGATGAGGTGTCCGGTAGCGTGCTCTGTACCACCTACATACAGGTCCACATTCTGCCAATAATTGTCGGCCTGGGGCGAAACAAGTGCTTTGTTGTTCTTTGGGTCCATATAACGCAAATAGTATGCGCTTGAACCTGCGAAACCGGGCATTGTATTAAGCTCAAGGTGGAAAACTGTTTCATTGTCAATATTTTCCTTGGCAACAACGGTGTTGTTCTTTGTGTCCCAAGCCCACATCTTTGCGTGGCCCAATGGGGGCTCTCCACTCTCGGTGGGGAGGAATTTTTCTACCTCGGGGAGCTCAATGGGGAGACACTCCTCGGGAACAGGATAGGGAACTCCGTTTTTGTAGTAGATGGGGAATGGCTCGCCCCAATAGCGCTGACGGCTGAAAATTGCATCGCGCAGACGGTAGTTCACCTTCACACGGCCAAGTTTGTTCTCGGTAACGTATGCCTTTGTTGCTGCAATAGCATCCTTCACTGTGAGACCGTTGAGGTTCAGTTTGCAGTCGGCAAATTTGGCTACCGGTGAGTTGGTCATAATACCCTCCTTTGCATCGAAACTCTCCTCGCTTACGTCGCAACCCTCGATGAGCGGACGTATCTCAAGGCCAAAGTGTTTTGCAAAGGCATAGTCGCGGCTGTCGTGAGCAGGAACGGCCATAATGGCTCCTGTGCCATAGCCCGAGAGCACATAATCGCTCACCCACACTGGAATATCCTCGCCTGTAATGGGGTTTATGGCATACGCGCCGGTGAATACACCGGTTACATTGCGGTCAATCATTCTCTCGCGCTCGGTGCGCTTCTTTGTGCGGTCGAGATAAGCCTCAACATCACTCTTCTGCTCCTCGGTGGTAATTTGTGAAACAAGTTCACTCTCGGGGGCAAGCACCATAAATGTAACACCAAAGATTGTATCGGCACGGGTGGTGAATATAGTAAATTCAATGTCGCTATCCTTTATGTGGAACTGCATCTCTGTTCCCTCGCTGCGGCCAATCCAGTTGCGCTGTGTCTCTTTGATAGAGTCGCTCCACTCTATTCTTTCAAGGCCGTCGAGCAGGCGCTGTGCATAGGCCGAAACTCTAAGACACCACTGCTTCATCTTCTTTTGCACCACAGGGTAGCCGCCTCGCTCCGATACACCATCAACAACCTCGTCGTTGGCCAACACTGTACCCAATGCAGGGCACCAGTTCACCATTGTCTCGTTGAGGAACGCAATGCGCCAGTTCATCAAAGTTTCCTGCTTGGCAACTTCGCTCATAGTGTTCCACTCCTGGGCTGTAATGTCGAGTTCTCTTGTGCAGGCTGCGTTAATTGCTGCACTACCCTCTTTGCCAAGCTTCTCAATGAGCTCACTTATTGGTTTTGCACACTTTGCATCGTTGTCGTAGTAACTGTTGAACATCTTGATGAATGTCCACTGTGTCCAATGATAGTAGCTTGCATCGCAAGTTCTTATCTCGCGGTCCCAGTCGAAACAGAAACCAATCTTGTCGAGCTGCTCACGATAGCGGTTTATATTCTGCTCGGTTGTTATGGCCGGGTGTTGTCCTGTTTGTATAGCATATTGCTCGGCGGGCAAGCCATAGGCATCATAACCCATAGGGTTGAGCACATTGTAGCCCTGAAGGCGTTGAAAACGTGCAAAAATATCCGATGCTATGTAACCCAGAGGGTGTCCCACGTGAAGGCCTGCACCCGATGGATATGGGAACATATTCAGCACATAGAATTTCTTCTTATCCTCATTCTCAACTACACGGTAGGTCTTGTTCTCCTTCCAATATTTCTGCCACTTCTGCTCAATCTCATTAAAATTATATGCCATATTCTTGTGTTTTTTTATTATTCTAATAACCGGTAAATGTGTTTTCACACACTTTAACCCACAAAAATATATAAAAAAAGTAATAATATGGTTTTAGTTTGGATTTTTTGAAATCATTGATATAAAAAATGGATAAATGGCCTTTGTTGCGCAGCAGCCATTTGTTCTTTGGAGTATTATTGGGGACCTTTACCAATGCTTTTTAGCCGGTAAAAAATATTTTCGCGTTATGAATGAGAATACTCTTTTAACAACCAATGCTTAAAAGGGAATATATTTCTACATTTATAAATACTATATGTGATGCCGCCTTATGGATTTTTTTAGTATCTTCGCGTAATAATTGTACACATTAAACACACAATATATATGGCTGAAAAAGATGTAGCTGCAACGCCAATGATGCGACAGTTCTATGAACTCAAGGCAAAGCACCCCGATGCGGTGCTGCTGTTCCGTTGTGGCGACTTCTATGAAACATACTGTTCCGATGCTGTTGTAGCTTCGGAAATTCTTGGAATAACACTCACAAAGCGCTCAAACGGCAAGAGCGATGCTGCAAAAGCCATAGAGATGGCCGGCTTTCCTTTCCACGCACTCGATACATATCTTCCCAAACTGGTGCGTGCAGGCAAGCGTGTTGCTATATGCGACCAGCTCGAGGACCCAAAGATGACCAAGAAACTGGTGAAGCGTGGCATTACAGAGCTTGTTACACCGGGTGTTTCAATAAATGATAATGTGTTGGACTACAAGGAGAATAACTTCCTTGCTGCGGTGCATTTTGGCAAGCCTATGTGCGGTGTTTCATTCCTTGATATTTCAACGGGTGAGTTTCTTGTTGCCGAGGGCACCTATGACTACATTGAGAAGCTGCTCATCAATTTCCGTCCAAAGGAGATTTTGATTGAGCGTGGAATGAAGAGACGCTTCGAGGAGCTTTTCGGTACTAAATTCCTTACATTTGAACTTGATGACTGGGCGTTTACCGATGAGTTTGCCAACGAGAAGCTTACAAAGCATTTTGAGACAAAAAACCTGAAGGGCTTTGGTATTTCGCATCTGCGCAGCGGAGTGGTGGCATCGGGTGCAGTGCTGCACTATCTTGATGTTACCCTGCACACACAGGTTTCTCACATACGCAATATTTCGCGCATTGAGGAGGAGCGTTATGTGCGTCTCGATAAGTTCACGATACGCAGCTTGGAGTTGCTTGGCAGTATGCACGACGGTGGAACGCCGCTCATCTCGGTTATAGACCGCACTCTCACTGCAATGGGTGCACGCCTTTTGAAGCGTTGGATGGTGTTCCCATTAAAGGATAGAAAGCCCATTGAAGAGCGTCTCGATATTGTGGAATACTATTTCCGCGAGCCCGAGTTCCGTGATCTTATAGAGGAGCAGTTGCACCTGATAGGAGACCTTGAGCGCATAATAGCCAAGGTTGCTGCAGGGCGTGTCTCTCCGCGTGAGCTTGTTCAGCTGAAGCTTGCATTGCAGGCTGTGGAGCCTATAAAGAGTGCCTGTGAGGCTTCATCGAACGAGGTGTTGAAGCGCATTGGTGCGCAGCTTGATTGTTGTGCCGAGATTCGCGACCGTATAGCACGAGAAATTGTTCCCGAGCCGCCGTTGTTGTTGAACAAGGGTGGTGTGGTGGCCGATGGGGTGGATGCCCGCCTTGATGAGTTGCGTGAGATATCCTACAATGGCAAAGATTATTTGTTGCAGTTGCAGCAGCGCGAGAGTGAGCGCACCGGCATCCCAAGCCTCAAAATTTCGTTCAATAATGTCTTTGGTTACTATATTGAGGTGCGCAACACCTATAAGGATAGTGTTCCGGCCGAGTGGATACGCAAGCAGACTCTTGTGAATGCCGAGCGTTATATCACACAGGAACTAAAGGAGTATGAGGAGAAAATTCTTGGTGCCGAGGAGAAGATTTTGTCGCTCGAGACACAGATTTTCAATAATCTTGTAACCGACCTTGCTTCTTATATTCCCGCAATACAGGTCGATGCCACTCATCTTGCAAGGCTCGATGTGTTGCTCTCATTTGCCAATGTGTCGCGTGCCTATAAATATATACGCCCTGTGATTAGCGAGGATGATGTGCTTGATATCAAGCAGGGTCGCCACCCTGTTATAGAGCGTCAAATGGCTGTTGGAGAGAGTTATATTCCCAATGATTTGTATCTCGATAGCGAGAAACAGCAGATTATAATTGTTACCGGTCCCAATATGGCCGGTAAGTCGGCCTTGTTGCGCCAAACAGCGCTAATTACGCTACTTGCACAGATTGGATGCTTTGTGCCTGCCGACAGTGCTGTGATTGGTCTTGTGGATAAGATTTTTACCCGCGTGGGTGCCAGTGATAATATATCGGCCGGTGAGTCTACATTTATGGTTGAGATGACCGAGGCTTCCAACATCCTTAACAACCTGTCGGGGCACAGCCTTGTGCTTTTTGATGAGCTTGGTCGCGGTACATCAACCTATGATGGTATGTCCATTGCTTGGGCTATTGTGGAGTATATACACGAGTATTCAAGGGGTAGGGCTCGCACACTTTTTGCAACACACTATCACGAGCTCAATGAGATGGAGAAGAGCTTCCCAAGAATAAAGAATTTCAATGTGTCGGTGCGTGAGTTGGATGGCAAGGTGATATTCCTGCGCAAGCTTATGCCCGGTGGCAGCGAGCACTCGTTTGGTATACACGTTGCAAAGCTCGCGGGTATGCCCAAGAGCATTGTGAAACGTTCTGAACAGATTTTGAAGAAACTTGAGGCCGGGAATAACCGCGGTGAACTGAAAGCGGCACCTACAGCTGAAATTGCGGAGAGCAGAGAGGGGGTTCAACTCAATTTCTTCCAGCTTGACGACCCTGTTCTCTCACAGGTGCGCGACGAGATTCTTGGAATAGATGTAAATAATCTTACACCGCTTGAAGCACTGAATAAGCTTAACGATATTAAACGTATAGTCAAGGGAAAATAATAATTGAACAAACTCTGATACAAGGCTGTTGATGGTTAAATGAACTATTAACAGCCTTTTTTATGGATAAGAAATTCTTGACAAATGA
Source organism: Bacteroidaceae bacterium (assembly GCA_045654645.1). Taxonomy (GTDB): domain Bacteria; phylum Bacteroidota; class Bacteroidia; order Bacteroidales; family Bacteroidaceae; genus HGM04593. The sequence goes on from JAZONR010000038.1 coordinate 47,753, forward strand.
AGTTGGTGCACGCGTGCCCGACAACATCAACTCCCTTACAGCCGGCGAGCGTGGGCCTATATTGCTAGAAGATAACTGGTTACTCGAAAAGCTTGCCCATTTCGACCGTGAAGTCATACCCGAACGAAGGATGCACGCAAAGGGTAGTGGAGCATTTGGTACCTTTACAGTAACAAACGATGTAACACAATACAGTTGTGCGTCTGTTTTTTCAAAGATTGGCAAAAAGACAGATGTTTTTGTGCGCTTTTCAACCGTTGCCGGTGAACGTGGAGCTGCCGATGCCGAGCGTGATATACGCGGCTTTGCCGTCAAGTTCTACACCGATGAAGGTAATTGGGATTTGGTTGGGAACAACACACCTGTTTTTTTTCTTCGCGACCCACTGCAATTCCCCGACCTTAACCACGCAATCAAGCGCGACCCGCAAACAAACTTGCGCTCACCACAAAGCAACTGGGATTTTTGGACAATGCTGCCCGAGGCTCTGCATCAGGTAACCATTGTGATGTCCGACCGTGGTATACCGGCTTCCTACCGTCATATGCACGGGTTTGGCTCTCATACCTACAGTCTCATAAATGAAAATGGTGAACGTGTGTGGGTGAAATTTCATTTTCGCACCCAGCAGGGTATAAAGAATATGAGCAATGCCGAGGCTGCTGCTGTAATTGCACACGACCGTGAGAGCCACGGTAGAGACCTTTTCAATGCAATAGAAACGGGAGATTTTCCACGCTGGAAACTATACATTCAGGTGATGACCGAGGAGCAGGCTGCCACCTACAAAGAGAATCCTTTTGACATTACAAAAGTGTGGAGCCACAAGGAATTTCCACTGATTGAAGTGGGCTTATTGGAACTTAACCGTAATCCTGAAAACTATTTTGCCGAGGTTGAACAGGCTGCTTTTAATCCGGCGCACATAGTATCGGGAATAGGACTTTCGCCCGATAAACTGCTTCAGGGCAGGCTATTCTCTTACGGTGATGCACAGCGTTACAGGCTTGGTGTGAACCACGACCAGATTCCTGTAAACAGGGCCAGATGTCCCGTTCACAGTTTTCACCGCGACGGTGCAATGCGTGTAGATGGTAACAATGGTGCTGCAAAGGGTTATTCCCCAAACAGCATTGGCGAGTGGGAAACAAAAAGTGTAAATACAGCTCATTCACCTGTTGCAGGCGAGGTTATGCGCTACAACCCTTATAAGGACCGCACAGATGATTGTTTCTACCAGCCCGGTAATTTGTATAGGTTAATGACAGAAGAGCAAAAGAGTCTTCTTATATCAAATACAGCCGAGGATATGATGCCTGTTACCGACAATATAAAGTATCGCCACACGGCTCATTGTTATCTTGCCGATAAAGAGTATGGCAGGCGGCTTGCAAAGGCTATGAATATAGATATTACTGAGGTTGAAAAACTTGCTGCAATGAGTGAAAAAGAGAGGCTTGCCGCAACAGTAACAAAATAAAAAAATCGGCGTTATGCCGATTTTTTTATTCCCTTTATCATAAAATATGCACCTACTATTATTAGTGGAATACTGAGCCACTGTCCCATTATAAGTGTCATTCCATCTTCAAATGCAACCTGGTTCTCTTTTATAAATTCCACAAAGAAGCGGAAGGTGAAGATTGTGAAGAGACAGTATCCCATAAAGAAGCCGCTACCTGTTTTTGCACTGTACCTCTTGTAGAGAAGAAGTCCTGCAAGGAATATTATTATGTAGGCCAGTGCTTCATAGAGCTGCGCCGGGTGGTGTGGCACTGTTTCGCCTGCCTGCACAAAAATCACTCCCCAGGGGGCATCTGTTTCAGTGCCTATTATCTCGCTGTTCATAAAGTTTCCAATGCGCACCATTGCCGAAAAAAATGGTGCTGCAATGGCGATGTTATCGAGTGTCCACACCATTTTGAGGCCTGTTTTCTTCTTGTAGAGAATGAGTGCGGTTATTACTCCAATGACGCCGCCGTGGCTTGCCAATCCTTCATAGCCTGTGAATTTCCACCCTTCTACAGTGTGCTTTATTGGCAGAAGCATCTCTATTGGGTGGGCAAGGTAGTAATCGGGTTGGTAGAAAAGGCAGTGTCCCAAGCGTGCACCAACAAGAATTCCTATGAAGCAGTAGAAGAAAAGGGGGTTGAAGAGTTCTTCACTTATGCCTTGTTTTTTATACAGTTTCTTCACAATGTAGTATGCTCCAAGAAGGCCTATCACCCAACACAGTGAGTAGTAGCGTATCTCGAATCCCATTATTGAGAATGGTCCCAGTGATGGGTTCCAAACTATTGCGCTTGATATTGTTTCCATAGCTTCAAGCTGTTGTGGTGTGGTTTTTATCTGTTATACATTGAAACGGAAGTGCATAATGTCGCCGTCCTGCACAACATATTCTTTGCCCTCTACGCTCATCTTTCCGGCCTCTTTAACGGCAGCCTCGGAGCCATAGTTGATGTAATCCTCGTATTTGATAACCTCGGCGCGGATGAAGCCCTTTTCAAAGTCGGTGTGGATGACTCCTGCACACTGGGGGGCCTTCCATCCCTTGCGGAATGTCCACGCTTTTACCTCCATTGGACCTGCTGTAATATATGTCTGCAGGTTCAGAAGCTGGTAAATAGCCTTGATCAGACGGTCGCAGCCGGACTCCTTAAGGCCCATATCCTCAAGGAACATCTGCTTCTCCTCATAGCTCTCGAGCTCGGCTATGTCGGCCTCGGTCTGTGCCGAGATGATAAGAAGCTCGGCATACTCGTCCTTGATTGCCTCGCGCACAGCTTCTACATACTTGTTGCCGTTGGCAGCCGATGTGTCATCTACGTTGCACACATAGAGAACGGGCTTTGATGTGAGGAGGAAAAGGTTTTTGGCTACCTGTTGCTCATCCTCGGTGTCAAAAGTTACTGTGCGCGCCGATTTTCCGGCTTCAAGAGCCTCTTTGAACTGCATAAGCACATCATACTCGAGCTTAGCCTGCTTGTCGCCACCCACGCGTGCCTGTTTCTCAACACGCTTGATGCGGTTTTCAACTGTTTCAAGGTCCTTGAACTGCAACTCAAGGTCAATGATTTCTTTGTCGCGTACAGGGTTCACAGAGCCGTCTACGTGAACTATGTTATCGTTATCGAAACAACGGAGAACGTGGATAATAGCATCGGTCTCGCGTATGTTTCCAAGGAATTGGTTGCCTAATCCCTCGCCCTTGCTTGCGCCCTTTACAAGTCCTGCGATATCTACAATATCACAAGTTGCAGGGACAATGCGGTCGGGGTGTACAAGCTCTGCCAATTTATTCAGTCGTTCATCGGGAACGGTAATCTGTCCCAATTGGGCATCGATTGTACAGAAGGGGAAGTTCGCTGCCTGTGCCTTTGCACTCGAGAGGCAGTTGAAAAGAGTAGATTTTCCTACGTTGGGCAAGCCAACAATACCTGCTTTCAAAGCCATATTATGTATCTATTTTATTGATTATTCCAAATTCTGCGCGAAGATAGTGAAATATTTCCGTACTGCGAAATTGAGTGTTGGGGAATGTGCCGCAGTTTTATCTTCTGTTGCAGCCAAGTATGGATGCAAGTCGTGGAGTGTATCTTGTCAATAGGTGGTGTGAGAGTGCTGTTATAGCAATGATTACAACCGGTGTTGAAAAGAATATGAGTATTGCTGTGAATGGGTTGTTGTTGCTGTTGAGGGTGAAGTAGGCGGTCTTTATTATAGGGCCTATTATAATTCCGTGTAGGGCATAGAGTATGAAGCATAGTTTTGTGAGCCCCGGGGTGGGGTGCAACACTCCTTTCCTGAATAGTAGGGATACAATATACAAGGTTGCGGTTATTTTAACAATGCAGGTAACAAGGAACATTGTGTCTATGTATGGCGAGTTCTCATCTATCGAGTTCATAAAGAACTGTATGGGGAAGTAGAGAATGGTGGTGATTATTCCTATTGGGGTGGGTATTTTTGTGAAGTCGATATTGTGTGTAGCAAGGTAGGCTCCTATGCTGAAAAACAGTATGGCTACATTGCTGAATCCTGTGATGGGTATAGCTGTTTTTGCGGCATAACAAATTGTTGTTGCAGTAAGGAATATAATGCCTGTTGTGCGTTTCTTTATGAATATGTGAAGCAGTGGTGCAAGGAGTGATACAACCATCAGGTCGCGCATAAACCACAATGGGCCGTTGGCAGGGTCTCCTCCTTCGCGCAGAATAAAGTTCCAGTAGCCACTCAAGTAATCTGGCAGGCTGTAGTTGCATCCGTCTATAATGTTGAATCTAAGGTATAGAATTGCTATTGCAATAGTGTTCCAGGCTATGTAGGGGATGAAAAGAGAGTGTGTACGGCGCCTGTATTTGTCGGCGAAGAAGGCTTTGTTACGTGGTTTTTGTGTCCTGAAAAAGAGATAGCCCGATATTATGAAAAGCAGCGGCACTCTCGCCGGGAGCACAATCCAATGGAAGTATGTGAAGAGGTATTCAATCCACGCCGGCCACTCGGGTGCAGTGCCTTTCCAGGATTCTACCAGTGCATATATGTTGCAGTGTGCAAATACTACACCTACAATAAGTGGAAAACGGAGCCAGGAGAGGGTGTCGAGCCTCTCCTGGTCATATTGCTTTGTGGTGTGTGTCTGTTTCTGCATTGTTGTGGTGTGTTTAATGTGCCTCGAGCCAATTGGTACCCCAGCCATAGTCGGCTGTGAGGGGAACACTCAGTTCTATTGCATTTTGCATTTCATTGGTTACAATTGCCTGCAGTGCATCGCGCTCTTCGGGGTGTACATTGAAGTTCAACTCATCGTGCACTTGAAGTATCATTGTGGAGCGCATACCGGCCTCCTTTAGCCGTTTGTAGATGTTTATCATTGCAACCTTTATGATATCGGCAGCGCTTCCTTGTATTGGAGCATTTACGGCATTGCGCTCGGCATATCCACGCACCACAGCATTGTGCGAGTTAATATCGGGCAGGTAGCGCTTGCGGTGGAATATGGTCTCAACATATCCGTTTGCCTTTGCCTCTTGTTTACATTTTTCAATGTATGCCTGCACTCCGCTGTATGTTGCAAAATAGTTCTCTATGAGCTCCTTTGCCTCGCGGCGGTCTACATTCATACGCTCGGCAAGGCCGAAAACAGATATACCGTATATTATGCCGAAATTGGCTACTTTTGCCTTGCGGCGTTCATCTTTTGTAACCTGGTCTATTGGCTTTTTGTAGACCTTTGCAGCGGTGGCTGCGTGAATGTCATATCCGCTGCGGAAATCTTCAATCATATTGGTGTCGCCGCTCAGATGAGCCATTATGCGCAACTCTATCTGTGAATAATCGACCGAGAGGAAGAGGCATCCGTCATCGGGAACAAATGCTTTGCGCACCTCTTTTCCATCCTCATCGCGTATGGGGATGTTTTGCAGGTTGGGGTTGCTGGAGCTTAGTCGTCCGGTGGCAGTAACGGTTTGATTATAGGATGTGTGTATCTTTCCGCTCTTGGGATTTACCAGGTTGGGCAAGGCGTCAATGTATGTGCTGAGAAGCTTTTTAAGTCTTCGGTGTTGTAATATATTTTTTACAATAGGGTGGCGGTTTTGCAGTTGTGCAAGCACTTCCTCCGAGGTTACATATTGTCCTGTCTTTGTTTTCTTGGGCTTGTCCACAATCTTGAGCTTTCCAAAGAGGATATCACCAACCTGCTTGGGAGAGGCAATGTTAAACGGCTCGCCGGCAAGGGTGTATATCTCCTGCTCAATGTCGTTGAGGCGTTTGCTGAAGAGTGCCGATGTCTCCTTGAGAGATGTTGTGTCTATGCGTGCTCCGTTGCGTTCCATATATGCAAGTACAGGAACAAGTGGCATTTCTATGTTGTAGAAGAGGTTTTCCAATCCCTCTTTCTCAATCTCTTTTTCAAGAATATTCTTTAGCTTGAGTGTTATGTCGGCATCCTCGCACGCATAGTCGCACACAAGGGTGGGGGAGATGTCGCGCATATTGCGCTGGTTGCGCCCTTTCTCGCCAATAAGCTCTTCAATCTTTATTGTCTCGTAGTTGAGATAGATTTCGGCAAGGTAGTCCATTCCGTGGTAGAGCTCGGGTTGCAGCACATAGTGTGCTATCATTGTGTCGAAAAGTTTTCCTTTTACCTCTATTCCATAATTGGCAAGGACTGTTATGTCATATTTTATATTTTGTCCTACTTTCTTTATCTCGTCGCTCTCAAAAAAATCTCTGAGGATTTCGAGGCGTTCCTGTGTTTCGCCTCTATTGGCCGGCATTGGTATGTAGAAGGCTTCGTTTTCCTTCATAGAGAGGCTAAGGCCAACCAATTCGGCGTCGAGTGCGTTGGTGCTGGTGGTTTCTGTGTCAAAGCACACAGTTTCGCTCTTTTTTAGAACAGTGGCCAAATTGGCTATATCTTCTTTATTATCAATGAGTTTGTAGGTGTGTGGCACCTCTTTTAAGCTCAAATGGCTCGATTTTTTTTCATCGCCCGTGTCATCGCCCGCAAAAAAATCAAAGAGAGAGCCTTGAATTGCACCTTGTGCGGCCTGTTTTTTATCTTTGCTGCTTGCGGGTTGTGGAGCGGGTGTTGAAGTGTCGTCAAAAAGAGACGGTGCAAAATTTGTCTTCTTCACTCGTTCCTTCAGTGCGCGCAGTTCATAGAAGTCGAGCAGGGTGGTGAGTTCTGCTTCATCGGGGGCTTCGCGACGAAGGCTTTGCATATCGAGTTCAATGGGAACATCGGTTTTTATTGTTGCAAGGAATTTGCTGAAGAGAATTTTTTCTCTGTTTTCCTCCACTTTTGTTTTGAGTGCTCCTTTCAGCTCGCCTGTGTTATTGAGCAAATTTTCGATGCTTCCAAACTGCGCTATGAGTTTTTGTGCAGTCTTCTCTCCAACGCCGGGGCATCCGGGTATGTTGTCGCTTGAATCGCCCATCAATCCCAGGAGGTCTATCACTTGCATTGTGTTCTCTATGCCAAACTTCTCCTTTACCCTGTCAATGCCCATCACCTCAAACTCTTTGTCGCCATATTTGGGGCGGTATATAAAAGTGGTTTCAGAGACAAGCTGTCCATAGTCTTTATCGGGGGTCATCATATATGTTATAATTCCCCTTTTCTCCGCTTGTTTTGCCAGTGTTCCTATGACATCATCGGCTTCGTAGCCGGGGACTTCGAAAATGGGGATATTATAGGCTTTGATGAACTCTTTTATAACGGGCACAGATTCCCTGATGACCTCGGGGGTCTCCTCTCTTTGGGCTTTGTAATCCTCATAGGCCTCGTGGCGGAACGTTGGGCCTTTGGGGTCGAAGGCTATTCCAATGTGGGTGGGATTCTCCTTTTTTAGCACATCTTCGAGGGTGTTTATGAAGCCAAGGATGGCCGATGTGTTAAACCCTTTGGAGTTTATGCGAGGGTTTTTGATGAATGCGTAATAGGCGCGGTATATGAGTGCATACGCGTCGAGTAGGAATAATTTATCCATTTGAAATAGTTTTAACTGTTTGTAAAATTACATAATTTTTGCCACTATCCATTGCTTTTTTATTACTTTTGCATCGAAACACTCTCTTTGGTGTTTTATATACAAAAACCTACTATGGATATATTGTCAATAATCAAAGCGCCAATTAAGCACGAACTTGCTGAATTTAAGGTTTATTTTGACTCTCTTTTAAAGAGTGATGTGGAGCTTATGGGTGAAGCTTTGTCGTTTGTAGGTGCATCGGCCGGTAAAATGATGCGTCCGATGCTTGTGCTTCTTGTTGCAAAAGGTATCGGAGAAATCAACGAAAAAGTATATTCTACAGCCGCTGTAATTGAGTTGCTGCATACAGCCAGTTTGCTGCACGATGATGTTATTGATGAGAGTAACAAGCGTCGTGGCTCGGAGTCTCTCAACGTGCGTTTCAACAATAATGTTGCAGTGCTTGCGGGTGATTATATGTTCTCGCAGTCGTTGGCTTGTGTGGCAAAGACACGTGATGTGCGCATAATAGATAGGGTAGCAACACTGGGTAGGGAGCTACCAAGCGGAGAGGTTCTTCAGTTTGAGTTGCAGCAGAAGGGTACATATAGCGAGGATAATTACTTTAAAGCCATATATCTTAAGACAGCAGCGCTCTTTGTGTGCAGTTGTGCCTGTGCTGTTTATGCGGCAGGCGGTGATGATGTTCTTGTTGAGCGTTTCTCTAACTTTGGTAAATACGCCGGAATGTGTTTCCAGATGAAGGATGATATTTTCGACTATTATAGTGATGATATTGGCAAGCCAACGGGTAGTGATATGCGTGAAGGAAAGATTACTTTGCCGGCTCTTTATGTGTTGCGCACAAGCTCTAACCCGATGCTGACTACTATACGTGAGAAGCTTTCTAATGGAGTATTTCTCGATGAAAAGGAGATTGAGACCTTGCTGGAGTTGTCGAAGAAAGAGGGTGGTATTGATTATACCAATGCTTGCATTGAGCGTTATCGGGCAATGGCTATTGAGGAGTTGCCGTCTGATATTTCTGTAGAGCTGCGCAATGCTCTTATAGCTTATATAGATTATGTAATCAAGAGGGAGAAGTGATTGTGGCTTCCTGTCGGTTAAATACAATACAAAAGAGGCTGGGTCAAAAGTAATTTTGGCTCAGCCTCTTGTTTGGAGTAATTTTTCCGTTTTTATCTTCAGATTCGAAGAAATATCATTTTTGTACGCATAAATCCTTTATGCAGCCCGACAACATTCTAAATATGCTCC
>JAZONR010000039.1:0-93004 GCA_045654645.1 Bacteroidaceae bacterium
CGTGCTCCTGAACAAACTGGATGGGACCCTCCTGAAGCTCGTTAAACTTCTCGGCAGGAACCTTGCACATTGGGCAACGCTCGGGAGCCGATTCACCTTCGTGTATATAACCACATACTGAACAAATGTACTTTTTCATAGCTGTATAAATTTAAGTTGTTATATTATTAATTATTTCCTTTATCTTTTCTTTTGGCAATCGGGGCAGAGTCCCTTGATGTAGAGCTGTGCATCGCTTATCTCATAACCTTCGAGACCTTCAACCAGCGAGATGAAGTCTTTTTTCATCTCAAGATCCACTATTATACCGCAATGGTTGCAGCGAAAGTGGGCGTGGCAACAGCGGTTGCCGTCGAAACAACGGAAGGTATCATCAATGGTTAGCATAGAGATGAGCCCTGCATCCACAAATAGTTTAAGCGTATTATAGACCGTTGTCAATGAGAGTGAACCAAGCTCATCGCACAGCGCTTCATAGACAACCTCGGCTGTGGGGTGCAGACGACTCTGGCGCACATATTCAAAAATAGCCAAACGCTGTACCGATGGTCTGATACCGGCCTTAATCAATTCTTCCTTCAGTTCTACTCTTGACACCATAATTGTTATTTCATTTTTGAAATCATTGCAAATATATAAAGGCTTTATATATGGTGCAAATTTTTGAACATATTTTTTTCATTTTTTTTAAAAAAAGCTGAAAAAATTGGCTTCGAAAGACTCAGGGTTGTATATATCGCATTTAAAATGTACCTTTGCGACCCAAGGTCGCAGCAACAAAGCAGATGTCAAGTTGCGCCATAACACTTTTTTACACATTATATAATATAAAGGAACATTGCTTTCAATTGACAACATAAGAGTTGATTTTGGTGGAACAAATCTCTTCCACGATGTCAGTTTTATAATCAACAAGAAGGACCGCATTGCCCTTGTTGGCAAGAATGGTGCCGGCAAAAGTACGCTACTAAAAATTATTGCAGGGCAACAACAACCAAGTGAAGGCGCAATATCACGCCCCAAGGAGTTCACCGTAGGCTACCTTCCCCAGGTGATGCACCACACCGACGGCCGCACCGTTTATGAAGAGGCAGAGCAGGCATTTGCCCACATTCACGAAATGGAGTCCCGCCTCGAGAGGATGAACAACGAATTGGCAGAACGCACCGATTATGAGAGTGAGGAGTACCACGCACTCATCGATGACTATACGCACCTGAACGAACAGTACACAATGATGGGCGGCAGCCACTACGAAGCGGAGATAGAACGTGCCCTCACAGGCCTTGGCTTCCGCCGAAGCGACTTCACCCGCCCCACAAGCGAGTTCAGCGGTGGCTGGAGAATGCGCATAGAGCTGGCAAAGTTGCTGCTGCAGCACCCCGATATTCTGTTGCTTGATGAGCCCACCAACCACCTTGATATAGAGAGTATCCAGTGGCTCGAGCAGTTCTTGGCACGCAGCAGCAACGCGGTACTGCTTGTGAGCCACGACCGTGCGTTCCTCAATGCAGTTACAAACCGCACGATAGAGATCTCCTGCGGCAGGATATATGACTACAAGCTCTCCTATGACAAATTTATGGAGACGCGCAAAGAGCGCCGTGAACAGCAGATACGCGCCTACGAGAACCAGCAAAAGGAGATTGCCGACATAAAGGAGTTCATAGAGCGCTTCCGCTACAAGCCCACCAAGGCCGTACAGGTGCAGAGCCGCATAAAGCAGCTCGAGAAGATGGTGCCCATAGAGATTGACGAGGAGGACACAAGCCGTTTAAGACTGAAGTTTGCTCCTGCTACACGCAGCGGCAACTACCCCGTCATCTGCAACGGAGTGAAGAAGAGCTTTGGCACCCACACAGTGTTCCAGAATGTAGACTTTACCATAAACCGAGGTGAAAAGGTGGCTTTTGTGGGCCGCAACGGCGAGGGAAAGACAACAATGGTGCGCTGCATCCTTGGCGAACTTGAACACGATGGAGAGATAACAATAGGACACAATGTAGAGCCCGCCTATTTTGCGCAGCACGAGGCTCAGCTGCTCGACGAGAGCCTCACCGTATTCCAGACAATAGACAACGTGGCAACAGGCGACATAAGGCTGCGCATACGCGACATTCTCGGCGCCTTTATGTTTGGCGGCGAAGCATCGGACAAACCCGTGAAGGTTCTCTCGGGTGGCGAGCGCAGCCGCCTTGCAATGATACGTCTGCTACTAAGGCAGATGAACCTGCTCATTCTCGATGAGCCCACAAACCACCTTGATATGCAGTCCAAGGATGTGCTGAAGGAGGCCATACGCGACTTCGACGGCACGGTGATTGTTGTGAGCCACGACCGACAGTTCCTCGACGGCCTGGTAACAAAGGTCTACGAGTTTGGAGACGGCAAGGTGAGAGAACATTTGGGCGGCATCTATGACTACCTGGCATCAAAGAACGCAACCAACATAAACGAGGCTCTGGCCCAGGGCAAGCCGGCAGTGCAAGCCGAACAGCCCAAGGCTGTAAACGAAAACAAGCTGAGCTACGAGGCCGAGAAGCAGCAACAGCGTCTGCGCCGCAAATTGGAGCGCATAATAGAGGAGGATGAAAAGACCATTGGCGAATTGGAGGGGGCCATTGCCGCACTCGAAGCAACAATGAGCACCTCGGAAGGCAGCACGGCCGAGAACTTCACACGCTATGGAGCGCTCAAGAAACAGCTTGATGAGGCTGTTAGTGTGTGGGAACAGAATATGGAAGAACTTGACAAACTAAATTGATATAAAATGAAAAAATTACTTATTCTCGCCGCCGTAGCCATCGGCCTCGGCGCGTGTACAACAAACGAGACAATGAAAACAAAGCTGACAAAGAACCTGGACACCACAATGGAGCCGGGCAAGGACTTTTTCCAGTATGCAACAGGTGGATGGCAGGCTGCCAACCCCATAACAGACGAGTATGCACGCTATGGACAGTTCGACGCCCTCCGCGAGAAGAACAAAGAGCAGTTGAAGGAGCTTGTCCTTGAGCAGGCCGCAAAACAGAGCGAGCCGGGCAGCAATGCACAGAAGGTGGGCGACCTCTACAACCTTGTGATGGACAGCACACGCCGCAACCAGGAGGGTGTAGCACCCGTGAAGCCCTATATGGAGGCTGTTGCAGCCATCAAAGAGAAGAAGGAGATTATCCCCCTTATGGCAAGCAACTACCGTGTGGGCATCGGCGGTTTCTTCGGCACAGGTATCGGCACAGACATTATGGACAGTAACAGCAACCAGTTGGGACTTTATCAGGGCGGCCTCTCTCTCCCTGAAAAGGAGTACTACAGCGACAACGATGAGGTTTCGCAGAACATACGCACAAGGTTCCGTCAATATGTGGTAAATATGTTCAAGCTGCACGGTTTCAGCGAAAACGAGGCACAGGAGAAGATGGAGGCAGTTATGGCCATACAGACACGCATCGCAGCAAAGCACCTGAGCCGCGTGGAGCGTCGCAACCCAATGAACAGCTACCACAAGATGACATACGAGCAGCTCAAGAAGGAGATTCCCGGCATCGACTGGGATGCCTACTACAACGTGCTTGGCATCAACGGCATCGAGAACATAAACCTTGCACACCCCGAAGCCATTAAGGAGGTTGCAGCAATTATCAATGAGGCATCACTCAAGGAGCTGAAGGCTTGCCTCGAATGGTACATAATTGCATCCACATCAAACGAGCTGAGCGACGCCATTGAAGAGGAAACATTTGCCTTCTATGGAACAGTTCTCAGTGGCAAGAAGGTGCAGCAGCCCCGTTGGAAGCGTGCCCTTACAGCCGTTGATGGTGCTTTGGGTGATGTGATAGGCGAGCTCTATGTGGCAAAATACTTTCCACCCGCAGCCAAGGAGCGTATGGTGCAGCTTGTGAAGAACCTGCAGATTGCACTTGGTGAGCGCATCGATGCACAGGAGTGGATGAGCAACGAGACCAAAGAGGCCGCACACGCAAAACTCAACACATTTACCGTAAAAATCGGTTACCCCGACAAGTGGGACGACTATAGCGCACTGCAGATAGACCCCAAGCAGAGCTATGCCGACAACTGCCGCAACCTCTCCGAGTTTGACTGGAAAAAGCACGTTGATGAGAAGTGGGGCAAGCCTGTAGACAGAGAGGAGTGGCATATGACACCACAGACAGTGAACGCATACTACAACCCCACAACCAACGAGATATGCTTCCCTGCCGGCATCCTTCAGTATCCATTCTTCGATATGGAAGAGGATGACGCCTTCAACTATGGTGCAATTGGTGTTGTTATCGGCCACGAGATGACACACGGCTTCGATGACCAGGGACGTCAGTTCGACAAAGACGGCAATTTCGCAAACTGGTGGACCGATGAAGACGCTCAGAAGTTCAACGAGCGTTCACAGGTTATTGTGGATTTCTTTGACAAGATTGAAGTGCTTCCCGGCCTCAACGCCAACGGCAAGCTCACATTGGGCGAGAACATTGCCGACCACGGCGGCCTTATGATATCAATGCAGGCATTCCGCAACGCCACAAAGGATAACCCGCTGCCTGTAATAGACGGTCTCACCCCCGAGCAGCGCTTCTTCCTCTCATACTCCGGTGTATGGGCAGGCCACGTGCGCGATGAGGAGATACGCAACCTCACACGCAGCGATGTTCACTCACTTTCACGTTGGAGGGTTAATGGCTCACTGCCCCACATCGATGATTGGTACACAGCATTCGGCATCACCGAGGAGAGCCCAATGTTCGTACCCCAGGAGGAGCGTCTCAAGATTTGGTAAAATATGCCTATAAAAGTTCCGGCAGGCCTGCCTGCATTGCAAACAGTGATAGATGAGGGCAACGCGGTAGATATCCTTAAAGAGTCTACCGCGGACACCCTTCGCATTGCGCTGCTCAACATAATGCCAATGAAGGAGACCACCGAGGCCGACTTCATACGCCTGCTTGCCACAAGCAGCAACAACATTGAACTCACACTGCTCAAGCTCGACACCCACACCCCCAAACACGCGAGCCCCGAGCATATGAGCCGCTACTACACATCGTTCAGCGAAGCGCGCAACAGCCGCTTCGACGGGCTTATAATAACAGGCGCGCCCATTGAGAAGATTGAGTTTGAAGAGGTTACCTATTGGCCCGAGTTGTGCAGCATATTCAACTGGGCAAAAGAGAATGTAACCTCAACACTGTTCATCTGCTGGGCTGCACAGGCAGGGTTATACCAGAAATTCGGCATAAGGAAACATCTGCTGCCAAAGAAGATGTTCGGCATATTCCCACACACCGTCTCACAGCCAGGGCTTCCCTTGTTCAAAGGCATTGAGGGCACAATATATGTGCCACACAGCCGCCACACAGAACTGCGCCGCAGTGAAGTGGTTGCAGAGAAGAGGATTGAACTGCTCTCGGAATCGGACATTTCCGGAGTCTACATAATGCAGGAGCGCGAAACACGCAACTTCTTCATCACCGGACACTCGGAATATGCACTCTACACGCTCGATGGCGAGTATAAACGCGATGTTTCCAAGGGACTGCCAATTGAACTGCCGCAGAACTACTACCGCAACAACAACCCCGCCAACGAGCCTGTAAACCTGTGGCAGGAGACTGCCCGCAAGCTCTTCGGTAACTGGATAGAATACTATTGCAAACAACGTTAAGATTAGAAAAAGATATGGCAAGTCTTACATTTAACCACACCATTGCCTGCTACGAGGCAGACGCCAATAAAGTTATGCGCCCCACCGCTATGCTGAACCTGATGCAGGAGGCCGCCAACAAGAATGCAGACACATTGGGATTCGGATACGACGAGATGATTGCGATGAACAATGCCTGGGTGCTCTCACGCATACATCTGCGTTTCAAGCGCTATCCAATGTGGCGCGATGACGTAACGCTAAAGACCTGGCACAAAGGAATGGTAAAACTCTTCTACCTCCGCGATTTCCTTCTCACCGACAGCAACGGAGAGATACTTGCCGAGGCAACAAGTTCCTGGCTCATCATTGACCTGAACACACGCCGCCTCGTGCGCAACAGCGACCTCTCCTCGAGCCCCGAAAAATGCACCAAAGAGGATGCCATTGCAGAGCCCGCCGACAAAGTGGTCATTCCCGTAGACATTGAACCGGAACTGGTGAGAAAGCACCCTGTAACCTGGTCCGAGATTGACCCCAACGGACACGTCAATAATGTAAACTATGCAATGTGGGCCATAGACGCTGTCAAGCCCGAAGATATCAAGGAGCGACAGCTCAAAGAACTGCTCATCAACTACGATGCCGAGGTTATGCCGGGCGACACAGTTAAGATATCACGCGTGCGCCAAGAGACCGAAGAGGGCATTGTATACTACATCACAGGCATAGTTGCCGACAAGCAGAACTTTGCTGTGAAATTGGTATTCTAAAAATAAGAAATGAGAGTGTCAGCGCGCTGACACTCTCATTTCTTATTTTATATATAGCAGAATAATCCAGAAACCGACCCTCTTGAGTTCTACTCTCAAACCCATCCACAAGCACAAGCCCCCAAAGGGGCTTTATGCCTATATTCTTGGATTATCCCTGTTCCAAATTATCTTATATTGAGTTCAAATGGCAGGCGTGCCTGAATGTTGTCGCAATTGCCTATGTTGCGGATGAAGTTGGCACAATTATAATAGCCGCCAAATGCCTCGCGCGCCATTGTCTCCATATAATCCTTCTTGTCAATCTCCATAATCTTCTCCACGATATCTCCCTCCTCGGGATATGCCTTCACGCAATAATCGACAAGCCCGGCCTTCTGGGCAGCAATCTCAACAGCCCTGTCAAGGTCGCCAAGTTCATCAACAAGACCAATCTCCTTGGCCTTGCTGCCTGTCCACACGCGGCCCTCGGCAATCTTTGCTATCTCCTCAACGCTAACTCCCCGACCATCGGCACAACGCTTCAGGAAGAGAGCATATCCGTTGTTTACGTAGTTCTGCAGCACAACCTTCTCCTCGGGACGGAAAGAGCGGGACATCATACCAAAATCGGCCATTTCATTGGTTTTTACCACGTCAAAATCGAGGCCAATCTTCTCTTTCAACAACCTCTCGGCAGTGGGGAACATACCAAAAATACCAATGGAGCCGGTGAGCGTGGTACTATTGGCAACAATGCAGTCTGCTGCGCACGAGATATAATAACCGCCCGATGCTGCATAGTCTCCCATTGAAACCACCACAGGCTTGGCAGCCTTGAGAAGAGTAACCTCGCGCCATATCTGCTCCGAGCCATAGGCGCTGCCACCGGGAGAGTTCACACGAAGAACAACAGCCTTCACATCATCATCCTCGCGCAATTCGCGCAGCTCCTTGATGACCTCTTTTGAGTTTATACCCTCAAGGGATGAGGTTGAGCCGTCAATATCGCCAAACGCGTAATATACCGCAACCTTCTTCTTGCCGCTAACCTTTAGAGTCTCTCTGCGCAGTTTCAGCACATCCCTCATCTCCTTCATTGTTACAAGATTAAGTTCGTCATCCTCATCAACAGATGTAAGGCGCTTAAGGTAATTCAGCACACCATCCTTGTAGAGCAATGTATCGGCCATACCGCACGCCACATACTCCGTGGGCTGACAGAAATCCATAAACCCGTCGGCATACTCGTTAAGCTTATCTTTGGAAACATTGCGGGAGGCAGAAATATCTGTGAGCAACTTGTCCCAGGTAGAATTCAACATTTCGGTGAGCTGCTCGCGGTTGGCATCACTCATCTCTGTGGCGATGAATGGTTCAACTGCCGATTTATAGGTGCCCACTTTGAAAATCTGCATCTCAACGCCAACCTTCTCAAGCAAATCCTTGTAGAAAACGGGAGTTGATGCAAGACCGTGCCAAGCGATGCTCCCCTGTGGATTAAGGATTACCTTATCGGCAATGGTTGCCAAATAATAAAGCCCCTGAGAATATTGGTCGCCATAGGCAACAACAAATTTGCCACTCTCCTTAAAGGAAGCAAGTTCGCCGCGTATCTCCTCAAGCGAAGCCCCAGATGCCCCCTCTACAGCACCGGCCTGCAGATATATGCCTTTAATATCCTTGTTGCTTTTTGCCTCTTTAATAGCATCAATAATCTCATCAAGGCCATAGCTGTTGAAATCATCATTCATTAATGATGCAAAGGGGTTTTCCTGAGCACGCTCCTCTATTGTGCCATTAAGATCGAGAAAGAGAATAGAGTTCTCCTCTATTTCACCGTTGCCACCTACCGAGGATGCCACAATTCCGGCAATGAGCAGAATACCCACAATGGGCAGAATGAGCCCTGCAATCACAATACCAAGCACACAGGCAAATGTTGTTTTAAAAAATGCTTTCATCACAATATTTTTTTATATGTTTCAAAATCAGTATACACAATATAGTATGCACCGCCAATGCACTCATTTTGAGTTGCAGTGGTACTCCACCCACGCATTGTAACCTTTATCGAGATCCACCACGTTATAGCCCATCATAGAGAGCACCTTGGCTGCATTCTTGCTGCGGTTGCCGCTGCGGCAATAGACGGCCACAGTGCGGCTCTTGTCGAGCGAAGCCGAAGCTATCTCGCCAAAATGCCCTGTAAGCACATCGATATTCACACTGCCGGAGATATTCCCATTTGCAAACTCATCGGGGGGGCGCACATCTACAAGCTGCACATCGGGAGAGGCGATGGTAGCTGCAAACTCGCTCACCGACAGCGAAGATATTTTTCCCTCGCCATATACTTTTTTGCTGTAATTATAGGTGCACGACACTGTCAGCAGCAACAGAAGCACAACACAGACGAGCATTGCCACGTTCATTCCTGTCTTCATATTATCGTCTCACATTCCACATTTTGTTTGTACCATCGGCATTGAACAGCACATCAATGTTGGCACCGTTCTTCTCCTTTATTATCTCCCAGGCACGCAGCTGGATGAACTGGTCAGTTGTGAGCCCAAGTTCCTCCTGATAGGCCTTGTCGGCTATTGCACGCTGACGCTCGGCAGCTTCACGCGCCACAAGCATCTCGCGCCTCGACTCCTCGGTGCGCTTGGCCTGTGTAGCAGCAGCAGTGGCATCCATCTCGGCCTTCTGTCTCTCATTTGGTATAGCACGGCCCACCACCACATTCACCACATCAATAGGCAGCTCGCCCTGCTTTGTACTCAACAGAGAGATGTAGTCCTGCATATCATTCTTTACAAGATGATTGATGGAATCGAGCACTTCGCGGTTACTCATCAAGTCAAAAGGACCATACTTGGATATATATCCGCGCACAGTGTTGCGATAGACCTCCTTTATCACGGCATTATACCAATCCTCGCCATAGTTCTTGATGAGCACCGGCGACTTATTATCCTTGACCTGAAGCTGTATCTGAGTGTTGAAGTCGAGCAATGTGTTATCATTGGATGTAGCATCGTCAAGGTCCTCGTCATAGGCACGCGGCAACATATTCACAATTATATAATCCGTTGATAGCCAGGTATATTCCAGGCCGGTCTCAACCGGTGTCATATCAACACCTCCGGTACCAAATATCCAGGGTTTGTGCACCTTCACACCCTCCTCGCCGGCCTCGGGAGCAACGGTTGTGCAACTTGCAAAAGAGATACACAGGCACAACAGGGCCATAATAAAAATGTTCTTCATAGTGTTTCTGTTTATAAAAGTTCAACAAGTTCTTCCTTTGTTATTCCAATCATCGCTGCCTTTGCCTTGAACTGGGGCAACTCGTTGGCAATAAATTCACGTTTCACATTCTCCTTTATGCGCGCCACGGCACCCTCCTTCACAAAGTAGCCAAGGCCACGCTTGTTGTAGATAATCTCCTGCATCTCAAGCAGCTGATAGGAACGCACTATGGTGTTGGGATTTACCCCCACCTCTGCACCCATCTCGCGCACCGATGGGATACGCTCCTCCTCGCGCCAGTCGCCCCGCAGAATCTTCTCCTGCATAAGGTCCACATTTTGCAGATAGATTGGTTTATGTTCGTTATATTCCATAGCAGAGACATTTTAATAGTTCATCTTCTTTATTCTGAAATAGGTAATTGAAAGGAATACCACTGACAAAAGAGCTGTCAGGCAACGTGTTACGGTCATTAGATAACCAAACAGTTCCACGTCTGTTTTACCTTCGCACCATTCAACAAAACCTTCGAACAGTTCTTCCCAGAATTCGGGTGTTGTAATATTTGCCACAATGGTAGAGAATATCACCAATGCAAAGGTTGATGCTATATTGAACAGTATGGTTTTCAGCACCTTATTCTTGCGGAAGATTGCATTGAACATAATGGTGTAGGAAACAATATTTACAAAATAGATAATACTGTCGAGTACCGGATATATATGGGGAACCAGATACTCATCATCCACTTTCACAGTATCGATAAACGGATTAAAAAAGTCAATCTGCAAGAACGAGCCTATGCCAATCTTGGAGAGAATCCACAGCAGCAGGTCGGTGCCTGTGAGCACGGCGTATGTTAGGAACGGCACAATGACAATGCAGAGCACAATCATAGAGAGCAGTTTCTCGAGCGTGCTTGCAGGTATCATTGCATAGATATATCCCTTCTTGCGGTTGTTCATATCCTTGTAAATTATAAAAGGACTCAACACCACTGCAACAACAAACAGCACACCCACAAGCATATCCCTACCGCCGGACAACACAGAAAAATCGGCTGTGAGTGAATAAAGCCATATAGCAGCAATTATGCTTGCAAGAATAAGCAGCGACTTGAAAAATTTGGGAATATAGTTTGTTATCTCATACTTTATGAGCTCGCCCAAACGCTTTATATCAAAAACCTCATTCATAACCTTCATTTTTTTGAGTTGATGTAATTGAACAACAGTTCTATGTTAATGCGGCTCTCCTCGCCGCTTGTGTTGGGAGTTATTGAACAGCAACCACCAAGCCCCGGCTCCACATAGAGGGCATTGCCGGGAACATCTACCGAAATATTGAAGCTATACTCGTTCTGAATTTCGCTCACACTCTTGTCGAGCAGCACACTGCGCTTGTCGAGAATCATAATGTGGTCGAGCAGATTCTCAACATCCCTCACCTGATGGGTGGATATTATTATTGTGCGCTTCTCATCCATTGCCTTTGCCACCATTTTACGAAACTCGAGCTTGCTTGGAATGTCAAGACCGTTGGTGGGCTCATCGAGCAACAGATATTCGGTGTTCATAGCAAGAGCAATAGACAATATGGCCCTTTTGCGCTGACCAAGGGAAAGAGAGGTAAACTTGCGGTCGATGTCTATCTCAAAATCATTCAACAGGCTGCGAAGCAAAGCCTCATCATAATTGGGATAGAACGCAGCTATACCTGATGCATAGCTTTTGATTGCAACAGCAGGACCTTCAAAATCCTCGGGAATATAGAATATCTTTGACAAGAAACCGGGCTTACGGTCGGACGGCAAATAGCCGTCAATCTCAATGCTGCCATTCTTTGTGGTGAGCAGGCCGCACAACAACTTGAACAGCGTACTCTTTCCCACGCCGTTTGCCCCAAGCAGACCATATACCCTACCTTGCACAAAAGTAGTGCTTATATTGTCCAGCACCTTGGTACCGGAATAAGCGAAAGACAAATTCTTAACCTCAATCATAGTGTGTTAGTTTATTAGTACACCGCAAATGTAAACAAACAAATATTTCATTTCCAAATTATTTGCACATTATTTTTCAAAAAAAGGTATTTTTTTCAAAAAAAATAATCGACCTTTGCAAGGATACATATTTATATATAGAGAACAGCACACTATCCGTTATAAAAAAACTACAACAAATATGAAAAGAATCTACACCATTCTAACATTGCTGTTGTGCGCAATAGCCGTACATTCACAAGATTTCAAAAAGGGAGGTATCTATTACCGCATATTATCCGAAGAGGAGAAAAGTGTAGAGGTTACATACAGTGGCGATGATTACAGCAGCGAGAATGAATACAGCGGCAATATCATCATCCCGGAGAGCGTCAGTATCGGGCTCTTCGAAGACTGGACATCACCCGACATCAACGATGGCGAAACCACCGAAACAAGCTATACAATAACTATTGAAGAGAGCACCTTACTGCAGTTCGACTGGTCGGTGAGCAGTGAATATAACTATGACTGGTTCACCGTAACACTCGATGGGGAGGAACTTGTGCACGCCAGCGGAAATGAGAGCGGGAGCTACACAAAATTCATTGAGAATGCCGGCACCTACACCCTCGTTGCCAAATACAGCAAGGATGTCTCGGCATCAAATGGCAATGACAACGGAACAATCAGCAACATAACCCTCAACAATACCGAAACCACCTACACAGTTACTTCCATTGGCGAGAATGCCTTTAGGGGGTGCAACGAGCTCACAGAGATAACAATTCCTGCAACTGTAACAAAAATAGGCAACAATGCCTTCAACGAGTGCTACAGCATAGCAAAAATAACCCTTTTGGGAACAACACCTCCAACAATGGAGAGCAATACAAGTTTCACCGATGAGGTGTATGATTATGCCTATCTGAGCATCCCCGACAACTGCGAGGAGGCATACCGCAACGCCGAAGGCTGGGCTAATTTCCAAAACTACTTTACAGCCACCTGCCCGTGGTACTACCCCATAATAACACCCAATGGCGGCACAAGAGTCTCAAACAATGAAAATGGCATCAATGTGAGCCAATACTACGCCAACACAGAGACCTTTAACCTCGAAAAGCCGACAATAGGCATACGCTTCACTGTTCTTGAGACCAACCGCAATGCAACAGTAAACGGATTTCCTTTTTTTGTGTTAGGCGAATTCAGGGTGCTTGATGCTTTTGGCAACCCCATTGCATACACAGCAACAAGCAATGCCGACCACAACACACTTGGCAATTCCTTAGACGGCGACGGACTGCCGGCACTGAACGACAGCATCCTCAACAACTATTTCCACACGGTGTGGTCGGGAAATGCTCCCAGTGAATATCACTACATTGAACTGACTTTTCAGGAGCCCCAAAGCACCTTCTCACTCGAATGGTATGGACGCCCGAACTCATCCAGCAACTACGAGCCCACACTTAGTGGAATTACTCCGCGAGGTTATGAGTTTACCAAGGATATGCAATATGGCAGATACGAGATATCTGTTGGCAACCCCGTTACCGAGGCTGCAGAAATTGATGCAGAGAAGGACTATGCTATCTGTTTCGGGACTTATGGCGTATACCCCACTATCAAAAATAATGAAAGCACCACGGGGAATGACACCGAAGTGGGTCCACAAAGCATTATGCAATTAATCCCCACAGGCAACGAAGCAGAATTCTATGTATATAACCCCATAAACGCAACAGTTCTGGCAAGTGATGAAGATAGTTACAACAACATCTGCGGCAACCTAAAAGGCTCGTCCGACATCAGCGACGCACAAGCTGTGATGCTTGAAAAACGAGATGACGGAAACTTTGCCATCACCTACCAACTTGCCACAGGAGAAAAGGTGTGGATTGGAAATGACACACGCGGCTATTGGAGAATGTTCCCGCAAAACATTATGCAGGAGCTTGAGAACAATGACTATTCAAGCTATTACTACACAACGAATTTCAGTTTCATCATATACAACATCGAGGTGAGCGGCCTGCAAATCACAAGAAGCTCACTTGCCCAGATTGATGAAGCAAAAACAGCCCAAGAGAAGAATAATCTGCGCCAATTGGTAAACGAATCACAGACAAGATACTACACATATCAAAATGAACTTGCCAATGGCGGATACTTCACCAACGGCGAGGACACTGCGCTCAACAATGCAATAGAGGAGGCTAAAGTTGTTATTGCAGACGGCAAAGCCACCATAACCGACATACACACTGTCTACGGCAAACTGGAGAGTGCAACCATAGATTTTCTTATGGTAAAGCTCAACGAGATAAATGCACGCAACATTGCATATTCCAAGGATGAGTCCCTCTTCTGCACTGCAGATGCCCCACAACCAGGGAAATACCTCGAAGACTCAAAGTCCATCCTCATTAACGGACAGAATGAATATGAAAACTATATTCAGCTGCACGCCGATGGGCAGATAACCTCTATCGATTATGCAGATTCGGCCATAACATTGCTCGAAGAGTATATTACCCAATTCCTAAACAGCAATATACAGTCGCTCGAATTCCCACTGGAATTGGATGCCTCGCACGGTTTGCCCGGAGAATACATTGACAACAACTACCGTTGGAAATCCCCGGTCTATGCTACAGATGAGGCTGTAGACGGCATACGACTCACCTTCACAGCCTCAAGCAGCAACAACAACATCAACGGCTATCCGCTTGTAGCCCTTGCCGAGCTGCACTTCATTGATACCAACGGCCGGGAGATAGTCTATGACCATACCAAAGTAAAATACAACTCACTTGAGGCCACAGAAGGCAGCATCGAGGGGCTATATGACAATGACCCCAACACATTCTACTACTCTACCTGGAATACAGGCCTCTTGAATAATGACTATGTATTCCTTGACATCACATTCCCCGAGCCCCAAAAGACATTCCACATAGAGATACTCTCTAAATACAACATCAGACCCACCAACATTGTAGTAACGCCAACAGGATTGGACCACAATATGAACAGCGACAACGGAGATGACGAAGGGAATGATAATGAAGAAGAGGAGGAGAAAGAAGATACAATCAATTACACAGTTGTTGATGTATTCAGCGAGCCCTGTCTGTTTGTTTCCCTCTCCGACGGCGGCGTCGATGCCTACCCCCTTGCAGGCCTCAACGGCGACTACAGCATAGAGGGCGACACCTTGTGCATACCATTGCTGTCGGGTGCTGTTGCAAAATATGGTTCAGCACAGTACACCGGCATAAGCAACGAAATTCCGTCGTTGCCACACTTGACATCCTACAAATTCAACAACAAATACAATGCAAACCTTAATGTTGATGTTGAGGCCGACAGCATTGACAAGAACATAAATCTTAAACTCAACGCCATAGGCAAGTGGCTTACAGCAAGCTTCCAGCTGAGCGATGACAATGCCATTGCATATATCGGCAACAAATTGCAGGAAAGCAAGCAGACACGCAACAGCTTTGCAGCCCCCGTAACTTACAGCATCACATATCCCGGTTACAATGTAATACAGGAAGTTGAGGTTGATGAGGACTCAACCGGGAACGGCAACGAGGAGACCGGCGGTGAAGGCGAAGGCGAAACTGAAGGCGAAACTGAAGGCGGAAACGAAGGCGGAAACGAAGGCGGCAATGAAGGGAACGAGGATATAGAAGGTTCCATAGCAACGGAAATACCGCTAACCGAGGATATGCTCTACACCAATAAACCATCAACGGTTGGTGATGCGCTTGGCAATATGCTCGACGGAAATCCTTCAACAATATTCCACACAGCCTACGGCGCAAGCTACGACGCCTCGGTGATGCCATATATCACAATAACACTGAACGAAGATATAGAGAATGTAAAATTCTATTATCAGGCACGCACCACCGGCAACTACAACCCCACTCAGTTGAATTTCTATGCAAGCAGCGACGGCAGCAGTTGGGAATTGAAACGCGAATTCAGCAGCAGTGCCGACAATCTGCCTATGGCAACAGGCGCCGAATACACATCGCCCACCATTGTCCTCGACGGCAGCTATAGATTTTTCAAATTGGAACAGACGGCGTCGGAATACCACAACAACCATATGGTGTTTGCCGAGTTCCGTATGTACAATGTGGAGATACCCGACAGCATAGAGAACAGCAACAGGAGACGCAGCAGCGAGGTGAAGGACTCTACAAGCACTCTCTACAAGAGGATTAAGGTCCCATTTGGAAGAATGTACACCGTAAATGCCGAATGGGTGGCCGACACAGCCCGCGTTGCACGCATTGACATAGACATTGAAGGTGGTCAGATGGTATCGAGCAAGGAGTACTACCTTGATGCCGAGTTCCGCATAACCGGCTATGGAATGTATGAAGACTTTGTAGACTCGGTGCAGATTAAGGGCCGCGGAAACACATCCTGGAGCAGCAACGCCTATTCAAAGAACCCCTACCGTCTGAAATTTGCCGAGAAGGTGAAGCCTTTCGGCCTCACCAAGGGCAAGAGCTGGGTGCTGCTTGCCAACAAGCAGAGCGGCTCAATGATGGCCAATGCTGTTGCAATGAAGGTTGGACAGCTTGTGGGAGCCGAGTATACCAACCACATAATCCCCGTTGAGCTCTACATAAACGGCGAATACCGTGGCAACTATATGTTCACCGAGAAGGTGGGCCTGGCAAATAACAGCGTAGACGTGGATGAAGAAGTTGGATATATGCTTGAGCTTGATACTTATTATGATGAAGCCTATAAGTTCCGCTCAAGCAGATACAACCTGCCAGTCAATATCAAGGAGCCCGACCTCTCCGAATTTGATGAGACCTTTGCCCAAAGCAGAAAGAATGAGATAAAGGACGACTTCAACAGGGCCGAGAATGCAGTGTACACCGGCAACGACATCGGCCGTTACATCGACCTTGACGCTGCAGCCCGTTTCCTGTTGGCTAACGAGCTGGTAATGAATATGGAGATAGGACACCCCAAGAGTACCTTCCTCTTCAAGGAGGATTTGAGTTCAAGCGAGTCAAAGATAAAGTTTGGCCCGCTATGGGATTTTGACTGGGCATTCGGCTATGAAAACACATCCAACTATTTCACCGTACCTGTAACCACTGGCCTATTCTCAAAGATAAGCGGCTACGGAGCCACCTTCTTCAAGGCACTTATGAGCAACCGCGAGTTCAAGAGACACTACTACAAAGTGTGGAAGGAGTTTCTTGAGAACAATCATATTGAGGAGATTAAGGACTACATCAAGGAGTACTATGAATTTGTTGAGGAGTCGTTCCAGCACAATTCCACAAAATGGGGCGACGGTAACGGGTATGGCAGCAAGCTAAGCACAATGCAACAATGGATGGAAGACCGCCAGAACTTCATTGCCAAGAACCTTACCAAATATGACATTTCAGACCTTGTACACACACTGTTGGGAGATATTGACTGCAACGACGCCGTTACAATACGCGACATTGCACTGCTGAACAGCTACCTTGCAGGTACAACCGAGGAAGATTTCAACCTTGCCAAGGCCGATACCGACAACAATGGCACAATTGATGCAGCCGACCTTCCTGCCCTTGCAATGGCTATAGCGACAAGCGACCCCGTATCATCACTCTACCGCTATAACACACAACAATCCAAAGCAATGCTTGTAGCCGGAAATATTGAAGCGATGCCGGGTGAGGCTACCACATCACGCATATCACTGACGGGCGGAGAAAATATCAAAGCACTGCAAGCCGATATAAGGGTGCCTCTTGGTGTAGAGGTGGAGGATATCACAGCCGAAAGCAGTGATGGAAACACCTCGGTGCTCTATGCGCAGCTGACAGAGGAGCTGTTCCGCATAGTGGCATACCGCACCGACAGCACGGCATTTGACAGCGGAAGCGCACTGTTCAACATCACCCTCTGCTCATATACTGCCGAGCTTAACGACACATACGATATTACCATAAGCAACATCCTTGCAGCAGACACTGCCAACATTGAGCAGAAGCTGGATGATAGCCAATTCGCGATGAGTTTCAGCACAAACGGGCACAAATTGACCTATATGGTTGATGGCGAAATATACAAGACCGTATACCTTGAGGAGGGTGCAGAAATAGTGCCCATTGAAGCACCCGAGAAGCAGGGTTACACATTCAACGGCTGGGAGGGATTGCCACAGACAATGCCGGCCGAGGATATAACTGTAACGGCACTGTTCACAGTAAACAGCTACAATGTAACGTTCATTGTGGACGGTGAGACATATCACACGGCAACGGTTGAGTTCGGGGCGCAGATTGAGTTGCCCGCAGCACCCGAGAAGCAGGGTTACACATTCAACGGATGGGAGGGATTGCCACAGACAATGCCGGCCGAGGATATAACTGTAACGGCACTGTTCACCGTAAACAGCTACAATGTAACATTCATTGTAGACGGTGAGGCATATCACACGGCAACGGTTGAGTTCGGGGCACAGATTGAGTTGCCCGCACCACCCGAGAAACAAGGTTACACATTCAACGGATGGGAGGGATTGCCACAGACAATGCCGGCCGAGAATGTAACAGTAACGGCACTGTTCACAGTAAACAGCTACAATGTAACGTTCATTGTGGACGGTGAGACATATCACACGGCAACGGTTGAGTTCGGGGCGCAGATTGAGCTGCCGACAGCGCCCGAGAAGGAGGGTTATACCTTCGATGGATGGGAGGGATTGCCGCAGACTATGCCGGCCGAGGATATCACTGTAACGGCACTGTTCACAGTAAACAGCTACAATGTAACGTTCATTGTGGACGGTGAGACATATCACACTGCAACGGTTGAGTTCGGGGCACAGATTGAGTTGCCCGCACCACCCGAGAAGCAGGGTTACACATTCAACGGCTGGGAGGGATTGCCACAGACAATGCCGGCCGAGGATATAACTGTAACGGCACTGTTCACGGCAAACACCGGTCTTGAAAATATTGAAGAGAGCGAAGAGAAGATTGTATATGACCTCAACGGCCAACGAATTCTCGACACCGAGAACTTGAAGCAAGGTATATACATAATAAATGGCAAGAAAGTGAGGATAAAGTAACTCCCACCCCACTAATTATCTAACCTACACAAAGCAAAAGATTCGCACACAGTGTGCGGGTCTTTTGCTTTTATTTACATAATAAATTAAAGTTATATAAAAAATAGTGTTATCTTCGCCACGAATAACTTATAGCTATGAGAACCATTTTCACATACCTATTTGCATTGCTGCTTATTGCCGCGTGCGGAAAAGTGGAGAGAAGAAGTGCTGCGAACAACATTCTGCCAATACCGCGCAGCATTGAGATGAGAGACGGCTCGTTTACATTCGGTAACGAGACCGCAATCGTAATAGTCTCACCCGAGGAGGAGAAAGCCACACTCCACGCTTTGCTCTCCGGGGCTGTTGCCGACATCAGTGGTGGCAAGGGGAGCACAATTACCCTGCAAAGAAGCGACAGCGTGGCGGGAGTAACGTCGCCCGAAGGTTATAGCATTGCTATTGGCAAGAGAGATATCACTGTAAAGGCCACAAGCGGTGCGGGCCTGTTCTATGGTGTGCAGACAATACTGCAACTTATGGAGAGCGACGGCACCATACCCGCTTGCGAAATAACAGACGAGCCGGCATTTGCCTACCGAGGAGCAATGCTCGACGTGAGCCGACACTTCTTTGGAAAAGAGTTTGTAAAGAAACAGATTGACGCCATTGCACAGTTCAAGATGAACCGCCTGCACCTGCACCTTACCGACGCTGCAGGGTGGCGCATAGAGATAAAAAGATATCCACGCCTCACAGAATTTGCAGCCTGGCGCAACCCCGGCTTGTGGCAGACCTGGTGGCACGGCAGCCGACAATATGTGGAGGAAGGCAGCGAAGGTGCCTATGGCGGATACTACACACAGGAGGAGATTCGAGAACTTGTGGCATACGCTGCAGAGCGCCACATAACAATAATTCCCGAGATTGAAATGCCTGCACACAGCGAGGAGGTGCTCACCGCCTATCCCGAGCTATCCTGCACGCACGAGCCCTACAAACAGGCCGATTTCTGCGTGGGCAACGAACTCACCTATGAATTCCTTGAGAACGTGCTCACCGAGGTGATGGAGCTCTTCCCAAGCGAATATATACACATTGGTGGCGATGAGGCCGGCAAAGCGTCGTGGCCCACCTGTCCACTATGCCAAAAACGTATGAAAGAGGAGGGGCTGAAGGATGTGAACGAGCTGCAGAGCTACCTCATCAGGCGCATCGAAAGATTTGTAAACAGCAAGGGAAGGCAAATTATCGGTTGGGACGAAATTCTTGATGGAGGACTTGCCCCAAATGCCACTGTGATGTCGTGGCGCGGCACCGAGGGAGGCATTGCTGCCGCCAACAGCGGACACAAGGCTATAATGACACCGGGCGGATATTGCTATCTTGACTCTTACCAGGATGCTCCCCACACACAGCCAATGGCATTCGGTCCCTATATGCCGCTGGAGAAAGTCTACTCCTATAACCCCACCGCCGGGCTCGACAGCGAGAAGGCCTCATACATCTATGGCATACAGGGCAACCTGTGGACCGAGTATATCCCCACAGAGGAGCTTGTGGAATATATGATATACCCACGTCTGCTTGCCATTGCCGAGATTGGTTGGAGCAACCCCAAAGAGCGCAATTACCCCGGTTTCAGGGAGCGCGCCATAAAGGCTGTTGAGAAGCTTCGTAACAACGGTTATAACGCATTTGACCTTGCCAATGAATTTGGGCAGCGCAAGGAGGCCTGCACACCTGTGGAGCACCTCGCTGCCGGCTGCGCGGTTACATACACTCAAGCAGCACCGTTCAACGAGAAATACAATGCCGGTGGCGAGATGGCTCTCACCGATGGCATACGCGGCGGCTGGACATATACCGACAAGAGATGGCAAGGCTTCATAAGAGGAGGTGTGGATGTAACCATTGACCTTGGTAATGAGAAGGAGCTGACCTCAATAGCCGCCGATTTTATGCAGATGTGCATACCCGATGTGTGGTTCCCCGCCAAGGTTACAATTTCGTTGTCGAGCGACGGGGAGACATTCAGGGAGATTGCCAACATAGAGCATAACGTTGTCCGGGATGAGGGACTCTCTTTCAAGAACTATGGCTGGGAAGGCAAGGAGAGAGGGCGCTTTGTGCGCTACCGTGCCGAATGTGGACCGCAGCGCGGATGGCTCTTCACTGATGAGATTGTAATCAAATAACCTATATACGACTAAGAGACACAAAAAGACTTATGACTAAAAGATTTTTTTTCAGGAGTATAATAGCACTGGCTGTTGCACTGCCTATGAGCATAGGAGCTCAGACCAATGTGAACAGAGAGAAGTATCCCGATTATAGCGACAGGATTAACCCCGACTGGTCGTTGGTTAAGCAGAGTGGCGCACAGAAAAGCGCTTCGCGTGCCACAGAAAGCCAAAGGCCTGCATACGTGAACAATGCCGAACTGAAATTCTTCCCACCTGTCTTTAACCAAGACGGTGGCTCTTGCGGCTCGGCATCGCGCATCTGCTATATGTTCACATACGAGATGAACGCCTATCGCGACCTCAACGGCAAGGATGCAAATAACTACTACCCTTCGCACTTCGTGTGGCTGCTCACCAATGGAAACTCGGGCAAGAACGAATTTGTTACCAGCATTGGTGTTCCGTCGGCCGCCACATACGGTGGGCAGACCTACTCTACCCTCTTTGGCAGCCAAGACTGCAGCAACAACGATTTTGGTTGGATGCAGGGATATGACAAATGGTTCGAGGCTATGCACAACCGTATGCTCGAACCAATGAACTTTCCTCTCAACGTGGGCACAGAGGAGGGACGCGAACTTGTAAAGAACTGGTTGTGGAACCATAATGGCGACACAAGCTTCAAGGGCGGTGGCATTTGCGGCATCGGCGTGGCAAGTGCCGGTGGAGATTATGATGCAAAAATACCAAACAGCGAAGCTAACCGCAATGCCGGCGTAGTGGGCAAGAAGTATGTAAAGGCCTGGGGACCGGGCGTAGACCACGCCCTCACCATTGTGGGCTATGACGACCGCATTGAATTTGACATTGACGGCAACGGCGTCATTGGCGAGACTGCAAAAGATGAGGTTGGTGCCTGGATTATAGTAAACTCGTGGGGCGCCTGGTGGGGCAACAACGGTTTCATCTACTGCCCCTATGCTTTCGGTGGCCCTGCATTTACCAATGAAGGCACATTCCCCGGCAACTGGTGGCAACCCGAGATTTATAAGGTGAGAAAGGACTACCGTCCCTTGCGCACAATAAAGCTGGAGATGGAGTATTCACGCCGCAGCGAGATGAAACTGCTGGCCGGCATCTCTTCCGATGTAAATGCAACAACCCCCGAGAAGACCATCGAATTTGAGCACTTCAGATATGCCGGCGACGGTAACTATGGCAACACAAACCCTGCACCCGAAATTCCAATGCTTGGACGCTGGGCCGATGGCAAACTGCACCGCGAGCCTATGGAGTTTGGATATGACCTCACCGACCTCACAAACGGGTATGACAGAAGTATGCCACTTAAGTACTTCTTTATTGTGGAGACAAGGTCTTGGGCAAAGGGCTCGGGAAAGATACACAACGCCTCAATCATTGACTATGAGTTTGACCGTAGCGGCCTTGAGACACCTTTTGACATTGCCGATGGCGTGGAGATACGCAATGCAGGCAACAAGACAATCATATCGGTTGTGGTATATGGCGAGGAGTACTACTCACCCAACAACTTCTCACTGCTTGACCGCACACTGTCGTGGACAAGCCCCATACGTTCGAGCAAAGTGGTAAAGGGCTACAGAATTTCCAACAATGACGGCCTGATAGCCGAGGTTGATGCCAACACCTTCAAATATAATCTTCCCCAGGGAACTGCACTCGAAGGAACATTCTTCTTGGCTGCACTATACAGCGACGGCACAGAATCGCAAAAGGTTGCCATTCCCGCCCCGGCAGTGAAAGAGGAGGAGAACCAGGTAATAAACCTAAAGAAATCGGGGTTCACAATTTCCGATATTTTTGACAGCAAATACGAGAACGCAACAATAGAGTTCTACATAAAGCCCAATTCACTCTCCAACTGGAACCAGACTGCAGGCCCGGGATGGGGCAAGTTTATGATGCACGCCAATGCCGACGGCACATTCACTGCCGGTTGGGACGTTGGCCAACACCGTCTGAACTCACCGGCCGGCACGCTGAAGGTTGACACCTGGACACACATTGCGCTTGTAGTAAAGGGCAAGTCAATGGCACTATACGTGAATGGAGAGCGCAAGACAACCGTATCGTCATCAATGTACAGCGGCATTGGAGGTTTTGGTGATCTAAGATTCGAGTCAGGCGGCAGAGACGCCTGCGATGCAAGCTTTGACGAGATACGTATATGGAACAAAGTGCGCTCTACCGTTGAAATAAAGAACAGTATGAAAGCCGATTTCACAGGCAGCGTTATGCCTGATGGCCTCATTGCATACTACAAAGGCAATGTCATTGACATCAACGGCACAAAGGCACTACGTGAATACACCACAGGCAACCACGCCGAAATATTCGGCAGCAGTTTTGTTCAGGAGACAAGAACACCGGCACTTGGTGAAACCAAAGCCACTCTATCGGCAAGCATCAATCCTGCAAGCAGCAACATAACAGTGGGCACCCCCACTACCTTCACTGCGGAATACAGCGATGCCGTAACAAAGATAACCTGGAGCATACAGGATGCCGGCATCAACAACCTGTCCATCACAAGCCCCACTGCAATCTTCACCTCGCCCGGCGAAAAGAGTGTTACAATGACAGCCGAGGACAGCAAGGGCAACATTGTGAGCGACACAATAACTGTAACCGTAAACGAAGAGGCCAACCCCGATGCAACGTTCAAGACAAGCAAAGAGCGTGTGATACTTGGCGAAAAGGTCTCATTCATTGTGCAGAACCCGCAGCTTGGTTTCTCCTATGAGTGGGATATGCCCGGCACTGCCGAGGGCAAGGCATACGGCCTGCACGCAAGCGCATCATACGAGGAGACAGGCCTGAAGAGAGTAACCCTGAAGGCCACATCGCTTAACAGTGGCAAGAGCGCTACATCAAGCATTGAGATGAATGTGATTGAATCGGCGCCCTCTGCTGCATTCGAGGTGAGCCCCGCAATTATACTCAAGGGCGAGAAGACCTATCTGAAAGACCAATCGAAATTCTATCCCTCGAACTGGCAATGGAGCATTGAGAGCAACGAGAAGAGGTATGTGATATATGGCCAGAACAGCAGCTTCACCCCCACCGAGAGTGGTGTATACAATGTAACACTCGAGGCCGGAAACGAGGTTGGCAGCAACAGCCACACACAGGAGCGCGCACTCATAGTGTGCAATGCCGACAGCAAGAACGGTCTCAACTTCAGCGGCCGCGACAACGCAAAGGCAACAGCCAAGACAAACGGTTTCTCGGGCCTCAATAACACAATAACAGTTGAGTGGTGGATGCGCCCCGAAACGCTAAAGGACGACTGCCTTGGCATTGGAGAGTCGCACTCAACATTCCTGCTAACCACAAAGGCCGATGGAACAATGTGGCTATCGGCAAACGGCAAGTCGGGAAAGAGCAACTCCGGTTTTGTCATCCCCAACGAATGGCATCACTATGCAGTGATACTCGAGGGCAATTATGCCGATTTCTACCGCGACGGTAAGCGCTATGGAACAACCTACATCTCAAGCAGCGCCTACATTCCATCGCTCGAGAGTTTCAGCATCGGACACGATGATGCAAAGATGAACGGTCAGATTGACGAGTTGCGTGTGTGGACAGGCAGTGTCAAAGGCAGCGCGCTGCTTGCAGTTTGCAACGCGCCCATAGAGGCCCCTGCAGAACACAGCAACCTTGTGCTCTACTACGACTTCAACCAGAGCGGCGGCAATGTGA
Organism: Bacteroidaceae bacterium; assembly: GCA_045654645.1. Taxonomy (GTDB): domain Bacteria; phylum Bacteroidota; class Bacteroidia; order Bacteroidales; family Bacteroidaceae; genus HGM04593. Next base: position 24,686 of record JAZONR010000039.1, read on the forward strand.
TTGACCGCACGGCAAATGGCAACGACGGAGTGCGCAGTGGTTTCGGACCCGACGGCGATGCCTGGGGCCTGTCGCGCGGAGTATTCTGCCTGAACACCAACCAAAACAACAAGGGTGGCAACGTATCAAGCAAATATCTCACCAACTACTATAACCAGTTCAAATATGACAGCAGCAAGAGTGTCAATGGCAGCGTAAGCAACCGTTTCTATGCACTGACCGGCTGGAATCTTGAGAACGCAACAATAAACGGCAACATCACAACCGGCGCACACGTAGACAAGCAGAAGGATTACTACCTGACAGTAACCACCGGCTGGGACGGTTTCTCAACCACAGTGAGCAACCACAAGGTTTATCAAACAGTAACCCTGCCTGCCGGCAACTACAAGTTCACTGCAAAGTATGGCAACTGGGAAGGCCAGTGCGACAACAGCTACATTGCTGTTGGCAGCGGAAAGAATATGCCCGGAACGGCAAGCATTGAGAATGCGATAGCCTATTCAAGGATGGTGGACAAGAGCATCGCAATGCAGAATAGTGTAGAGTTCAGCCTTGACGAGGAGAGCCAGGTGTCGCTTGGCCTTATCATAAATATGAACGGTAAGATATGTATGACCATAAAAGAGTTCACTCTTGAGAGCGACAACACCGAATATCTCGAAGCAAACGGTGAGACAACAGCCATAGAGTGCATTATGGAGAACTTTGAGAGTGAAGCCGACAATGCTATCTATGACCTGCAGGGCCGCAAGGTCCTCAAGCCCACAAAGGGAGGCATATATATAAAGAACGGAAAGAAATACCTTGTAAAATAATTCCAACAGATATGAAAAAGCAAGTTGCAAAAACAATTGTTACATTGTTAATTACTTTTGCGGCAATTATTGTTGCCTCATCGTGTTCATCATCAAAAAACAGTGGAGCAGGAAAAACAGTTGTAGCACCCAAGAGCCAGGTGCAACTGTATGCCGAGGACACAACAGCAACCACGCTGAGGGCCTGGGCCAGCTATAATGGTTTCCCAAGGCAGAACCTTGAGCAGTTTGCAGCAATGAAAGCACGTGCAGAGCTGTCGAGAATGGTTTCGGCGTTGGCAACAAACAGCATTGCAGAGTTCGTAAACAAGAAGAGAGGCGAAGAACTCATCAGCAAGGATACTATTGCTGAGAGGATTACATTGGTATCGAGTAACCTGTTGATAGGTAGCAGAGTGGTTAAGTCGGAAAGATACAGGCTTGCAGACGGAACACACACAGCCTATGTGTGTGTAGAGATGGACCCGGCAGCACTTGCCGCCACACTTCAGAAGCAGGAGGAGATAATCAACCTGTTCCTCGAGTATGAAGAGATGAGTGCAGATTTCAACTCTCAGGATTTCAACGAGACAATGGAGAAGTGCTTTGAGGAGTTCCGCACCAAGAAGGGCAACTGATGACAATGGCCTAAAGCAAAAGATACAAATATTGAAACAGATCATCTATGTATAAGTTTGAACCCATTTTAAAATCAATGCTGTGGGGCGGCGAAAAGCTTATCCCATACAAAGGAATAGAGAGCACAGCACACTCTGTGGGCGAGAGCTGGGAGATTTCGGGAGTAAAAGGTAATGAATCAATTGTTGCCGAGGGCCCGGACGCCGGTATGAGCCTTCCGCAGCTCATTGCACGCGACAAGGGTGCCCTGCTGGGGCAGAACAACTACGAGCGTTTCGGCAAAGAGTTCCCATTGCTCATAAAGTTTATCGATGCACGTCAGGACCTCTCCATACAGGTTCACCCCAACGATAAATTGGCTTGGGAGCGCCACCTGTCAAAGGGCAAGACCGAGATGTGGTATGTTGTGGATGCCGACCCGGGCTCGCGCCTGCGTTCGGGCTTTGCCAAGCAGGTTACCCCCGAGGAGTATGAGCAGAGCATTGCCGACAACACCATCACCAACCTGTTGCAGGAGTATGACATACACGCAGGCGATGTATTTTTCCTTCCTGCCGGACGCATACACTCAATAGGTGCAGGAGCGTTTATTGCCGAAATTCAGCAGACATCGAACATCACCTACCGCATCTATGATTTCAACCGATGCGATGACAACGGCAACCCGCGCGAGCTGCACACCGAGATGAGCAAGGCGGCAATAGACTACACCGTGCTGCCCGACTACCGCACCTATTACGATGCGCAGCCCGACAAGGCTACACAGTTGGTATCGTGTCGCTACTTCACCACGGACATCTACCGCCTGACAAAGGAGTATGAAATGCCGCTGGCCGAGCTCGACTCGTTTGTTATTCTCATCTGCACAAAGGGTAACGGCACCATAACCGACAACAATGGAGAGTGCATTACCGTGAGACAGGGCGAGAGCATACTTGTTCCGGCGTCTACAACGGGGCTCAAGATTTGCCCCGAAGGGGAGATGGAACTTCTTGGAAGCTGGATAGTGAGCTGATTAAAACAATAAAACAAATTGTTCGTAGTTGAAACCCTTTAGAACACCTAAAATAGTGATTACTGGTAAACGAACTTTTGTTGCTACAAAATATTCAGTGATATATGAAGATTGAGCGTGTTTATATCTAAACAGACTCGTTAGAAGTATACACAACGGAATAATAAATGGGAGCTAAACGATAAAATTCGAGATAGCTCCCATTTTATATACATAACCGGAAACAATCTCTTGTTAAGAGAAAAAAACGGAGTGCATTACATAGTGTATTTCAGCTATATAATTATAAAATCTATGTCTATTTTCTAAACATTTTGTTGTTATTTCCCTATACACTAAACTTTTCTCTCTATAATTTGCTTTTTATTAAGATATTTTACATAATTTTACACAGTGCAATTATCTATTAACAAGAGATTGTTTAAATTAAACTTTACAATATGCGTATAATAAGCATTTTAGCATCATTATTTCTATGCCTGAATGGCGTTTATGCTCAACAAGTTGATTATTCTGTTGTAAGTACAATAGAAGAGAGCGGTATTAACTTTATGCAGATAACCACAGACAATGATTGCGTGTGTATGCCTGTGGTAAATCGCAGCGGTAAATCTCTTAATTGGTTGTCGAACCGTATTATAGATACCTCAATCGACGGCAAGTACATTGGATTTGTTTCAAGCCGTAATAACACAACAAATGTTTTTATAAAGGAGCTAGGCAAGCAAGGCGGTTCCACTCAAAGGACTAACCGTCAGGCAGTTCTCGATTTCTCATATTCTCCAGATGGTAAATACATTATTTTCTCTGAAAACCGCGGTTCCACTAACCAAATATTTCAAACAGACGCATCAAATGGTTATGTGTGTCGTATGATTACGTCATCAAGTCTTGATTATTCTCCGATATATCTGCCCGATATGAGCAAGATTCTCTTTGCACGCTTGGAAAATAATTCTGTAGGTATATGGAGTTATGATGTGAAAAGTAATTTCTTGTCAAGCTACACATCCGGAATGAATCCTTATCCGCTTAAGGGGAACTCGTCATATTTATGTACGCGTATGAGCACCAGCGGATGTAGTGAGATTTGGAAGATAAACACCTCAACCGGTGTGGAGGAGTGTATTGTCTCCGATCCTAAACGCAGCTTTACAACGCCAATATTATCACCTAACGGTGAATGGATTCTTTTTGTGGGAGACAGCAATATTGAGACTCCGGATTTTGTGTATAAAAACACCGATATTTATGTTTGCCGCGTAGATGGCACAAATTTGCAGCAGCTTACATACCACGCCGCAGATGATTTAAGTCCTATTTGGAGTCGTGATGGCAAGTATATATACTTTATTTCTCAAAGAGGAAGCTCAGCAGCTGTTGCAAATATTTGGAGAATGCCATTTGTGTATTAATAACCAAAAGTAAAGATATTTTATTAACCTAATATTTCTTTATTATGAAAAGATTATCATTTTTTGTTGTGCTATTGGTTATTGCAACCGGCGCATTTGCGCAATTTGTACAGAGTAATACAATGCAGAACAATAACTCTGCAAGCACAAATTTTGGGAACCCATTTAGCAAGATGACTACAGATAATTATGGTCGCTTATATATCGGTTATAATCCTATCAGTGTCAATTGGGAAGAGGACGAAAGTGATTTAAAGGATACATTTCCAATGAATCACGGCTTGACACTTGGCTATATGCACGCCAGCAACATCGCAAAGTCTTTACCTCTTTATGTTGAGTATGGTGCTAATTTTGCTTGGACATTTGGCAAGTATGATGATAAAGAATCAGAAGATGAGTATTCTTGGAAAAGAGAAAACAACCTTAATATGTTTTCTATAAATGTTCCTGTGAATTTGGCTTTCCGTTTCTCTTTTAACAACAACAATTTCTCTGTAACTCCATATTTGGGTCTTAACTTCAGACTCAATGTTGCAGGAACTTGCAAAATGACTACAAGTATAGAAGAAGAAGATGACGGTGATACCTATACAGTGACTGAAATCGTGAAATACAAGTTATTCAGCTCTGATGAGACAGACTTGGGTGATGAAGATAACTGGGATTTCGATGAAAGCGAGTATGAAGCAACTGCAGAAGCATCTACGGGTATGGGAGAGCATGCTTTCAAGCGTTTCCAGGTTGGTTTCAATGTTGGCGTTGCTGTAAGCTATAAAAAACTGCACTTGGGTATAGGCTACGTTGCAGACTTTAATAAATTAGTAAACTACGAAGATGAAGATTTTGAATGTAAGCTCGGCGTTCCAACAATTTCATTGGGCATTACATTCTAATAGAGGAAATGTTTTCCTGAATAGTAAAAGATACACTGAATAACATAAATGGAGCGACCCAATTTTCTTTTGGGTCGCTCCATTTTTTTTGAAAAGTTGCATAAAAGAGCTGTTTAATGGCTTGCAAAGCCCGAAAAGGCGCAGCTTAATATGTGTAAATGAGCATTTTCAAGGGCGAGCGTAACAACAAAAGAGCCTTTTTGAAGACTCTTTATGTTTTATCAACCAAGATACTCCTTTGCTGCCATTGCGCAACGTTCACCGTCCACTGCCGCAGATACTATGCCGCCTGCATAACCGGCGCCCTCGCCGCAAGGGAAGAGCCCGGCCAGCTGAACGTGCTGCAAGGTATCGCTGTCGCGCACTATGCGCACAGGGGAAGAGGTTCGCGTTTCAACACCTATCATCGTCGCCTCGCTTGTGAGGAAACCACGCGACATACGCCCAAACTGCTCAAAACCACGCTGCAAGCGTGTGGAAACGAACTTTGGCAGCCAAAAGTGAAGGGGCGAAGATATAAGCCCGGGGGCATAGGAGCTGCGGGGAAGGTCATAACTCAACTTGCCACGCACAAAATCGGTCATTCGCTGCGCAGGGGCTGTTTGCTTGCGGTTGCCCATCACCCAACACAGGCGCTCCAAACGCTCTTGAAAATTCATCACACGCAGAGGCGAATCATCGGGCACAGGCTCTATGCCGTCGCACTCAATCTGCATCTCGGGCAGCAGCACATCCTCGGGGTTCACCTGCACCACCATTCCCGAGTTGCTCCACGCACCGCCACGATGCGAGGGCGACATTCCGTTCACAAGCAACTCCTGAGCTGCCGAAGCCGACGGGATTATGACACCGCCGGGACACATACAGAAGCTGTAGACGCCACGCCCATCGACCTGAGTGGTGAAGCTATACTCTGCGGCCGGCAGGTATTTTCCACGCCCTTTGGGCGAGTGATACTGTATCTGGTCAATCAGTTCCGATGGATGCTCCAAACGGACACCCACAGCAAAGCCCTTTGCCTCAAGAGTTATATTATTACTATTGAGCCAACGATAGACATCCTTGGCCGAATGGCCTGTTGCAAGTATGACAGCATCGGCCAACAGTTCTCCGTTGTTTGTCCTTATTCCACAAACCTTGCCGACGTTTAGAAGTATCTCCTCCATACGAGTCTCAAAGAGCACATCACCGCCGCACTCTATTATGCGATTGCGCATATTCTCAATGACGCGGGGAAGTTTGTCGGTGCCAATGTGGGGGTGCGCATCGGAAAGTATCGTGGGGCTTGCCCCGTGCTGACAAAAGACATTGAGCACACCATCTATGTTGCCACGTTTCTTGCTGCGGGTGTAGAGTTTTCCGTCGGAATAGGCACCCGCACCACCCTCGCCAAAGCAGTAGTTCGACTCGGGGTTCACGGTATGTGTGCGCGAAATGTTGGCAAGGTCAATCTTGCGTGTGCGCACATCCTTGCCACGCTCCACCACAATTGGGCGAAGGCCGTTCTCTATGAGTTTTAGAGCAGCAAACAGGCCCGCCGGACCGGCACCCACAACAATCACCGGGCGTTTGCTATCGACGTTGGGATAGTCCCGTGCTATATATTCATCCTTGGGTGGCATCTCATTCACAAAGACACGCACTGTGAGGTTAATGTAGATGGTGCGCTGCCTTGCATCAATGCTGCGTTTCAACACACGCACGCCATTTATGGTGCGCACATCCATTCCTTTGGTGTTGGCGATGTAACGTGCGAGAGACTGTTCATTGGCAGCTTCGTGTGGCTGCACCCTTAATTGAAATTCGTGTATCATACTTTTTAAACGGAAAACGGAAAGCGGAAAAGTTAAAATGGAAAACCTTTCACATTTTACCTCCAAAATTATCCAAACACTAAGCGGAAGGCCTCCTCTACTTTATTAACCGGGAGCACCTCAATGCCGAAACGTGAGGTGTCGAGCCCCTTGGTGTTACTCTTCGGTATTATAATCTGCTTGAAACCGAGTTTCGCAGCCTCGGAAATGCGCTGCTCTATGCGATTTACGGGACGTATCTCACCCGAGAGGCCTACCTCGCCTGCCATACATATTGTGGGCTCTATCTCAACATCCATATTACTTGAAAGTATGGCGCTTATTACCGAAAGGTCAATTGCGGGGTCATTCACACGCAAGCCACCGGCAATGTTAAGATAGACATCCTTCTGCGCAAGTTTAAAACCTACGCGTTTCTCTAATACTGCAAGCAACATATTCATACGACGACTGTCGAAACCGGTTGCCGAGCGCTGTGGTGTGCCATAGGCGGCTGTGCTCACCAATGCCTGGGCCTCTATGAGAAACGGGCTCACACCTTCAATGGCCGAGGCTATTGCCACACCGCTCATTCCCTTGTGGCGGTCGCTCAAAAGGAGCTCCGAGGGATTGGTAACCTGGCGCAACCCTTCACGCCGCATCTCATATATACCAAGTTCGGCAGTGCTGCCGAAACGGTTTTTAATGGAGCGTAGAACGCGATAGAGATAGTGTTGGTCGCCCTCGAACTGAATAACAACATCCACAATGTGCTCAAGAATTTTGGGGCCTGCAATGGCACCGTCCTTTGTTATGTGGCCTATGAGAATGACCGGCACGTTATTCTCCTTGGCAAATTTAAGCAACATTGCGGTACATTCGCGCACCTGCGACATACTGCCGGGAGAGGAGTCCACCGCTTCGCTGCACATTGTCTGTATTGAGTCTATCACCAACAGCTCGGGCATCACATTCTTTATGTGCGTGAAAATTGTTTCGAGCGACGTTTCGCACACAATGTGGCAGTTGCCGCTTGTGTGGGGTATGCGGTCGGCACGCAGCTTTATCTGCTGCACACTCTCCTCACCCGAAACATAAAGGACCTTACGCTCGGGCATCCCAAGTATTGTCTGCAACACAAGTGTCGATTTGCCTATTCCGGGCTCACCGCCAAGGAGCACAAGCGAGCCGGGCACAAGACCACCGCCAAGCACACGGTTAAGCTCTGCATCGCACATATCCATTCGGGGCAGTGCATCTGTTGCCACACTGTCGATGAGCACTGGCTGTGTCTGCAAACGCTCCCCTGCCACCGTGCTTGCCACACGCGCCGCAGGTGTGTTGCGCACCACCTTCTCCACAAAGCTGTTCCACGCACCGCAAGAGGGGCACTTACCGGCCCATTTAGGAGACTCATAGCCACAGCTATCACACAAAAAAACACTCTTTTCTTTTGCCATATTTACTTATTATAACCTTTTTAGGCCTTCTACATTATTGGGAACCAAATGAACACCGCCACGTCCCAAAGAGCGTGAGAAATTATTATCGCCGCGAAGTGTTTAGGGAAGAGACGGTAGAGCAAGCCCCACGCTGCACCAGCCACCAGGGCTGCCATTGTGAGCATAAAGTTGAACGACCCGGCGTGCACAATGGCATAGATGAGCGTGGTTACCACAAAACCAATGTTGCCATTCCACTTATCCGATAATTTCTGCTGCACATATCCACGCCAAAAAATCTCCTCGGCAGGACCTATGAGAAAAAGCATAAGCACTGTGAGCAGCCAAGGCGACTCGCCCTCCTTCATTCCATAGATGGTGTCTACCTGTGGCCTTGCAAAGTCAAACATAAGCTGCGAGAGCTTGTCTCCAACCCAAAAGACGCCCCACAATGCAACAGCAATGCCTATGCCAAGAAAAATCTCCTTGGGGGTGATGCGCACCCTCTTCCACCACCCCGGGGCAAACAGCGTTGCGCAAAGCGACAATGTGCAGGCCGAAGCAGTCATCATCCACCAGAAATTGACGTGAGGGGCAGTCCAGGGACTAAACATCACTGTCCACAGCACCGCAGCAAGCACTATTGTAAAAAACACACGACGCATAATCACAGAAAGGCTGCTACAAGGAACGACACTGTGAGCAACAAACTGAAGATGAGTTGCAATTTTGCAGTGCCTTCATCAACTCCATAAAGTTGTTTGGCACCCTCCTTGGGATATGCAAGCGCCTTGCGTGCAAGCGGTAGGGCCGGCACCATTGCAACCAGCACAGCCAACGACCACAGAGGAAGCTTGCCCCAGCAGGCTACAGCCACAACCCACACAAAGGGTAGCAACACCTCCAGACAATAGATGATTGCCGAAGCCTTTTTACCCACTAACATAGCAAATGTATATATACCCGCACGACGGTCGGGCTCAATGTCGCGTGCATTGTTGGCGTGCAGAATTCCCACTGTTATCAACCCAATGGGGACCGACAACCACAAAGCGGGCAGATAGATGTTGCCGGTAGCAACAAATGTTGTTCCCAAAATGGGAAGCACAGAATAGGTGAGGAAGATGTCGGCATCACCAAGAGCGTGATATTTAAGCCAAGGATAGGCAAGAATGAGCAGACAACCCGCCAATCCAAAATAGAGGGTGGGCAAACCGGTGCACAGCAACAGGCCTATTCCCATTGCCACTGCCACAAGCAGCAACACCCACGCAAATCTCTTTATCTCGCACGCCTCGAACTGGCCGCTGACAATTGACATTCCGCCGATGGTATCTTCACGGTCCACACCCCTCTTGTAGTCAAAATAGTCGCTCCAGGTGTTACCGGCCGCGTGAAAAACAACGATATTGACAATTGCCCACGCACCAATGAGCCAATCAACCGCAAGCCCCTTCCACTGAAGATAGGCCAAAGTTACCAACACCGGCATTGATGATGCCGGAAATGACCACGGGCGGGTTGCAAGCACCCAATCCTTGAAACTGTGTTTCTTACTGTTTACCATAAATATTGACATTAGTTTAATTACGAACATTGAATAACAGCCCAATGCTGCTATCTTGAAGCAAAGATAGTAACAAACGAGCGAGAAATACGAAGCTTGCTTCAGTATTTTTCAAAGCGAGTGCAGGATATCTTCGAGGTTTTACCTCAAAGATAGTAACAAACGAGCGAGAAATACGAAGCTTGCTTCAGTATTTTTCAAAGCGAGTGCAGGATATCTTCGAGGTTTACCGCAAAGAGACCAATAATTCACTGTTTTTACACCAGGATGCACCGTGCGGTTTTGCATTTTTTCAAAAAGAGTGGGTTCTATTGCTGCACCTAATATATTGCTCCTTTTATTCAAAAAATGTATATTTGCGACCGGATTGCAGGAACAAGGCTGTTTGCAGGCCTTGACTTTCAGCAAAAAAAACAAATCTCACTAAACAACGACAGATGAAAGTAATGAAATTTGGCGGAACATCCGTTGGTTCCGTAAACAGCATATTGAGCCTGAAAAGCATTGTGGAGAGAGCCGCAACACAGGAGCGCGTTATAGTTGTGGTGTCGGCGCTTGGCGGCATAACCGACAAGCTCATAAAGACAGCTGCATTGGCGGTGGCCGGCGATGCGACATTCAACCAAGAGTTTCAGGGTATTGTGGAGCGCCACCACAGCCTCATAGACGCAGTGATACCCTGCACTGAGAAACGCACAGCGCTGCTGCAAGAGGTTGATATGCTGCTCAACGAGCTGAACAACATCTACCAGGGCCTTGCACTCATAAACAATATGACCCCGAAAAGCGAGGCTACCATAGTGAGCTATGGCGAGAGAATATCGAGCCGCATCGTAACAGCGCTCATTGATGGTGCTGTGCGCTATAACGCCCGCAATTTCATAAGAACAGAGACCAAACACAAAAAATACATTCTTGCCGACGAGGCTACAGAAAGACTCATACACGAGCATTTCGACAACAGCTGCGAGCAGGTGATTGTGGTGCCGGGCTTCATTGCTCAGGACCGGGAGAATGATGAGATAACCAACCTGGGGCGCGGTGGCAGCGACTACACAGCAGCCATTCTTGCGGCAACGCTCAATGCCGACTGCCTTGAGATATGGACCGACGTAGATGGCTTTATGACTGCCGACCCCCGCGTAATCAACAACGCCTACACAATAGGACACTTGAGTTATGTGGAGGCTACAGAGCTTTGCAACTTCGGCGCAAAGGTTGTCTACCCCCCTACCATCTATCCGGTATTCAAGGCAAACATTCCAATAAAGATAAAAAACACCTTCAACCCCGATGGCGAGGGCACCGTAATTGACGCGCATAGCGAAGATGAAGGAAGACTCATCAAGGGAATATCGAGCATCAATGACACAGACCTGCTCACAGTGCAGGGACTTGGTATGGTGGGTGTGGTTGGTGTGAACCACCGCATTTTCCGCGCCCTGGGCAATGCCGGAATAAGCGTGTTCCTTGTTGCTCAAGCGTCATCGGAGAACAGCACATCTATAGGTTTGCGACACGTCGATGCAGATAAAGCGTGTGAGGTGCTGAACAACGAGTTCGGCAAGGAGATTTCTATGGGCCTTATGGAGAGCGTTACATCAACCGGCAACCTCTCTACCGTGGCCATTGTGGGCGAGAATATGCGCCAGAATGCGGGTATCATAGGCAAGCTCTTTCAAACACTGGGACGCAACGGTATCAATGTAATTGCCTGCGCACAGGGTGGGCAAGAGACCAATATTTCATTTGTAATAAAGGCCGACCTGCTGCGCAAGACACTGAACGTGATACACGATTCGTTCTTCCTTTCAGAGTACAAGGTGCTTAACCTTTTCATTTGCGGTGTGGGCACTGTGGGTGGCAGCCTAATTGAACAGATAGCATCGCAACAGGAGAAACTGAAGAGAGAGCACAGCCTGAAGCTGAACATTGTGGGCATCGCCAACAGCCGCAACGCCATTTTCGACCGCGAGGGTCTTGACATAACCAACTACCGCACAGCCCTCAAGGAGAGCGAGCCAAGCAGCATAAGCAAGCTGCGCGATGATATCATTGAGATGAATATCTACAACTCTGTTTTTGTAGACTGCACGGCAAGCAGCGAGGTGGCAGCCATATACGGCGACCTGCTGTCGCACAACATCAGCGTTGTAGCAGCAAACAAGATTGCAGCATCGGCCGACTATGCCACATACAGCAACCTCAAGCACATTGCCCGCCAGCGCAACATCAAGTACCTCTTTGAGACAAACGTGGGCGCCGGACTCCCCATTATCAACACTATCAACGACCTGATAAACAGCGGCGACAAGATTCTGAAGATTGAGGCAGTGCTAAGCGGAACGCTCAACTTCATATTCAACGTGCTTGGTAGCGACATTCCAATGAGCGAAGCTGTGCGCCTTGCACAGGAGAAGGGCTACAGCGAACCCGATCCACGCATTGACCTCTGTGGCAAGGATGTAATCCGCAAGCTCGTTATCCTGGCACGCGAAGCAGGCTATGCCATTGAGCAGAGCGATGTGGAGGCCAACCTGTTCATCCCGCAGGAGTTGTTCGACGGAAGCCTGGAGAACTTCTGGGCAAAGTTGCCGCAGCTCGACGCCCATTTCGAGGAGGAGCGCAAACAGCTTGTTGCCGAGCGCAAGCACTGGCGTTTCATTGCCAAGTATGAGAACGGCAAAGGCAGCGTATCGCTGTGCAAAGTAAACGAGCGCCATCCCTTCTACCACCTCGAGGGCAGCAACAACATCATCCTATTGACCACCGAGCGCTACAAAGAGTACCCTATGCTCATTCAGGGCTATGGCGCCGGTGCAAGCGTTACTGCAGCAGGCGTCTTTGCCGACATTATGCGCATAGCGAACATCTAAGGAGTTCAAGAATCCATCATTGGAGCAATAAACATCAGGGTGGCTCAGTTTTGAGCCACCCTCATGTTGTTAAGAGAGGAATTTTGAGCCCTACCCTATATTTTTTTTTCAACACCCCTAAACAAAAGCTATCATTGTGCTGTTATGAATTTATGTGCCGGCAAACTCGCCGGCCTCAACACTAAAACAGTCAATAACGTGGATACTGCAAAATTCAGGAGAGAGTTGCTTGAGGTGCAGTCGGAGCTTCAACGCTTCGCATACAAGCTCACAGCAGACAGAGAAGAGGCGAACGATTTACTGCAGGAGACATCACTCAAGGCGCTTGGCAATATGGACAAATATATGCCCGGAACCAATTTCAAAGGGTGGGTTTATACAATAATGCGCAACATCTTCATCAACAACTATCGCAAAGAGGTGCGCGACCAAATATTCGTAGACCACACCGACAACCTGTTTCACATAAACCATCCGCGCGAAAGCGAGAACTATATAACCGACAACGGTTATGACAGCAAAGAGATATACCGTGTGGTACACAGCCTTCCGCGCGACTACAGGATTCCTTTCCTTATGCACATATCGGGGTTCAAGTACCGCGAAATTGCCGACCGCTTGGGATTACCGCTCGGCACGGTGAAAAGCCGCATATTCTTCACGCGCCAACAGCTGCAAAATATGCTAAAGGATTACAAATAACACCACACCTATGTATAAGCCCGACTGCAAATACCGGGCACAGAGAAACGGGAGACCATTCAAGCAAATGGGATGAAGGTGTTGCCTTCATCCCATTTGCTTGAATTATCATTTTCTGTCATTGTCTATCAACTGAAGCAAACGCTCAATAGCCTCCTCCTCGGGGATGTTCTTCTCTACACACTCCTTGCGACGATAGAGCGACACCTTTCCGCGCGCAGCCCCCACGTAGCCATAATCGGCATCGGCCATCTCGCCCGGGCCATTAACAATGCAGCCCATAACACCAATCTTTAACCCTTTGAGGTGAGCTGTGGCAGCCTTTATGCGCGCCAGCGTACCTTGTAAATCATACATTGTGCGGCCGCAACCCGGACAAGCAATATACTCGGTCTTGCTTATTCGTGCACGGGTTGCCTGCAGTATGCCAAACATAATGGCATTGAGTTCATCGGCGCTGCCCGATGGGTTCTCGAGCCACAGACCATCAACAAGACCGTCAATGAGCAGCACGCCCAAATCGGCCGAAGCCTTTATGCGCAACGACTCTACCGAGGGCTCGTTGTAGGCCCTGCGTATGATTACAGGAGCCTCAACACCCTCCAGTGCGAGCCTATGCACCAACGCACGCAACTCGCCCACAGGATTATCGTGGGTTGTAGAGGCCACAATGGCTATATCCTTCAAAGATTTCAGTTTTGCAATGTTCTCAACTGTGAGGTCCTTGTACTCTACAGCGACAAACCTTGTATCACAAGCATTCTCCAATGACACGAGAGGCACAAGGGCTGCTACAATGTCGGGGGTATTATCCTTCTCCTCGGCCTCGCCTCCCACAACCACCGGAACGTTCTTTCCGCCTATAAGGCCAAACTCATTTGTCTTGCGGCGCACCGGCTCTTCATAACAGAAACCCGGCGCCACTACTGCCTCTATGGGAGTGTGCCCCACACGCTGTGCGATATATTCGGCCAACTCCTTGGCTACCGGTATCTCATTCTCGGGAGCCTCGGCAAGAGAGACACGCAATGTGTCGCCAATACCATCGGCCAACAGTGCACCAATGCCCACAGCGCTCTTTATGCGCCCGTCCTCGGCATCACCTGCCTCGGTTACACCAAGATGCAAAGGATAGGAGATACCCTCCTCGGCCATCACACGCACAAGACGGCGCACAGTGGCAACCATCATTGATGTGTTGCTTGTTTTTATTGAAACAACCACATTGTTGAACTGCTCATCGCGGCAGATGCGCAGAAACTCCATACACGACTCCACAACACCCGACGGGGTATCGCCATAGCGGCTCATTATGCGGTCGCTGAGCGAGCCGTGATTAACGCCCACGCGCACAGCTTTGCCCTCGGCCTTGCATATATCGAGAAACGCCACAAAACGCTCGCGCAGACGCTTGAGTTCATCGGCATACTCGGCATCGGTGTAGTCTATCTGTTTGAATGTGCGTGCAGCATCCACATAGTTGCCCGGATTAACGCGCACCTTGTCGGCATAACGGGCCGCTGTGTCGGCCACAGCGGCATTGAAGTGCACATCGGCCACAAGCGGCACACAACATCCGCGCGCAACAAGTTGCTCCTTGATGTTGCCAAGATTCACCGCTTCGCGGTTGCCCTGCGTTGTGAGACGCACCAGCTCGCCACCCTTCTCCACAATGCGCAGTATCTGCTCCACACTGCCGTCGGTATCCATAGTGCTTGTATTGGTCATTGACTGCACGCGCACGGGATGAGCCGAGCCTAAAACAAGACCGCCGACAGCAACCTCTACGGTAGGACGGCGGTTATAATTGAACAAATCGACATTAATTTGTCTTGTACTCATATTGCAGCTCCTTAAGGTCCTCGTTTGCCTTCTCAATCTTCTTCTTCAGGTTCTCTTTATAGGCGGCAAGACGCACGGCAAGCCCGGCATCGGCAAGCGAAAGCATCTCAACAGCCAAAATTGCAGCATTGAGCGAAGCATTAACACCCACTGTTGCCACAGGAATACCGGGAGGCATCTGCACTATGGCAAGCAAGGCATCCATTCCATCGAGTGTGCTGTTGATGGGCACACCAATCACGGGCAAAGTGGTGCTTGCGGCAATGACACCAGGCAGGTGAGCCGCCATACCGGCAGCAGCAATGATTATCTTTACTCCACGCTCCTTGGCACCCTTTGAGAAGGCCTCCACAGCCTCGGGGGTGCGGTGCGCCGACAGTGCGTTCACCTCAAATGGGACCTGCATCTCGTTTAGAAAATCGGTAGCCTTCTTCATCACGGGAAGGTCGGATGTGCTTCCCATTATAACACTTACAATAGCTTTCATATTACTCTTATTGGATTTTTTGTTTCTATTTGTTACGGTCTCTCCTTTATCACACCCTTACGGTAGGCGTAGAGCAGACGTTCAAGGTCGGCTATCTTCACCATAATACCACGACCAATGTCGGTATCGAGAACCTTCTCGCGCTCGCCCACAATCTCAACGATGTTTATTGTGCCGGCAATATCGGTTCCGTTGATGATAGCCTCCTCGGTAGATGTAAACGGAGTCAGCTGCACCAATTCAAAACCACGGCTATGATAAACGAGTGTATAGCCCGCAATACCGGTACGGTTATGGTATATCTTTGAGAAACCGCCGTCAATGACCATTAAGCGACCATTGGCCTTGATAGGTGTCTCGCCCTTGAACACGCGCACAGGAACGTGGCCGTTTATGATGTGGCGATGATTACCCTTTACACCAAACTCATCGAGTATATAATCACACACATCGGCATTGTCGCGCAGAATGTAGTACCAGCCTTTGGGCTCCTTCTGCACCTCCTTGTCATCGAGCAGATAGCGCTCGAAGGTTGCCATCTTTGCCTTTCCAAAGAGAGGCGACTCCGGACCGCACCACAGATACCAGAAGAAGTCGGCATACTTTTCACGCGTAGCCTCATCCACATCACTGTCAAATGCTGTGCGCGCCATACGCTCTACCTTCTTCATCAGTTCCTTGCCCTTCACCGGCACGCCGTCAAAGACAACCTCGCGCATTGTACCATCCTCATTGATGGGCACAGCCGCGTGGAACATAAGGTTGGAGTTGTAGATAACGAACATTCCACCACGCATAAGCAGGCAGTTCACGTGCGACTGAAGACGCTCGCTGCGCATAAAAGAGTGGCGTAAACGGTCTATTACATCCTGCTCCTCGGGTGTAAGGGCGTATGGATTTGCGGGGTCAAGCGTTGGCCATAGCTTATCGCCAAGCTCATACTCCTTGCCATCTATTGTTATTATGCCGCGCTCCTTGTCTATGTGCTCCATCAGGCAACGGTCCATCATATTCCACTCGGGGTGCTTCATTGCTATCTGCCCCGAGAGCTTGAACTCTATGACCGAAATGGCCTTGTGCATCTGGGCAATGAGGCGCACATCCTTCTCGTTGAAATTGGTGCGCTCCTCGTCTACACGAGGCTGGTAGATTGTGCAAGGATCATCGGCATACTGCTCCATTGCAAAGGTGGCAAGCGGAACCATATTTATGGCATAGCCATCCTCGAGAGTTGTTGTGTTGGCATCGCGCAAAGAGAGGCGCAGCACACTTGCTATGCAGCAGGTATTTCCTGCAGCAGCACCCATCCACAACACATCGTGATTACCCCAAGTGATATCCAGATGGTGATAATCACACAAAGCATCCATAATGTGATGAGCACCGGGACCACGGTCAAATATATCGCCAAGAATATGCAGACGGTCTACAATAAGCCTCTGTATGAGATAACAGAGAGCTGTTATGAAGTGGCCTACACGACCTGTGCCTATAATGGTATTGACAATGACTTCCAAATAGGCCTGCTTGTTCTGATAGTCATCACTCTCGTGCAGAAGCTCCTCAATGATATACGCATACTCCTCGGGGAGGCTTTTGCGCACCTTTGAACGAGTGTATTTCGATGACACATTGCGGCACACCACAATAAGGCGGTTTAGAGAGCGCTTATAGTACTCGTCAAGGTCAATATCCGACTGTGCCACAAGTTTCAGTTTCTCCTCGGGATAATATATCAGCGTACACAAGTCCTTCTTCTCCTCGGCGGTGATGGCATCGCCGAAAAGGTCATTCACCTTGCGTTTGATGTTACCCGATGCATTGCGCAGGATGTGCTGGAAAGCTTCGTGCTCGCCGTGCACATCGGCAAGGAAGTGCTCTGTCGGTTTGGGAAGGTGCAGGATTGCCTCAAGATTGATAATCTCGGTTGTTACGCTCGACACTGTGGGAAAATCACGTGCCAGCAGACGCAGATAGCGGAGGTCCTCCTTAACCTCTTCAATTGTTATATTCTGCTTTGCCATAGTTACTAGATAGTTTTCAGCGCAGAGGGATAAGCAACGGCCCACCACACTCTTGTTACTGCAAATTTACTGTTATTTTTGCAAACTGCAAACAATATCTGGAATAAGCATTTCATTTGCCCATACTTTCAGAGATGAACGGCAGTGCGATGTAGAGCGCCTCCTGCCAATATTGCCACGTGTGCCCACCTTCGCGCACACGCAATTGGTAGGGGATGTGCTTGGAGCGCATTGCCTTTATGAACTCCATATTGTTGTCGAAGAGAAAATCATCATCACCAACATCAATGAACCAACGCACCTTTGCAACCTCGGCACACTGCTCCTTTGAGAAATTTCCAATGGCAGTAATATTGTTGTTTGCCACAGCACTCTCCATAAAGGCCCTGCGGCGGGCATCGGGGTCGTGCGTTATCCAGCTATTCTCCACAAGCCCCATAAGCGCACTCATCGCATAGGCACTTGAGAACATTTCACTGTGATTGATAGCATACCAGGCAGTTCCACCACCGCCCATTGACAGGCCGGCTATTGCACGGTGTTGCCTGTCGGGAACAACGCGATACAGTTTCTCTATATATGGAATAAATTCCTGAAAGAAGAAATCCTCGTAGCGCCAACCATTGCTGTTGAAGTATCCATCGTATGTGGTACCTGCATCGGGCATCACAATCACCATCTCCTGTGCCTTGCCCGATTGAAAAATCTCTGTTGCAATATCCTGCACATTTCCCTTGTCGCGCCACGCTGTGTGAGTGTCGGTAAGGCCGTGCAGCAGATACAGCACCGGAAAAGCCCTGTTCTCATTGGAATATCCCTGGGGCAGATATACACAATATTTCTTTGTGCATCCCAGAATTTCGCTCTGCATCTCACACTCCATAACCACGGGAAAATCATCGCCCTGCGCCAACATTTGCACCAAAACGGCACACAGCAGAAATAAAAAGGTGATACAGCGTTTCATAGAAGATATTTTTTGTGGGTCATTCTCTTCGCAACCGGGCTACCGGAATATTCAACTGCTCACGGTACTTGGCTACTGTGCGGCGTGCCACGTTATACCCTTGCTCAGAGAGCAGCTCCTGCAAAGCCTGGTCGGTCAAAGGCTCTCCCTTATCCTCGGCATCTACAGTCTCCTGTATCACGCGCAACAGGTCATAGACCGAACGACTGCTGCCATCGACCATTGACACAGCATCGCTGAAATAGTATTTAAGAGGGGTTATGCTCCACGGGGTTTGCACATATTTGCTGTTGCACACTCGCGAAATGGTGGAGATATCATAACCCGTAGCTTTTGCTATATCCTCGAGAATCATTGGTTTGAGCAGTGCCTCATCGCCGCCTCCAATGAAATAGGGCGCCTGAAAAGAGGCTATGGCACGCATTGTAGAGAGCATTGTGGCCTCGCGCTGCTGCACAGCACTTATAAACCCTTTGGCTGCATCTATTTTCTGCTTCAGGAACTGTGCTGCCGCACGCTGGGCCGCGTTGCCATCAACGGCTTGGCCGTTGAGCATACCCACAAAGTCATCATTCAGACGCAAAGAAGGGATGTGAGCATTGTTGAGCGACACGTAGACCTTTTCATCAACCACTTCGAGCACAAAATCGGGCATCACCTGCTGGCGGCTCACCCCCACCCCTTCGGCAAGCGAAGCACCGGGCCTTGGGTTAAGGCGCACAATGACAGCAATGGCCGCACGACACTCCTCACGGCCAACATCCAACTTCTCGGCAATGGCATCCCAACGCTTCGCGGTAAAATCATCATAGCAATCGGTTATAATACGGCGGGGCAAAGAGACATCCTTTCCCGGGGCATTGCGCTCGAGTTGCAACAGCAAGCACTCTTGCAAATCACGCGCTCCTATTCCGGCCGGCTCAAAAGCCTGTATAGTCTTGAGCATTGAAAGTATCCGCTCCTGTGAGACATCCAAATTGTTATAGATGAGCAGTTCATCCTCAATCTCGGAGAGTGGCTTGCGCAAAAGCCCGTCCTCATCAAGCGAGCCAATGAGGTACTCGCCCACCGCCATCTCCACCGGCGAGAGTGGAAGCTCGCCCAGTTGCTCCATAAGGGTATCGCCAAATGAAAGCGTATCGCTCACAGGGATATCAACATAGGAGTGGGAGCCGCCATAGGCAACGGGGATATCATCGTTGCCGCTATAGTCGTCATCAGCGTCAATAGAATAGATATCCCCGGCATCACTTTGAAGGCCTTCATCCCCGCCACCCTCGGCAAGCTGCCTATCGGGCTCAACAGCCTCAAGAGCGGGGTTGTCCATAACCTCGCCGCGAACACGCTCTTCAACCTCAATTGTCGTCAATTCAAGCAGTTGCACTGCAAGCAACTGTTGCGGCGACAGGGTTTGAGTGAGCGCCTGTTGCTGTTGTTGTGTCTGTGTATAAGAATTATCGGCCATTTTCCGGGACTATAATCAATATTTAAAGCTGCTTCCTCCAAGGAACTCGCGTGCAAGCGATGTTGGCGGCATCTCTTTGTCTTGCAAAGGTACAATATATTCCAGGAAACGCAAAAGCCTTTGCGCCTCGGAATACTCGGGAACATTCTCGGGCACGGCACGCAACATCGGCTCGGCCTGCGCCTTGAATACCGCCAACTCATAGAATAGCGATGAGTTGAACATAACATCGGCATTCTCTTGATAGGGGAATATCCACTTCTCCTCACCGCGGCGCACATCGGGCCAGCGCATTATTGTTTCCCTGGCTGGATAGCCGCGATATTTGGCATCGCGTATCATACGGCGCAGCAAACGGTTATCCGACGTGGAGATGTAGTTGTGATAGTCGAGTTTAATGGATGTGAGGGCCGATACATATATACGGAATTTGTCTTCATCGGGGACCTGCTCGGTGAGCATCGGATTTAGCGCGTGTGTACCCTCAATAACCAGTACCATATGCGGCTCGAGTTTCAAGCGCTTACCATTGAACTCGCGTTCACCGCTCTTGAAATTATAGGTGGGCAGCTCCACCTCTTCGCCCCCAAGGATACGCTTGAGCGAGTCGTTGAAATAGGGCAAATCAATGGAGTGGATAGATTCAAAATCATAATCACCATCGGGCTTGCGAGGGGTGAGCGTGCGATTCACAAAATAGTCATCGAGTGATATCGCATAGGGCCTCATACCGCAGGCGAGAAGTTGAATTCCCAAACGCTTGCTGAAGGTTGTTTTGCCCGATGAAGATGGACCGGCAATGAGCACCACCCTTGCCCCGCGCTGCTGAATGAGATCGGCAATCTGCGAGAGACGACGCTCCTGCAACACCTCGGAGATATTCACAAGGTCGGTGCCAAACCCTGCACACACCGCCTTGTTGAAATCGCCAATGGTCTCAACACCCATCTTCTGATGCCATTGCAGACGCTCTTCGAAAAGTTCGTGCAACTTCTCCTGGGGCACCTTATCCTCGAGCACCAGTGGGTTATCTTTGTTGGGGACACGCAGCAGCACGCCATCATCATATTTCTCAATCTCGAACAGCCTGATGTAGCCCGTGCTTGGCACAAGGCCGTTGTAGTAACTATCGACATAGCCATCGAGCTCATAGTAACTTGTATAGAGGTGATTTTGTGTCTCGAGCAGGCTCACCTTGTCGGTGCGTCCTATGCGCTCAAATATCTCAATGGCATCCTGGGTGTGGCACTCCACACGTTTAAATGGGATATCGCTTTCAACTATAAGACGCATTTTGTTGCGCACCAGTGCCACCTGCTCATCGGTGAGCGGCGTTGCCATCCTGCAATAGTAGCCCTTGGATATTGCATTCTCAAAGCGCACAGTCTCACCGGGGAACACCTCATTCATCGCCTTCATAAAGATGAATGTGAGTGAACGCACATACATTCTCATTCCATCGGCGGCGGTTACATCAACGAACTCCACATCCTTGTGGCGATAGAGTTTTAGGGCAAGCCCCCTCGTAACATTATTCACACGCGCGGCAATTACACCAAAGGGCATATCGAGCCCCATCGCTTCATACACTTCGAGAAGCGATACTCCACATTGAAACTCCTTGGTAACACCGTTATTCTTACAATAGACACGTATCATAGCTAATAGTTTTAAAAGAGTGTAACCCGCCACAGAACCCGGCATACCGGTGTAATTTACACACAAACGAGCGAGATATACAAAGCTTGCTTTGATATTTCACAGCGAGTGCAGTTTATATTCGCGGTTTACCGCAAAGATAAAAACAAATTAGAGCCAAACAACAGCCCAAGCAACTATTTTGTTTTTTTTAATGATAATTCACTTCAAGGTGTTTGTTTTTAACCGGACATTGTATAAATTTGCTTGCAGTGCCGGCAGGCAACATCAAAAAGAAGGAATCACTATGGAAAAATTGGCACAATACATAAAGAGCATAGAGATTGAATCGCTGTGGAGCAACCGCAAGCACGTTGTGTGGGAGCTGCGCCCCGATGTGAACATCCTTAGCGGCAGCAATGGTGTGGGCAAGAGCACTATCATCAACCGCTCGGCAAGGCACCTTGACATAATGCGCGAAGGGCGCCTCACCGCAGAGCCCGAGGATGGCGTGAAGGTAACCTTCTATCCCGAGGATGCCACCAGCATCAACTTCGACGTGATAAGCAGCATCGACCGTCCCATAATGAGCAGCGAGATGCTCGAGAAGGTGTCGGGCGCCGACATACGCACCGAGCTCGATTGGCAGCTCTACAACCTGCAACGCCGCTATCTCAACTACCAGGTGAACATTGGCAACCGCATTATCGGGCTGCTCACATCGGGCAACCCCGATGACCAAAGACTGGCCGCCGAACTCACAAAGCCAAAGAAACAGTTTCAAGACCTTGTAGATGAACTTTTTGCCCCCACCGCAAAGACAATTGTGCGCGAAAGCAACGAAATTATGTTCACACAATATGGTGAGCAACTGCAACCCTATATGCTCTCATCGGGTGAAAAGCAGATTCTTGTAATCCTCCTCACAGCTTTGGTGCAGGAGAATCGCCCGGGAGTGATGCTGATGGACGAACCCGAAATATCATTGCACATCGAGTGGCAACAAAGACTCATAACCCTTGTGCGCACCCTGAACCCCAACACACAGATAATACTATGCACCCACTCCCCTGCCATAATAATGGACGGTTGGATGGACGCGGTAACCGAAATAAGCGACATAACAGAGTAGCAAAACGGCTAAAAAAGTGAGATATGAAAAAACTTACCGAATATCTCAACTCAAGATTCATTGAGGCAGCAAACTCACTTCGCCCAAAGAACGCAAAGCACCGCATCATAGCATACGTGGAGAGTTATGATGACATCTCATTCTGGCGCTCGGTGTTCGACGACTATGAAGATGAGAAATTTCATTTCGAGGTTATGCTGCCGGCACGCACCAACCTCACCAAGGGAAAGAAACGTGCAATGATGAACCTGCTGGGCAATGCCTATGGAAAGAATATGATAGCCTGCGTAGACAGCGACTACGACTATCTGTTGCAAGGAAGTACATCCACCTCGCGCCAGCTCATAAGCAACAAATATATTCTGCACACCTATGCCTATGCGATTGAGAACCTGAAGTGCAACGCCGAAAGCCTGAAGCAAATTTGCGTGCTAAGCACCCTCAACGACAGCAACATCATCAACTTTGAGGAGTTCTTCAAAATCTATTCGCTCATCTGTTACCCACTTTTTGTGTGGAACATACTGCTCTACCGCAAGAACGACACCAACACAATGAGTATGCTCAAGTTCTGCGAGATAGTGCGCCTCACATCATTCACTGTGGGCAAGCCGGCCTATTCGCTGCAACAGCTTGACAAACGCGTAAAGCACAATATTGAGCTGTTAGAGAAAGAGTTTCCACAGTTTATCCCCGAGCACAAAGAACTGTTAAAGGAGCTTCCCTCACTGGGCATCACACCCGAGGAAACCTATTTCTACATTCAAGGACACCACATTATGAACAACGTGGTGCTGCGCGTGCTCGTTCCCGTGTGCCGACAATTGCGCAACAAACGCGAGACAGAGATATTGCGACTGGCCTACCACCGGCAACAGTATTCGAACGAACTCTCCTCCTACCGCCACAGCCAATGCGACGTAGCGCTGATGCTTAGCAAAAACACCAACTACAAGAACACAAACCCCTATCGCCGTCTGAAAGCAGACATAGAAAAACTGCTTGCCGAAATAGAGGGCAAGCAGCTATAAAGGATTGGTGATTTACACAAGGACTCAACGCCTTTTCCAGAACATTGGAGTGAATAGCAACAGCACCGCAAAGAACTCAAGACGTCCAACCAGCATCTGAAAGGCACAGAACCACTTTACACCGTCCGGCAGCAACGCAAATGAGTCCATTGGGCCATAATTCCCAAGAGCCGGACCCACATTTCCCACCGAGGTTACCGAAAGACCGAAGGCGTTGATAAAATCGATGCCGAATGCCACATTTACAAAGATACCCACCACAAGCATAAAGATATATATTACAGTATAGGCCAGTATTGCCGACTGTACTGTAGTGGGAATTATGCGCCCCGTCATTCGTACGGGAATTACAGCATTGGGATGCACAATGCGCTTGAACTCATTCCACATCACCTTAAAAAGTATAGATATGCGCGCGCACTTCATAGCACCCGACGTTGAGCCCGAACAGGCACCAATAAACATTAGAGCACACAACATCAGCCACAACAGAGGTTGCCACAAGACATAGTTGGCTGTTGCATATCCGGTTGTCGTCTGCAACGACACCACCTGAAAGAGTGATGTTCTAAACGATGCCGCCACCCCCATATCAGAAGTAAAATAGAGCCCCAAAGCTATAACAAGCGTAAAGGTGATGACCACTGCCACATAGGTGCGGAACTCGGTATCGCGCAACAGACTCATTGGGCGCAACTTGAAGATTGTCATATAAAGCAGCGAGAGATTGACACCGCCAAGAAACATAAACAGCGTTATCACATACTCTATCACCGGGGAGTTGAACGCCTCAATGCTTGCTTGTTTGGTGGAGAAGCCACCGGTTGCAATGGTAGACATCGCGTGGCACACGGAATCGAACCAACCCATTCCTGCAATATTCAACGAAACTGCACATATTATTGTCAGTGCAATATATATTGTCAATATCCAACGTGCCGTAACCGATATTCGAGGATGCAGCTTTGCACGCATAGGCCCCACCGATTCGGCCGAGAAGAGGTTAATATCGCCAAGACCAAAGATTGGGAACACAGCTACGGTGAAGAACACAATACCCAAACCACCAACCCAGTGCGTCATCATTCGCCAAAAGAGCAGAGACTTTGGCAGCTCCTCTATGTTGTTGAGAATTGTGGCACCAGTGGTGGTGAAACCCGACATTGTCTCAAAGAAAGCATCGGTGAAGTTAGGTATATAACCACTGAAAATATAGGGCAATGTACCAAAAAGCGAGAAGAACAACCAGCAAAGAGTTACCACGATATAGCCATCCTTGCGCGATATGTTGCGCTCGCGACCTCTGCACAAAAGCACAAACAGACTACCGGCGCCAACCATTGCAGCAATAGAATGAAGCAATGGAACTATAATGTGCTCGTCATAGAAAAGAGCCACACCCACACTGCTTAAAAGGAATGCAGCCTCAATGAACAGCAACATTCCAATGATACGGAATATAACCTTTGGATGGAGCATAGTTATTTGAAATATTTTTCCAGTTTCTTGAGAACGTTCTCAAGGCAGAAGAAGATTATATGGTCCCCGGGCTGTATCATCGTGTTACCTGTAACGTGCATACCCTCGCCATTACGTATGAGACCGCCAATGTTGGCGCCACTGGGCAAGCCCAGATTTTTCACAGGCTTGCTTGTTATCAGACATTCGCGATTGACAGGAAACTCAACCACCACAGCTTGTATAAAGGTGAGACACTTCACACTCGACACGTCGGTCTTGAGCATCATCTGGAAGATGTTGCTTGCCGCCAATTTCTTCTTGTTAATGACAGAGCCTATGTCCATCTTCTCGGCCATAGAGATGTAGTCGATATTCTCTATCTCGGAAACGGCACGGCACACGCCGGCACGCTTGGCAGCAAGACAGGCAAGGATATTTGTCTCGGAATTGTCGCTCAGGGCAATGAACACATCTGTGTTCTCGATGCCCTCGCTGCGCAGCAACTCGGGGTCGCGCGCATCGCCGTTTATCACCATTATCCTATCATCGACCAGGCCCAACAGTTTGTGGCAACGGTTTAAATCGCTCTCTATAATCTTGATATCAATATCGTCGGGAACGAGCTTTGTGGTGCGCACTGCAATGCGGCTGCCACCCATTATTATAATACTCTTCACCTCGGAGAACTCCTCCTTGCCGCATATTCGCCTTATGTGGGGGATATTTGCTCTGGTTGTCATAAAGCAGACAATGTCATCGGCAAGAATCATATCGTTACCACGAGGGATTATTGTCTCATCGCCACGCTGCATTGCCACTATATGATATGGGATGTCGTGTGGAAGCTCCTTGAAGGGGATATTTATTATTGAGGCGTTGGCTCTCACCTTTACACCCACCATCACCAGTGCACCGTTGCCGAACTCAAGCAACTGACGCATCCAGCTATACTTTATGCTGGTGGCAATCTCCTCGGCAGCAAGCTGTTCGGGGTAGATGAGCGAGTCCACACCCAAAGAGGCAAAATACTCCTTGTGTTTGGGTTGCAGATACTCATAGTTGTCAATTCGGGCAATTGTCTTTTCTGCGCCAAGATAGTGGGCAAGTATGCACGCCGTTATATTGCGGCTCTCGTCAGGGGTTACAGCCACGAAAAGGTCGGCGCGGCCAACACCGGCATCAACCAGTGCCGATATCTTTGTGGGGTCGCCTACTATTGTCTGGAGGTCGAATGACGTCTCCATCTTGGCAAGTTTCTCCTCGCTTTCATCAAGGAGCACCACATTTTCATTCTCAACAGAAAGCATCTTGGCAAGGTGCGTGCCCACGGCACCGGCACCGGCAATTACTATTCTCATAGAAGTAAAACTTTTATATCAGCAAGCCCGTTCACGGGCATCGTATGTTCTATTTTCTCTCAGCACCCATCATACCAAGAATTGCTGCAAGGATACTTGCATTGTCCATACCGCAAATCTTATAGAGCTCGGCAGGGGTACCGTGCTCCACAAAGGCATCAGGAATACCCATAACCTTTATTGTCGGCGAGTAGCCGTTGGCTGCCATAAATTCTACCACAGCACTTCCAAGACCACCCTTCACCGTGCCGTCTTCAAGCGTTACAACGCGGCTGAATTTCTTGCCTACCGCGTGCAATAGTGCCTCATCAATAGGCTTAAGGAAGCGCATATCATAATGAGCAACGCTAACTCCAAGCTTGGCAGCTTCGGCAACAACCCTCTCCATCTGTTTACCTATGGGGCCTATTGTCAGCAATGCAACATCGGAGCCGTCGGAAATCAGGCGTCCGGTACCCACCTCAACAGTCTCAAGCGGACAGCGCCAATCGAGCAATTCACCCTTTCCACGCGGATAGCGTATCACAAAAGTACCGGTACCGGGGTGTGCAGCCGTGTACATAAGCCTTCGCAGTTCACGCTCATCATAGGGCGATGAAATTGTTATATTCGGCACCGGACGCAAATAGGCCAGGTCGAAGGCGCCGTGATGTGTGGGGCCATCCTCGCCCACAATGCCTGCACGGTCGAGACAGAGCACCATATCAAGTTTCTGCAATGCCGCATCGTGAATGAGGTTATCATATCCGCGCTGCATAAACGAAGAATAGATATTACAGAATGGCAACATACCACCCTTGGCCAGACCTGCCGAGAAGGTTACCGCGTGTCCCTCGGCAATACCCACATCAAAGAAACGCTCGGGGAAGACGGCCTGAAGTTTGTTCATAGAACAGCCTGTGGGCATAGCGGGAGTTACCCCCACAACACTGCTATTCATCTTTGCAAGTTCAACGAGTGTCTCACCAAACACGTCTTGAAAACGGGGAGAGCCACCCTCGCTCACAATGCGCTCGCCTGTCTCAACATCAAAGATACCCGGCTGATGCCAAAGTGTTGCATTTTTTTCGGCAGGCTCCCAACCTTTACCCTTTACAGTGTGAATGTGGAGCATACGGGGACCTGTCATATCCTTTATGCTACGCAACATACGCACAAGCTCAAGAACATTGTGGCCGTTTATAGGGCCAAAATAGCGCGCGCTCATTCCTTCAAAAAAGTTATTCTGCCTGAAGAGCATTGCCTTGAGGCCGTTATTGAAGCGAGTGAGAGCACTGGCACGACGCTCGTTGAGAAGACCAATCCTGCGAAGCCCACGTGCTATGGCATAGCGCACCTTATTGTAAAATTTAGAGGAGTGCATAGAAATCAGCAGTTCACTCATTCCGCCCACGCTCTTGTCTATTGACATATTATTGTCATTGAGTATTATGAGCAGATTGCTGTGAGCATTTGCCAAATTATTCAGGCCTTCATAGGCCAAGCCACCGCTCATTGAGCCGTCTCCAATGATAGCAACCACGTGCTCATTGCTACCCTTCATTCCGGCCGACACTGCCAAACCAAGCGCTGCCGATATTGAATTGGAAGCGTGGCCTGCCACAAAAGAGTCATATTCGCTCTCCTCGGGCGAGGGGAAGGGCTTTATACCGCCAAACTTGCGGTTTGTGTGAAAACGATTGCGTCGTCCGGTGAGTATCTTGTGCCCATAAGCCTGATGACCCACGTCCCACACCAATTTATCATCGGGGGTAGAGAACACATAGTGCAAGGCCACTGTCAGCTCCACCGAACCAAGGCTCGAGGCAAAATGTCCGGGATTGTTGGCCAAAGAGTCTATGATGAATGCTCTGAGCTCATCACACAACCGGGGCAACTGTTTTTCGTGCAGTTTGCGCAGGTCGGCAGGCGAGTCAATGCTATTGAGCAACGGATATTTTGTATTTTCTTCCATCTGAACTTTTCATTTACGGAGCACATCTATCCAAATTCCATTATGCACTCCAAATGCAAATTTATTGCAAAGATATCACAAATCTTGATGAAGTTGTTTATTTTTGCATACAAATTACGAAACAATGCTTTTTACAACCCCCGTAGAGCTCCCCACCGGCACGCTGGACATTTCACACAGAAGCACTCTGCTGCTCATTGGCTCCTGCTTTGCCGACAACATTGGACGTCTGCTGCACAACCACAAGTTCAGTATAGACGCCAACCCTTTCGGCGTGCAATACAACCCACTCTCTATTGCCACAGTGCTTGAAAGGATTGCCGACGGCAGGCCTTTCACAGCCGACTCGCCCGAGATTTTTGAGCACAACGGGAAATGGCACAGCATAATGCACCACAGCGACTTCTCACGCAACAGCCAAGAGAATTTGCTACAGGCCATAAACCACAGGCTCTCACAGGCCCACAATGGCATTACCAAGTGTAACGTGGTGATAGTTACATTGGGCACAGCCTATGCCTACACGCGCAACAGCGACAACACCATTGCCGGCAACTGCCACAAGCTGCCGGGCAATATGTTCACGCGCAGATTGCTGAGCATTGAAGAGATAGCAGAAAAACTTGCCGCCGTAATGCAACGTTTCGTAAGCGCTAACCCCGGAATAAAGTTCCTGTTTACAGTGAGCCCCATACGCCACTTGCGCGACGGGGCACACGACAATCAGAAGAGCAAGGCGACACTGCTGCTGGCCATTGATAGAATAATGCAAATGTTTCCGCAGAACAGTTGCTACTTCCCTTCATACGAGATTATGATGGATGAGCTGCGCGACTATAGATACTATGCCGATGATATGCTGCACCCCTCGACCAAAGCCGTAGAGTATATATGGGAATGTTTCTCAAAATGCTATTTCAGCAAAGAGACTCAGGCCTTGTGCATAAAGACGGCCGAAATCACACGCGCACTGTTACACCGCCCCTTTGATGCAAAATCGGCGTCATACCGTCTGTTCGTGGAGCAGACATTGGAAAAGATTGAAAAGCTCTCAAAGGAGCACCCCTACATAGATTTTGAAAACGAAACAGCACAATGCAA
This sequence comes from Bacteroidaceae bacterium, assembly GCA_045654645.1. Taxonomy (GTDB): domain Bacteria; phylum Bacteroidota; class Bacteroidia; order Bacteroidales; family Bacteroidaceae; genus HGM04593. The sequence goes on from JAZONR010000039.1 coordinate 54,288, forward strand.
TACACTGTTGAACAAATAAAAAGAATTCTTGGAGCTGAAGGGCGTCTGACGTCTCCTGATAGCCGTGTAACGCGCCTGCTCACCGACAGTCGTTCACTCTCCTTCCCCGAGGGAACACTATTCTTTGCCATACCCACCAAGCACGGCAATGGACACAACTACATACAGGAACTATATAGACGCGGTGTCAGACATTTTGTGGTGAGCAGCACCACCGAGTGCGAGGGCATTGATGATGCCGACATCATTGTTGTCCCCGACACCCTGACTGCCCTTCAAAGAGTGGCAGCCCACCACCGTTCACAGTTCAACATTCCGGTCATTGGCATCACCGGCAGCGACGGCAAGACTATTGTAAAGGAGTGGCTCTACCAAATTGCAGCCGGCAGCTACAGCGTTACCCGTTCGCCGCGCAGCTACAATTCACAGATTGGTGTACCACTTTCGGTTTGGTTGCTTCGCAATGAAAGCACGCTGGGGATTTTCGAGGCCGGAATTTCGCAGTGCGGCGAGATGGAGAAACTACAACCCATAATTAAACCCACGATAGGCATAATCACCAATATCAGCGGGGCCCACCAAGAGAATTTCGCCACCCTGCAGCAGAAGTGCCGCGAAAAAATGAAGCTATTCAACAGTTGCAGCACTGTTATCTACAACGCCGATGACCACGTGCTCAACGAGTGTTTGACAGCCCTGCCCGATGGTGCCGAGAAAATCGCCTGGTCAAGGAACAACCCCCAATGCCCACTCTACATTGAAAGTGTAGAGAAGATGGCCAACGGCACATCTATCACATACCGCCACCGCTGCACAAAAGGAAATTTCCGTATCCCGTTTGTTGATAACGCATCCATTGACGATTCGATAACCTGCCTTGCGGCAGCGCTATGCCTTGGAATACCACAAGAGACAATCGCCGAGCGTATGGCACAGCTTGAGCCTGTAGCTATGCGCCTGGAGGTGAAGGAGGGCAAACGCGGATGCATAATAATAAACGACAGCTACAATGCCGACACGGCATCACTCGACATTGCGCTCGATTTTATGGAGCGCCGCTGCGCCACACTGCCCGGGCTCAAACACACGCTTATTCTTTCCGACATAAAGCAGACAGGGGAAAGCGCGCATACTCTCTACAAAACCGTGCTCGATTGCATCGCCAAGCGCGGAATAGAGAAGTTTATTGGCATTGGCAGTGAGATTCTATCACAGGCCGATATATTCGCAACAACATCCACAGAGTGCCATTTTTTCGCTACCACTGCCGAGCTGCTTGCATCGCCATTGCTCAAGACTATGCAGAATGAGTGCGTGCTGATAAAAGGTTCCCGCTCGTTCCGCTTTGAGGAGGTGTGCGAGGCGCTTGAGAAAAAGGTGCACCAAACCATACTCGAAGTAAACCTGAGCGCACTGCGCAACAATCTCAACCGCTACCGCAACAGTTTTGCCGACGGGGTGAAGAGTATCTGTATGGTAAAAGCATCGGCCTATGGAGCAGGAGCGCTGGAGGTGGGACGCACCCTGCAAGAGTGCAACGTAGACTATTTGGCTGTGGCTGTGGCCGATGAAGGTGCCGAGCTGCGCAAAGAGGGAATTACAACCGGTATAATTGTAATGAACCCCGAGCCAAGCTCCCACACAATTCTCTTCGACAACAAACTGGAGCCCGAGGTCTACAGCTTTTCAATGCTGCACTCGCTCATTGAGGCTGCAAGCCGCGAAGGCATAACAGACTACCCCGTGCACATTAAGGTGGACACCGGAATGCACCGTCTGGGATTTCTTCCCGATGAGATACCGGCGCTCATTGAGGTGCTCAAAAGCCAGAATACATTAACGCCGCGCTCGATATTCTCGCATTTCGCAGGCAGCGACAGCGAAACATTTGACACATTCACGGCCGAGCAACTTAGCCGCTTCAACAAGGCAGCCAAGACACTTCAGACGGCTTTCAACCACAAGATACTGCGCCACATTTGCAATAGCGCCGGAGCTGAACGTTTCACACAAGCTCGTTACGATATGGTGCGCCTGGGCATAGGGCTCTACGGTATATCCCCGTTGGAGAAGAGCGCAGATGATTTACGCCCCATTTCAACTCTCAAAACAATAATTCTGCAAATACACGACATTCCGAGCACGGAAACCGTAGGCTACAGCCGCCGTGGCACATTGAAGCGCGACTCTCGCATAGCTGCACTGCCGATAGGATATGCCGACGGCCTCAACCGCCGCCTGGGCAACGGCAAAGGATACTGCATTGTCAATGGCAAGAAAGCGCCATATATTGGAAACATCTGTATGGACGTGTGTATGATAGATGTAACCGATATCAACTGCAAGGAGGGCGACACTGTGGAGATATTCGGCCCCAACTTGCCGGTAACAACCGTTGCCGATTGGTTGGAGACCATCCCCTATGAGGTGCTCACATCTGTATCAACCCGCATAAAGCGAGTATACTACAGCGACTAACAGGATGTATAGAATAATGAGGGTGCCCCAAAAGTAAAGGGACACCCTCGTTTGTGAGAAGTTGAATAAAAAGAGCTGTTTTTAGGCTTGCGGGTATAACAACAAAAGAGCCTTTTTAGTCAGCTTCATACAGGCAGCCTCATCACACAAGATTCATTATGAATATGTAGAATATCAGCAACGGTGTGATATATTTCAGCATAAATATCACCACCGGCGCAATATAGGACTTCAAGGAACCACTGTTGGTCAGTTCGCTCTTCATAAAGCCGTTGTCCATAAACCACATCACAAATACACAGGTAAACATTGCACCCAGCGGCATAAGTATGTTGGCTGTAACAAAGTCGAATATGGTGAAGAAATCGACACCAAACAGAGAGTAGAAAGTTACAGCACTCAATGCTATAGATATGCCGGTTGTTAAAAGCGCACCACCTCTACGGGAGAGCTTGAACTCCTCATTGAAATAGGCTGTGAGCACTTCGTGGAAAGAGATTGTGGAGGTTAGCGACGCCAGCACCACAAGCAGGAAGAATATTGCCGACCACAGAGGCGCCAACGGCATTCCCTTAAAAATCTCGGGCAGGGTTACAAAGACCAGCGAAGGGCCCTCGGCCGGCTCAAGCCCTGCACTGAACACAGCGGGGAATATCACAAGACCGGCAAGCACCGAAACCAACAACGTGAGCACAGATACATTAAACGACGTGGATATAAGATTGTTATTCTTCTTGAAATAGGAGGCGTATGTAACCATACAGCCCATTCCCACTGAAAGAGAGAAGAAAGCCTGACCAATGGCCATCATTATAGTATCGGGTTTGAACGCCTCGGAGAAGTCGCAGGAGAGGAAGAAACGATAGCCCTCTGAAGCACCCGGCATAAACGCCACACGTATTGCCATAACAATGAGTATGACAAAGAGCATAGGCATCATTATTTTAGACGCCTTTTCAATACCCTTCTCCACTCCTCGTGAAACAATGAAATGTGTCAGCAGGATAAATAGCACGCCATAGAGCAACGGCCGCCACGACTGCTGAAAAGCATCGTACTGCTCCTTGAAGGGAATAGACGTTGAATAGAGGCTGCCTGTAACCGAATTGACAAGATACTCGAGCGACCAACCTGCTATGAGGTAATAGTAGCCCGAGATGAGCAACGCCCCAAGCACTCCATTGTAGCCAAGCCAGCTCCAGCGCTTGGAGAGAGCACGGAACGCGCCCACTGCATTCTTGCCCGTTCTGCGCCCCACGGCAAACTCGGCAAGCATTGCCGGAATACCCACAGCAAACACACTCAAAAGAAACACAAGCAGAAAAGCTGCACCGCCGTGCTTGCCGGCAATATAAGGAAAACGCCACAGGGCACCCAAGCCAATGGCACTGCCGGCAGCAACAAGTATTACGCTAAGTTTACCTCCAAACGAGGCACGTGGTTGTTCACTCATAGTATCATTTTTATAAATAGACCGCGAAAATAATAAAAAAGCATAAACCAAACAGCGAAAATGCCGCCAAGTTTATGCTTTTAACCATTTATCATAGAAGACGAGCATACAAGGATATAATAACTGCTTTAATAAAGCAACAGTGCATAGCAAGCAGCTGACTAAAAAGGCTATTTTTATTCAACTTCTCACAAACGAGGGTGCCCCTTTAATTTTGGGGCACCCTCTTGTTAAAGTATCTTATACAAGGTGTGCAATATGCTCTTCACGGTCGCCGTAGAGAAGGTCTACAAGCGGAATCTCTATCATTGTGTAACAACCGGGAGCCTGACGCATTGTTGCACGTGCACAGCACACAAGCACCTGGGCAGTGAGCGCCGGATTGTTGATGCGCATATTGAACTCAAAGAGCTGATTTTGCGTTGTGCCGGACACACCTTTGCGTGTGAGGTGCACACCGTGTCCCATATCCAAAAGATCATCCACGCAAGGTACCAGTTTCACGTGTGTCTCATCGTTTACAAAATAGGGGTCGGCTTTTATGGCAGCTGCCACCTGATTGAAATCGTAGCCCTCCTCCAACTCAATATACACCATACGGCGATGTATTCCGGTGCCAACGGGTATTGTCATTGAAAGCGCAGCCTTCACTCCCTCAATTGCCTTTACGGCAACAGTGTGGCCCATACTCATTCCCGGGCCGAAATTGGTGTATGTGATACCTTTGGGGGCTATCGCCTCGAGCAAAGTGCGTATTACCGAGTCGCTGCCCGGGTCCCAACCTGCCGAAATAATTGAAACGGCATTGCCGGCCTCGGCGCTTTCGCCAAGAGAACTGCGCAGTTCAAGTATCTTTGAATGGATATCGAAACTATCGACTGTGTTTATTCCCAATGCAAGAATATCCTTGGCATAGCGCTCCACGCTGCGGGTGGGTGTAGAAAGAATTGCCACATCCACATCACCCAGTTCGCGTATATCTTTCACCACATTGTAGCCCTGAAGCTCCGCGGGCACATTTTCGGAGCCCGAACGACGCACAACACCGGCCACCTCAAAATCGGGCGCAGCACAAAGTGCCTGCAGTGTATATTTTCCAATATTGCCATAACCTACGATGGCTGCTCTAATCTTTCTCATAATATGTTTGTTGTTAGTTGTGCGAAGATAAATAAAATATCATTTTCCACAGCCGACTATGCTGTTTTTTTAGCATTATTTATCAATAGCACGGCTACTCCTTATTATATATAAAACAACAGCACCGAGGCCTGCCTCGGTGCTGTTTATCAATTGTTACTGCTTGTCGCTATTGGGGCGGCGCTCACCGCGGTCGCGGCGGGGACGACGCTCACGCTCCTCGTAACCCTCGGGCTTCTCGAGAAGCACCTTGCGAGAGAGCTTGAACTTGCCGGTCTTGGGGTCAATCTCGAGCAACTTCACCTGAAGCTTGTCGCCCTCGTTGATACCGGTCTCCTCCATTGTCTCGAAACGCTTCCAGTCGATTTCCGAGATGTGGAGCAAGCCATCCTTGCCGGGCATAAACTCAACGAATGCACCATAAGGCATCACGCTGCGCACTGTACCCTCGTAAACCTCACCGGCCTCGGGGATGGCAACAATTGCGCGAATCTTTGCAATTGCATCGTTGATAGACTTGCCGTTGTTTGCAGCAATCTCAATAACGCCCTCGCCGTCAATCTCCTCAATTGAGATTGTAGCACCGGTCTCCTCCTGCATACCCTGGATAATCTTTCCGCCCGGGCCAATGACAGCACCGATGAACTCCTTGGGGATACGCATTGTCTCAATGCGGGGAGCGTGGGGCTTGAGTTCCTCGCGGGGCTCTGCGATGCACTCGGTAATCTTGCCGAGGATGTGCATACGACCCTCACGTGCCTGGTTCAAAGCCTTCTCAAGAATTTCGTATGAGAGACCGTCTACCTTGATATCCATCTGTGTTGCAGTGATACCATCTACAGTACCTGTTACCTTGAAGTCCATATCACCCAAGTGGTCCTCGTCGCCAAGGATATCACTGAGCACTGCATACTTCTCTTCACCTGCGTTCTTGATGAGACCCATAGCAATACCTGAAACGGGCTTCTTAATCTTTACACCGGCATCCATAAGTGCAAGAGTACCCGCACACACTGTTGCCATTGATGAAGAACCGTTTGACTCGAGAATATCAGATACTACACGAACACAATAGGGATAATCGGCAGGAATCATATTCTTGAGCGCACGGCAAGCGAGGTTACCGTGTCCAATCTCGCGACGGCCTACACCGCGCTGGGGACGTGCCTCACCTGTAGAGAAGGGAGGGAAGTTATAGTGAAGCAGGAAACGCTCTGTGCCCTGATTCATAACCTCGTCGATAATCTTCTCGTCGCGCTTTGTACCAAGGGTAACTGTTGTGAGCGACTGTGTCTCACCGCGAGTGAAGACTGCTGAGCCGTGAGGACCGGGCAGATAACCGGCCTCGCACCAGATGGGGCGGATTTCGGTTGTCTTGCGACCGTCGAGACGCTTGCCCTCATCAAGGATGCAGCGGCGCATAGCCTCCTTCTCAACATCGTGATAGTAGCGGTCGATGAGAGCACCCTTCTCGGCGAGCTCCTCCTCGGTGAACTGAGCCTTGAACTCCTCCTTGATAGCCTCGAACGCAGCACCACGACCGTGTTTGTCGTTGTTACCGCTTGCAGCCACCTCATAAGCCTTGGCATAGCAAGCATCGTGAACCATTGCACGGAGCTCCTCGTCGTTCACCTCGTGGCAATACTCACGCTTAACAGTTGAGCCAACCTCTTCCATAAGTTCCATCTGCGCCTTGCAGTGAACCTTGATGGCCTCGTGTGCAACCTTCATTGCCTCGAGCAGGTCGTTCTCTGAAACCTCCTTCATCTCACCCTCAACCATCATAATGTTGTCGTATGTAGCGGCAACCATAATGTCCATATCGGCCTCCTCAAGCTGCGCAAATGTGGGATTAACCACAAACTCGCCACCGATGCGTGCTACACGCACCTCTGAGATGGGGCCACCGAAGGGGATGTCGGAAACTGCAAGTGCAGCCGATGCTGCAAGACCTGCAAGCGCATCGGGCATATCAACACCATCGGCCGAGAAAAGCACGATGTTTACATAAACCTCTGCGTGGTAGTTATCGGGGAAAAGGGGGCGCAATGCACGGTCTACCAAACGGCAAGTGAGGATTTCATAATCCGAAGCCTTGCCCTCGCGGCGTGTGAAACCACCGGGGAAGCGGCCAAATGCGGCATATTTCTCTTTGTACTCAACCTGTAAAGGCATAAAATCGGTTCCGGGTACAGCATCCTTCGCTGCACATACTGTGGCCAGCAACATCGTATTGCCCAGACGCAGCATCACCGAACCGTCGGCCTGCTTTGCAAGCTTGCCGGTCTCAATGGTAATCACGCGGCCATCGGGCAAGGCCACATTCTTTGTAACAACATTCATCTTTTTTATATTTTAAACAAAAATTTTATTGTAATTCTCGCAAAGATATACAATTTTCCACATTTTCATTATCTTTGCACCAAAAATTTACGAAAATAGGCTGTGTCGGGCGCGAATCCCCATTTTTTACATATTATTTCACACGCGTGCACTGCATTTCCAATCTAAAACAAGACAGATTATGAGCATTTTTAAGCAAATAACCACAACACTTTCAATATTCATCGCAGCATCTCTTTTCCTTGTCTCTTGCGACAAAAAGAGAAACGAAGAGGGCCCCACATTCACTGTAAAAGGTTGCATTGAGAACGCCGAAGGCAAGGAGATTGGCATCTACAACATTGGCGTAGAGGGCGTGAAACAGCTCAGCAAAACAAAGCTGGGGAAGGATGGAAACTACAAATTCCGTGTTGCAAAGCCCGAGTGCTTCGATTTCTATATGCTTGTTATTGACAGCTGCGGACGCACTGTGTTCCTTGTAGATTCAACCGAAACCGTAACCATCAATGCCAACGCCTCGGCACTTATAGAGAGCTACACCATTGACGGCAACCCGGAGAACCTTAAGATAAAGGAGATTGATATTCTACTCAACGACCTCAACAACAAGGTTTTTGAACTTGCCAACAGCACATCGCCTGCCGTGGTGAAGACAAGAAAGGAGATAAACGCCCTTGTCAAGGAGTTCAAAGAGACAATTGTAAAGGAGTACATAATCCCCAATCCCGGATGTGTCAGCTCCTATTATGCTCTATCGCTGAGGCTTGCCGGCGCCCCCATATTCAACCCCGCAAACGACCGCAACGACACTCGCTATTTTGCCGCCGTTGCCACAAACTTCGGGCACGCCCACCCCGACACAAAACACGCGCGATACATAACAGACATTGCCAAGAGGTGCATAGAGGCCACACGCAAACCACAAAGCGTTGAGCTGGACATTGAAGAAGCCGAAACAACCATCGAAGGCCTTTTTGAGATAAAGTTGCCTAACGAAAAGGGCGATACCATTGCCCTATCATCGCTCAAAGGCAATGTAATTCTGCTCGACTTCACAGCATACGAAAGCACAGAGATGAGCAGCCGCAACATCGCAATGCGCAAGACTTATGAAAAATACAAAAAGCAAGGATTTGAGATTTATCAGGTATCGCTCGACAGACGCGAACACTTTTGGCAACAGTCGGCAGCCAACCTTCCCTGGGCTTGCGTGCGCGATGTAAATGGCACAGCTGCGCGCCTCTTTGCTGTAGAGAAACTCCCCACCTACTTCCTCATAAACCGCAACGGCGAGATTGTTTTGCGAGACCTATTGATAAAGAACCCGGATGAGGAGATTGAAAAACTGTTAAAAGAAAAATAATTTAACGGCAACAGCAGCCTATTGTTACAAAAAATCAATACAAATAAAATTTAGCCGTTTTAATTTGGTTTATAAATTAAAAGGGGCTACCTTTGCCAAAGAAATAAAGAGGGATAATGGGTTCCAGCACTCGTGTTGGAATCCTTTGTTTTACTGTTTTAATATAAAGGTTTTAAGAAATGAGTTATATGTCAGAAGAAGGCTACAAGAAATTGTTGGCCGATTTAAAGGAACTCGAGGCAAAGCGCCCCGAAATAGTTCGTCAGATTGCCGAGGCGCGCGACAAGGGCGACCTCTCGGAGAATGCCGAATACGATGCCGCAAAGGAGGCTCAGGGCTTGTTGGAGATGAGAATAAGCGAGTTGAAGATGGTTATTGCCGAGGCAAAAATCATTGACACCACAAAACTCAGCAGCGACACCGTGCAGGTGCTCACAAAGGTTGGTCTCAAGAACACAAAGACCGGCGCCACAATGCAGTACACTATTGTGCCCGAGAGCGAGGCAAACTTGCGCGAGGCAAAGATTTCAATAAACACCCCCATTGCAAAGGGCCTTCTTGGCAAGAAGGTGGGCGACACTGCCGAGATTACCGTGCCACAGGGCAAGCTCTATTTTGAGATAACAAGCATCTCGTTCTAAAAAGCGGCACCACAATGGCAACAATATTCAGCAGAATAGTCGCAGGCGAAATTCCCAGCTACAAGGTAGCCGAGGATGAGCAGTTCTATGCATTCCTGGACATCAACCCGTTAGCCAAGGGACACACCCTTGTCATCCCCAAGCGCGAGGTTGATTATTTCTTCGACCTCACAGATGAGGAGATAGGCGCAATGCAGGTGTTTGCCAAGAAGGTGGCCACTGCCATTAAGCGTGCATTTCCCTGCATCAAGGTGGGACAAGCCGTGCTTGGCCTCGAGGTACCCCACGCACACATTCATCTTGTGCCAATGCAGAGCGAGAAAGATATGCTCTTCACGAACCCCAAGCTGCAACTGAGCCCCGAGGAGTTTAAAGAGATTGCCGAGAAGATAAACAAGGAGATTGCCTGACAGCAATCTCTTTGTTAATTACCGAAGACGAAAAAAGCTGCAATAAAAAAGTTTTTTTCATAACCCCGGTCTCATATTAAAATAATTCATTATCTTTGCATCGTAAAATCACATCAACACGGGGCATTAGCTCATCTGGCTAGAGCGTTTGACTGGCAGTCAAAAGGTGACGAGTTCGACTCTCGTATGCTCCACAAAAAAATCAGCAGAAATTTTCTGCTGATTTTTTTGTTCCAATAGACAGATGTCAGAGAGCTACACAACGTGCAGTCCAATGTACGAGGTGGTTAATACGCTGTGCGGGCATTCGTTTTCCCACACAAGAACACAAGAACAGACTGTTGGCTCTTGCCCATAGCTGGCAGGTGCGCCTCAATAATCTGCGCCATCCTCGGCAGCCATAGAACACGTATCATTGTCCTCGCCACCAAGTTCGTAGCTCTTTGGAGCAAACTGTTTCATCGCCTTCTTGCGCAAAGCAAGAAACTCCTCGGCATCCTCGGGAGAAAAGACATCCCTGATCTCCTCTTCGGTATACATAAGCGCAGCTGCAGCACCCGAAACAATATCCACTCCCATATCTATGCTGGAAATCTTCTTTTGGCTCTTATTTGACATTGCCATTTCTTAATAATTATATGATTCTGCTTTTTACGTCAATGCACAAACATCGACAATGCAAATGTAATATTTATTGCCCATTATACACAACATTTGCCGCTCAATAAACTTTTTTTCATCAACAACAGCGCCAATATTATGTTCAACCCGGCACACCACTTCCCCAACAGCACTCCTTAATGTTTCTCCCGGGAGAATGAATAGGGGGCATCACTTTCGGCCGTTCCGCGCATAAGATTCGGCTCACTGCTCATTTGCATCTCAATCTTCGCCCCATTGAGCAACGCCCCGTGAGAGACGTAGTTGCGCGTATACTCCTCGCCGTTGAGCAACATACGACCAATATACGGAGCCCCTGCACTGTTTCCCTGCGCCTCAACAACGAAGCTGTTACCATTCTCCAAATGCACTGTGGCACGTTCAAACAGAGGTGAGCCGAATACATACTCATCACTTGCAGGACAGACAGGATAGAAGCCAAGTGCCGAGAATACATACCAAGCCGATGTCTGACCATTATCCTCATCGCCACAATAACCGTCGGGGGTTGGCGAGTAGAGGCGCTCCATTACCTGACGCACCCTATACTGCGCCTTCCAGGGAGAGCCGGCATAGTTATAGAGGTATATAATATGTTGCACGGGCTGATTGCCGTGGGCATAGTTGCCCATATTCATTACCACCATCTCACGTATCTCGTGAATGGGGAAACCATAGTAGCTGTCATCATAGCGAGGTGGCAAGGAGAATACCGAATCGAGCATCTGCTCAAAAAGCCGTTTGCCACCCATAAGATCAACAAGCCCCTGTACATCGTGAAACACCGACCAGGTATAGTGCCAACTGTTGCCTTCGGTAAAATTTCCGCCCCACTTCAACGGCGAAAAGCGCTGCTCAAAAGTTCCATCGGCATTGCGCCCGCACATCAGCTTATGGTCGTTCCTGAAAAGATTACGGTAATTAAGGGCACGCCTCTCAAGCTCGCGCAGCTCCTTTTTAGGACGTCCAAGCGACTTCGCCACCTGAAGTATGCACCAATCGTTATAGGCATATTCAAGAGTGCGGGCAGCACTCTCGTTAATACCCACATCACAGGGCACATACCCCAGACGGTTGTAATATTCGTGCCCCATACGGCCGGTAGACGGCACTGACGGATGAACAGCCTTTGTCGCGTGAAGCAGACCTTTGTAGAGGGTCTCGGTATCGGAGAGGCACACCCCCTTGACAAACGCATCAGCAAGCACCGATGCCGAGTTGTTGCCCACCATACAATTGCGATGGCCGGGGCTGGCCCACTCTGGAAAGAAGCCACTCTCGCGGTAAACATTCAACAGCCCCTCCTGAATCTCGGAATTCACCGAAGGATAGACAAGATTCAGCAGTGGAAAAAGCGAGCGGAATGTGTCCCAGAACCCGGTATCGGTGTACATATAACCCGGCTTAACCTCGCCATTATAGGGACTATAGTGATATATGCTTCCATCGGCAGCCACCTCGTAGAACTTGCGGGGAAAGAGCAAGGAACGATAGAGGCAAGAGTAGAAAGTGTTTAGTTGCTCTGTTGTGCCGCCATCAACATCAATGCGCCCCAGCACACTGTTCCAACGAGATTGCCCACGCGCCACAACTGCATCAAAAGAGTCATCACCAAGCTCGCCAAGATTGAGAAGCGCCTGCTCGGGGCTAATAAACGAAGAGGCTACGCGGGCGTGCACCACCCCGTCTGTCCCAAAGCCCAACACTGCACCCGTGTGATAGGCCTGCTGTTCAAGAGCCTCATTCTCCAACAGAATACGGGATGTGGCATCGGCGGCAGCAAAGGTGCCGGCATAGGAAAAAGGGGCATCGAACTGCACAACGAAATAGTTGCGGAAGTTTTTCGGCACACCGCCATTGTTGCGCGTTGTGTAGCCGACAACCATCCTCTTTTCGGGGATTACCTTTATTGCCGAGCCTCTGTCATAGGCATCCAGCACCACAAAGGAGCTGTCCGAGGGAAAGGTGAAACGGAATATTGCAGCACGCTCGGTTGGTGTCATTTCTGCAAGTATATCATAGTCGGCAAGATATACTTTATAGTAGTGTGGCATCGCCTCCTCGGCCTTATGCGAGAACCAACTCGCACGTTTCTCCTCATCCAACGACGGGAAGCCGGTTACCGGCATAAGAGAGAATTGCCCATAGTCGTTTATCCAAGGGCTTGGCTGATGAGTCTGCTCGAAGCCATAGATTTTATGCGCCGTGTAGGTATATTTCCAACCATCGCCCACACGCGCTGTGCGGGGAGACCAGAAATTCATTCCCCAAGGCATTGCAATGGCCGGATAGGTGTTACCCGATGAGAATTCAAATGAAGAGTGTGTTCCCATCAGGGGATTTACATACTGCACATAATCACGTTCCTGTGCCACGATGCTGCCCACCAAAAGCAACGAAAAGAAAAAGGTTATTATAATGTTTCTCATATTCCACGAACTCTACGCCGTGCTAATTTATAAAAATGGAACGATATAACCAAATCGGCAACTTCCACAAAAGAGGGCTAATGAGAAAAGATGTGAAAAAAGTGGAGCTTTGTTGTAAATGAACACTCTTTTTTATATGTTTGCATTAGCTGTACAATGCAGCATCCATTAAGTTTGCAAACCTGTAAATTATATTTAATATGTTTGATTTGGCTATCATTGGAGGCGGCCCGGCCGGTTATGTTGCGGCCGAAAATGCAGGCGCAAATGGCCTGAAAGTGGTTCTTTTTGAGAAACGCGAGCTTGGAGGCGTGTGTTTGAACGAAGGGTGCATACCCACAAAAACACTGCTCTACAGTGCAAAAATGTATGACCAGGCAAACGGCGGCAAAAAGTATGGCATAACCGTCGGCGATGTTGTCTATGACTACAAAAAGATGACCGACCGCAAGACAAAAGTCGTGCGCAAGTTAGTGGCGGGAATAAAGATGAAGATGGAGGCCAACAACATTGAGGTGGTGCGCGGCGAGGCTGTCATCACCACAGGAGACGCCAGCTGCATAGAGATAACCTGCAACGGACAGACATACAAGGCTGCAAAGCTGCTAATCTGCACCGGCAGCGAGGCTTTTGTACCACCAATCCCCGGCATTGATGGCAATGATGCAGTGCTCACCAACCGAGAGATACTTGCACTCTCTGAAGCCCCGGCAAGCATTGTTATAATTGGCGGCGGAGTCATTGGAATGGAGTTCGCAAGCCTCTACAACAGTCTGGGCATACCGGTTACAGCAATAGAGATGCTGCCGGAAATTCTTGGAGGTATGGACAAAGAGGTGAGCGAAATGCTGCGTAACATCTATGCCAAACGCGGTGTTAAGTTCCAGTTGCAGTGCAAGGTTACCGGCATTGAAGGAAACACGGTACACTATACCGACGCCGAGGGCAACGCACAGAGCGTTGAAGGCGATAAGATTTTGATGAGCGTTGGCCGCCGCCCCGTGCTCAAGGGCTATGGATTGGAGAATATAGCTGTTGATGTAGAGCGCGGCATAAAGGTAAATGCAAGGATGCAGACGAGCCTTCCCAATGTATATGCCGCAGGCGATGTTACAGGCTTCTCTATGCTTGCACACACCGCAAGCCGCGAAGCCGAGGTTGCCGTAAACAATATGCTTGGCATTGAAGAGAATATGGTATACAATGCTGTTCCCGGAGTTGTATATACCAACCCCGAGGTGAGCAGCGTTGGCATCACCGAGGAGCAAGCCACAAAAGAGGGTATTGCATACACCCTCCACAAACTGCCTATGACATACGCCGGACGCTTTGTTGCCGAAAACGAAGGACAGACAGGCCTGTGTAAAATACTTGTTTCATCAGATGAGAAAATTATTGGTGTCCATATGCTTGGCAACCCCTGCAGCGAGTTTATTGGTGCAGCCTGTCTTGCAATAACCAACGGGCTCACCGTGGAGCAGTTACGAAGCACAATATTCCCCCACCCCACCGTGAGCGAGATAATCAAAGAAACACTGCTTTAACACATAGCGATATATATGGCACGCCAAACAGCTGCTTCTGAGCTAAAAAATGGAAAAAAGTTTAACTTTCGGGAACATTTTACCATTTCTTTAGGTTTGTTCAATAAAAAGCAGTTATTTTGCTTAATGAAAGAAAAAAACATATAAAATGAAAAATATCAATGTGAAGCCGGCAAACGGCAAACTTGGTGTGATGTGCGTGGGCCTGGGCGCAGTTACCACAACCACCATAATTGGCGCACTGATGGCACGCAAAGGACTTGCACAGCCTGTGGGCTCGTTTGCCTGTGAAGGTATTATGCGTGTGGGCAAAGGAGATGACAAGTGCTACAAAGAGGTAAAGGACATTGTACCCCTTGCCAAGCTCAACGACCTTGTATTCGGCGCTTGGGATATCTACGAAGATGACGCATACGAAGCTGCAATAAAAGCCGATGTGCTGAAACAGAGAGACATCGACCCGATAAAGGATGAACTGCACGCAATACGCCCCTATAAGGCCCTTTTCGACAAAAGTTACGCCAGCAACATCGACGGCCCCAATGTAAAGAAGGGCAACCGATGGGAGATGACAGAACAATTGCGCGAGGATATACGTAATTTCAAGGCCGAGAACAGTTGCGACCGCGTTGTGGTTATTTGGATTGCCAGCACCGAGAAATTCATCAAACGCAATGATAATGTGCACGGAAACATCGCCTCCTTCGAGGCAGCGATGAAGGCCGATGACACAGCAAACATTGCGCCCAGTATGTGCTATGCCTATGCAGCAATGCGCGAGGGATGCCCCTTTGTGATGGGCGCCCCCAACCTTTGCATAGACATTCCTGCAATGTGGGAACTTGCCCAAGAGACCGGGACACCTATTACAGGAAAGGATTTCAAGAGCGGTCAGACAATGATGAAAACAGTGCTTGCACCCGCATTCTTCACCCGCCAACTTGGTGTGAGAGGTTGGTTCTCCACCAACATACTTGGCAACCGCGACGGCGTGGTGCTCGACAACCCCGAGAACTTCGAGACCAAGCGTGTGAGCAAAACATCGGCTCTTGAAAACATACTCGACAGCGATGTCTACCCCGACCTTTACAGCGATATGTACCACAAGGTGCGCATCAACTACTACCCGCCAAGAGGCGATGAGAAGGAGAGCTGGGACAACATCGACATCTTTGGATGGATGGGCTACCCAATGACTATAAAGGTAAACTTCCTGTGCCGCGACTCGATATTGGCTGCCCCACTGGTGCTCGACCTTATACTGTTCAGCGACCTTGCACAGAGAGCCGGAGAATGTGGCATTCAGGAATTTATGTCGTTCTACTGCAAGGCGCCTATGCACAAGGATGGCGAAAAACCCGTACACGACCTCTTCAAGCAGTTTGCAATGCTTAAAAACAAGATACGTGAATTGGGAGGTTACGAAGCCGACCAGGAACTCGACTAATTATATGCAAAAAATATGCAACAGCGGCCAACTGTTGCATATTTTTTTTACTTTTTAGTAACTTATTACATAAAAAATAGAGAACGATATTCAGTTTTTGTTTAAATATACCTATATTTGCAAGCCAAAGTAATAAATATACAATTTTATGAAAATAAAGAGTTCACGCCTCGATGCAATAAGACTTATTCTCTCTACCCAAGAAATAGGTTCACAGGAGGAGCTGCTGAACGCGCTTGCGAACGAAGGGTTTAAACTTACACAGGCAACATTGTCGCGCGACCTGCACCAACTGCGCGTTGTAAAGACAGTGGGCCTGCAGGGCCGCTACCGCTATGTGCTCACACGACCCAACCAAATGCGCCACGATACCAAACAGGAAGACGTGCGCCCAGCGCAGATGCACGACAACAGCGGTTTCTTGTCAATAAAATTCTCGGGCAACATTGCTGTAATACGCACAAAGCCCAGTTATGCAGGCACATTGGCCTATCACATTGACAATAGCGACTTCCCCGAGATATTGGGAACAATAGCCGGCGATGACACAGTGATGATGATTATTGCCGAAGATGTGCCGCGCGGTGCAGTGCTCAGAGCATTGAGAAACATCATACCAAACATTTAAACAAAGACTGAAATGGAAGAGATTGAATACAACGACGGTATTGAGGTTACCATTGCCAATGCCTCGCACGAAAAATATGTCGATGAGATACTTGAGACCATTAGCGCAGCTGCAAAGGTGCGCGGCACCGGTATCGCAAAACGCACACACGAATATGTTGCCCAGAAAATGAAGGAGGGCAAGGCTGTTATTGCACTTGCCGGCGAGGAGTTCGCAGGTTTCTGCTACATCGAGAGTTGGGGCAACAGACAGTATGTAGCCAACTCGGGACTGATAGTGAGGGAGAAATTCCGCGGACACGGCCTTGCACGACGCATCAAACAAAGAGCCTTCAACCTCTCAAGGGAGAAGTGGCCCGAGGCCAAGCTCTTTGGACTCACAAGCGGCGGCGCTGTTATGAAGATAAACACAGAACTGGGATATGTTCCCGTGCCATTCTCGGAACTCACCGATGATGAGGCATTTTGGAAAGGTTGCCAAGGCTGTGTGAACCACGATGTGCTGATGCGCACCGACAGGCGCTATTGCATCTGCACAGCAATGCTTTACGACCCTGCAAAGCACGCAAAGAAAGAGAAATGAACATTAATTAGAAAAGAATACACATAAATATAATGGAGAAGAAGAAAAAAGTTGTGGTAGCGTTTAGCGGAGGCTTGGACACATCGTTTACTGTAATGTACCTCGCACGCGAGAAGGGCTACGAAGTTTATGCCGCCTGCGCCAACACCGGCGGTTTCAGCCCGGAACAACTAAAGCAGAATGAGGAGAACGCCTACAAACTGGGCGCCAAAGAGTATGTTACACTTGATGTAACAAGAGAATACTATGAGAAGAGCTTGCGCTATATGATATATGGCAACGTGCTGCGCAATGGTACCTACCCCATTTCGGTATCATCGGAAAGAATTTTTCAGGCACTGGCCATTGCACGTTATGCCAACGAGATTGGTGCCGATGCCATAGCACACGGCTCTACCGGCGCCGGCAATGACCAAATACGCTTTGATATGACATTCCTGGTGTGCGCGCCCGGAGTTGAGATTATAACACTGACACGAGATATGACACTCACACGCGAGTTTGAGGTGAACTACCTCAACGAGCACGGTTTCAAGGCCGACTTTGCCAAGCTCAAATACTCCTACAATGTGGGCCTGTGGGGCACGTCGATATGCGGCGGAGAGATACTTGACTCCACCCAAGGACTGCCGGAGAGTGCCTACCTGAAACAGGTTGAAAAGAGGGGTGAGGAGGAGTTGCGCCTCACATTTGAGCAGGGCGAGCTGAAGGCTGTGAACGGCGAGAAGTTCGATGACCCCATAAAAGCTATTCTGAAGGTTGAAGAGCTTGCAGCGCCCTATGGCATAGGCCGCGATATGCACGTTGGCGACACTATCATCGGCATCAAAGGACGCGTGGGGTTTGAAGCCGCAGCGCCAATGGTAATAATAGCTGCGCACAAATTCCTGGAGAAATATACTTTGAGCAAATGGCAGCAGTACTGGAAGGACCAGGTTGCCAACTGGTATGGTATGTTCTTGCACGAAAGCCAATATCTTGAGCCCGTTATGAGAGACATAGAGGCAATGCTTGAGAGCTCTCAGCGCAACGTAACAGGAACAGCCATAATGAAACTTATGCCTAAACATTTTGAGACCGTTGGCGTAGACTCGCCCAACGACCTGGTAAAAAACAAACTTGGCGAATATGGCGAGGTGCAGAAGGGCTGGACCGCAGAAGACGCAAAAGGCTTCATAAAGGTAACATCCACCCCCTTGCGTGCCTACTACGCAAGCCACCCCGATGAGAAAATATAATAACTTTACATAGACTATGATTAGGATTGGAATTATTGGCGGTGCCGGATACACAGCCGGAGAACTTATACGCCTACTACTGTGGCACCCCGAAGTTGAAATAAAGTTCATACACAGCAGCAGCAATGCCGGCAACAACATCACAGACGTTCACAGCGGCCTGCTTGGAGAGACCGACCTTGTGTTCACTGATGAGATGCCATTTGAAGAGATTGACCTTCTCTTCTTCTGCACGGCACACGGCGACACACGCAAGTTCCTTGAGAGCCACGCGCTGCCCGATGAGCTTAAAGTGATAGACCTGTCGATGGACTACCGCATCAAGAGCAACAACCACGACTTCATCTATGGCCTTCCCGAGCTCAACCGCCGACACACTTGCAAGAGCCGCTACGTTGCCAACCCCGGTTGCTTTGCAACCTGCATAGAGCTTGGTTTGCTGCCGCTTGCCAAAGAGCATCTGTTGAAGGGCGACATCTCCGTTAATGCTATCACAGGCAGCACCGGAGCCGGCGTTAAGCCATCGGCCACCACACACCACAGCTGGAGAGATAACAACATCAGCATATATAAGCCGTTTGAGCATCAACACATTCCAGAGATAATGCAGTGTATAAAGCAGTTGCAGCCCAACTACAGCGGAAGCATCGATTTCATCCCCTATCGCGGCTGCTTCCCACGTGGTATCTTCGCAACACTGGTTGTGAAGTGCGACGTTGAGATTGAGACACTCTACAAGCTTTATGAAAGCTACTATGAACGTGATTCATTCACACACATAGTGAAGTGCCCAGTAGACCTCAAGCAGGTGGTAAACACCAACAAGTGTCTCATCCACCTTGAGAAACACGGCGACAAGTTGCTCATCACATCTGTGATAGACAACCTGCTGAAGGGTGCAAGCGGCACAGCCATACACAATATGAACCTGCTGTTCGGACTTGCCGAGACTGTGGGACTGCAGCTAAAGCCATCGGCATTCTAATGCCAACGCCGATGACTGCATTAAAGAACCCTAAGCAATAAAGGAAAATGAAACTCTATGATGTATACCCGCTCTTCGACATCAACATTGTCAAGGGCGAAGGGTGTTGCGTGTGGGACGAGAAGGGCAACGAGTATCTCGACCTTTATGGCGGACACGCAGTAATCTCCATTGGACACGCTCACCCCAAATATGTAACAGCCATCAGCAACCAGGTTGCCACACTGGGCTTCTATTCAAACTCGGTAATAAACACCCTGCAACAGAGGGTTGCAGAGAAACTTGGAAAGGCAAGCGGCTACGAGGATTACAACTGTTTCTTCATAAACTCGGGTGCAGAAGCCAACGAAAATGCCCTGAAACTTTCATCGTTCAAGAACGGCAAGAGACGTGTAATAGCATTTAAAAAGGCTTTTCACGGACGCACATCGTTGGCGGTTGAGGTTACAGACAACCCCAAGATAATAGCCCCCATAAATGCCAACGGGCACACCACATACATTGCAATGGGCGACATTGAGGCTGTGCGCAGCGAGATTGCCAAAGGTGATGTAACAGCTGTAATCATAGAGGGCATACAGGGTGTTGGCGGTGTGCAAGTTCCTACTGTTGATTTTCTGCAACAACTGCAACAACTGTGCAACGATACTGAGACAACTCTTATACTCGATGAGATACAGAGCGGATGCGGGCGCAGTGGCAAGTTCTTTGCCCACCAATGGGCAGGAATAAAGCCCGACATAATAACACAAGCAAAGGGCATTGGCAATGGTTTCCCCATTGGCGTGGTGCTCATAAGCCCCAAATTTGAGGCCGTATATGGCGAGTTGGGTACCACATTCGGTGGCAACCACCTTGCGTGCGCTGCGGCAGAAGCTGTGCTCGACGTTATGGAAGAGGAGAAGCTGCCCGACAATGCAAACAAAATTGGCAGCTACCTGATGAATGAGCTGAAAGATATTGAAGGGATAAAAAAGGTGCGTGGTTGCGGCCTGATGATAGGCATAGAATTTGATGAGCCGATAAAGGAGATACGCCGCAGGCTTCTCTTCGAAGAGCGTGTCTTTACAGGCGTGAGCGGCACGAATGTAATTCGCCTGCTGCCCCCGCTCACACTCACAATGGAGCAGGCACGGGAGTTCATAAAGAGATTCAAGAAAGTCCTTGCATAATAAAAACGGAGAAATTTCTCCGTTTTTATTATTTATACATATTGCTCACGAAATTACAAGAAACTACATCTTTAGCCACCCTGTGGGGTTGAGCAGTGTTTTCTCGCGGTAGAGCTGGAAGAGAAGAAGCGGATTACCATCGGCAGCATCAACCATCACATCGCCAAGCACATCGCCGGCCTTCACCCTATCGCCGCTCTTCACGCATACATTCTCAACATTGCAATAGACCGATATATATTTATCGTGGCGCACAAGAACACACACATAATCATTATGATAGAAGACTGTGGAGACTACTCCTTCAAAGACACAGCGCGCCTTGGCGCCTTTGGTTCCTTTAAAGGTTATACCACCATTGTTAATCATCACACTGCCCTTGGTACCTGTGAGTGCGTTTCGCTCGCCAAACTTGTCCACAAGAAGATAGCTGCCGGTAATGGGCACAGGCATACGTCCCTTGTTACTCTCGAATTTACCGCTCATTTTGGAGACAGCACTCTCCTTGCTATAGGCCGAGCCATCAGCGGGCTTGCTCTCTTTGCCACCCTTGGATGATTTCTTTGAAGAGCCCATCTCCTTCTCTTTCCTCTTCCTCTCCTTTTCGGCCTCGGCAGCAACAACCTTCTCCACCTCGCGTTTGATAGCGGCATTCAGTTTATTGAGCTCATTGCGTTTCTTCTTAAGCTCTGCCTGAACCTTTTTGTTCTCCTTTTGCAAACTTGCCACAATGCCACGCTGCTCCTTCTCGAGTTTCTGTATGCGTTCACGCTCTTGCTGCTGCTCCTTGAGCGAGGCTTGCTTTGCCGCGCGCATACCCTCGAGCTCACGGCGTTTCTCCTCAAGCCGGGAACGCTTTGTTCCAAGCTGTTCTATCTTAGACTTCAAGCTGTCGGCAAGCACCTTGTGGGCATCCATATGTTGGTTTGCATAGCGATAGCGACGGGCCATCGTATTAAAATCATCGGCCGAGAAGATAAACATCAGCCTGTTGCGCGAATTGTTGTAGAGACGAGCTGCACGCAGTGCCTGGGCATATTCGGCCCGCGACTGTTCAACATCACCCTCGCAAGCTTTTATATCCTTGTCAAGAGCCGACATCTCTTTGTCAAGGGCGGATATGCGACCATCAATGGCATTCACCTCTTTTTTGAGAAGTTCCACATATCCCTTGTACTCTCCAATCTTTGCTGCGATAGTTTTCAGATTGGCAAGACGGCTATTGACATCTTTTTGTGATGATAGCAGTATGGCCTCCTTTTTTTCAATCTCCTTGCGCAAGGAGCCGGCGCGG
Source organism: Bacteroidaceae bacterium (assembly GCA_045654645.1). Classification (GTDB taxonomy): domain Bacteria; phylum Bacteroidota; class Bacteroidia; order Bacteroidales; family Bacteroidaceae; genus HGM04593. Next base: position 76,095 of record JAZONR010000039.1, read on the forward strand.
TTGCGCAGGGACTCCACAGACTCCTGGGCCATTGCGGCAGATGCAATAACAAAGCAGAGAAGAAAAGAGAGTAACGTGTTGCCGACTATGCGGTTTTTCATAGGTGTATTATTTTACTGACTTGATGAACTCGCCAACACTCAGTTTGCGATATGATGAACCCACACTGCGCGATGCGAAGTTAAATGGTTTTATACTCATCTTGCTGTGCTCGATATCCATAGTAACATTGGCATCTCCTTTGAAAGAGAGCGTCATTCTTGAGGGGAAGGGACGGCCATTGAGATTGGTGAAAGCGCTATATTCGCACACAAAACTCTCGCCGGTGGAACTAACCCCTTCGCTGCGCACAAGGTTGCCCGTTGCCTTCTCAATGAAGAAGCGGTAGACAATAGCAGCCTGGTCGCCTGCTGTGAGCACAATGTGGTCGCCCTGCTGCTCAAGGCCTATCTCCCCCGGGGAGTGGAGCGCAGAACGTCCATCGGGAATAAAGACACGGTTGAGGAATAATGACTCAAGAACACCATAGCTTATTCCGGAGAGGCCAATGGCCCGTGCCTCTGAATAGGGCACGTCAGAGAGAATTTTCTTTATTTTGTATATGAGACGTATATTGGGAGGAAGAAACTCAATGCAAGCCACCTCCACAAGCCCCAACGGGGTTATGCTTATCTGCACACCCTCGCCACCCTGCAGGCGCATCTTACCGGAGAGAGGGATATTATCCTTTCCCACCTTGAGTGCAAGTTTCACGTTGCTCGACAAGCTGCCAAGCGACAGAGAATCCGGTGCCATAGAAGGCAGCTCGGCGAGCGCCACACCCGCAATATTGTTGTCAAGCAGGGGGTTCACCACTTTCTTCTTGGTTGAACAGCTTGCAAGCAGCACAATAAACAGAAGCAATAGAGAGGAGAGTTTAACGACGTTTCGCATTTGGATAGTATTTACGTTTCTTTATCTTCTTTGAAAGCACCTTGCCGGTGTCGCCGGCATCGCGTGCCTTGGTCCAGAATTCAACAGCTTTATCAATATCGCCACACTTGGCATATATGTCGCCATTGTGGTGCAGCTCCACATAGCCCATCTCGGGATTAAGAGCAACAATCTTGTCGGCATAGGCCCTTGCCTCCTCATAGCGTCCAAGAGAGAAGAGCACCCAGGCGTGCGTATCAATGTAGGTGCAGTTCTCGGGCTCGAGCTGAACACACTTGCTACTCATCTCAAGCGCCTTTTGCAGCTGCTTGCCTTCAAGGGCAAGGTAGTAGGCATAGTTATTGAGGGTTATTACGTTGTTGGGGTTGTAGACAAGCGACGAATCATAGGCTTGATAGGTCTCAGCCTCCTTATCAAGCTCGTAATAGGTATCACCTATCATAGACCACAGCCTTGAGACAAGTTCAAGGTCGGCATCATTGGAGCGTTTCTCAAGCCCATCGAGGAACACCTCTATGCTCTCCTCCTTGCGGTCGAGCATATTGTATGACACGCCCTTATAGTAATAGAGTTCAAGCATATCGGGGAGATACCTCAACGCATCGTCGCAATACTTGAGCACATCCTCTATACTATTCTGCTTCACAGCAAAGTCGAGCAGATGCACTATGGCACGCAAATGCTCGGGGTCTTTCTCAAGTATTCGTTTATAGACAGGCACAATCTCATCTGCAGGCGCATTCTTATAGTTCAAATACTGGATATAACTCTCTGCAATAGGCACCTCGTCAAAAGGCAACTGCATCATCTCATCAAACAAACGGCGCACATAGGCACTGTCGGTTACCTCTCTTCTTAGAACATAACCTACAAGCTCTTCAAGACGTTTGTTTGTGGAAGTTTTTTCGCTCTTTAACAAGCGCTCCATTGTGGCGTTATATGCTGCAGTGTCGCCATTGAGATCGTGAAGTGCTGCAAGCGCATTTAGCGCTATTGCATCATCGGGCGTCTCTTTAAGAACAGAGCTGTAGAGCTCATTTGCCTTCTCATCTTCACCAATGAGAAAATAAGCATTTCCAAGGTAGGAGATATATTTACCGTCGCCGGGATTTTCATCAATGAGCCGCCGGGCAACAGCAATGGCCTTCTCGTTCTCGCCCAACATCAGATAGCGCTGCAGTTTTTCCAAAGCTACAGTCTCGTTGTCGCTACCTTCAATTTTCTCTATCATCTCAAGTGTTTCAAGAGCCTTTAAATTATCGTTCTCGGCAACATAGAGTTCATAGAGAAAATAGTATATGTCCCTTTTCGACTGCACTCTACCCAACAAATTCTCACATACAGCTATCGCCGACTGCCTGTCGCCCTTATTGGTGTAGAATGAGACCAAAGCCTCGCTATAGAACTTGTTATCGGGATAGGCCGCTACACTATTCTTGAGCATAGAGAGTGCGACACTGTCCTCCTTGAAGAATGTGTAGAATGTTGAGAGGTAATATTGTATGGTAGCTGAAGCAGAATCAAGCCTGTAGCAGTGTTCCAGCAGCTCAAAGCCCTCGTCATAGCGCTCCAACTCAACGAGCGACTGCGCCTGCATAAAATAGTAATCAACGGCACGCTGCTTGGCAGCCTTGCCATCGATATCCACCTGCGCTTCAGCTGCCGAGGGCAATAGCAGAAGGAGCAGAAATGCCCATATATATCCCGGGGAGAACTTCATATCACTTTGCATCAGACCCCGGTGTGACCAAAGCCACCGGCACCACGCTCGGTGCTGTCAAGGGTATCACATTCAACCCACTCAACCTGTTCGTGGCGTGCTATAACCATCTGCGCAATGCGCTCGCCATCGGTAACGGTAAATGGTTCATTGGAGAGATTCACAAGAATAACACACACCTCACCACGATAATCGGCATCAATGGTGCCGGGTGAGTTGAGCACTGTTACACCCTTCTTTATTGCCAAGCCGCTGCGAGGGCGCACTTGTGCCTCGTAGCCCGCAGGAAGGGCCATAAAAAGGCCGGTCGGCACCAAAGCACGCTGCAAGGGTTCAAGCACAATGGGTTCATCAAGATTGGCACGAAGATCCATACCGGCCGACAGCGCTGTGGCATAGGACGGCAACTGGTGTTTCGATTTGTTTATTATCTCTACTTTCATATTATCTATAATGGTAAGATGGGGCCATTTGTTGGCTTCTACATTAAATTCTTTATCCGGAACTACTTTACGGCATCGGGGTTATCGCGCATAAAAGACTCAATATAGCGCACTCGGGTGCTATCCTGCAGTTCATCGACAGCTATGAGCAGTCCGGTCTCCTCAACATTGCCAAAATCGTAATTGACAGCTGTACCAAATATTTTCATTGTGGGCGACAGGCCCATATAAGCGTTCACCATAGGGGGAATAGAGAGGCCCAGCTTGTGCACCTCTTGCTTCAAAATCCTGTAATCCTCCTTAAAGTTCTCCTTGTCGAAGATTTTATGCAGCTCCTCCTCGGGGGTCTCAAGCAGAAGAGGGGTAACGGGAGTTACAAGTCCCTCTTTATCGGGGAAGTGTTTCTTCAGGAAATAGAGAATCATATCACGCGCCTGAGTGAGATATGACGGATACATTGTAACCTTACCATAGAAATACTTAACGCCCGGAATTACAACGGTGAGCGCACCAAGACCATCCCACAGGTTATCGAGTGCGAAGAGACTCTTGGAGCCCATTCGTGTAGACTGATACTCGAGCGCCACAAAGGCTCTACCCAGCTCAAGGGTATAGGGGAGCACCTCCTTGAGAAACTTCTCCGAGAACTGGAACATACCGTGTGCAGTGGCTATTATGGGCTCGCCCTGTTCGTTATAACGAACATCCTGGCCATAAATGTAGCGATACCCGCCTATGATATCATCGTTGTCGGGGTTGAGCACTACAAGTTGCTTATACGGAACCTCCATTGTGTCGAACTCATCAATATCCATTGACTTGCCTGTGCCGCCGCCGGCTGCACGGAATGCTATCTCGCGCAAACGGCCCACTTCCCGCATCACATTGGGAGCCTCGGCAGCCGTAACAATGTATATCTCGTTATTGCTGCGATTGGTGTAACGCAGTCTCTTCTCTTCGGTAAGTTCCGCCCTTATCAATTCTTTGGGTACAGGTGCAATAATCTCTTCCATAAAAGTGTTTGTGTTGTTCTTGGAACGTCTTAGAGTGTGTATACAAGGTCGCGCACATATTGAGCCCACTGGGCAGGCGTCTTGCTCTTGTCGAATGTTTGCCAGGGTATGGGCTTACCGATTGTTACCTTAAATCTCTTATTCCTGTTTTTGAACATCTCATCGCTGAGCCACAGCATCGCAACATTAAACTTGAGGCCCAACATTGCGTTTATGTTTGCAAGGCGATAGAAGAACTTTGAATTCTCGCCCTCGAAATGTATCGGGATAATATCGCGCTGTGTCTGCACACTCTTTGTGATGAAGGTTTTCTTCCACTCAAGATCCTTCACCACGCCTTTCTTTTTGCGAGAGCAGAGGCCGGCAGGGAACATCACAATGTGATTATCTCCCTTAAATGCTGCATTAACCTGCTGTGGGAAGTTGCGAGCCTGCTTACCGGTTTTGTTGATGGGAACCCAAAAAGATGAAATCTGCGGAAAGTTCATTAGCAGGTCGTTCACCAGGAATTTAACCTTGCCATTATATTCAGGGCCGAGAATGTATGCAAGGCCAAGTCCATCCTGAGCGCCAAGCGGGTGGTTACTGACAAAGGTGTAGTATCTGTCATCACGCGGGAGATTTTCGAGCCCCTGAACATCGAATGTATTGTTGAAATACTCCATAAAGGCGTTTATGAAGTCAAGGTCCTTCTTGTGCCCAAAACAGCGCAACGCTTCATTAACCTCATCTTGATGAATAATCTTTTTGAGATATGAAACTACAAAACCGGGAACGTACTTGGCCTTCTTTCCGGCCTTTGCTGCAAGGATTTTCTCTACATCTATTTGTATTACATCGGTCATAGCTGTTATACCTATATAATGTTTGTAACGCAAAAATAAAGCTAAATATTTATAAAAACAAGATATTCGTTCAAAGGTGTGGTTCCGCATCTTCTAATTTAGCACTGCATAAAAATGGTGAAGAGCGAAGAATGATGAAAAACTATATTTAACGGACTTTTTATTCACCTGATGAATAATGCTCAACAACGGGTAGAGCCAGTGATACAGGTGTCAGGAATTGGGATACCGGGAGAGGGCAGATTGAATGAAGGGCAAAAAAAAGATACGCCAGACGAATTCGTCTAGCGTATCTTTTAATTATAGAATAACTTGATTACTCTTCTGTGTCATCGGAGAAATCGAGCACCATTCTCTTATTTGCCTGAATGCGCTCATAGTCCTCTTTTGAGCCTACTATAATCTTGTTGAACTCGCGCTGACCGGTACCTGCAGGGATAAGGTGGCCGCAGATAACGTTCTCCTTCATACCAAGGAGGTAGTCGCTCTTCATATTGATGGCAGCCTCGTTGAGCACCTTTGTAGTCTCCTGGAACGACGCAGCCGACATAAAGCTCTGTGTCTGCAATGCGGCACGTGTGATACCTTGGAGAATCTGTGTAGATGTAGCAGGCTGTGCATCGCGTGCCTCAACAGGCTTGAGGTCGCGGCGCTTGAGCATACTGTTCTCATCGCGCAACTTGCGGGCTGTGATAATCTGACCGGGCTTGAGATTCTCTGAATCACCGGCATCAACAACCACCTTCTTACCCCAGATGCGGTCGTTCTCCTCCTGGAACTGGAGCTTATCAACAATCTGCAACTCAAGGAAACGTGTATCACCGGGCTCGTTGATCTGCACCTTGCGCATCATCTGACGCACGATAATCTCGAAGTGCTTATCATTAATCTTCACACCCTGTGAACGATATACGTCCTGTGCCTCATTTACGATATACTCCTGAACTGCGGTAGGACCCTTGATTGCAAGGATGTCGGAAGGAGTGATTGCACCATCAGAGAGAGGAGTACCGGCGCGAACATAGTCGCCATCCTGCACCAGAATCTGCTTTGAAAGGGCAACAAGGTACTTCTTCACATCACCAACCTTTGATGTTACGACAATCTCGCGGTTACCGCGCTTAACCTTACCCATTGTAACCTCACCGTCAATTTCAGAAACGACTGCAGGATTAGATGGGTTGCGGGCCTCGAAGAGCTCGGTTACACGGGGGAGACCACCGGTAATATCACCGGCGCTACCGAATACGCGAGGAATCTTCACAAGCACATCACCGGCTTTGAGAACATCACCGTCCTCAACCACTACGTGTCCACCCACAGGGAGGTTGTAGTTGTGGAGTGAGTTTCCATTCTCGTCATTGATGTGAACTGTAGGTATCTTGTTCTTGTCCTTAGACTCAATAATCACAATCTCGTGCAAGCCTGTACTCTCATCGGTCTCAACCTTGTAGGTGATATTCTCAATTACAGACTCAAACTCAACCTTACCGGCAACTTCGGTTACAATTACAGCGTTGAAGGGGTCCCAAGCTGCAATTACCTTACCCTTCTCAACGAGGTCATCCTCGTTTGCATAGAGCTTTGAACCGTAAGGAATGTTGTGCGATGAAAGCACGATACCTGTGTTGATATCAACAAAGCGCACCTCGCTCAAGCGGCTTACAACAATCTTGACAGGAGTACCATCGGGCTCGATAGAGTCTACTGTGCGCAACTCCTCGAACTTGAGACGTGAAGCGTGCTTTGCACGGATAGTTGCATCGGCAGCAATGTTGGCAGCGGTACCACCGGCGTGGAAGGTACGCAGAGTAAGCTGTGTACCAGGCTCACCAATTGACTGTGCTGCAATGACACCCACTGCCTCACCCTTCTCAACCATACGGCTTGTGGCAAGGTTGCGGCCATAGCACTTGGCACAAACGCCGTGCTTAGACTCGCAGGTGAGCACCGAACGTATCTCAACACTCTCAATGGGCGACTTCTCTATCTCATCGGCAATAGCCTCGGTGATGAGCTCGCCAGAGTGAACAATAATCTTTCCTGTTGTGGGATGCAACACATCGTGAACAGAAACGCGACCCATAATGCGCTCGCCAAGTGTAGCAATTGTCTCGTCGCCATTCTTGAGTGCTGTGCACACAAGACCACGCAGTGTACCACAATCCTCTTCGTTGATGATGACATCGTGAGAAACATCAACAAGACGACGTGTGAGGTAACCAGCATCGGCTGTCTTCAAAGCGGTATCGGCAAGACCCTTACGCGCACCGTGAGAAGAGATAAAGTACTCGAGCACCGAAAGACCCTCCTTGAAGTTAGAAAGAATTGGGTTCTCGATAATCTGTGCACCCTCTGAACCGGCCTTCTGAGGCTTGGCCATAAGACCACGCATACCTGAGAGCTGACGAATCTGGTCCTTAGAACCACGGGCACCTGAATCGAGCATCATATATACTGAGTTGAAGCCCTGGTCATCGGTAGAGATAGTCTTCATAAGGACATTAGCAAGGTCGGCATTAACGTGTGTCCACTCATCGACCACCTTGTTATAACGCTCCTTATCGGTAATAAGACCAAGGTTGTACTCGGCAAGAATCTCCTCAACCTTCTCATTACCCTTGCGCACGAGCTCTTCCTTCTCCTTGGGGATGATTACATCGTCGAGGTTGAATGAAAGACCACCCTGGAAGGCCATCTGGTAACCAAGGTTCTTGATACCATCGAGGAACTCGGCCGAACGGGCAACACCCACGCGCTTGATAACCTCGGTGATGATATCGCGAAGAGACTTCTTTGAAATGATAGTATTGATGTAGCCCATCTCACGGGGAACAATCTGGTTCACAATCACGCGGCCTACTGAAGTCTCGCGCAGAACCTGAATGTAGTCTCCATTCTCATCACGGTCCTCCACCATAACCTTTACAGGTGCGTGAATATCAACACGACCCTGGTTGTAGGCAATGAGCGCCTCCTCGGGACCATAGAATGTCATACCCGAGCCCTTTGCGCCCTCGCGCAGTTTGGTGATGTAGTAGAGACCGAGAACCATATCCTGTGAAGGCACAGTGATAGGTGCACCGTTAGAGGGGTTCAATATGTTGTGCGACTGAAGCATAAGCATCTGCGCCTCAAGGACAGCCTCGTTGCTCAAAGGCAAGTGAACAGCCATCTGGTCGCCGTCGAAGTCGGCGTTGAACGCAGTACAAGCAAGCGGGTGGAGCTGAATAGCCTTACCCTCAATCATCTTGGGCTGGAAAGCCTGGATACCCAAACGGTGAAGTGTCGGCGCACGGTTGAGCAACACGGGGTGGCCCTTCATTACGTGCTCAAGGATATCCCAGATGATGGGCTCGCGACGGTCTACAATCTTCTTTGCAGACTTCACGGTCTTCACAATGCCGCGCTCAATGAGCTTGCGGATGATGAATGGCTTGTAGAGCTCGGCAGCCATCAGCTTGGGCAAACCGCACTCTCCCATCTTCAACTCGGGACCAACGACAATTACCGAACGTGCAGAATAGTCTACACGCTTACCAAGAAGGTTCTGACGGAAACGTCCCTGCTTACCCTTAAGGCTGTCTGAAAGAGACTTGAGGGGACGGTTTGCATCTGACTTCAAGGCACTTGCCTTGCGAGAGTTGTCGAACAATGAGTCTACAGCCTCCTGCAACATACGCTTCTCGTTGCGAAGAATCACCTCGGGAGCCTTTATCTCGATGAGTTTCTTCAAACGGTTGTTACGTATGATTACGCGACGATAGAGGTCATTGAGGTCGGATGTTGCAAAACGACCGCCATCCAGGGGCACAAGAGGACGCAACTCGGGAGGAGTTACAGGAATCACTGTCATAATCATCCATTCAGGACGGTTGTTGCCGTTAGAGGCAGCCATTGATGAACGGAACGACTCAACAACCTGCAGACGCTTCAAAGCCTCATTCTTGCGCTGCTGCGACATATCTTTGTTTGCACGGTTACGCAACTCGTATGAGAGCTCATCAAGGTTGATACGTGCAAGAAGATCCTGAATAGCCTCGGCACCCATCTTGGCAATGAACTTGTTGGGGTCATTGTCGTCGAGGTACTCGTTGCCCTGGGGCAGGTTGTCCATAATTGTGATGTACTCATCCTCGGTAAGAAGCTGCATCTTCTCAACACCGTCGAGCACATTGTCCTTACCGGGCATATCCTGACGTATCTCGTCATCCTTGCGAGCCATTACACCCGGCTGAATAACGATATATTTCTCGTAGTAGATAACTGCGTCGAGCATCTTTGTGGGAAGGCCAAGCAGATAACCTATCTTGTTGGGCAGTGAACGGAAATACCAGATGTGCGCAACGGGCACAACCAACTGGATGTGGCCCATACGCTCACGGCGCACCTTCTTTTCGGTAACCATAACACCACAACGGTCGCAAACGATACCTTTATAACGGATGCGCTTGTACTTTCCGCAATGGCACTCATAGTCCTTTACAGGTCCGAAAATGCGCTCGCAGAACAATCCGTCACGCTCGGGCTTATAGGTACGGTAGTTGATGGTTTCCGGTTTCAACACCTCTCCACACGAATTACCAAGAATCTCCTGCGGTGATGCAAGACCAATGGTAATCTTCGAAAAATTAGTCTTTGTCTTTGTTTCTTTTCTAAAAGCCATAATTCTATATTGACAAACGTGAAGGAATTATTTATTCAAATGAAATGCTCAAGCCCAAACCGCGAAGCTCGTGCAAAAGCACGTTAAGAGACTCTGGGATGCCTGGTGTAGGCATAGCGTCGCCCTTAACAATAGCTTCATAGGCCTTTGAACGACCAACAACGTCATCCGACTTGATGGTAAGAATCTCCTGAAGGATGTGTGCTGCACCGAATGCCTCGAGAGCCCAAACCTCCATCTCTCCGAAACGCTGACCACCAAACTGAGCCTTACCACCGAGCGGTTGCTGGGTAATGAGTGAGTAGGGGCCTATTGAACGGGCGTGCATCTTGTCCTCAACCATATGACCGAGCTTCAGCATATAGCTGACACCCACTGTCGCAGGCTGGTCAAAACGGTCGCCGGTACCACCGTCATAGAGATATGTCTTACCAAAGCGGGGAATACCGGCCTTGTCGGTCCACTCACACAGGTCATCAAGCTTGGCACCGTCGAAGATAGGAGTAGCGAACTTAACTCCCAGCTCCTTACCTGCACGACCAAGAACGGTCTCAAAAATCTGACCGATGTTCATACGTGAAGGCACACCCAGAGGGTTAAGAATGATATCTACAGGAGTACCGTCCTCGAGGAAAGGCATATCCTCCTGGCGAACAACGCGCGACACGATACCCTTGTTACCGTGGCGACCCGCCATCTTATCACCAACACCAATCTTACGTTTCTTTGCAATGTAAACCTTTGCCATCTTCATTGTACCTGAAGGAAGCTCATCACCAATGGTGAGGGCAAACTTCTCACGCTTAACCTCGGCATCCAACTCCTTGTACTTGTGGATGAAGTTGATTATAAGCGCACGGATAAGGTCATTTGTGTGGGCGTCGGCAGTCCACTTGCTCAACTGAACAGCAGTGTAGTCAAGAGCCTCAAGCTCGGGACGTGTAAACTTAGCACCCTTTGCAATTACCTCTGTGCCCATAAAGTCCTTCACACCCTGTGAAACGTTGTCGCCAACCAGAGTCAAGAGCTTGTCAATGAGAATATCCTTGAGTGCATCAACCTTCTGCTGGAACTCGTCATCAATCTTTGGAAGCTTTGCCTTGTCGGCCATCTTGGCCGAACGTGTCTTCTCGGCACGCTGGAAGAGACGTCGGTCAATAACAACACCCTGAAGCGAGGGAGAAGCCTTCAATGAGGCATCCTTAACATCACCGGCCTTATCGCCGAAGATTGCACGCAGAAGTTTCTCCTCGGGAGTAGGATCCGACTCACCCTTAGGTGTAATCTTACCAATGATGATATCACCGGGCTTAACATAAGCACCCACACGGATGATACCGTTCTTGTCGAGGTCTTTTGTAGCATCCTCGCTCACATTGGGGATATCATCGGTAAACTCCTCCATACCACGCTTTGTCTCGCGAACCTCGAGTGAGAGCTCATCAACGTGCACTGAAGTGAGAATATCCTCGCGAACAACTCTCTCGTTGAGAACGATGGCATCCTCATAGTTATAACCCTTCCAAGGCATATATGCAACAAGCAGGTTCTTTCCGAGTGCAAGCTCGCCGGCCTGTGTTGAATAACCCTCGGTGAGGATATCACCGGCCTTCACCTTCTGACCCTTATTGCAGATAGGACGGAGGTCGATGGTCATATTCTGGTTAGTACGACGGAACTTAGGAATGATATACTCCTTAGAGGCAGACTCGAAGCTTACGAACTCCTCCTCCTCGGTGCGGTCGTACTTGATTACTATTCTTGAAGCATCAACAAACTCAATAACACCGTCGCCCTCGGCAACAATCTGTGTACGTGAGTCCTCAACAAGCTGCTTCTCAAAACCGGTACCTACAATAGGAGCCTCGGTGGTGAGAAGGGGAACTGCCTGGCGCATCATATTAGAACCCATCAACGCACGGTTGGCATCGTCGTGCTCAAGGAAGGGAATAAGTGATGCAGCAATTGATGCAATCTGCTGGGGAGAAACGTCCATCAGCTCTACCCTGCCCGGCTCAACAACCGGATAGTCGGCATCCTGACGTGTCTTCACCTTTTTGAGGATAAAGTTACCCTCTGCGTCGAGCGGAGCATTACCCTGGGCAATAATGCGGCCCTCCTCCTCCTCGGCGGTATAATAAACAACATTCTTGTTGTCGATGTCCACCTTGCTGTTAGCAACTGAACGATAAGGTGTTACAATGAAACCAAGTTCATTGATTTTTGCATAAATACACAAAGAAGATATCAAACCGATGTTCGGACCCTCAGGTGTCTCAATAGGACAGAGACGGCCATAGTGGGTGTAGTGAACGTCGCGAACCTCGAAACCTGCACGGTCGCGTGAAAGACCGCCGGGACCAAGGGCCGAAAGACGGCGCTTGTGGGTGATTTCGGCAAGCGGGTTTGTCTGGTCCATAAACTGAGACAAGGCATTGGTGCCGAAGAATGTGTTGATAACAGCCGAAACGGTCTTTGCGTTGATGAGGTCGGTTGGTGTGAAGACCTCGTTGTCGCGCACGTTCATTCTCTCGCGTATTGTACGCGCCATACGTGCAAGACCAATCGCAAACTGGTTAGAGAGCTGCTCGCCCACAGTGCGAACGCGACGGTTGCTCAAGTGGTCGATATCATCGACAGTAGCCATTGAGTTCACAAGACCAATGAGGTACTTTATAATCTCAATGATATCCTCCTTTGTCAAAACTCTTACATCCATATCGGTAGAGAGGCCAAGCTTGCGGTTGATGCGGTAACGGCCAACATCACCAAGGTCATAGCGCTTCTCCGAGAAGAAGAGGTTGTTGATTACTTCGCGAGCGCTGGCATCATCGGCAGGCTCTGCATTGCGCAACAGACGGAAGATGCAGTCAATAGCCTGCTTCTCCGAGTTACTTGTATCTTTGTCAAGCGTGTTGAATATCAGTGAATAGTCAGCAGCATTGGGATCATCATTTTCTTTATGGAGAAGAATTGTCTCAACACCGCTGTCAAGGATGCACTCAACGAGATTCTCATCAAGAACGGAACCGCGCTCAACAACTACCTCGCTGCGCTCTATTGATACAACCTCACCGGTATCTGCATCAACATAATCTTCCTGGCGTGTTTTAACAACATTACCGGCCATCTTGCGGCCAAGAACCTTCTTCATACTTGCCTTGGTAACCTTGTACTCCTCGGCAAGATCAAATATCTCAAGGATATCCTTGTCGCTATCGAAACCAATCGCGCGCAAAAGTGTTGTAACAGGCAACTTCTTCTTGCGGTCGATGTAGGCATACATCACATTGTTGATGTCGGTAGCAAACTCAATCCAAGAGCCCTTGAAAGGAATTATACGTGCTGAATAAAGGGGTGTACCGTTGGCGTGTACGCTCTGTCCGAAGAAGACACCTGGTGAACGGTGCAACTGAGATACCACAACGCGCTCAGCACCGTTGATAATGAATGTACCTTGCTTTGTCATATAAGGGATGGGACCAAGGAACACATCCTGGATGACAGTATCAAAATCCTCGTGGTCGGGGTCGGTACAGTAAAGTTTCAACTTTGCCTTGAGTGGAACACTATAGGTCAATCCGCGCTCTAAGCACTCTGTTATTGAATAGCGGGGCGGGTCTATATAATAGTCCAGGAACTCCAACACAAAATTGTTCCTCGTGTCGGTGATGGGAAAATTCTCCGCGAAGACCTTATAAAGGCCATCGTTCACACGTTTTTCAGGAGGAGTATCAAGCTGGAGGAAATCCTCGAACGACTTCAATTGAACTTCCAAAAAGTCCGGACAAGGCATTGGATCTTTTATAGAAGCAAAGTTAATTCTTTGATTATCAGTTTGTAATGACATTGTGGTAAATGTTTTATAACTTACTTTTCTTTTTACGCACAAAAGGTTAAGAACCCTTTTATCGGGTTCTTAACCATTATACCCTTGTGCAGGGTTTGGGTGGGCTTACTTAATCTCAACCTCAGCACCAGACTCCTCGATAGTCTTCTTCAAAGACTCAGCCTCTGCCTTGGGAAGACCCTCCTTAAGCACGCTGGGAGCTGCATCAACGAGGTCCTTAGCCTCCTTCAAACCAAGACCACAAGCCTCCTTAACAGCCTTAACAACTGCAAGCTTCTGAGCACCTGCGCTCTTCAAAACTACGTCGAACTCAGTCTTCTCCTCAGCTGCAGCAGCGCCAGCGCCAGCAGCGGGAGCAGCAACAGCAACAGCTGCAGCAGCGGGTTCGATACCATATTCTTCCTTCAGGATGTTTGCAAGTTCGTTAACGTCTTTAACTGTAAGGTTAACCAATTCTTCTGCAAGAGCTTTCAAATCTGCCATTTTCGTATAAATTTAAATTGTTTTTACTAATTGAATTTTGATTATTATCTTTCACCGAGTGTCTTAAGAACTCCGTGGATGGTATTACCACCTGATTGAAGAGCTGAAACAACATTCTTGATCGGTGACTGCAGCAATGCAATAACGTCAGCGATAAGCTCGTTCTTGCTCTTGATGTTGATAAGAGCATCAAGCTGCTCGGCACCAACATAGAAGCTTTCCTCAGCATAAGCACCCTTGAGCGCAGGAACTGCAGCCTTACCTGCAACATCCTTAATCAACTTGGCGGGTACGTTTGCTGTGTTGCAAAGCAACATAGCTGTTGTTCCTTTAAGACAGGGGTAGAGAGGAGAGAAATCTATCTCAGAAGCCTCAAAAGCCTTCATAAGAAGAGTGTTCTTCACCAAAAGCATCTTAACCTCCTGCTTGTAGCACTTGGCGCGCATTGCGTTAGTTGCAGCTGCATTCATTGCAGTTACGTCTACCAAGTAGAAGTGCGCGTATTCCTTGATAACGTCGCCAATATTGGCGCTTACGATTACTTTATCTTCCTTCTTCATAGCTCATCAAGATTATTCGATGGTCTTGGGATCTATGCGAAGACCCTTACTCATCGTAGTTGATAGGAATACACTCTTAACATAAGTACCCTTTGCTGTAGAAGGTTTCAGCTTATGAATTGTAGCCATAAACTCCTTCACGTTGGCAATGATAGCATCGGGAGTAAAAGATGCCTTACCGATAGAAGCGTGTACAATACCCGCCTTGTCTACCTTGAAGTCGATCTTACCCTGCTTCACTTCCTTAACAGCCTTAGGTATATCCATTGTAACGGTACCGCTCTTGGGGTTCGGCATCAATCCGCGAGGACCGAGAACGCGACCGAGCGCACCTAATTTACCCATAATGGACGGCATTGTGATGATAATGTCGATATCCGTCCAACCACCTTTGATCTTTTCGATATACTCATCGAGACCAACATAGTCAGCACCTGCCGCTTTTGCAGCTTCTTCCACATCGGGAGTACACAAGCAAAGAACGCGAACCTCCTTACCGGTACCGCTGGGGAGAGAAACAACACCTCTCACCATCTGGTTTGCCTTACGGGGGTCAACGCCAAGGCGTACATCGATATCCACAGAAGCGTCGAACTTTGTAAAGGTAATCTCCTTCAACAATTCAACAGCCTCGTTCAATGGATAGGATTTAGCTGTGTCAACTTTAGCGGCTGCTAACTTTTGATTTTTTGTCAGTTTACCCATTCTAGTCTAATTTTTTAATTGTTTCCGGGAAAAGTTCCACTTACACTGATACCCATACTTCTTGCTGTACCGGCAACCATCTTCATAGCAGCCTCTACAGTAAAGCAGTTCAAGTCAGGCATCTTCTCTTTCGCGATAGCCTCAACCTGCTCCCAAGTAATAGAAGCAACCTTTTTACGGTTGGGCTCTGAAGATCCACCCTTAATCTTAGCCATCTCAAGCAACTGGATAGCTACAGGAGGAGTCTTTACTACGAAATCGAAAGACTTGTCTGCGTAGTAAGTAATGATAACAGGCAAAACTTTTCCGGCCTTATCCTGGGTTCTGGCATTAAACGCCTTGCAGAATTCCATAATATTGATTCCCTTAGAACCAAGTGCAGGTCCTACTGGAGGTGATGGATTTGCTGCGCCACCTTTAATCTGTAACTTGATAAGTCCAGCAATTTCTTTTGCCATTGTAAAAAAAATCTATAAAATTCACAACAATCGAGTGATGTGTGGAAGCCGCATCACTCTTTATCTACTTGCATATAACCTAAATCAACAGGAGTAGAACGTCCGAAAATCTTAACCATAACCTTCAAGCGCTTCTTCTCTGTATTTATCTCCTCGATAACACCGTTGAAGCCGGAGAATGGACCGGTATTAACCTTAACCACCTCACCAACAACAAACTCAAGTGTATTATCCTCGGGAACCTCCTGCAACTCATCAAGAGTACCCAAAATGCGATTAACCTCGGCCTGACGGATGGGTGTAGGCTTTTCTGTTCCACCCAAGAAACCAAGCACATTAGGGGTATTACGAAGAAGGAAAGCTATATCACCAACCAACTCCGCCTCAACGAGGACATAACCGGGAAGATATGATTTCTCTTTCACGATGCGCTTTCCATTGCGCACCTGAACAACTTTTTCTGTAGGGATAAGGACTTGCGAAACCTTGTCGGTAAGACCGCGAAGTTTGATATCAGCCTCGATATACTCCTTCACCTTAGCCTCTTTACCGCTGATGGCACGCAAGACGTACCATTTCTTATTGCTATCAGCCATTTTGTCCTTGGATTATGAAGGATAAACGATTCTTGCAACCAACTCAAAAAGCTGGTCCATACCAAATACAACAAGGGCCAAAACCAGCGAAGATACAAACACAAGAATAGCTTGGCTCATAAGCTGTTTTGCTGTGGGCCAAGTTGTCTTATGCACAAGCTCATTGTAAGAAGCCTTACAATAGTTAACAAATCTAGTCAGCATAATCATTTATTTTATAGCACGGGAAGAGAGGCTCGAACTCCCGACACCTGGTTTTGGAGACCAGTGCTCTACCAACTGAGCTATTCCCGTAGTTACCGGTTCTCCGAAGAGAACCGGATTTTTATATTATCGTCTTATTATTCGATAACCTTAGTAATCTGACCGGCACCTACTGTGCGACCACCCTCGCGGATAGCGAATGTCAGACCCTCGTTCAATGCAACAGGATAAATCAAAGTTACAGTAATCTTCAAGTTATCACCGGGCATTACCATCTCAACGTCTGCGGGGAGAGTGATCTCACCTGTACAGTCCATTGTGCGGAGGTAGAACTGAGGACGATACTTGTTGCGGAATGAAGTGTGACGACCACCCTCTTCCTTCTTCAAGATATAAACCTGAGCCTCGAATACTGAGTAAGGCTTGATCTGACC
>JAZONR010000040.1:0-31308 GCA_045654645.1 Bacteroidaceae bacterium
GGTTATCTTCTTGTCAGCTGATGCATTCGGTGTATTGCCTCCAGTATCTATCTTGACTCCAGAGCAGACTAAGTACTACTTCCTCTCTGGTTTCACAGCTAAGTTGGCTGGTACAGAGCGCGGTATCACTGAGCCTACTCCTACATTCTCTGCTTGCTTCGGTGCTGCATTCTTGAGCCTCCACCCCACAAAGTATGGCGAGGAGTTGGTTAAGAAGATGGAGAAGAACGGTGCTAAGGCTTACCTCGTGAACACAGGTTGGAACGGTACAGGCAAGCGCATCTCTATCAAGGATACACGTGGTATCATCGACGCTATCCTCGATGGCTCAATCGATACAGCTCCCACAAAGGTTATTCCTCACTTCGACTTCGTTGTTCCTACAGCGTTGCCCGGTGTTGATCCCGCTATCCTTGACCCCCGCGACACTTATGCTGATGCAGCACAGTGGGAGGAGAAGGCTGTGGATTTGGCAGGTCGTTTCATCAAGAACTTCACCAAGTACACAGGCAATGAGGCAGGTAAGGCTCTCGTTGCAGCAGGTCCCAAGCTCTAATATAGAAGCTAAAAACCTAAATAACGGCGTCTGCTCCTTTGGGGCAGACGCTTTTTTTGTGGCAACGCCCACATTGTCGCCTTTTTTTATTACTTTCGCAAAAACATAACACAACATAAGAATATGTCCCTTTTCAGAGTCCTACTATCCATTCTGTTTCCGCCGCTTGCCGTCATAGACAAAGGCTGCGGCTCCGTCCTCATAATACTGCTATTAACTATCTGCGGTTGGGTTCCCGGCGTCATTGGTGCATTGGTTATACTGAACAAGAACTGACACCTGCAATATGCTTGACACAGCAACCATAGAGTTCATAAAGGAGCACCGCGATGATGATGTGCGCGCGCTTGCACTGCAGGCGAAGCGCTACCCCAACGTGGACATACGCCAAGCTGTGGTGCAGATTGAAGGGTGGCAACAGGCGCGCGAGAAACTGCCATCACTGGCCGCCGTCGAAGGCATAATATTCCCGCCCAAAATCTCGATGGAGCAGTGCTCGAGCGAAGCCACAGCACTCTACAAAGCATCGCTTGCCGGCGGCACAAGGTTTGCCGACCTCACCGGCGGCTTCGGCATAGACTTCAGCTACCTTGCGCGCGGTTTCAAAGAAGCCATCTATGTTGAACGCAACCCGCTGCTGTGCGACATTGCGCGCGAAAACCTTGCACTCCTTGGCCTGCAACAGGCAACCATTGTAAACGGCAACAGCGAAGAGGTGCTGCCCACCCTTTCCAAGCTCGACTGGATATTCATCGACCCCGCCCGACGCGACGGCGACGGCCGCAAGGTTGTGGCGCTTGCCGACTGCGAGCCCAATGTGGCAGCGCTTGAGAAGACACTGCTCTCAAAAGCCACAAGAGTGATGATAAAATGCTCTCCAATGCTCGATATCACCGCTGCAAGACGTGAACTGCGCCACATTGAGGCCATACACATCGTTGCCGTAAAGAACGAGTGCAAGGAGCTGCTTTTCATCCTTTCACAAGATGGCAGCAAGAGCCCAGCCACACACTGCATAAACCTGCTGCCCGGCAGCATAGAACAATTCTCCTTCACCGCAGAAGAGGAGATGCAGAGCGCCGCAGCATACGCCAACGAGGTACAGAGCTACCTCTATGAGCCCAACGCCGCAATACAGAAGGCAGGATGCTTCCATTCACTCACAGCCGCAACAGGAGCCGCCAAGCTGCACCCCAACAGCCACCTCTTCACATCGGACAACCTGATAGAGAGCTTCCCCGGCCGACGCTTTAAGGTTGTAGAGGTACACGGTTTCAGCAAGGAGGATATAAAAAAGATTAGCGCGCTGGGCAAGGCCAACATCACCGTGAGAAATTTTCCCGAGAGCGTGCAGCAGCTGCGCAAGCGTCTGAAGCTTGCCGACGGCGGCGAGGTTTATATCTTTGCCACAACATTGGCCGGCGGGGATAAGGTTCTGATAGTGTGCAGGAAATGATAGAGAGTTTGGGTTGGTCCTTACACACTATAATAGGAGCGCCACAAATGCTCACTGTTTTTGCAGATATTCTAATATAGAAAGAAAGGCCGTTGTCTCTCACAAGACATCCGGCCTATCCAATAACAGTGAACGACAACAGTGGAGCAAATGACAACTCCGGGTGTAATATTATCACCCCAATCAAAAGCCCCTAACAGCTCATCATCACTTCATCATCAACTGCTCAAACTTCTTCTCCTTTACAAGCTCATAAGCCTTCAGGAACGAATCGTTACTGCGATTATAGAGCCTCATAAAATCACTCATATCCCAAAGGTCGCGCGCCACAAGCTGCTTGAGCTGCAATTTGAGCATTGGCAACGAGCGTTGGAACTCCTCTTCGCCACCTTCGAGTTTCACGCTATCCTTTTCGCCCTGCTGTCTCAACATTGCAAGAAGCGTATCATCGGCCACAAAATTCTTGTCAAACTCATCAACATCCTTGTAGGTCGATAACAACTCGCTGCGCTTCTCATCGATGTAGCGCAGTGCAGTCTGTATTATGGAGCCTTTTGCTGCCAACGCGCGGTGATACTTGGTGTATTTGAGCGTATCCACCGGAATAAAATAGTCGGGCATTATGCCACCGCCGCCATAGACGGTGCGCCCCAAACGCTTGGTGAATACCTTTAACGAGTCGGGGAAATGCACATTGTCGGCGCTTGTCATCTCACCGCTGTTATATCGGTTTATGAGGTCATCCTCATATTTTATAGAGTCGTTGTCATAGGGTTTCTGTATGCAACGGCCGCTTGGTGTGAAGTAGCGCGCAATGGTGAGACGTATCATTGAGCCATCGGGCAACTGGAAGGGGCGCTGCACAAGACCCTTGCCAAATGTGCGACGGCCCACAATGATGCCACGGTCCCAGTCCTGAATGGCACCCGAGAGAATTTCGGCAGCCGAGGCTGAAGACTCATCAACAATCACCACAAGATTACCCTTGCGGAACTTTCCACCGTCGCTCGACATATAATCGGTGCGGGGGTTGCTGCGGCCCTCGGTATACACAACAAGGTTGTTGTTGCCGATGAACTCACTGGCAATATCCACTGCCGAATTGAGATAGCCACCGCCGTTGCTGCTGAGGTCAAGAACAAGGTTCTTCATTCCACGCGCCTTCAAAGAGTCGAGTTTCGACACAAACTCACTGTGAGTCTTGGCACCGAAAGAGGTGATGCGTATATAGCCGTTGCGCTTGTCAATCATATACGCAGCATCAACAGTCTCGGTGGATATATCGTCGCGCACAAGCGAGAAGTGCAGCTTGCGTTCTATGCCACGGCGCAGCACATCAACCTCAACTTTTGTGCCCTTTTCGCCACGCAGACGCGACATCACATCGGCGCGTTCCATCTTCACGCCTGCAATGGCAGTGTCGTTCACGGCAATGATTCTGTCGCCGGGGAGTATGCCCGCACGCTCCGAAGGGCCGTTGTGCGTTGTCTGAATAACAAACAGTGTGTCCGACACAATGTTAAACTGTATGCCAATGCCACCAAAGCTACCCTCCATCTGCTCAAGAAGCGCCTTGGTCTCCTTTGGGTCGGTATATGTGGAGTGCGGGTCAAGCTCCTTGAGCATAGCCTTTATACCCTCCTCAACCACCTTTGCATTATTTGGCTCATCAACATAGAAATTCTCGATGATGTTGCCGGCATACATAAGTTTTATAATGTGCTGGGGCATCTGCTGTGCCCTTGCAACAGTTGTCAGCAGCAGCGCTGCCAATAAAAGAAACCTTCTCATAATAATCTATAATTCAAGCCCACAGCCATCAGGCTCAGGGCAACAGTTCTGTAATATCCTTGCCATAGCTCAACAGCTCGCGTGCCACACTGCTGCTCACCGAGGCATAGCCCGGCTCGCTGATGAGCAACACCGTGTCAATGCCACCAATGCGTTTGTTTATATCGGCAAGCTCGCGTTCATATTCAAAATCTCTCACGTTGCGCACCCCGCGCAGCAGTGCTGTGGCACCCACCTCACGCGCAAAGTCCATTGTGAGGCCGTCATAGGCACACACGCTCACACGGCTGTTCTCCTTGTAGTGAGCAGCAATGGCCGCCACACGCTCCTCGGGCTGCAGCAGGCAACCCTTGCCGCTGTTGCGCCCAACAGCAATCACCACCCTATCAAACATACACAAGGCACGTTCAACCAAGGCGTGGTGTCCAACGGTAAAGGGGTCGAACGACCCCGCAAAAAGTGCAGTGCGTTCCATCAATCAATCATTTTTCATCGCCCGCCTTGTCCTCCTCAACAACAAGATTGTCGATGATGAAGTTCTGACGGTCCATTGTATTCTTACCCATATAATAAGCAAGCAGCTCCTCAACCTTGTCATCCTTGTTCAGCTCCACACGTTCAAGGCGCATATCGGGGCCAATGAAGTTGCGGAACTCATCGGGTGAAATCTCTCCAAGACCCTTGAAACGGGTAATCTCGGGGTTGGGCGACAGCTTCTCTATGGCGGCAATGCGCTCCTCGTCGCTGTAGCAGTATATTGTCTCAAAATCGCCCTTCTGCTCCCTACCTCCCTTGTCGGCAGCAGCCTTTTTGCCACGTGGCACCTTGCGTTTGTTGCGCACACGGAACAACGGTGTTTGCAAAATGTACACGTGCCCCTTCTTTATTAGCTCGGGGAAGAACTGCAGGAAGAAGGTAATCATAAGCAACCTGATGTGCATTCCGTCTACATCGGCATCGGTAGCCACAATAACCTTGTTATAGCGCAACCCGTCAAGGCCATCCTCAATGTTCAAGGCCGCCTGCAACAGATTAAACTCCTCGTTCTGATAGACCACCGCACGGCTCAAGCCATAGCAGTTGAGCGGCTTTCCGCGCAGGCTGAATACAGCCTGTGTGTTGGCGTCGCGGCTCTTGGTTATTGAGCCACTGGCCGAGTCGCCCTCGGTGATGAAGATGCAGCTCTCATCGGTGCGGTCGCCCTTGGCATCGTTGTAGTGTATGCGGCAATCGCGCAACTTGCGGTTATGAAGGTTCACCTTCTTGGCCTTGTCGCGCACCTGCTTGGTGAGGCCGGCAAGCTCCTTGCGTTCCTTCTCCGATGCCGTAATCTTGCTCAGCAGCACATCGCTTATATCGGGATTCTTATGCAGGAAGTTATCAAGCTCTTCCCTCACAAAATCACCAATAAACTTCTTCACACTGAGGCTTCCCGGGTCGGGGGCAACAGTGGTGGAGCCCAAGCGCACCTTGGTTTGGCTCTCGAACACAGGCTCTTGAATGTTCACGGCAATGGCAGCCACAATACCGTTGCGAATGTCGCAATACTCGAAATTCTTGGCCGAGAAGAAATCGTGCACTGTTTGCGCCACCATCTCTTTGAAGGCACTCTGGTGAGTACCACCCTGCGACGTGTGCTGGCCGTTTACAAAGGAGTAATACTCCTCGCCATACTGGTGGGCGTGCGTTACGGCAATCTCAATATCGTTGTTCTTGAGGTGTATTATAGGATAGAGAGCATCGGCTGTCATACGGTCGCTAAGCAGGTCCACCAATCCATTGCGCGATATGATGCGCTTGCCGTTGAGCATAATTGTGAGACCGGTGTTCAGGTAGGTATAGTTGCGCAGCAGTGTCTCAATGTAGGCATCCCGGTACTCATAGTTGCGGAACAGAGTGTTGTCGGGCGTAAACGAAACATAGGTGCCATTCTCATCACTTGTGGGCTCTGTGGTATCCTGCTGCAGCACACCCTTGGCAAACACGGCGCTGCGCACCACGCCATCGCGGTAGCTGCGCACCTCGAAACGCGTGCTCAATGCATTGGCAGCCTTCAGACCCACGCCATTCAAGCCCACCGACTTCTTGAACACCTTATCGTCATACTTTGCACCGGTGTTGAGCTTGCTCACCGCGTCTACCATCATTCCCTGTGGTATTCCGCGACCATAGTCGCGCACAACAACAGTGTGATTTTCCACGATATCAACCTCAATGCGCTTTCCAAAGCCCATTCTAAACTCATCGATACTGTTATCAACAACCTCCTTCAGCAGCACATACACTCCATCATCGCTTTGCGAGCCATCGCCAAGCTTACCAATGTACATACCGGGGCGCAGACGCAGGTGCTCCACATCACTCAAATGACGTATAGTGTCATCGGTGTAGGATGCTGCATCCATCTGCGGCACATTTGTGTTGAATTCCAAATCCTTCTCTTCGGACATATAGTTTGTATTATTTTAATAGGTGAAAACGGAAATCCTTTCACCTTTTACCTTTCACATTTAACCCCACTTCGTGTGCTTGAACCTTGGCTTCGCTCGTTGCAAAAACCAAGCAAGCCCGGTTCTCACTCGCTTGCACAAGTTTTCACCTTTCACATTTTCACAGTTCTTTCACAAAGGCCCTGCGGCGCTTGTGCTGTTCCTTTTCAAAATCATCCCACAAGGACTGCATCTTTCTGTTATCCTCAAGCTCGGGGTTGCTCTCAATATCAACAATGCCCATATCGATGTAGTTACCCATAAGGTCATTGAATATAAGCGCAAACACGCCCTTGCTCTGGTACTCGGGCTTCACTGCTGCAAGCAAAAAGTCGAGACGCTTGGGAGGCTTTATAAAGAGCGCCTTCAGCAGATGCCACCACCCAAAGGGGAACAGACGACCTTTTGATTTTCTCAACGCCTCGGCAAGCGAATAGAGACTTATTCCAAGCGCCACCAGGTTGTCATCCTTATCAACCACCAGGCCCAGCAGCCTTAAATCGGCAAACGGCAGATACATAGCAATAAACTGCTCTATCTGCTTGGGCGAGAGGTCCGAGAAGCCATAGAGGTCGGCATAGCACTCGTTGCACAACTCAAAAATAGCCTTGCCATAGCGCTTGGCTATCTCGGAGCAGGACTTTGCCCTAACCAAATGTACGCCATACTTGCGCTCCACAATAGCCGCCACACGCTCGGCCTTCTCCCACTTCTTGTCGGGCACCTTAAAGAGGAACTCAATCCAATCGACATCCTTGGCATATCCCAAACGCTCAAGGTGCTTGGGATAATAGGGGTGGTTATATATTGTAGCCATTGTGCCCAGGCGGTCAAAGCCCTCAATGAGCATACCCTCACGGTCGAAATCGGTGAAGCCAAGCGGGCCCTTAATCTCGGTCATTCCACGCTCACGTGCCCACCCCTCGGCTGTTGCAAAGAGTGCATCCACAACCTCGTTGTCATCGATGAAATCGACCCAACCAAAGCGAGCCGACTTGCTTTTCCACTTCTCGTTGGCACGATGGTTTATCAATGCCGCAATGCGGCCCACCACCTTGTCATTGCGATAAGCAAGGAAATAATCGGCCTCGCAAAACTCGAATGCAGCATTGCGTTTCCTGTTCAAGGTGTTGAAAGCATCCTGAAACAGCTCGGGGACAAAATAGGGGTTACCCTTGTAGAGTTCATTGCCAAAGCGAATGAAACGCTTTAACGCCCTATCACTCTTCACTTTTACAATCTCAACCTTCATCATCAATAAATAGAATTAATGTGTAAAAGTAGTATTTTATTCCGAAAAACGCAAATTCAATGGTGTAAAGTAAAGGGAATTCCAAAAGTAAACAGACAGCCCTCGTTGGCATAATTTGCTGCCCGGACACAGCAATTTACAAGAATATTCTTATAACCAATTTGGTCATTACATCAAAGCATATTTTGCTTCTTTAGTTCCTCTGCCACAACCAACAATTCATCATACCACTCCCGGCCGAAGCGTTCAACGAGGGGCTCTTTGAGAAACTCATAGGCACGGATACCTTTGCGGCGGCCCTTTATGAACGCACTGCTGCACACACTCCATTTGTGGAGGTTCACTGCTGTTAAATCGCCCACCTTGCGCAGGCGCACAGGATAGAGGTAGCACGATATGGGCTTGCGCCAGTTGGTGCGCCCTTCGCGATAGGCATTGTCTATGAGGCAGATGCAGTTGCCGTTCTCATCGTGCGAGGCAAAGACGCAATCCTTGCCATTGACAATGGATGTAACGAGGTCGCCATCGCGGTCGTTGTAGACAACGCCCTGCTCCTCCACCACTGCGCGGGCTTCGGGAGTCATCTCCTCCGCTACCACCTCGAGCGCCTCTTCGAGTTTTTCAACCTCGTCAAAAAGCACGGGAGCACCGGCATCGCCTTCTACACAGCAAGCGCCCTTGCAGTGGGTGAAGTTGCAGCAGAAGTATTCTTGAAAGAGGTCGAATGAAACAATTGTTTCTCCAATTTGTACCATAATATTGCAAATGAAAAAGGTCCCTAAAGCCATCAAAGACCTTAGAGACCTTAAAAGACTTTATTTGAATTAAATCAATGCCTTACCGGTCATCTCGGCGGGTGCCTCCAAGCCCATAATCTTGAGGATTGTGGGGGCTACGTCGGCCAAAATACCGTCCTGGATTGTTGCGTTCTCCTCGTTGGTAACGTAGACGCAGGGAACGGGGTTGAGTGAGTGGGCGGTGTTGGGCGAGCCGTCGGCGTTCACTGCATTGTCGGCATTGCCGTGGTCGGCAATGATGATTGAGTCGTAGCCGTGGTTGCGGGCAGCCTCAACAACATCCTTCAAGCAGGCATCAACGGCAAGAACGGCCTTCTCTATGGCGCTGTAGACGCCTGTGTGGCCAACCATATCGCCGTTTGCAAAGTTCACAACAATGAAGTCGAACTTTTCGCTGTTTATCTCATTTACGAGCTTCTCCTTTACCTCGTAGGCGCTCATCTCGGGCTGCAGGTCATAGGTTGCAACCTTGGGTGAGGGAACGAGAATGCGCTCCTCGCCTTCGTAGGGGGTCTCGCGGCCACCGTTGAAGAAGAATGTTACGTGGGCATATTTCTCGGTCTCGGCAATGTGGAGCTGTTTCATACCTTGCTTTGCGATGTACTCGCCCAGTGTGTTCTCCACGTTCTCCTTGTCGAAGAGGATGTGAACACCGGTGAACTTGGCATCATAGGGGGTCATACAGTAGTACTGCAGGCCGGGGATGGTGTGCATACCCTCGGCAGGCATATCCTCCTGTGTGAGAACAACGGTGAGTTCCTTGGCACGGTCGTTGCGGTAGTTGAAGAAGATGACTGCGTCGCCCTCGCCAATGCGGCCGTCGTAGTTGCTGTTCACGATGGGCTTGATGAACTCATCGGTAACGCCCTCTTCATAGGACTCCTTTACGGCTGCAACCATATCGGCTGCAGGCTTGCCCTGGCCCGAAACAATGAGGTCATAGGCTATCTTCACGCGCTCCCAACGCTTGTCGCGGTCCATTGCATAGTAGCGACCAACAATGGTGGCAAGCTTAAGGCCCTTACCTGTAAGCTGCTCGATGAAGCCTGCGCCGCTCTTGGGGTCGGTGTCGCGGCCGTCCATAAAGCAGTGTACATAGACATTCTCAACACCCTGCTCGGCAGCAAACTTGTACATTGCCTCGAGGTGCTCGAGTGAGCTGTGAACGCCACCGTCTGATGTGAGACCCATAAAGTGGAGCTTCTTGCCGTTTGTCTTGGCATACTCTACTGCGGCAACCAACTGGGGGTTCTGCGCAATTGAGCCGTCGGCAATGGCACGGTTAATCTTGAGGAGGTCCTGATAAACCACGCGGCCGCCACCGATGTTAAGGTGTCCAACCTCGCTGTTACCCATCTGACCTGCGGGGAGACCAACATTCTCGCCGCTTGCCTGCAGCTGAGAGTTGGGATATACCGATACAAGATGGTCCCAATAGGGAGTGGGAGTGTTGAAGATTACATCACCCTTGCCGTGATTACCAACGCCCCAACCATCCAAAATAATCAATAATGCTTTGTTTGCCATATTATATAAACTGTTTTAGTTTTTATTCATTTCCCAAATCGGCTGCAAATGTACTACTTTTTCTTCACTGTTTCGGCATATTTGAAAGAAAATTACCAAAAACAGGGGAGTAACTACATAAAAATAATTAATTTATCTAAACAGTTAAACAAAAAAGGGCGCAATGGGCGGGTTGCTGCCAAAAAAAAGGTATCTTTGCCAAAATTGTGCCAACAAATCTTTATTGATATGCAACACCCACTGCACCTTTTCCACTACTGTCCAAAGTGTGGCAGCAGTGATTTCGGCATAAATGATTTCAAGTCTAAGCGCTGCGACAACTGCGGTTTTGTCTACTATTTCAACCCGCTGGCTGCCACTGTGGGAATAATCACCGACAGCCGGGGCCGTGTGCTGGTGGCACGCCGCGCCAAGGAGCCGGCCAAGGGGACACTGGACCTGCCCGGGGGCTTCTGCGACAGCTATGAGACGGCCGAAGAGGGCGTGAGACGCGAGATTGAGGAGGAGACAGGGCTGAGGGTGAAGGAGACCCAATACCTGTTCAGCATCCCAAACAGATATGTCTATTCGGGGATGGAGTTGCACACAATGGACCTCTTTTTCCGCTGCACGGTTGAAGAGGGGCACACAACGGCGGCCGATGATGTGGCCGAGCTGCAATGGATTGCCATTGAGGATTTAAGGAGCGAGGATTTTGGACTACACTCCATAAGCAAGGGGATTGAGATGCTGAAGGCTGCTGCCAAGGCGCAGAAGGCTAACGGGTGAGAAACACCCCACAAGGAACGCGACAAACGAAAGTGAAGAAAAAATAAAAGAACGGATATATGAAAAGAAGTATTGTTTTTCTGTTGTGCGCTGCATTGGGCTTCACCGCCACAGCGCAGAGCGACAATGCAAAGAGAATTATCGAGGAGTGCCAGAGGCTGCAATCGGACGGCGAGCACGCCACTGTGCTGACACTGCTCGAGGGTTTGGAGTGCGAAGGCCTTGATGCCCGCACAATGCAGGAGATGGAACTGACAAGGGCGCTGAGCACCTATGAGTGCAACCCCCAGGAGGGCCGTGCTCTGCTTTTGCAATACCTGGCCGACTATCCCGAGACAGCAAAGCGCGAGCTGCTGAACTGTTACATTGCACACTCCTATTACCACAGTGGCGACTATGAGCAGGCCTGCACCTGGTTTGCGCAGAGCGACCTGAAGCGCCTGACACCAAGACAGCGCAACAGGGGAACGCTCTACTATGCACTGTCGTTGCTGAAGAGCGGCAAGGAGAGCGCCGCCGAAAATCTGCTGCGCAACCTTGTTGTTACAAGCAAACGCTATGCACCCGATGCCACCTTCTACCTTGCATCGATAGAGTATGACCGAGGCGAGCTCGACGAGGCATACAAGAAGTTCAAGAGTATTGAATTCAACGACACCTATTATCTTGAGATACCCTATTACCTTGCCGGCATATACCTGAAGCAGGGCGATGCCGAGCGTGCAAAGAGCATTGCCGAGAAGTTCATCAAGGACCACGGTGCAAAGCAGCAGGGAATAAGAATGCGCCAAATTCAGGGTGCTGCCGAGTATGCGTTGGGCAACTATGAAGGTGCTGCCGAGGCGTTGGCGCTCTATGTGAACAACTATAGCTCGCCACAGCGCATTGCACTGTACCAGCTTGGAATGAGCCTGTACCTTACAGGCAACCACGACGAGGCGCTGAAGATGTTTACCCCTTGCACACAGAGCAACGATGCAATAGCGCAGAACGCGCTGCTGCACACCGGCCTCATAAACCTTGAGAAAGAGAATGTTGCCGGTGCACGCTTGGCACTGGAGCAGGCATCCACAATGACACACGATGACAAGGTGCGCGAAGAGGCGCTCTATAACTATGCGCTGTGCATACACCAGTCGCGCTACTCGCCCTTTGCCGAGAGCGTGAAGGCCTTTGAACAGTTCCTGAACGACTATCCGAAGTCGCAGCACGCCGACCAGGTGGGCGAATACCTGGTGGAGGTCTATACCAACACACGCAACTATGACATTGCACTGCAATCGATAAACAAGATTCAGAAGCCATCGGCAAAAATCCTGGAGGCAAAGCAGCAGATGCTGTATCGCCTTGGAGTGCAGGAGTTTGTTAATGGAGAAATGGACGGAGCCATAAAATTCTTTGACCAGTCGTTGGAACTGGCACGCTACAACAAGCAGACCGAGGGTGAGACACACTTCTGGAAGGGCGAGGCGCTGTTCCGCAAGGGTGATATGGTGGCTGCGCGCAAGAACTATCGCAAGGCGCTGGCCGTAGATGAGGAGAACAACCGCAAGGCTTTGTATGGCGTTGGATATACCTTCTTCACCGAGGAGCGTTTCGAGGAGGCACTCAAGGAGTTCAACCAGTTTGCCAAGGTTGCCGAGAAGGAGGGTTATGACCTTGTATCGGACACATACAACCGCATTGCCGACTGTAACTTCTACCAGCGCCGCTTTGACACCGCCGACACCTATTATGCAAAGGCGGCAAACACCTACAGGAAGAGTGCCGACTACTCACTCTATCGCCTGGCACAGACACAGAGCCTGAAGGGCAACCGCGAGCAGAGCATCATAACACTGAAGTCGCTAATCAACGACCACCCCAACAGTGCATACACCGAGCAGGCACTCTATGAGATGGGACGCTCCTACATAAAGCAGGAGCAGTACCGCGAGGCACTCGACACATATACCAAGCTAATCAACGACTTCCCGCACAGCGACAATGCGTGCCGCGCAGCAACAGAGAGGGCTATGCTCTATAACACCTTGGGCGAACGCGACAACTCCATTGAGGCCTACAAGGAGATTATTGCCAAATACCCCCACAGCGAGGAGGCACAGGTGGCACTCGAGGACCTGAAGAGCATCTTTGTGGAGATGGGCAGGGTGGACCTCTTTGCCGAATATGCCGAAATGGCCGGTATGAAGCACAAGGTGAGAAGCAGCGAAATTGACACACTCACCTACATTGCTGCCGAGAAGCTCTATGGCAAGGGCGAGCTTGTTGCTGCAAAAAAGGCGTTCGACGAGTATATCACCAACAACCCGCAGGGCGCGTTCATCCCCAACAGCCACTACTACAACGGCCTCATAAGCTACAAGCAGCAGTCGATCGAGGAGGCTTTGAAGAGCTTTGCAACGGTGCTGAAGTACCCCGACAGCGAGTATCGCGAGGAGGCAATGGCAATTTCGGCCGGTGTCTATTATGACAGAAAGGATTATGCCAACGCCGTTCCACTCTACAAGCAGATTGCAGCGCAGAGCAGCAACGAGGAGCGCCGCAACCAGGCATATACTAAGGTGCTTGCAGCAGCAAGGGAGCAGGGCAACCACAGCGAGGTCATCGAGTATGCAACGATGATTGAGAACAGCCCGGTGGCTTCGCCCGAGCTGAAGCGTGAGGCGGTGTTCAGCAGAGCAAAGGCCCATTTGGCAACCGACAACAAGGACAAGGCTATTGATGACCTTGACGACCTGGCAGAGGACACCCGCACCAAGGAGGGCGCCGAGGCAAAATTCCTGGTGGCACAGATGTTGTTCGATGACGGAAGCTATGACTTCTGCGAGGATGAGATAAGCAACTTCATTGAGATGAGCACCCCGCACACATATTGGATGGCACGCAGCTTCATTCTGCTTGCCGACCTCTACACCGTGCAGGGCAAGACAATGGAGGCAAAGCAGTACCTTTTGTCGTTGCAGAACAACTACGACGGCGGGAACGACGGCATTGCCGCAATGATAGACGAGAGACTTGAGAAACTGAACACCGAGGAGAGTAAGTAACATTTTAGAGAGTTACAGAATATGAGAAGAACCATTATATTAGTGAGTGCGCTGGCGCTGTGTGTTGCAGCTGTGGCGCAGAACAATGAGAGGGATGCTGTGGTGAACGTGGAGAACGACTACACCCCGGTAATAATTGAGGTGGGAAAGAAGAACTTCACACCAAGCACACAACGTGCCACAGACACAAAGCCCATAAAGATTGTCTACTCGACCGATGGAATGCCCTATGTAAACTTTGATGGCGAGAGCGAGGCCGATGATGTGATGCCTGTGAAGCAGGGTGTGTTCCCGGGATATGCACGCCTGGGCTATGGCACCACCAATGATATTGACGCCAAAGTGGCCTATCGCCTGGAGCTTGGCAAGCAAAAGCAGGGCACGCTGAGGGTGGCAGGCGCATTTGACGGTTTCAAGAGCGAGGTAGACGGCAGGTTCAACGACTGGAATTCACGCCTCTTCACCACTGCTCTGAACGCCGGCTACACACACAAATTCAAGAAGCTGGAGCTGGATATTGACGGAAAGTTCAAAAACGATGTCTTCAACTACCAGAGCTGCGGCGAAAAGCTACTCGGCACACTCACCGACAAGCAGAACAGCCGCCGCTACAACCTGGAGCTTGGCGGCGTGTCGAGACTAACCGGGCCTTTCTCCTATTGGTTCAATGCCGGTATGGGATACACCGGACGCACTCATCTGGCAGGCAGCAACACCGGCTTTGGCGAGACAACAATAAGCGCCGGCACCGGTGTTGGCCTTGAGATTTATGACACTTGGCTGCACAGCCTGGGGCTTAACGTGAATGTGGAGGCGTTCCACTATAGCAGTGCTTTGAGAAAAGCCGAATTGGGATATGGCGACCAGGCGTCGATTGACATTGACCCATACCTGAACTTCAACGTTGGCAAATGGAGTTTGAAGCTTGCAACAAAGATGAACTTTATGACCGAGGGCACACTCTTTGCCATTGCACCCGACGTGGAGCTCAAGGGACACGTTATGGAGAATGTTGCAGTGTTTGCCAAGGTGGGCGGCGGCAGAACACACAACGGCCTGGCCACACTCGACGGGATGACACCCTATTGGAACATAGACACCAACAAGGACAAGAGCTTGAAGCCCACATACAGGATTGCCGATGCAAGTGTTGGCACACGTATGTCATTTGAGCCGCTGTCGATAGACGTGGTTGCCGGATATGCCTACACCAAAGATGATTTGCTGCAGGTGCTTGGCGAGCAGGCCGACGGAAGGTGGTCGCTGCTATATGCCGACTTCAAGCAGGACAACACACACAATGCCTACATTGGCGCACGCCTGGGATTGGATATACGCAGTTGGATGAAGCTATCGGCCGACGCTCGTTACGACCTTTGGGAGTGCAAGAAGAACGAGTTGCTGATGATGAAGCCCCAGATTACAGTGAACGTGGATGCCGAGGCAAGGGTTGCCGAGCATTTGACACTGCGCGTGGGATATAACTTCACCAGATACACCAAGGGCGGGGAACAGGAGCGCATAAATAACAAGTATGACCTGAACGCGCGCCTGAGCTACCGGTTTGGCAAGCGCATTGGTGCCTACATAGAGGGCAACAACCTGCTTGGCAGCAACTATTATGAATATGCGGGATACTACACTCGCGGTGCAAGAGGCTCTATTGGAGCTACTGTGAATTTCTAAAAACAAGGTGTTGGTTTGAAACCGGGGTTGTCCTGAAAATCCCTTTCCATTCAACCCACGACAATATGAGGATGGCCCATCTGTTTTGGGCCATCCTCTTTTGTCTACGGAGCAAAAATTTTCTCCTATTTAAAATAATATATTATTTTAGGGAAAACGGGGCTGCAAAGGGCTGTTTTTTTTCTGTTTTTTTGACTTTGATATATGAGAAACTTTTCTACATTTGCGGCAAATTTGAGAAAGCTGTTCAAACGCTATGCAGAAAAATTTAGTAATAGTTGAGTCTCCCGCCAAGGCAAAGACAATTGAGAAATTCCTTGGCAAGGAGTACAAGGTGCTGTCCAGCTATGGACACATTTGTGATTTGAAGAAGAAGGAGTTCAGCATAAACACCGAGACTTTTGAGCCGCTCTATGAGATACCCGAGGAGAAGGTGAAGCTGGTGAACTCGCTGAGGAATGAGGTGAAGAAGGCCGATATGGTGTGGCTTGCTTCCGATGAGGACCGCGAGGGAGAGGCCATTAGCTGGCACCTGTTTACAGAGCTTGGACTGACGCACGAAAAGACAAAGCGTATAGTGTTCCACGAGATTACAAAGAATGCCATTCTCTCGGCAATTGAAAACCCCAGGGAGATTGACACTAATCTTGTATATGCACAACAGGCACGCCGCGTGCTCGACAGAATTGTGGGCTTCAAGTTGTCGCCTGTGTTGTGGCGCAAGGTAAAACCGGCTCTCTCGGCAGGACGTGTGCAGAGCGTTACTGTGCGCCTTATTGTGGAGAGAGAGAGGGAAATCAACAAGTTTGTGAGCGAAAGCGGCTATCGTGTTACGGCACAGTTTGAGGTGCCCGACAGCGACGGCGAGAACAACATACTGAACACAGAGCTTTCAAAGCGTTTCTGCACAAAGGAGGAGGCCGAGGCGTTCCTGGCATCGTGCAAAGAGGCTACATTCTCGGTGGAGGATGTCAGCACAAAGCCATTGAAGAAGAGCCCTGCCGCACCATTCACCACATCTACACTGCAACAGGAGGCTGCGCGCAAGCTGGGCTTTACCGTGTCGCAGACAATGATGGTGGCACAGAGGCTGTATGAGTCGGGATACATCACTTATATGCGTACCGACTCGGTAAATCTATCCTCTTTGTGCATTGGCTCGTGCAAGGAGGTGGTTACAGAGATGTATGGCAGCGAGTATCACAAGAGCCGCAACTATGCCACACGCTCAAAGGGTGCACAGGAGGCTCACGAGGCCATACGCCCCACATTTATGAGCAACACCACCATTGAGGGCACCATCCCCGAGAAGAGGCTCTATGAGCTCATCTGGAAGCGCACCTGCGCCTCGCAGATGGCCGACGCACAGGTTGAGAAGACAACAGTAAACATTGCAATTAGCGGACACAGCGAGACATTCATTGCCACCGGCGAGGTTACTGTTTTCGACGGTTTTATAAAGGTGTACCGCGAGAGCACCGATGATGAGACACAGGGCGACCTGCCTGCTATTCCCGCAGTGCACAAGGGCGACGTGCTCACCACAAAGGAGATTGTGGCAACAGAGCGCTTCACACAGCACCAGCCACGATACACCGAGGCAAGCCTGGTGCGCAAGCTCGAGGAGCTGGGCATAGGACGCCCGTCTACCTATGCACCCACAATCAGCACAATACAGCAGCGCGGATATGTGGAGAAGGGCAACAAGGCCGGCACATCGCGCACATACAGCATAATAACATTGAAGAACGGCAAGCTCACCACAAAGGAGAGCAAGGAGACCGTTGGCGCCGAGAAGGCAAAGCTGATACCTACCGACATCGGTATTGTGGTGAACGACTTTTTGTTTGAGTATTTCCCCGAGATTATGGACTATAACTTCACTGCCAAGGTGGAGAAGGAGTTTGATGAGATTGCCGATGGCAAGCGTCATTGGGCCGAGCACATTTCGGTGTTCTACAAGCAGTTTGAGCCAAAGATTGATGGCATTGTGCAGACAAAGAACGAGCACAAGGTGGGTGAGCGTGTGCTGGGCACAGACCCCGCAAGCGGCAAGCCCGTATCGGTGAAGATTGGCCGTTTCGGTCCAATTGTGCAGATTGGCTCGGCAAGCGACGATGAGAAGCCCCGCTTTGCACAGATGAAACCCGGACAGACACTGGAGACCATTACGCTGGAGGAGGCTCTTGGGCTCTTCAGCCTGCCACGCACACTGGGCGAGTTCGACGGCAACACTGTTACCATTGGAGCAGGCCGTTTTGGTGCGTATATAAAGTTTGGCGACTCATATATCTCACTGCCCAAGACAAACGACCCGCTGACAATAACACTTGAGGAGGCTACAGAGCTCATTGAGGCGAAGCGCAAGAGCGAGGCCGAGAGGGTGATTAAGTCATTCAGCGAGGATAGCGAACTGCAGGTGCTGAACGGACGCTTTGGCCCCTACATTGCCTACAAGGGCAGCAACTACAAGTTGCCAAAGGGTGTTACACCGGCCGAGCTTGAGCTGCAGGAGTGCTATGACATTGTGAGGAAGCAGCAGGAGGGAGGAAAGGCCCCTGCAAAGCGCCGATATACAAAGAAGAGCAAGTGATGACACGTATATTCCTTGTTGGGTATATGGGTGCCGGCAAGACAACACTTGGCCGCGCCCTGGCTGCAGCAGCAGGGCTGTCGTTCATTGACCTTGACTGCTACATTGAGCAGCGCTACCGCAAGACAATTGCTCAAATATTCGATGAAAAGGGCGAAAATGCGTTCCGCGAGATTGAGCAGCGTATGTTGCACGAGGTGGGGGAATTTGAGGATGTGGTGATTTCCACAGGCGGCGGAACACCCTGTTTCTTCGACAATATTGAGTATATGAACGCGCAGGGCATCACCGTGTATCTCGACGTTCCCGTGGAGAGGTTGTTCATCAGATTGAGCATTGCGCGCAGCAAGCGCCCGCTCATAAGGGAGAAGAGCGACGAGGAGTTGAGGCTTTTCATCGAGGAGAAATTGCAGGAGCGTGGGCCACACTACAGCAAGGCTAAATATTCGTTCAGGGCCGACAGGCTTGAGGACCGCACACAGATAGACCGGTCGGTGGAGGAGTTCCGCAGGGAGTTTGGCATTTGAGCGACAAAAAAGAGAATTAGTTACAATTTACAATAACCGACACATCAAACACCAGTCAAAAAAATGAGAAAATGGCGCATTGAGGATTCGGAGGAGCTCTACAACATAAATGGTTGGGGAGCGTCCTATTTCAGCATCAACGAGAAGGGAAACGTGGCTGTAACTCCAAAGAAGGACAGCATTAAGGTGGACCTTAAGGAGTTAATGGATGAGCTGCAACTGCGCGACGTTGCCGCTCCCGTGCTGATTCGCTTCCCGGATATCCTTGACAACCGCATTGAGAAGATTGCCGGCTGTTTCAAGATTGCTTCACAGGAGTATAACTACAAGGGCGAGAACTTTATTGTTTACCCGATAAAGGTGAACCAGATGCGCCCCGTGGTGGAGGAGATAACAAGCCACGGCAAGCGCTATAACATTGGCCTTGAAGCGGGCTCAAAACCCGAGCTGCACGCTGTTATCGCAATGAACACCGACAGCGACTCGCTAATCATCTGCAACGGCTACAAGGACGACAGCTACATTGAGCTTGCGCTGTTGGCACAGAAGATGGGACGCCGCATTTTCCTTGTGGTGGAGAAGCTCAACGAGCTGAAACGCATTGCAAAGATTGGCAAGAGAATGGGTGTGCGCCCCAACATTGGCATACGCATCAAGCTGGCATCGGAAGGCAGTGGCAAATGGGAGGAGAGCGGCGGCGACGCAAGCAAGTTCGGCCTCACATCGAGCGAGCTGCTCGAGGCGCTTGAGATTCTTGAGAAATATGACATAAAGGATTGTCTGCGTCTCATCCACTTCCACATTGGAAGCCAGGTTACACGCATACGCCACATAAAGACAGCATTGAGAGAGGCGTCGCAGTTCTATGTGCAGCTGCACAAACTGGGCTACAACATTGAGTTTACCGACATTGGCGGCGGACTGGGTGTGGACTATGACGGAACACGCTCATCAAGCAGCGAGAGCTCGGTGAACTACTCTATTCAGGAGTATGTGAACGATGCCATATACACAATGGTGGATGCTGCCGACAAGAACGGTATTCCCCACCCCAACATTATTACAGAAAGCGGACGCTCGGTATCGGCTCACCACGCTGTGCTGGTGTTTGAGGTGCTTGAGACTGCTGCGCTGCCGCAAATGGATGAGGATTGGGAGGTTGCTGCCAATGACCACGAACTGGCAAAGGAGCTCTACAAAATTTGGTGCGAGCTTGACCAGCGCACTATGCTTGAGGCTCTGCACGACGCACAGCAGATACGCGAGGAGGCTCTTGAGCTCTTTAGCCACGGTATTGTGGACCTGAAGACACGTGCGCAGATTGAGAGTATGTTCTGGAGCATTGTGCGCGAGATTCTCTCTATCTCCAAGAATATGAAGCACGTGCCAGATGACTTCCGCAAGCTGCCGAAGCTCATCGCCGACAAGTATTTCTGCAACTTCTCGCTGTTCCAGAGCCTACCCGACAGCTGGGGTATTGACCAGTTCTTCCCCATTATGCCCATACACAGGCTTGACGAGCGCCCCGACCGCAGCTGTACAATTCAGGATATGACCTGCGACAGCGACGGAAAGATTACCGACTTCATTCACTACAACGCCAAGGCCGACTCGCTGAAGGTGCACAAGATGAAGTCGAACGAGCCCTATTATCTGGGTGTGTTCCTTGTGGGTGCCTACCAGGAGATTCTTGGCGATATGCACAACCTGTTTGGCGACACCAATGCGGTGCACGTGAGTGTTGATGAGGAGGGCTATCACATTGACAAGATTATAGATGGTGAGACAATTGCCGATGTGCTCGACTATGTTCAGTATGACGCGCGCAAGCTTGTGCGCACACTGGAGCGTTGGGTAACAAGTGCGGTTAAGGAGGGACGCATCTCGCTCGAGGAGGGCAAGGAGTTCCTGTCGAACTATCGCTCGGGACTTTACGGATATACATACCTCGACTATTGATGAAGGAGAAAATCACAGTTATTAAGGTTGGAGGAAAGATTGTTGAGGAGCAGGCCACATTGGCCGCGCTCCTCGACCGTTTTGCGGCCATAGAGGGACACAAGGTGCTTATTCACGGTGGTGGACGTTCGGCAACACGCATTGCAGCGCAACTGGGCATTGAGAGCCGTATGGTAGACGGCCGCCGCATCACCGACAAGGAGATGCTTGAGGTGGTTACTATGGTCTATGGCGGATTGGTGAACAAGAATATTGTTGCAGGATTGCAGGCGCGTGGAATAAATGCGCTGGGCCTCACCGGTGCCGACTGCAACATAATACGTGCACACAAACGCCCGGTGAAGAGTGTCGATTATGGTTTTGTGGGCGACGTGGAGGCTGCCAACGGCGCAATGCTGTCGAAATTCATCGGGCAGGGGATAACCCCCATTGTGGCACCACTCACACACGACGGCAAGGGCAACCTGCTGAACACGAATGCCGACACAATGGCTGCGGAGACGGCCAAGGCGCTTGCTGCCCACTATGATGTTACGCTGATATACTGTTTTGAACTGCCGGGGGTTATGCGCAACCCCGAGGATGAGAGCAGCCTCATCGCCACAATAACACGTGAGAGTTATGGCACACTGCTTGCCGACGGCACTGTGAGCGGTGGTATGATTCCAAAGATTGACAATGCGTTCAACGCCATTGAGAGCGGCGTGGAAAGGGTTATAATAACACGCGCCGATGCCATTGACGGCACACAGGGAACGCACATCATCGCATAAGGAAGAGGCTGCAGAACAGGCAGCTGATTTCAAAAGAAAGCACAGAGTTTTTTTACTTGCTCACTCTTTTGTGGGCACATCGCAACTCTCGCACCAAGGATTTTGAGGTGCGGGAAGTTTGTGGTGCAGCCTCATCGCCAACTGCACGGCTATAGCGGCAAAGAGAAGAAATGCGACTATGCTATATCCTGTGGTGGCAAACTCCTCTTCCACCGAGGAGCTGAGGGTAGCTGTGGTATAGGCTGCAACGGCATTGTTGAGAACGTGCCCCACTATCACATAGACGAGATTGCCGCTGCGGTAATATATCCAGCCCAAGACAATGCCAAGCAGTGTTGCATAGACCACCTGAACGGGATTCCAATGGACTATTCCAAAGATGAGTGCAGCAACGATGATTGCGGGCCAGGGCTTGCCGAAAAGGC
This sequence comes from Bacteroidaceae bacterium, assembly GCA_045654645.1. Classification (GTDB taxonomy): domain Bacteria; phylum Bacteroidota; class Bacteroidia; order Bacteroidales; family Bacteroidaceae; genus HGM04593. The sequence goes on from JAZONR010000040.1 coordinate 21,650, forward strand.
GCATAAGCAAGCCTTGTATGGCACCACGAAAGAGCACCTCCTCGAGCAAGGGGGCCAAAAGGACCATACCGGTGATGCCAAGGATGTTGTGCGAGAGGCCTTCGAACATCCAGGCCATTTTATCCTGCAACGGGAACCACTGCACAAAGATATTGAGGGCAAACATTGCTGCAAAGATGAGCATTGTGGCGAGCAGCAGCGGGGCGCGGCTTATCATCCTGAAAGAGCGTAAACGCAAACGGTAGTTGCCCGAGAAGTGCAGGAAAAGCAGCATCACTGCCGATGAGACGAACATTCCGATGGCGGCACCATCGACAAGACAGTCGTTCACTCCGGGGTTGGCGGCAAGATAGCGCGCCTCGTTCATACGCGCAAGAGCCTCGGCCGGAATTTCCCCCAAACGTGATGACACAAGAACGCACAGTGTTGTTGCCACTGATACAAAAAGAAGTTGCATAGCAAAATAGAGTGATATAAGCATCACAATCCTCAATGCCGCACGGGCAGTCTCTCTCATTTTCATTTTGTCATATTCCTTGTTTCACCCTGGCCACATCGGCCTCGATGCGGCGACGCAGGGCATCTACATTTTCAAAAATCATCTCACCACGCAAATGGCGCACCAGGCGGGGAGCTATCTCTTTGCCATAGAGGTTGCCCTCGAAGCCAATGATGTGCACCTCAATGGTGCGCCTGCCACCGTTGGCTATTGTGGGCTTGAAGCCTATGTTCATAACCCCTTTGTAGCTGCTGCCGTCGAGCTCCACAGCCACCTCGTAGACACCGTCGGCGGGGAGCATCTTATGAGAATGGGCGGGGCGTATGTTGGCTGTTGGAAAGCCCCAGGTGCGGCCTATGGCTGCACCGTGCTCCACCACTCCCTCTATGGAGTAGTTGTAGCCAAGCATAGAGCTTGCCTGCTGCACATCGCCCCGGGCCAATGCGCGGCGCACGGCCGATGAGCTGACGGTGATGTTATCCTTGAGAAACGGTGCAGTGCCAATGACGTCGATGCCCACAGACCTTCCATAGGCGATATACTGCTCAAGCCCCTCGCCCTGAGAGGGTTTGCCAAAGTGGTGGTCGTAGCCCACGCCAAGCAGCCTCACGCCAAGGCGCTCTGCAAGCACGCTTTCCATAAAGGATGCAGCGCCGAGTGAGGCCATTGAGCTATCGAAATTGAGCAGAACGCAGATATCCACCCCGGCCGACTGCAACAGAGCCAACCGCTCATCGCCGGGGGTGAGCAGGAAGGGAGCCGAGGCGTTGCCAAACAGCAGTCGCGGGTGGGTGGCAAAGGTTACTGCCATAAGGGGCAGCCCTTGAGCCTGTGCCGCGGAACGCAGCTCGGCAAGCATCGCTCTATGCCCAAGATGCACACCATCGAAGGAGCCGATGGTGGCTGCACAAGGAACAGGCTTGTAGTTATCTATGTCGGTTATTATCTGCATAAAGTCCTCATTCACTCCAACGGCAGGGAACTCCAAGTGGCGTTGCGGCCCACCCTGACGGCAGCAATGCCCAGGGAGCGCGCAGCCTCGCAATTCTCGGCCGAATCATCAAAGAAAAGGGTTTCGCCGGGCTCCACGCCTTCGGCAGCAAGCAGCTGCTCAAAGATTGCGGGCTCGGGCTTGCGACAGCGCATACGGTAGGAGAGGTAGAGTGCATCGAAACAGCCGGCAAGGGGCTCGCCCGCTGCCGCCTCGAACTTGCGCTCAATCTCGCTCCAATGGCCGTCGTTGGTGTTGCTGAGCATCACCACACGATAGCCCTGCCGGCGCAAATGGCGCAAGCACTGCAGCTTTGCAGGTGGAAAATCGCCAAGCATAAGGTTCCAGATGCGACGCAGCTCATCTTCACTGCAGGGGCGTGGGATAAACGACTGCATATAGGCGAGCATATCTGCCGTGGAGATGTCGCCACGGTCATAGCGCTGCATTGTCTCGTTGAGAAGGCAACTGCTCTCGTTGAGCATTGCCGCCGGGGCACCAAGCTCCACAAGGGCTGCAAAGCTGCGCTCCACATAGAGGTTGAGCAACACCCCGCCAAGGTCAAATATCAAAACTTTCTTTCCTGCCAACATAACTCTCTCTTTATAGCCGCCACAACACGTGCGCTAAACTTATAAATGCAAATTTAGGCAAAAAATACTTTATATGGAAATTTTATATAAATTTGCAAACAGCGCAACGGCAAAGGATTGCCAACGCGATAGACCACTTTTTCGTTTTTAACAAAAATTAACAATGGGGGGGGTAAATTCATTCTCTTTGCATAAATTTGCCGCCACAAACCAATAATCTAACAATCAAAACAATGGATTTGATAAGAATTGAGAACATCAGCAAGAGATACTCGGGCCACACTGCGCTCGATGATGTGTCGCTTGCCATTCCCGAAGGCTCCATATATGGCCTCCTGGGACCCAACGGAGCAGGAAAGACCACACTGCTGCGCATAATTAACCGCATTATAACACCCGACGGTGGCCGTGTGCTGCTAAACGGCAAGGAGATAACAGCCGAGGATATTAGGCACATCGGATATATGCCCGAGGAGCGCGGTCTCTACAAGAAGATGAAGCTGGGCGAGCAGGCAGTGTTCTTTGCGCGTCTTAAAGGCCTCACGCACAAGGAGGCTCGCAACAAGGCAAAGGAGTGGTTCGAGAAGTTTGGCATACAGGACTGGTGGGACAAGAGTGTGGGCGACCTCTCAAAGGGTATGGCACAGAAGGTGCAGTTTATAGTAACGGTGCTGCATCAGCCCAAACTGCTTATCTTTGACGAGCCGTTCTCGGGATTTGACCCAATAAATGCCAACTTGCTGAAGGAGGAGATTCTTGCACTGCGCGACAAGGGTGCCACAATTATATTCTCCACACACAATATGTCGTCGGTGGAGGAGCTGTGCGACCACATAACTCTCATCAACAAGTCGAGAAACATTCTATCGGGCAATGTGGAGCAGATACGCCACAGCCACGGCTCAAATATCTTTGAGGTAAGCTACAATGGCAAGGAGGCCGAGCTGCTCACTGCAATAGAGAACAAATGCTCGGTGATGGAGACAAGCACATCGCCCATTGGCCTCAACAGGGCAAAGATACACATTGCCACCGACAGCGGCATACGCGACGTGATAGCTGCCGCCAACGAAAGCGTGGCGCTGCGCTCATTCAGCGAGGTGATACCAACAATGAACGATATCTTCATACGCGCCGTGAACGAGAATGTATAACCCACACAAACCAAAAGAAAAGAGATGAAAAGCAAGATAGGCATAATAATTGGCCGTGAATTCAAGGAGAGGGTGCAGAAGAAGTCGTTTATTCTGACAACACTGCTCACCCCGCTGTTGATGATTGCTCTTATATTTGCCCCAATGCTCATTGCGGGCTATTCGGGCGAGAGCGAGAAGAGGATTGCAGTAGTTGATGACAGCAAAATTATTGCACAGCAGCTGCAGAACACCGATGAGATTAAATTTGAAGCTACACCCCTTCCCATTGAAGTGGCGCGCAACGAATATGACAACTGGCACGGCGTGCTGCACATTGGAAAGAATATTATGGAGAACCCCGGCGATGTGCGTCTATACACCAACAGCACTTCATCGCTGAGCACGGAGCACAATGTGCAGATGCAGGTAACAATGGCTCTACAGGCCGAAAAGATGAGGAAGCACAACATTGACAGCAGTGTGATGCAGGACCTGAACACGGGCGCATCGTTGCAGTCGATGAAGAACGAGGCTAACGAAGAGGATAGCGCATCATCGACAACAGTGGCCACAGTGCTGGCCTATGTGCTGAGCTTTGTGCTCTATATGTTCCTGTTGCTGTATGGCGTGATGGTGATGCAATCGGTTATAGAGGAGAAGAACAACCGCGTGCTTGAGGTGCTTGTATCTACAGTGCGCCCATTTGATATGATGATGGGCAAGATTCTTGGCGTTGCAAGCGTGGCACTGCTGCAGATTGTAATATGGATAGCCCTCATTGCAGGAGCTGCATATTTTGTGCTGCCGCATCTGCTGCCCGATGAGATTGTGCAGGCCCTTGCGCTTATGAAACAGGGGGTGCCGGCTGCTGCCATTGAGGGAGGAAGCGAGCTTGGCTCGCTGCAGGCATTTGTGATGCTGAGCAACATTGGCTACATTGGCGGCATTGTGGTGTGGCTGCTGGTGTTTATGATTGGAGGCTTCCTGCTCTATGCATCTATGTTTGCTGCCGTGGGCTCGGCGGTAGACAGCCCACAAGATGCACAGCAGCTGCAAACACCCATAATGCTGCCAATCATATTGGCGCTGTTTGTGATGCTATCGGTGATAAACGACCCAACATCAAGCGTTGCATTCTGGTTCTCAATGATACCCTTCACATCGCCCATTGTGATGATGGCCCGCATCCCCTATGGCGTTCCAATGTGGGAGATAGCCCTGTCGGCAGCCCTGTTGGCAGCCACATTCCTGGCTGTTGTGTGGAGCGCAGGCAAGATTTACCGCATAGGAATACTTATGCACGGTAAAAAGCCCAACCTGAAAGAGTTGTGGCGCTGGATGTGGTATAAATGACGCAACAGAATAGCCGTTTTTGGGATATTTTAAGAGAGCAACACACAATTTTTGGCATAAAAATTTGCAATCTAACACTAAAAGCCCTACCTTTGCAGCGTATTTCAAGAGAGATACTCGGGCTTTTAGCTCAGTTGGTTAGAGCAACAGACTCATAATCTGGAGGTCCTAGGTTCAAGCCCTAGATGGCCCACAAGAACAAGAGAGGTTAAATATCTGGTAATAAGATGTTTGACCTCCTTTCTTTTTATGTATTTTAGAGATTCGGGGAGTTTGGAGAGTACGAGGCAGATGCAAGAAATCTTAAAAAAACAGCCTAAATTCGGTAGTTTTACAGCCTTTTTACACGGTTTGTTTCCTAATTGTTTCCTAATTTTAACGCGTGTAAAATGTTGACAATCAATGCAGAAATCAAGAAAAACGAACAGCGCAGTGATAAAACTTACAATGTAAAACTGAGATTTACACTTAGCCGAAAAATCAAAAGACTATCAACCACTATCTTCGTAACACCTAAAGACCTGACCAAAGAGTTCAAAATCAAGGCTTCATCTCCAACCAACAAATTGTCGTAACTAGCTGAAAAACAATAAGCGCCATAATGTTGCAGCAAAAAGTGATGAAGTCAGGAAAAGCAGCTGTAGATGCCCTTATCTACTGAGCAAAGACAGGAATGAGAGAGTTCACCATGCGTGACGCAGTAAACGACTTTCTGGAGGCGAGCGGTGCAAACCGCCCCTCCATCGGTGGCGAAGAGACTATCCTCGCACACAGAAAAATAGCAGCCAACCGACTGACGATTGACTGCATCTATGCTTTGTCCAAAGAGGAACTAACCAAGGTGGACAGGGAGTTGGAGGGTATTGTGGGGGATTTGCCGAGGCAAGGAGCTAGTATGAGAAGGTAACATACCACTGTTCTTTCATTATAGCATCTGAACTTTCTGCATAATAGTATGGTTATTAATTACCAAGTTCGTTTTCCTCCAATAATTATTGTGGATGGAGTATAATTAATTACTTTTTCCTTAATTTTTTCAAAGTTTCTATGATATATTTTGATGCCACCACATAGAAGACTTGCATATACATTTATTCGAAGGGCTTCCCATTTGTCAAATGTTTCGGACAAAGAATAAGTAATAGTATACATGTATTTACATGGGCTATCATCAAATTTAAAATGTTGTTCTTCATTTTCATGTATCACATGTCCTAATCTATAATAGTTAAATCCCTCGCAATAGCTTATATATACGCAATTCTCTTCTTTATATAGTGCAGCTCCTTTAACATGTTCCCACTCGCATCTTTCTATCACCATAGTAGCCTGTGGGGGAATTGCAACAATTCGTTGTTTTGTATATGTTGTTGATGTAGAGTGACCTTTACCACTCCCAACTGAAACACCATTGGCTAATGTTCCAATAGCTCCACCTATACCAAGTACATTTGAAACACTTCCAATATTTAAACTTACCCCGCTACCACTATTTTGACCTATCGTTGTTTGTTTTGTATCGTAATATACCTTATATTGGCCATCTTCGTCAACTCTGAATGTATTACCTAAATCAACGTAAATAGTCTGGGTTGATTTGTTTTTGAGTTCAATCATATAATGACCATTAAACGGCCATGGATGAGTCCAAGTTCCATTTAATAGGCAGCCTGTAGATTGAACTAACGATGCAACCAGATACTTACTTGACATTATTGAAGATGTATCCACGGCAAGAATACCTGCCCAATATGATGCTTTACTCTTTTTTTGAGTACCATCAATTGGAAAACGAGCAGATAAATTGTTGTATTTGTTTATAACTGATTGATTATCAATTTCTGGCTTCGCCACTCCACCAGACACTTGTTTGCTTTCTGTAACTATTGGTGCTGAGTCATTATCATACTTTTCTTTTTCACCATTTTCATAATTTATAGACAATATATCCGATTTGTTAATAGTGTAAGTTGGGCCATTCAGATTAGAATGTTTTTTATATTTCACATCAGATTGGTTGACTTCAAGTACTTTTGAAATAATAGTACTACCATCTTTTCTTACAATAACATCTTGAGCAACAAGTGCTGTACACCATAAAAATGAAGCAATAAATAAAATAATGTTTTTTTTCATTGTAGTTATTTTTTTATCTTGGTCCTAAAAATTTATCTCCATTAAGATGAACCATGTGGTCAGGCATATCGGCAATCCAGACTTCTGTTTCCCAAGCTAATTGCTCTGAGAATTTTTTGAATGTTGCAAAGTCAAGGAATGCTGTAACATAAATCTTGCCTGCTGCCACATTGCTTGTCATGGATTCTATTTCAATAATACGTTTTGGATCCTTTGGTCCAACTGACGTTACAGAAACCACGCTAGTTCACCTCTCTCCTTTGGTTAACTTTTTGCAAAGATAGCACTTTTTGCTTACCTTTCTTTTTTTTGCAAATCTAAAGGACTCCACGAAGTATATCCAATGTTTTTCCTCTCGATACAGAACAACATCAGGCATTTTATCATGTAATGTAATTTCAAAACCAAGTTGGGATAACTTTTCTATGTTTTTCACCAGTTGTTTATACTGTTGTTTTTATCTCTATTTTCTCTGTTTACTGTTTGTTTTCTGTTATATTGTTGATTACTACATACATAAGGCTTTGAAGGAGTTTGAAAACGGAGGAGAAAAATTAAAGAATAAAAACAAAATCTGCCAATGCTTACAAAAATATAGTTTGTTTGGCATAATATACAGGGTTATATTTTGCCATTTGATTACACTTTTATATATTTGTGGCAAAATATAACACATTATGAGCATTATCGTAGGTAGAAAAAAGGAGATTGAGGAGTTAGAAAGACTCTATGAGAGTGAGCGCCCGGAATTTGTGGCTGTCTATGGAAGAAGGCGTGTTGGAAAGACATTCCTAATTAAACAGGCACTTAAAGGACGTATAACTTTCCAACATACAGGTGTTTCGCCGGTAGATCAAGAGGGGGAGAAGAATCTTATGAGAACCCAACTTGAAAGTTTCCATTACACCCTGCTGAGCCATGGACTGGAAGGATATTCAAAACCGAAATCTTGGTTCGAAGCCTTTTTCCAGTTGAAACAACTTCTCATAAAACTAGACAACGGTTCACGCCAAGTTGTGTTTTTAGATGAGCTACCTTGGATGGATACGCCACGTTCGGGTTTCCTGCCCGCGTTTGAGAGTTTTTGGAATGGTTGGTGTAGCGGGCGAGATAACATAATGCTTGTTGTTTGCGGTAGCGCTACTTCTTGGATTCTAAGCAATTTGTCGCGCAATAGAGGTGGATTATATGGCAGGCTGACTTGTGAAATGAAACTCTCTCCGTTTACTTTGAAAGAGTGCGAGGATTATTTCAAGAATGAAAATATCGAGATGTCGCGTTACGACATTGTACAATCATATATGGTTTTTGGCGGCATTCCTTACTATCTCAGTTACTTCAAAAAAAGAATGAGCTTTGAAGGAAATGCAGATAATATTCTTTTTGGGAAGAATCCACGGCTTAAAGATGAATTTAACCGCCTGTTCAACGCAATATTCTCAAATCCCGAAGATTGCAAGAAAATCATTCGTCTGCTTGCAAAAAAGCACGTCGGTTTTACCCGGGAAGAGATAGCAAAGGAAACAGGCCTGCCATTTGGAGGAGGTCTTACCGATACTCTGAATGCACTCGTTGAGAGTGATTTCATTCAGCGCTATCGTCCTTATAACGTATCGGGCAAGGTGTCATTTTACAAGCTTATTGACAATTTCTCTCTATTCTGGTTGAAATATGTGGAGCCGAACACCGAAGATATAAACTTTATGACCGACAATATGACCTCGAATATAATGAGAGTGTGGCGAGGCGTTGCTTTTGAAGAGGTCTGCTGGCAACATATCGGACAAATTAAACGAGCTTTGGGAATTTCGGGAGTAAGTTCATCAATTTCAGCTTGGAGTGTGAAGGGTAACGATAACAAAGTAGGAGTACAGATTGACCTTCTCATAATAAGAAATGACAATGTGGTGAATTTATGCGAGATGAAATTTGCCGGTGATATATATTCTATCGACAAAGAGGAGGATGCCAAAATAAGGAATAGAATTCAAACTCTTATAAACACGCTATCACCTAAACAATCTGTACATTTGACAATGATTACCACCTATGGAGTATCACACACTATGTATGGAGGGCGTGTTCAACAGCAAGTTATATTGGACGACCTTTTTCTGTCCTGACCTACAATAAAATAAAGAATAAACAAACCACCTTACCGCAGTCTCTTGGGGCTGTAGCTTGGTGGTTTAATAGTTCAATGCTTTCGTCTAAGGTACTTGACTCAAAGATTACTCGCACATCTTCTATTCTTCCGGCAATCACAGGGCTCTTCGCTTGACTGCTCATACCGGGTAATGAAATTTGATTATTTGTTAGATACTATGCCACCTTACTTTCTAAAGGTCTAACATAGCTTTTCATATATAAGGGAATGAGCCTTTTACAGACAGGAGATTTTTGGGGGAGAGTTCAAGTAAAAACAGTAATCAAATATCGCGTTTTAATTGCTATTCTGACTGCATTTTTAGGACTTACCCCAGAAGGTTATCGACTTCGTTTTTAATACTTCCATTATTTTGATTGTTTATTGCAATCAGTTTATCTCTATTCTATGTTTACTGTTTATTTTCTGTTATATTGTTGATTATTACATACATAAGGCTTTGAAGGAGTTTGAAAAGGAAGGAAAAAGCGGAGATACCGCGTGGGATATGCAAAAATAAATAACCTATCAACTCAAATGTCGCAAAAAAAGATTATATTTGCGACAAAATTTATTATCACACAAAATGCAATCAATTGATGATAAGGTATTAAGCAAGGTTAGAAAATGCGGAAGAGGCACAATCTTCTCTTCTGCAGACTTCACTAATTTGGGAGAGCCTAAATCTGTGCTGAAAGCTTTGGAAAGAATGGCAAATGCCGAAACTATAATCCGTGTAGCACGAGGTATATATTGCTATCCTAAGATTGAAAAGACTTTAGGCTTGGGGGCTATATACCCAACA
>JAZONR010000041.1:0-9663 GCA_045654645.1 Bacteroidaceae bacterium
ATTGATTAAACGAAGATGGAAGAATTGCTATAGTTCTGGGAATTACAATAACGAAGATATGATAACGTTATTAACGCGATGACAACCTATAGTAGGATAAGAAAAAGCATTTTCCTTGCCGGGCTAGCCCGGCAAGGAAAGACACAAGAATTTTGATTAAATAGTGTAAACAAATTTTAGGACGGCACAGGGATAATAAACAAGCGGCTAAATATCATCCCCCGCCCGGATGCAGGCTGTCTCTTTAAAGGTTGGGAAATTGTACAGTTGAAATGCAAAAATGGAAATGCATCTACGCTCTTTTAAAGAGCTTTTTTGTAAAGAAAATTCAAGCACTGTTTGCTGCTCATTGTCTTTGGCTTGCTTTTTGAAACGTGTGTGTTTTTTGTGTGGAGAATGGCCTTTTTTTGTGTTTTTTGCTCGGTATTTTGCTTCTTTGAAAGTTGGTCTCTTTTATCCTGCGTTTCTCTGTTGCGGGGGTGGAAAATATCGCTACAATTTCATTGTCATTAATAAAAAAAGTTTTAATTTTGTAATAATATCCAACAGGGTATGCTGTGTTTTTACAATTCACTGTGATTGTAAAACATTTTCAATATGAAAATAAAATAAAAACCAAAATAAAAATGAAAACAAAAAATCTGTTTTTATGTTTGCTGTTCCTTGTGTTGGGAACAACGGCTGCTTGGGCCGACAAGTACTATCAGCCCGGCTCTTACAAAGGCGACAATACGCCTCGCTTGACACTTGAGCAGGCTGTGGGCAAAAAGTTTATGATTTACAACACTGCCATCAATGGAAACGAGGACCGCACCGGTTTCCTTCGCAACGATGGTGTGAAGTTTGAGCACGACAAGACAAAGGAGCGCGACCTCTTTGTCTACAACGAGACGTTTGTCTACACAATGGAGGCCTATGACGATGATGACGACGGCGTGAACGATTGGTATGCCATAAAGTCGGTAAATACAGGCCTGTATGTGAATGCTGCCGGTAGAACCGACATACTTAAAGCAACAGATGCCAAGCTCATCATTACCTCTTGGGATGAAGCAACTGAAGGCAAGTCTACCGTGAATATGGAGAGTTGGAAGTATAATATCATTGCAAACGGCCAGATAACAAGTGAAGGACACGGTTCAACTGTCTTTATCGTAAAGGACTACAATGGTGGCGACAGACCTTATTGGAACGGAACAGTAAACGCTTTTGATACTTGGAACGTTGGTCACCCCTATGCCTTCTATGTTGCCAATGAGTTTACCGGTGGCGAACATTTGACAAGCGAATATATGCAGGATTTGCACATATACAGCCGTTGCGACATCTATTCGGCGCAGGTAATCTATGGTCTTGTGCAGAGTCCATCACAGATAACAACAAATCACCTGTACGAAGATGAGGGCGCCATATCCAATCTGCTTGATGGTGATGGAACATCGTTTAATGTTACCAATTGGACGCATAATGCCGCCGATGATTATCACTACTACCAGGTTGACTTGGGCAAGGATGTAGAGTCGCTCTATCTTTATATGCAGCGCCGTGCCGATGGCAAGAATGCTCCAACAAAGTATGAACTGCAGGTGTGTGCCACACCCGACGGCCAGTTTGTAACCGTTGGTGGTGAGCGTGAAACAAATCTTGCCAACAGCAATGTTTATGTTTCGGACAAGATTGCACTTGGCGATTCCTACCGATATATCCGCATTGTGGCCAAGGAAAGAACAACTACCAATTATATGTGTATGGGTCTCTCCGAGCTCTATGTGCTCCCTGCCACAAACGAGGTTGAGGACGCTTTGGTCTATGTAAACAAATTGGCGGCAAAAGATTGCCCCATCTTTACAAGAGCTACCGAAAAGGTGTACCGACAGAATATGGAGGAGTATAACAACGACTGCCCCGAGGCTAAAGTTCTCTCGGGTGTGCCCCTCCCCGGTAACAAATACCGCATCTATGCCGATGCCTATGATGTCGATAATCACGTATATGTGAACCGTGAGATTAAGGCAAATGCCGACGGCGTAAATTTGGATAGAGTGGCTTTTGGCTCATACCACGCCGAGAAAACTGATGACGCCAAAAAGGAATATGAGTGGTATTGCGAGAAGACAAGCGAAGGCCTTCTTGTGTTCCGCAATGTTGCCGACCCTACAATATACTTGGCTAACGGTGCTGTTGCCGATGAGCCTTACAAATGGAGCATTAGCACTTTGGGTACACAGCGCCACGGTGTGCCCTTGATGAACTTTGCACAGCAGTATCTTGCCGTTTTCAACGATGGTACGGCCTGGATGGGCAATGTGAAGGCTGTTCAGAACCAGACCGTTGCACCTGCGTATGTCGATGTCGACAATAATGCTGACACTGCCCCCGTGGAGGTTGCACCGGGCCTTTGTACCGACTTTGTTTTTATCCCCGTTCCACTTGTGAATGATGAAAAGAAGATAACAATAAGGGCCAATGAGCTTGTTGAGCGCAACACCCGTTTGCTCTTCGATGCCAATGGTGATGGCACCAAAGAGGTTCACTCCTTGCCATTCTCGCAGATGTTTGCAAGCGCAACCGAATTCTCTAAACTGGAGTTGCAGCTCCTGTGTAACGAACTGCACACCTATGTTAATGTAACCGGTGCTTCAAACGGCGATGTTGCAACACGTAACGAGAATGTTGTAACATTTGATTTTAATATGGTTGAGGACGGTGATGTCCTTGAGATTGGGCTGGAGATTGTGCCTCCCTTTGAGGTGATGTCCTCTGCGTTGGATGTGAAAACCCCCCCCTCTTTATATTTAATAAGGAATAAGCATCAGCTTGGCTTGCCACAGCAGGCGCGCCCACAACGTGCTGCCGACGCAGATAACGCAGATATTGAAATTGACGGTGGTGATGAGCCCATCTCGTCGCAGACCGGCAAGCGCTACTATGCAAAGTTTAATCAGCGCAATGCCGATATGGACTTGGTGGAGGGTTACAACGATTGGACAAAAACAGAATTTCACGCAACGTCGCTCTTCTATTTTACTGAGACCGAGGATACAGAGCACAGCGAATATTACAGCGTGAACATACAGAATGCCACAACTGTGATGAAGTGTGCCGACCACGCTGCTTGGAACACCAACGGCAACACTTGGTTTGTGCAGCCAAAGAAGATTTCAAATAACTATGGTTATAACATCGGCCGCACGGCTCTGAATGCTACCAATAACCCCGAACACGTTTGGGGATGCAGCCACGAGGATGGCGACAAAATTACAACCACCAAAGTAGATGCTAACGGAAACAAGCAATCTGTTAGGGCCAATGATGATGGAACAGCCTGGGAGTTTGTGAAGGTTGATGATGACAAGGCCCAGAAAATTCTTTTGGATTTTATTATAGAGGTTGCCGGTGAACTGTATGTGGCCCTTAACCAAAAGGCTCTTGAGGAGGGTATCGATGCCAACAAGGTAAAATACTACCGCTATATTGTGGATACAATGGTGGAGCGTGCCGAAGGATATTATAACAAGACTTTCTCTACCCCCGGTGATGATGTTACAGCAAAGCTCCTGCAGTTTGCACAGAACATTCATATGGTTGAGCACGAGATTGAGTATGCACTCTATGAACTGCCCGAGCTTAGCGAGGATGTTATTGGTGTGTTGAGCCAGCTCGAGAACAATGAGCAGCCCCACTGGTACTACATACGCAACGTCAGCGGTACAGTAGATGGCGAAGAAAGCTATGCCGGTTTCAACGGCAATGAAAGCCCAATGGCTTTGCAGCAGTATGCAGCCGATGCCGACAAGAAACTTGCAAATATGTTCTACGTTGTGGGTGAGAAGAATTCATACGCTCCTGTGGTGGATACCGACCCCGACAACAATGGATTGTATAATGACTTCCCCGGCAACAACCTGATTGTAGATGAGTATTTGAAGGTTCACATCCACAACTTCTCGGCCAAGGAGGTTACACTTGTGAGCAAAAACGTGAAGTTGAATGAGGTTTCGGGCTATACCCCCCCCGCTGAAGGTAAGCAAACTGTGATGAGTGGTTTGACCTTGAAGAGTGATGAGGACTGGAGCATTGAGTTGGAATATGACATTGACAGAAATGCCTCATTTAATGCCTACGGCAGTTGCTTGCTCGCATCAACAGGCGACCCGCTTGATGATGAATACTATAATGCCTTCCAGGTCTATCTGAAGGATGACCGCTCCATTGTAATAAAGGTGAACAATGCTGATGACCGTTACCGTTTTTGGCACACCCAGGACAAATACTCGCACATAAAGGTGGTAATCACTTATTCGCAGAATAATGTAACACTCGATGTCTACAACTCAGATGGAAAGAAGGAGACAAAGACAATCACGGGTGTAACTATGGATCCTATCACACAGCTGACTGCGGCACTGCCCAAAGAGGGTGCCACAATCACCAATCTTTCAACCTATCAGGTTGAGGCAATGACCTGGAAGAGCCACGAAGATGTTGCCGGTGATGCAAACAAGGACGAGTGGTATATCCTCCCATCATCAAACGCTGATAACAAAGGTCTTGCAATTGTGCTTGGTGAGCCCAATGACAACAAGATGGGTTGGGCAAAAGACAATGAGAACGCAACATCTATCACAACCGACCTGGGAACAGCCGATAACTCAACCTGGAAGTTTGTGCGTGTAACCGACTTTGATGCACACATCAATGAGTTGCTTGGGATATATAATTTCGAGGATTGTGTAATATACGACCGCGAGCTTGCCCAGCTGATGAAGCTGATAATGAAAAACAAGGAATTGATTGATGCTGAAGAGAACGGCGAAGGCGAGGAGGCACTGTTTAACGAGGTCTACTATGCGTTCCTCAACTACAAAGGCCGTATGCCCGAGGAACTGAAGGCTCCCAAGGCCGGAAGCCTCTATACAATCCGTCCTGTTGCCGATGAGGAAACCGAGAATGCCTTGCTTGTATATGTTGATAAGGGCGACGGTCCTTATGCAACAAAAGAGGTGTACAAAGACGATGTTGTACGCGATGACAAAAGCTATGACAGCCGCGCTGCGTGGATGTTCGAGGGTACAGCCAATGGCGATTATCTTGCACTCGACGGCTTGACTGTGAAGAATATTCACACACAGTGCTACCTCACTGCACTTGGTGCCGATGCTTCGGCTGTGAACGAGATGGACGCCGCCAAGATTACCCTTGCACACCTTGGTGCCTGCACCACAATGTTCCAGGTGGACGACAAGTATATGGCAATGAGTGGAGCCAAGGTTACAAACACCGGTGCTGCCGATACAAAGTGGATTGTAGAGGAGATTAAGAATCCCGAAACAAGCGTCTACTATGAGACCGAGGTAACCGATGGCTACAGCACTCTTATGCTTGGCTTCAACTCAACAATCCCTGCCGGCGTGGAGGCTTATTATGGCCGCGCCGATGGTCCTATCCTTGAGGACCGCTATCTGTCGATGACAAGCTACGAGGGTGGTGTGCTACCTGCAATGTCGCCTGTGGTTCTGAAGAACACAGAGAGCGAGGCGACTGTTAATGCCAAGTTCTACTACACTGCAGAAGCTGCCGAGAAGAAGGACGACAACTATATGCGTGGCTCGCTCTACTTTGAGGCTGTGGAGACCGATGCCATTGAGAAAGAGGAAGGCTACAACGTGAACATATATATGCTCCTTACAACCTCTACCGGCCCCACAATGGTTTGGGTGTGGGAAGAGTTTGATGAGAATGGCGACCTTTATAATGGTGGCAGCAACGATGAAGGCGGGCACGTAATTTGCAAAGCAAATAAGGCCTACATTGTTCTTAGTGGCGATGAAGCAGCCAACGCATCGTCGCTGTTGTTCAACTTCCGCCCCGGAACAACCGGCATTGTGCCTGTTGGTGTGCGTGGCGCAGAAACAAGCACCGTTAATGCAATTTATGACTTGCAGGGACGCAAGCTCAGCGAGATAACACAGCCGGGCATATATATTGTCAATGGCAAGAAAGTGATGGTGAAGTAATTGATTGCGAAGTAGAATTTTATATACGATAAGATATATGAAGAAGATATATATAACACCGGTTGCAGAGTGTATTGCATTGGCAACAAATCCCATAATGAATAATTTGTCTTTGCAGGGTGGTACCAACCCAACAAGCGGCCGTGGCTCGTCAATTAACCAGAAGAGCGACGAGTACCGCGGTGATTGGAGCGGCATTTGGGATAATATGTAAACGGCGCTTTAGATAAATATAGGTTTTCAGACACAAGAACATAAGAACATAAGTTTTTACCAAACTTAAAGAAACAGAAAGAAAAATGCAACAGAACGGATAAACTGATTAAGCAAAACCGTATGCAAATGAATTTGCATTTGGGATTTTGTTAATTTGATTATCCACAATGCGCCTAAAAGCGCATTGCTGCAACGCAGTTGCCGGTTGGCTGTTTGCATTTTATGTACTTTTGTACTTCTGTCAAAAAATAATGAACCGCGGATTTTGTCATTCTTCGGGAAAGTCCTCAACAGTAGGCCCGAATGAATATGAGAAATCTCATAATCTCACTAACAAAGAGATAAATAATTAAAAAACCAATAATATGAAAAAGAACTTTTTTCTGACATTAATGCTCGCGCTTGTGGCGTTGTTCTCTATTGAGACTGCTACAGCACAGGCACCGGTAGACAGCCCCGAAAAGGCTATCACCGGGTTGCTTAACCGTATTGGTGGCGATGGCGCAGCCGACAAGTTCGAGATTGTGATTGATGCAAGCCTTGCCGAGAATGGCAAGGATGTGTTCATCATAACATCGCAGAACGGCAAGCCCTGCATCAAGGGTAACACACAGTTGTCGGTGGCTACAGGTATCAACTGGTACTTGAACCACTATGCACACATTAACCTCACCTGGAACAACCTCACAACCGACCTTTCACAGGTTGAGTTGCCAGTTCCCAACGCTGCGGACAAACACGTTTGTAACACTACTTACCGTTACGACTTCAACACTTGTACTTTCTCTTACTCTATGGCCTTCTGGACTTGGGACCGTTGGCAGAAAGAGATAGACTGGATGGCTCTCCACGGTATCAATGCCCCGTTGAACCTTGTGGGTCTCGAGGTCGTTACACGCAACTTCCTTCGCGAAATTGGTGTTACCGAGGCCGACATCAACGACTACATCGCCGGCCCAGGTTTTATGGCTTGGTTTGCGATGAACAACCTTGAGGGTTGGGGTAGCACCATCAGCTCTTCCTCAACAGGCGTAGAAATGAACGGTAACCCCGACTGGTGGTACACTCGCCAGGAGCAACTCTGCCGCAATATGATGCAACGTATGCGTGAGCTTGGTATGCAGCCCGTTATCCCCGGTTTCAGCGGCCAGGTACCCAAGTGTCTCACAGGCTACACAACAATCGATGGTTTTAGTGGAGGCGATGTTGTAACAGTTGGAAGTTGGGCAAGTAATTTCCCTCACCCCGGTGTGGTAAATCCTTCAACCAATAGCTACAAGAAACTTGCCGATGTCTACTACAAACATCTGCACGATGTTATGGGTATATCGGAATTTTACAGTATCGACCCCTTCCACGAGATGAGTGCTCCTGTCGCAGCCAACGTATTATATCCCAATATAATGTCGCATCTCGACCGTTGCTATGCTTTGGAAACAGCCGAGGAGAGAGCAAAATTCAATGCTCCTGAGTTGCCTAAATGGATTATACAATATTGGCAGGGAACTCCTGTAACCGGAGCCTTCAGCGCAATGAGCAGTTATGGCGACCGCTTTATTGCTCTCGACCTTTTTGCCGATAACATCTATGCAGACAATGCTGCAAAATGGAGAACAACCTATTACAATGGTCGCCCTTATATCTACTGTATGCTTCACAACTTTGGTGGCCGCAGTGGTATGCACGGTCGCTTGCAGACCACTATGGATGGTTACTTTGAAGCCCTTGCAAAGAACAATAACTGTCAGGGTATAGGTGCCACCCCCGAGGGTACAGAGACTAACCCCGTTCTCTATGATATGCTCTTTGAGCTTCCCTGGATGGATGTGAACAACCGCCCCACAGCCGATGAGTGGTTGAAGGATTATGCTTATTCACGCTATGGTGTGAAAAATGATATAGCTCTTGAGGCTTTGAAGAACCTCAAAAAATCTGTTTGGGACTGTAAAGTGAACCAGCAGGGTACATCGGAGGCGATTATTCTTGCTCGTCCTAACTGGACTGTAAACAGTGTCTCTTCTTGGAGTACTTCAGCAATCTACTGGGATACACAGGATGTGCGTCTTGCAGCCGACCAGCTAATCTCAATCGCCGACCTTGTTACAACAGAGGATGGTATCGCCAACTACAACTACGATGTTATCGATGCTATTCGCCAAGCTATGGTGGACTATGCGGCCGAACTGCTCCCTCTCATCAATGCAGCTCGCGGCAACACCGCCGAATACACCCGCCTCTACCAGCTCTACTTGCAGTTGATGCTCGACCTTGATACAATGCTCTCCTATGATGAAGGTTTCAAACTCGAGCGTTGGACGAGCCTTGCACGTAACATAGCCGACGAGGTTGCCGGTACTACTGAAAACGACCGCAACTGGCTCGAGTGGAACGCTCGTACCCAAGTAACAGTGTGGGCAAACCAAGATTGTGCTCTCCACGACTATTCGAACCGCTGTTGGGCAGGTCTTATAAAGGACTTCCACTACAAACGTTGGGAGAAATTCTTCACAACCAACGGTGGCTCGTTCGACGGTGGCTGGTATAGAGGTTTCGAATACCCCTGGACTGTCGATTTCAACAATACATATAATCTTGCGAGTGACTACTCACAGGTGGTTATCCCCAACGATATGACAGCTACAGAGAAGGCTGTTGAAACTTTCGGCAAATACTTCGGTCGTGTAAAGGGTGCCACAAAGAACTATATCTTCCCAATGGGTGTTGCTACCAACGCAACAAAGAGCGACGTAATCCCCGAGGTTTATCGTGGCCAGGAGGTGGAGCTACCTCTCATCATTGGCAAGAACGTTACAATTTCAAGCGTTTGGATTGACCTTAACGCCGACGGCAATGCCGGCAACGGTGAGACACTCACTGCCAACAACAACAAGGTTACAATTCCTGCCGATGCAGCCATTGGCAAGACAACAGCCAAGGTTACATACAGCGACGGCACTGTCATCACATTCAACCTCGCGCTCATTGAGAATATTACCAGTGCGCGCACAGTAACAGCCGTTGCGGGTGCTAACGGCTCGGTTGCCATTGAGGGTACAAACGGGCTCTCAATCTCAACTACCGAGGCTGTGAAGATTACTGCAACAGCAAACACCGGTTACAACTTCGAGAACTGGACAAAGGGCGGCGAGGTAGTCAGCAACGACAACCCATTCATCTACTACGGTAAGGATGCGGCAACTTTCACAGCTAACTTCATCCAGGACAAGTGGGGCGTGCCTACTATGACAGCAGGCGGCTTGAGCGAAGCTGTTACAAACAACCAGTATGTAAGCAAAATAGATTTCGCTTATCATAACCGCGAAGCAGAGACCATATATGATGCTACATCTGCAGCACCAACAAGTCTCTTTACCACAATACCGCAGATTATTGATGTTCCACAGGGCGCAAGCTTTACAATCACTTGGAC
>JAZONR010000042.1:0-9643 GCA_045654645.1 Bacteroidaceae bacterium
CGAGTCTCGTTACCGAGCTGTGCGCCAGGATCTGAGGTGTTTACTGTTTTGCCACTGTTCATTTGCAATGATACTGCGAGCATTGACTCGGCTGCAACGTTTACCTCTACCATAAGAGGTGATACATAACTCTTCTTCATATTGCGTAAAATCTTTATTTATTTCATTCTTTTGGACAGAAGAACAGAAGGACATAAAGGCACGGTTTGCCATTATAAGCAAGAACCAACAACCCTGTTGTTGTAATGTGCTCCCCAGCACATTGGGATAAACAGATTACCAAAAGCCTGATTGCAAATTCATTTGCAAGCGGTTTTGTTTAATCTGTTTATCTGTTCCATTGCATACCTTTATTCTTAATCTTTTGTTCTTTTGTACTTATGTCTAAAATTTATTTTTAGCGTACTACGCGCTTTACACCGTTGATGATGTAGATGCCGGGAGCGCTGATTGTCTCAACCTTGCGGCCGGTGAGGTCGTAGATAGTCTTAACAACGTTCTCTACCTCTACATTCTCAACACCTGTTGTGCCGTCCCAGTTGAAGCCATAGAAAGCAGCTGTGAGGCTTGCACCCTCTGCAACGGGCAAGTATGCCTTGTTGGCGTTGTTCTTGAAGTGTGTATTGCCGGCCTCACCTGTTGCATTCTTGTTCAACTCTGCGGCATAGAGACCAATACCCTCTGTACCGTTTGCGAGAACATAGGCTGCACCCTCAACATAGGTATCGGTTGTTGTACCCTGGAGGAGGTTCTCAACAGCAGCAGGAGTTTCTGCAGAGTATGCGAATGTGTAGTTACCCTCTGCAGCCTTAACAATAACACCTGTGTTTGCAGGGAGAACATCACCCTCAACCTTTGTCAATGTTACATAACCGCTATTAGTGCCTGTTACAGTGTAAGCCTCAACATCGGCGGGGATTACAGCGGCAAAATCGAGGAACAATGTAGCACAACCGGCATTGGTTACAGAAAGTGCGTAAGACTTCTCAACCACAGCCTCCGACACAACAAAGAGGAAATCGACATAACCACCCTCTTCAATACCCTGCTCATAGGCCGAGTTTTTTGCATTATTTTTAACACCGGTAATAGCGCGAACAACAATAACATCACCGGGATTATGGTTTTCATTTATTGCAATGGGGTATGTTACGGTGCAAGCGCCATCAACAACTTCGGTAACAGAAACACCGGCTTCTTCAATATACTGAACAACCTTTTCAGTGCTACCGCCTGGCTCCCAAGAACCGTAATAGTAACCATATTCCTTTGTTGCGCCGTCGTTGTCAATCTGATATATTGCAAGGTCGCCCCACTTCAGCTGATATGTGATATTAA
Source organism: Bacteroidaceae bacterium (assembly GCA_045654645.1). GTDB lineage: Bacteria > Bacteroidota > Bacteroidia > Bacteroidales > Bacteroidaceae > HGM04593. The sequence goes on from JAZONR010000042.1 coordinate 1,339, forward strand.
GGTTAAATTCTGCACCCGCAGCAACCTCAATAGCATTGGTTACACATTTCTGCTCTACTGTGTTAGAAGCGATTTCGCCACCCTGAATACCGGTAACCTCAGCATTTACATCACCTGCCAATGTAGCAGCATTAACGAATGTGGTATTTCCTAGTTTATTAAATGTTGGCTTTTGGATTGATTCGTACCAATCGTTTGTATCGGTCAATTTCTCAAAGACAGCAACAAACTGTTTTTCACTGTTCACCACCTCGCTGTATTGAGCTGTTGTTGCAACCTCGTTGCCATCAACTGTCCAACGAACAAACTTGTAACCGTATGCAGGCACAGCCTCCAACTCCACATTTCCTGTTGTTGTAGTTTCGCCATCGGCACCATTCACTGTAACAACACCACCCTCGGCAGGGCTTGCAACTGCAGAAACAGTGTATTCAACGGGAGCCTCGCCACCAACTTCCTCCAAAGTAACGATAAAATCATTAATGTCGATTGCAGCAGCAGCAGTACTCTGATTGTCATTTCTTTTTCTCTCTACTGTAAAGGATACGCTATAACCATCTATATTATTTTTTGCCACTGAAACATTATTGCCATTTTTATACTCAACACCATTGACAATGACTGTTTTATAAGCAGTTGCGCTGATATCATATCCCGCTATTTTATAGCCCCCGTCTTCGGGTACTGAGATTGTGTATGTTGTGAGATAATATTGACCATTAGCATTATACGCATTTAGTGAAAGTACTGTTCCTTCTGATATGTAATAGATATTTTTTACATTTCCTCCTTCATTTGTTGCTCTCAATTTTAAATTTGTCTGATTTGACACCCATTCATAGCTTGAGGTATTTCCTTCAGTCAATACACCTGTGCTTGGACTAATCTTGTAAGTCTGCGCTGTGGCGAAAGAGACGCTCAAGAACAGAGCAGACAGATAAAGTAAAAATCTTTTCATAGTTAAATATTTTTGTTTGTGTTTAATCTATTAATGCCAATACAGGAACAAACGAGCGAGAAATATGAAGTTGCTTCACTATTTTTCACAGCGAGCGCCGTATATGTCAGCGAATTACCGCAAAGATACAAACAAACGAGTGATAAATGTGAAGTTTACTTCAATATTTTTCACAGCGAATGCATAATATCTTGAAACATTGGTTCAAAGATACTAACAAATAGGCAAGAAACACCAAGTTTCTGCAATATTTTCAGTACTCATCCACGCGGCTAGTAACCTCTTGCTGCAAGCATTATTAACTTGGTTAGTCCACTGTGCACTAATTAGCAAATATAAATTTACTGCTAATGCATTTTATTGTTGTCCCCTTTTCCAAGGGGGACGAGACAGCTTGCTGTCGGGCGGGGGATGATTATTTAGTACGTCTATTATCCCCCTCGCCTGCGGCACTCCCCCTTGCAAGCAAAGGGGAGAACTGTTGGTTGCTTGAATTGGGTGTTGTTTTTGCTATTCATTTCAGCTGTCCCCTTTCCCAAGGGGGACGAGACAGCCTGCTGTCGGGCGGGGGATGATTATTTAGCGCGTGTATTATTATCCCCCCTCGCCTGCGGCACTCCCCCTTGCAAGCAAAAGGAAGAACTGTTGGTTGCTTGAATTGGGTGTTGTTTTTGCTCTTGCATTTCAGCTGTCCCCTTTCCCAAGGGGGACGAGACAGCTTGCTGTCGGGCGGGGGATGATTTAGTCGCTTGTTTATTATCCCCCTCGCCTGCGGCACTCCCCCTTGCAAAGCAAAGGGGAGAACTGTTGGTTGCTGTGATTGTCTATTCCTAAAATAGGTTTACAAAAACAGATATTAATTGTAACCCTAATTTAGTACAAAATGACAACAAAACGTAGGACATTTAATGATAATAAACAAGCGACTAAATATCCCCACCAGCTAAAATGCAAAAACAAAGGGTGGAGGAATACTGCCGTTTGTAATATATAATTTCTTGTAGGTTTTTGAAGAATCTACAAGAATTTTCCTATTAAAACTTGTAGATATTGCAGAAAACGGCCGTAAAACTTGTAAATTCTTGTAGATGTTTGAATAATCTACAAGAATTTGTTGTATATTTGCTCAAAATACTTGTGTTATGATTGAAAAATGTCCCAATTTAAGTACGGAACAATTTGCAAAAGCATTTTCTTTATTAAAAGAGCCGGAAGTAAAGAGTTTTGTAGATGAAATAAACGAAGAATATTTATATTGGACTGATGTAAAATATAAGAAGCAGGTTGCGAACTTGTCGCCAGTCGAACTTTGGTATTGCGTAAAGATGACAAGGGTAATGCAAGAAACATCAGTGTGGAAAAAGTATAATATTGTATTTACATTAACCAATAAAATGCAGTATTTGTGCCATTATTTCGATATGCATTTTGGAGGTTCCTGGGGAAGCACGTCTATTATTCCAGAACGTAGTAAAGAGCGTTATTTAATCTCCTCATTAATGGAAGAGGCTATTTCTTCAAGCCAAATGGAAGGGGCTGCCACTACAAGAAAGGTTGCAAAAGAGATGCTAAGGAAGGGTATTGCTCCTCGAAGTCGCTCGGAACAAATGATACATAATAATTACGAATGTATTAAATTTATAAAGGAAAATAAGGATGCTCCTTTTAGTAAAGAGCTTCTGTTGAAAATACATTCAATAATGACATTCAAGACGCTGGATAATTCAAACGATGAAGGGCGTTTAAGAGATAGCAATGAAGTGGTTGTTGCAGATTGTGTAACAAATGAGACTGTATATACCCCTCCTGCGTTTGAGGATATTCCGGAGTTTATAGAAACATTAACAAATTTTATAAATGATGATTCTAACGTTCCTTTTATCCATCCGGTAATACGTGCTATTATCATTCATTTTATGATAGCTTACATTCATCCATTTGTGGATGGCAACGGAAGGACTGCGAGAGCTCTGTTTTATTGGTATATGCTTAGAAAAGGATATTGGCTAACGGAATTTCTATCGATTTCAAGGGTTATTTATAACTCAAAGAAAAGGTATGAAAAAGCATATCTCTATACAGAAAATGATGGTAATGATATTGGATATTTTATAACATACCATTTAAGAACACTTGATTTGGCGTTCAAAGAGTTACAACGGTATATTGATAAAAAAACCAGTGAAGAGTCTGCTGTTTCAGACTTTATTAAATTGGGCGAATTCAATGAAAGACAGGCTGTCATTCTGCATCTTGTAAAAAATAATCCTAAAATATTATTTACCATAAAGGAATTGCAAAATAGATTTTCGGTAAGTCATCCAACTGTGAAACTGGATGTTGATGCCTTGGTTGAGAAAGGATTGTTGGATAAAATACCCGTAAATAAAGTGAAGTTTAACTATGTGAAAGGACACAATTTCGACAAATTGATTTCAGAAGATTAACCGTCTGTAATTTGCAGTACATATAATAATGTACAAGAAAAGATGATATAAAAGGGAGCTTTCAGTTTAAGACTGTCAGTTCCTTTTTATTCTTTTTTCCGTTCTTTGGCGGCAAAAATAATCATCCCCCGCCCGACAGCAAGCTGTCTCGTCCCCCTTGGGAAAGGGGACAACTGAAAAAGCATAGGCAAAAACAACTACTCAATCCACAGCAACTAACAGTTCTCCCCTTTGCTTGCAAGGGGGAGTGCCGCAGGCGAGGGGGATAAAAACTGTACACGCACCGAATAATCATCCCCCGCCCGACAGCAGGCTGTCTCGTCCCCCTTGGGAAAGGGGGCAGCTGAAATGCAATAGCAAAAACAACACCCAATCACAGCAATAAACAGCTCTCCCCTTTGCTTGCAAGGGGGAGTGCCGCAGGCGAGGGGGATAATAATACACGCACAGAATAATCATCCCCCGCCCGACAGCAAGCTGTCTCGTCCCCCTTGGGAAAGGGGACAGCTAAAAATGCAAAGGCAAATACCCGATATTTAGACAAAAGAAAATAAGGTGCTTTGCAACAAAATGTTGCTTGGTTTCACACATAATACACACATCAGCCTTTTTGTTCTTTTGTACTTCTGTCCAAAAAATGATAAAGAAATTATGCGATATATGAAGAAGGTTTATGTATCACCTCTGTTGAGGAGTAAATGATAGAAATTGGGAAACTGTTTTTGAAGAACTACACTGCGCTGCAAGATAAATCCAACGCAAGGCCGGCTGTTTTCAAGCAGTTGTGTGAGCCTTTTGTGCTGCTAAAGAGTACACCTGTTCCCATAGCGAATTATTCTTAATTCTTTTAAATCATCAACTCTCCTTGTAAAAAGACATACATTCTTTAAAATAACTATTCTTTTGTTTGTTTTAAGCGCTTTTACGCGTTAAAAATGCTACATTTTTCATAGTGCGGGCAATGGCGTGTTGCTGTTTGGTGGTGAAGCTGCAAAAATTGCAAATGGTTGATATATAGCTGCTTTTTGCACATTTTTAAGTAAAAGTTTGTTGTTTATGAAATTTTGCCGTAAATTTGCAGCGCAAATGGTGGAGTGTGTTTTGCGCTCTGTTCATCAGCTTTGTTAAAGAACTAATTATTACATCTTTAAATTAAAATTTTAAAAAATGAAAAAATTTACTTTGTTTCTTTCACTCCTTATGGCTTTCTGCTTTGGTGTGAATGCTCAGGTGCTGAAGGTTTCTAAGGCTCCTACGAATGAAGGTTGGGATGAGAATACTACTTGGTATCTCATTCAGAACAAGAAAGGTGGTGTCGTTTCAATTTCGAACACTGCAGGTACAGGAGAATACCTTTCTCTTGCAACTGCGACAATTCCTACCACGGATGATGCAAATGCACAGTGGTGTATTGTTGGTGACGAAACCAATGGTTATCAGTTCTACAACAAGGCAAGCGGTATCGACAAGGTGTTGTATGCATCTCGTGAATTGAACAGCGGTGCTGCTAGCTTTAAAATGGAGACAAAAAGCGGTGCTGAGAACGAGTATTTTGACATTGCAAACTCTCAGAAGGCAGGTTATATCGTTGTAAAGGACCACAATAACCAGAATAACTATTGGAACTACCGTGATGCCAACCTTGCTTATTGGAATAGCTCTAGTGCAACAAACGACGACGGTTCTTCATTCCATTTTGTGGAGGCTGCCGAGTATGAAAATGCAGTTGCTACAGCTGAGAACTTGCTTACACTTTCCGAGGCCGAATATAGAATAGTGCCAACTCCTATTGATCTCAAGAACAACACAGGTATGCTCTATTGCAACGCTCCTTGTACAAATACAACTTATGGCGATCAGTTTGAAGGACATTGGGAGAGATTGTTCGATAACGATCACGGTACAATCCTTCACACAGAGTATGGTAGTAACACATCTGTCGATGGCCTTGACCACTATATTCGCGTAGATATGGGCGAAAGCAACACCATTGAGACCTTCCAGTTTACAATTGGTACACGTAACAAGAACTGTACAGTAAACTCTCCTACAACAATTGTTGTTGAGGGTTGCAACGAGCCTGCTGGAACATACGAGGAGATTAAAACAGTCACAGGCATCCCACAGGAAAATTCATACACTTATACTTCTGCGGCGCTCACCAACGGTAAGGCTTATCGTTACATTCGCTACCGTGTAACTGCAACAAACTCTATGCAGAAGGACGGCAGTGGTAAGGTATTTTTCTTTATTGCAGAGTTTGGTATGTCATCTGTAGAAGAGGTATTTAGCGTAAAACCCGAATATGCTGATTACGCCGACCAGATTAAGGCACTTTCACTTACTTTAGAAAATAAGAGTGGTACAATTCTTGGCTATACAACTGCAGTAGCTTCGGCAGTAGAGAGTATTGATCGTGTTATTCGCGTTGACTACTATGCACTCAAAGACAAGATTGAGGAGTTGAAAAATACATACTTAGCATACGCTGGTGAGGCTATTGGCCAGTACAATGTATCGGATGATTTCGTTGCTGCGATTGAAGCGGCTGAAACTGTTTTCGAAAATTCAGAAAGCACAGCAAGCAACTATCAGGCTTCTCTTGCAACACTTAATGCCCTTGAGGCTCCCACAGCAAACATTACTCTCGTTGACGGTGAGTTCTACTATATCCGCTCGGCTGTTAAGGAGAATGGTTATGTATATTCAAAGCTTAGCGATGAGCATATTGATGATGTCTTGAACGAAGAGGATCCTGAGGATGAATTTGACGCCGGAACAATTGGTTTCAACGCTCTTGCTTGGGTTTCAACTACAACGGCTTCGAATCAGGGCACTTGGAAGTGTGAGATTATTGAGGGGGTAGCATACCTTAAGAATGTTCATACAGCAAGCTATATTAGCGCTCTCCGCCAATATAAGGCTGGTGTGCTTTCAGAGACAGAGAAAGCTCCTATTGTTCTTGAGGCTCTTGGTCAGGGTCAGGTAAGTGTTAAGGTTAACGGCTCACAATTGCACGCACAGGCTAACGGCTATGCAGTGCCTTGGCCTGATGGTGTTAATTCACCTTCTGCTTGGTATATCGAGAAGGCATCAGGTGTACAGCCTCACACACTTACAGTTGGTGCTGCCGGTTATGCTACTTTGATGCTCGGTTACAACACAACAATTCCAACAATCGAGGGCCAGGATTGCGGTGTGTTTGCTGCTACTATCGATGGCGACTGGGCTGTTATGAATGAGATTGAGGGTGTTCTTCCTGCAAATACTGCTGTAATTGTAAAGGCTACTCCTGGCGATTATACTTTCGAATACACTACAGAGACAGCAACTGTTGAGAACAACGACCTTCGTGGTACACTCTACAACAAGAATATCACTGAGGAAGCTTATGTTCTTGGTATGGAGGAGAACGTTGCATATCTTGGTTTGGCAGTAATGACCGACGGTGCTTGGTTGAACAATGCTAACAAGGCTTATTTGCCTGCTCCTGCAAATGCTGAGGGTGTTAAGTCTTACAGCTTGCGTTGGGAGAACGGCACAACAGGTGTTGAGAATGTAGAGGTAGAGAACGCTGTTAAGACTATCTACGACCTCACAGGCCGCAAGGTTGAGGCAATCAGCGCTCCCGGCATCTACATCATCAACGGTGTAAAGCGCGTAGTACGCTAAATAAAATAACTTAACGAAAAAAATATTACGCAATATGAAGAAGACTTATGTATCACCTCTTATGGTAGAGGTAAACGTTGCAGCCGAGTCAATGCTCGCAGTATCATTGCAAATGAACAGTGGTAAAACAGTAGATACCTCAGCAGACGGCGCACAGCTCGGTAACGAGACTCGCGGCGAGTGGGGTAACCTTTGGAAGTAATCCACAGATTCCTCTACTGAGGAGTAAATAATAGAAAAAGGGAAACGGTTTTAAAAACTGCTTCCCTTTTTTTTGTTGCCCATAAATTGCTGTGATTATCCCCCTCCGACAGCAAGCTGTCTCGTCCCCCTTGGAAAAGGGGACAGCTAAAATGCATAGGCTGAAATAAATACCCAATCAAAGCAATAAAAAGTTCGCAATAAATATCGCGTACAAAGGTAACTTCAAAGGACCTCCGGCACCGTAAGCAACACAGCAAACAACCGTTCAAACATAGGAAAAAGGATGAAATATGTTTGAGCGTGTGTGCCATACGTTGTTATTGCGTGAAGCGAGTTGTTTCATCCCCTATGTTTGAACGAACAGTTGTTTGTGGCACCATTGCGGGCGAGCAATGTTTGCGACGACGGGAGCTTTAGCTCCCCAAAGTCGTCTCAGGAGGGAGTTGCCTTTCCCTTGACTTCAGCCCCTTCGGGCATCGACCTAAAGGTTCGGCCGGCGAACACGTTTCCAAACGAAGTGCGGAGTATTAGCAAAGCGTTTCCTTTTACTACGCGCTACGCTTATAACGCCCCCGCCCTATGGGCACCCACGACTCCGTCGTGCAGAGCACTGCACTCCCCTCTCTCAGCACGGCTTGCCATTAAGGCAACCCTCCGAAGGCTTCGTTCGCTATAAACAGAGGGGGAGTTTGCAAAGCGCCCACAATAAACATATTAAGAATAATCCTTATATCGAACTCACGTTAAGATAAAATCCAACAGAGCTTTAGCTGGAAAATTCCAACGAGATCTCCCCTTAAACAGAAAGGGGAGTATGAATGAATTGGAGGAGAACTACGTAGTTCTCCTCCCACTTTTGTTCAAGAGATTGTGTCGATTGTCAGTAATGGTTAGTCGGGCGATTTCAAACCAGTGAGATCCTTCGATACGGTTGCTTGCCTCGTGGAGTTCGTGTACGTAGTCTGTCTTACCTCACACAATGTAACCAAGTCGGAGGCCAAGCGGTCTTAGGAAGACAACACAT
>JAZONR010000043.1:0-34320 GCA_045654645.1 Bacteroidaceae bacterium
GATGCTATCGATGCAGACCTCAAGGTTGGTGATGTTGTTAAGGGTAAGGTTGTCGTTATGGCAGACTACGGTGCATTCATCGAGATTGCTCCAGGCGTTGAGGGTCTTATCCACGTTTCAGAGATGTCTTGGAACCAGCACCTGCGTTCAGCTCAGGACTTTATGAAGGTTGGCGACGAGGTAGAGGCAGTTATCCTCACACTCGACCGCGACGAGCGTAAGATGTCTCTCGGTATCAAGCAGCTCAAGGAGGATCCCTGGGCAAGCATCGAGGAGAAGTATCCTATCGGTTCAAAGCACACTGCAAAGGTACGCAACTTCACAAACTTCGGCATCTTCGTTGAGATTGAGGAGGGTGTTGACGGTCTCATCCACATCAGCGACCTCTCTTGGACAAAGAAGGTTAAGCACCCCTCTGAGTTCACTCAGATTGGCGAGGCTATCGATGTTCAGGTTCTTGAGATCGACAAGGAGAACCGTCGCTTGAGCCTTGGCCACAAGCAGCTCGAGGAGAACCCCTGGGATGTATTCGAGACAGTGTTCACTGTTGGTTCAATCCACGAGGGCGTTATCACAGAGCTCATCGACAAGGGTGCAGTTGTATCACTCCCCTACGGTGTTGAGGGCTTCGCTACTCCCAAGCACCTCGTTAAGGAGGATGGCACACAGGCTGCCGCTGAGGAGAAGCTCGAGTTCAAGGTAATCGAGTTCAACAAGGAGGCTAAGCGCATCATCCTTTCTCACAGCCGCATCTTCGAGGATGCAGCAAAGGAGGAGGAGAAGGCTGAGAAGAAGGCCGCTGCTGCAGCTCGCAAGACAAAGAAGGCTGCCGAGGAGGCTGCACCTGCTATCCAGAACCAGGCTGCATCAACAACTCTCGGCGACATCGACGCACTTGCTGCTCTCAAGAGCAAGCTCGAGGCCGGCGAATAATTGTCTACCGAAAAATAAATTCAGTGAAGGTTGCCTTGCGGGCAACCTTCACTTTTTTCATCTTCACCAAGAGCGCAGCCACAAATAAACTTGTTTTTCTTGAGTCTATTGGTTAAATTTGCAGCACTATGGAACCGTTTGAAGTACACATCCTGGGGTGCGGCTCGGCACTACCAACCACACGCCATAATGCCAGTTCTCAAGTGATAAGAATAGGCAACAAGCAGTTTATGATAGACTGCGGCGAAGGCACTCAACTGCAACTGCGCCGCGGGCACGTACACTTTTCGTTCATCAACAACATATTCATATCGCATCTGCACGGCGACCACACCTTTGGACTCATTGGCCTGATATCAACCTTTGGGCTTCTTGGACGCACAGCCCCACTGCACATATATGCCGATGCAATGCTGGAGAAGATAATGCGCCCGCAGCTCGACTTCTACTGCAAGGAGATAAAATACCCAATCTTCTTTCACAGCATAGACGCCGGAAAGCACACAACAATCTACGAAGACAACACCATCACTGTGGAGACACTGCCACAGAAACACCGCATCCCTTGCTGCGGCTTTCTCTTCCGCGAAAAGCCCAAGAAACGCCATCTCATTGGCGACGTTGTGAACTTCTACAACATACCTCCATATATGCGCCAAGCCATAAAGGATGGAGCCGATTTTGTTACAGCAGACGGAGACACCATTCCCAACAGCAGGCTCACAAAAGAGGCCGACCCTTCACGCAGTTATGCCTACTGTAGCGACACATCACCCTGCCCCGAAAACACAGAGCTGATAAAAGGCATTGACCTTCTCTACCACGAAGCAACATTCGCCAACAGCGAAAAGGAGCGCGCTGCCATTACACACCACACCACAGCACAGCAAGCTGCAGCAATAGCACAGCAAGCGGGAGTGAAGAAACTGTTACTGGGGCATTTCTCGTCGCGCTATGACAATGAAGAACAACTGCTTGCCGAAGCAAAAGAGATTTTCGCCAACACTATAACAGCCAACGAGGGAATGACAATCACCGTTTGACACACAATAATGCAATTGCAACATTAAACCATTCTTCCTTAAAGGCGTCTAAAGAAAAACACGACGAAAAAGGTGTCTAAATACAAATACAACGAACAAGAGATAATGGAGCAGCTCAAGGACCCCGCCTTGAGAAGCGATGCCTTTTCGCTCGTTGCAAGACAACACAGCCAAGAAATATACTGGCACATACGCCGTATGGTCTTGGTACACGACGACGCCAACGACCTTGTGCAAGAGACCTTCATAAAAGCCTGGAGCAACATCGGCAATTTTCAAGGAAAATCAAAAATATCGACCTGGTTATACCGCATAGCCATAAACGAAACACTCACATTCCTCAACAAGAGAAGCAATAACATATCACTCGACAGCCCCGAAGGCGCCGTTGCCGACACACTCGAGAGCGACGCCCACTTCTGTGGCGACAGAGCCGATGCAATATTTCAGGAAGCAATATCACATCTTCCGCAAAAGCAAAGGCTTGTATTCAATATGAAATACTACGAAGAGATAAAATATGAAGAGATGTCGGAAATTCTCGACACAAGCGTAGGCGCCCTCAAAGCCTCCTACCACATTGCAGTGAAGAAAATTGAAGAATATTTAAAGAACAACCATTAAACCTTCATTACTTTTTACAATCAAAGTAACAGCAACCCACAATTATGGCAAGCGACAAACAGATGAAAAAAGAGATATTCACCACCCCCGACGGCTACTTTGAGCAGCTACAACGAGACATTGTGCAAGCAACCGTTGAAAGCAGCAACACCGGCAATGCCACCACGCAACAAAGCAAGCGCCGCCCCCTTTATGTGATGTGGGGGCGCATAGCAAGCTATGCAGCCGCAGTGGCAATGGTCGCTATTGTGGCATTAACCACCGGCCGCCTGACCGGCAACACTATACAAGACATACAAGCCAACGAGGATAGCAACGATTTTATTGAGGAGCTGCTCGACAGCTACCCCATTGACGACTACACCTTCTACTGTTACCTCACCGAAACAACAGCAAAACAATAACAACCAATAAAAAAAAACAACACTATGAGAAAGTATCTATTCACAGCACTTTTCACACTCCTTGCACTAACAGCCACAGCACAAGGAGGACAAAAAGAGAAACGTCATATCTCGCCCGAGGAGTTCAAGAACAAGCAGAAGGAGTTCATTATAAGAAAGGCCGGCCTCACAGCCGAAGAAGCCGATGCATTCTTTCCCCTCTTCTTTGAACTGCAGAAGAAGAAGATGGAACTTGAGCGCAGCGCCCGCAAGGATGCCCGGAAGCCACGAGGCGAAAAGATGACCGAAGAGGAGTGTCGTGCATTCGCCTACAAAATGGCAGACACAAAGATTGAGATTGCAAAGCTCGAAAGAGAGTATACCGACAAATACCTCAAGGCCATCAGCGCTTGCAAGCTACAAAGAGTAATGTTTGCCGAGGGTATGTTCCAACGCCATCTGATGAAGGAGATGATGCACCACAGAGGCGACAAGAAGAGACCGTCAGACGCCAAAAAGAAGCATAAAGATTAATCACACTGCAACAAAAGCAAAGAAGGATGAACAATCACTGTTCATCCTTCTTTGCTTCATTCCACAGAGCATCCATCTCCTCAAGCGTCATCTCCTTGAGGTTTCGCCCTTGCCCTATCGAGTGCTCCTCGACATAATTGAACCTCCTGCGGAACTTCACATTCGTCAGTTCAAGTGCATTATCAGGATTTATCCCATAAAGACGCGCCGCATTCACAAGGCTGAAGAGCAAATCGCCAAACTCCTTCTCCATATTAACCTTATCGCCACGCTCCATTTCAGCCTCAACCTCGGCAATCTCCTCACGCACCTTTGCCCAAACATCCTCTTTCTTATCCCAATCAAAGCCCACATTTGCAGCCTTCTCCTGCATACGATAGGCCTTTATGAGCGACGGCATAGAGGAAGGAACACCGCTAAGGATAGTCTTGTTACCACCCTTCTCTTTCATCTTCAACTGTTCCCAGTTGCGGCACACCTCACCTGCAGTCTCGGCCACCTCATCGCCAAAGACGTGCGGATGACGGAAAATCAACTTGTCGCACAGGCGGTCGCACACATCCTTCATATCAAACTGCTGTTTCTCGCTTGCAATTTTTGCATAGAAAGCAACGTGCAGCAGCACATCGCCAAGCTCCTTGCATATATTATCTGTATCATCGGCAATAAGCGCATCACACAGTTCAAAACACTCCTCGATTGTATTGGGACGCAAGCTGCTGTTTGTTTGCTTTCTATCCCACGGACATTTAACCCTCAACTCATCAAGGACATCCAAAAAACGGCCATAGGCGGCCAGAATTTCCTCTCTATTATGCATATTTTTTTCATTTTTTTCGACAGCAAAGATATATATTTTAATAATAAGAGCTATCTTTGCAAATAGCTTAATTTGGAATAATTATATAAAATAGAATAGATATGAGCCTAGCAAGCACTTACATACCCTCAGAGGTTGAAGAGAAGTGGTACGAGTATTGGATGAAGAACAACCTTTTCCACTCGGAGCCCGATGATAGAGAGCCCTACACCATTGTAATTCCACCGCCAAACGTAACCGGCGTACTACATATGGGCCATATGCTCAACAACACCATCCAAGATATCCTTGTGCGCCGCGCACGTATGCAGGGCAAAAACGCCTGCTGGGTACCGGGTACCGACCACGCATCAATAGCCACAGAGGCCAAGGTTGTGAAGAAGCTTGCCGAGCAGGGCATCAAGAAAAGCGACCTCACACGCGAAGAGTTCCTCAAGCACGCTTGGGAGTGGACCGACGAACACGGCGGCATCATCCTCAAGCAGCTGCGCAAGCTTGGCGCTTCGTGCGACTGGGACAGAACATCATTTACAATGGACGAGGTGCGCAGCAAAAGCGTTATCAAGGTATTCTGCGACCTCTACAACAAAGGCCTCATCTACCGTGGCCTGCGTATGGTGAACTGGGACCCCAAGGCACAGACAGCACTCAGCAACGAAGAGGTTATCTACAAAGAGGAGAAGAGCAAGCTCTACTACCTGAGATACTATGTCGATGAGGCAGCCGGGAGCACAGACGGCGAGGAGCCTGATGCAGTAACCCTTGCACCCACCGACACATTCGACCCCACCGTGAAGCACCAGATTCTGCACCGCGACGCCAACGGCCGCCGCTATGCAGTGGTTGCCACCACACGCCCCGAGACAATTATGGGCGACACCGCAATGTGCATCAACCCCAAGGACCCCAAGAACAGTTGGCTCAAGGGCAAGAAGGTTATAGTGCCACTTGTAAACCGTGTCATCCCGGTAATTGAGGACCGCTATGTAGAGATTGAGTTTGGAACAGGCTGCCTCAAGGTAACCCCCGCACACGACACCAACGACTATATGTTGGGCAAGAGCCACAACCTTGAAACAATAGACATCTTCAATGCCGACGCCACAATAAGCGAGGCAGCCGGTCTCTATGTTGGTATGGACCGTATGGAGGTGCGCACCCTCATTGCCAAAGACCTTGCCGATGCAGGCCTGCTGGAGAAGGTTGAGGACTATGACAACAAGGTGGGCTACAGCGAGCGCAACGCCGACACCGCAGTGGAGCCCCGTCTCTGTATGCAGTGGTTCCTTCGTATGCAGCACTTTGCCTACATCGCACTTCCCCCTGTGTTGAACGACGAGCTCAAGTTCTACCCCACAAAATACAAGACAACATACAACAACTGGCTTGCCAACATACAGGACTGGTGCATCAGCCGCCAGTTGTGGTGGGGCCACCGCATACCCGCATATTTCCTTCCCGTGGCAGAAGGAGCCAACGAGCAGTTCGTTGTTGCCGAGAGCCGCGAGGAGGCACTGAAGCTGGCGCAAGCCATCCCCGGCTACGAGAACATCACTGCCGATGAGTTGCGCCACGATGAAGATGCACTCGACACCTGGTTCAGCTCTTGGTTGTGGCCCATCTCACTGTTCAACGGCATCCTTGAGCCCGGCAACAAAGAGATAAGCTACTACTACCCCACAAACGACCTTGTTACAGGCCCCGATATCATCTTCTTCTGGGTAGCCCGTATGATTATGGCCGGCTATGAGTACCAGGGCGAGATGCCTTTCAAGAACGTATACTTCACAGGTATCGTTCGCGACAACCTGGGCCGCAAGATGAGCAAATCACTGGGCAACAGCCCCGACCCTCTCGACCTCATCGCCCGCTACGGCGCCGATGGTGTGCGTATGGGTATAATGCTCTCTGCCCCCGCCGGAAATGACATCCTCTTCGATGAAAGCCTCTGCGAGCAAGGACGCAACTTCTGTAACAAGATATGGAACGCCTTCCGCCTTGTAAAGGGCTGGAACGTCAGCAGCGACATCGAGCAGCCCGAAAGCTCAAAGCTCGCCATCAAATATTTTGGCGAGACCCTTGCCAAGTCGGCTGCACTTCTCGATGACCAGTTTGGCAAATACCGCCTTAACGAGGCACTTATGAATGTCTATTCACTCTTCTGGGATGAGTTCTCGGCCTGGTACCTCGAAATGATAAAACCCGCCTACGGCTCACCCATTGACGCTGCCACATACGAAGCAACCCTCTCATTCTTCGACAGCCTGCTGCGCCTGCTCCACCCCTTTATGCCCTTCATCACAGAAGAGTTGTGGCAGAATATCAAGGAGCGCAAGGAGGGCGAAAGCATTATGGTGCAGAGCGCCAAGGAACTTGCCGCAGAGTGCGACGAGACATTCCTGCAAAAGATTGCCACAATGAAAGACATCATTGGCAACGTGCGTGCCACACGCCAGCAGAAGAACCTCTCACCACGCGAGCCCCTCGCGCTGCAAATCATCGGCGAGTCGCCCGTTACAGGCCTTGAGAGCGTAATGACCAAGATGGCCAACCTCACAAGCATAGACAACGTAACCACCCCCGATGACACAGCAATCTCATTCCGCGTGGGCACAACAGAGTTCGCCATCCCAATGGGCTCCCTCATTGACAAGGATGCCGAAATAGCCAAGATGCAGGAGGAGCTCGCCTACCACGAGAAGTTCCTGAAGAGCGTTGAGGCAAAGCTCAACAACCCCAACTTTGTGAGCAAAGCCCCCGAGAAGATTATTGCAGTGGAACGCAAAAAGCAGTCCGATGCTATGGAAAAGATAGCTATGCTCAAGGAGAGCATCCTCAAGCTGTCAAAATAACCCGTAACATCAAACAACATAACGATGGACAAGAAAAAGATAGTGATAATAACCCTCGGCATTCTGGCCATTGCACTCCTTGCAGGCCTGTTTACCACAATAAACAGCCTCAACGAAAGCAAGAGACAGAACGAAGAGATACAGGAAATCATCGCCCTTGAGCAAGAAGAGATGCTCAACGACCTGCAGCAGACACAGGAGGAGTATAACGAGCTGAAGAAAAAAATCCTCAGCAACGACTCCCTGCTTGTGCAGCTGGAAAAGGAGCAGTTACGCACACAGCAGCTCTATGAGGAGCTTCAGCACACAAAGGCCACCAATGCCGCAGAGATAAAGCGCCTGAAGAAGGAGCTCAAGACACTGCGCGGCGTGCTCGAGAGCTATGTAACACAGATTGACTCCCTCTTCCGCGAGAACACCGAGCTCAAGAACGAAAACTCAAAGCTCATCGCCGGCAAGAAGAGGGCCGAGAGCCAAGCCAAGAACTTGGAGAAAGAGAAAAAGGAACTAACAGAGAAGGTAACCCTTGCCTCTCAGCTCGATGCAACCAACGTAAGAATGACACTTTTGCGCTCCAACGGCAAGGAGACCGACAAAATAAAACGCGCAAAGCAGATAAGCGTCAGCTGCACCATCTCCAAGAACATAACAGCAAGCACCGGCGAAAAAGTTGCCTATGTGAGAATCATACAGCCCGACGACGAGCCACTCACCAAGGGATACAGCAACACATTCCTCTATGAGAACCGCGACATAAGCTACTCAATGAGCCGAAAGATGGAGTTCACCGGCGAGGAGCAAGCACTCACCTTCTATTGGAACATCGAGGAGACACTGCAAAGCGGCCACTACCTTGTGTACATCTTTGTAGACGGCAATATGATAGGCTCCGGCAGCGCCGATTTTGAATAAAGAACAGAGTTATGAAAAGGATACTTGTAACAGGAGGAGCCGGTTTCATTGGGTCGCACCTTTGCGAAAGACTGCTCAACGACGGCAACGATGTCATCTGCCTCGACAACTATTTCACAGGCAGCAAGGACAACATACGCCACCTCATTGGCAACGACCATTTTGAGTTGGTGCGCCACGACATCACACTGCCCTACACAGCCGAGGTCGATGAGATATACAACCTCGCCTGCCCAGCTTCACCCGTGCACTATCAGCACGACCCCGTAAAGACCATACAAACCTGCGTCATCGGCTCAATGAATATGCTGGGCCTTGCCAAGCGCGTAGGAGCCAAGATATTGCAAGCATCAACCAGCGAGGTATATGGCGACCCCGTCATACATCCACAGGTAGAGAGCTACTGGGGCAACGTAAACCCCATAGGCATACGCTCCTGCTATGATGAAGGCAAACGCTGCGCCGAGACACTCTTTATGGACTACCACAGGCAAAACAACGTAAAGATAAAAATCATACGCATCTTCAACACCTATGGCCCAAGAATGAGTATGAACGACGGCCGCGTAGTCTCAAACTTCATTGTACAGGCGCTCAAGGGCGAGGACATCACCATCTATGGCGACGGCAAGCAAACACGCAGTTTCCAATATGTTGATGACCTTGTAGAGGGAATGGTGCGAATGATGGAGACCGATGACAACTTCGTAGGCCCCGTGAACATAGGCAACCCCGGCGAATTCACAATGCTTGAGTTGGCACAAAAAGTCATTGAGATGACAGGCACCAAATCAAAAATAAAATTTGAGCCCCTGCCCCAGGACGACCCCCGTCAGCGCAAACCCGATATAACCCTCGCCAATGAGAAACTTGGCGGCTGGAAGCCCGGGATAAAGCTCGATGAGGGCCTTGCACACACAATAGACTACTTTAGAAAATTAATTTAAAACAGATACAACGATGAACATTCTAGAACTTAGCGAACAGGAAATAGTACGTCGCGAGGCACTTGCCGAGCTTCGTAACATAGGCATAGAGCCCTATCCCGCAGCAGAATACCCCACCAACGCATTCTCAACCGACATCCTTGCCGAATTCAAGGACGAGGATGAGCCCCGCGAGGTGTGCATTGCCGGCCGAATGATGAGCCGCCGTGTAATGGGCAAGGCATCATTCATTGAGCTTCAGGACTCAAAGGGCCGCATCCAGGTCTACATCACACGCGATGACATCTGCCCCGGCGAGAACAAAGACGGTTACAATGTCCTCTTCAAGCGTCTGCTCGACATTGGCGACTTCATAGGTATCAAGGGAACAGTTTTCCGCACACAAACCGGCGAGGTTACCGTACACGCCAAGGAGATGACCTTCCTTTCAAAGAGCATACGTCCGCTGCCCATCGTAAAGTACAAGGACGGTGTTGCCTACGACCGCTTCGAGGACCCCGAGCTGCGCTACCGTCAGCGCTATGTGGACCTTGTTGTAAACGATGATGTAAAAGAGATATTCATCAAGCGCAACAAAATCTACAGCTCAATGCGCGAGTTCTTCAACTCAAAGGGCTATATGGAGGTTGAGACCCCCGTTCTGCAGTCAATCCCCGGTGGAGCGGCAGCACGCCCCTTCATCACCCACCACAATGCGCTCGACATCCCCCTGTACCTGCGCATTGCCAACGAGCTCTATCTCAAGCGCCTCATTGTGGGCGGTTTCGAGGGTGTATACGAGTTCTCAAAGAACTTCCGCAACGAAGGAATGGACCGCACACACAACCCCGAGTTCACCTGTATGGAAATCTACGTCTCCTACAAAGACTATAACTGGATGATGTGCTTCACCGAGCAGATGCTCGAGAAGATAGCCCTCGATGTAAACGGCACCACAGAGGTGCAGGTTGGCGAGCACACCATCAGTTTCAAGGCCCCCTTCCGTCGCGTTACAATGCTCGACTCAATCAAGGAGTTCACAGGCTATGACCTCAACGGCAAGAGCGAGGAGGAGATTTTCGCCATCTGCAAGGAGCTTAAGATGGAGGTTGATGAGACAATGGGCAAGGGCAAGCTCATCGATGAGATTTTCGGCGAGTTCTGCGAGGGCAACTACATCCAGCCCACCTTCATCACCGACTACCCCATTGAGATGTCTCCCCTGTGCAAGCGCCACCGCAACAACCCCGACCTCACCGAGCGTTTCGAGCTTATGGTGAACGGTAAGGAGCTCTGCAACGCCTATAGCGAGCTCAACGACCCCATTGACCAGGCCGAGCGCTTCCAAGAGCAGCTGCGCCTTAGCGAGAAGGGCGATGACGAGGCAATGTTCATCGACAAGGACTTTGTGCGCGCCCTGGAATATGGTATGCCCCCCACATCAGGTATGGGCATTGGTATGGACCGTCTTGCAATGCTTATGACAGGCCAGACCACCATTCAGGAGGTACTCTTCTTCCCACAGATGCGTCCCGAGAAGAAGGTGCCCAAGGACAACGCAGCAGCCTTTGCAGTCATCGGCGTTCCCGAGGAGTGGGTACCCGTGCTCCACAAAGCAGGCTACAACCTTGTAAACGACCTCAAGGGCGCCAACGCCCAAAAGGTGCAGATGGAGATAGGCGGCATAAACAAAAAGTTCAAATTGGGCTACACCAATCCCTCGGTCAATGATGTTGCAGCGTGGATTGAGAAGCTCGGCTAACACCCTATAGTGCTTGTTCCGCGCGCGGAACAAGCACCCACCATTCACCACTATTCACAGAACTTCCAAACAACAACAATATGGAACTATCCAACAAACAGATTGCCATTATGGGTGGCGGCAGTTGGGCAACGGCAATAGCCAAGATACTGCTCAACAATGTCGATACCATAAACTGGTACATCAGACGCGAGGACCGCATTGAGGACTTCAAGCGACTGGGGCACAACCCCGCCTACCTCTCTGCCGTGAAGTTCGACACCAACAGAATCAACTTCTCTTCCGACATCAACAAAATTGTCAAGGAGAGCGATATACTGGTGTTTGTAACCCCCTCACCCTACCTCAAGAGCCACCTCAAGAAGCTAAAGACAAGCCTCGAGGACAAGTTCATTGTAAATGCAATCAAGGGTATTGTCCCCGATGAAAACCTCATCATCTCGGAATACTTCAACAAAGTCTACAAAGTACCCTATGAGAACATCTCGGCCATTGCCGGTCCCTGCCATGCCGAGGAGGTTGCGCTCGAGCGCCTCTCCTACCTCACCGTGGGCTGTTCAAGCATAGACCACGCCAAGCAGTTTGCCAAGAAACTGGGCAGCAGCTTCATCAAGACCTCTGTCAGCGACGACGTTGTGGGAATCGAATACGGCTCAGTGCTCAAGAACATCTACGCCATTGCCGCCGGCATCTGCAGCGGCCTCAAGTACGGCGACAACTTCCAGGCAGTTCTTATGTCCAATGCCGCCATTGAGATGAACCGCTTCCTCAATGTCGTACACCCCATTGAGCGCACCATCAACGACTCGGTATATATGGGCGACCTCCTCGTTACCGGCTACTCCAAGTTCAGCCGCAACCGCGTCTTTGGCAGTATGATAGGCAAGGGCTACTCAGTCAAGAACGCCCAGATAGAGATGGAAATGATAGCCGAAGGCTACTATGCAGCCAAGTGCATCAAAGAGATCAACGAGCACTACCGCATCAACACCCCCATCATCGATGCAGTCTACAACATCCTCTACAAAGGCATCTCGCCGGTGATAGAGATAAAACTATTGACCGATTCATTCAAGTAACAACAAAAAACAAACAAAAACAATGAAAAATATAACACTCAACATCGACAAGGTTACAAGCTTTGTAACCCGTGAACAAATTTTGGCACTCGAGCCCCAAGTGAAGAGCGCACAGGCAGCACTTGAGGAGGGCACACACCCCGGCAACGATTTCCTCGGCTGGTTACACCTTCCCTCTTCAATCACCAAGGAGCACATTGCCGACATCAATGCAACAGCACAGACCCTGCGCGAGAACTGCGAGGTTGTTGTTGTAGCAGGTATCGGTGGCAGCTACCTGGGCGCACGCGCCGTAATCGAGGCCCTCAGCAACAACTTTGCAGCCCTCATCGGCGACAGCAAGAACCCCCGCGTCATCTTCGCCGGCCACAACATCAGCGAGGACTACCTCTTTGAGCTCACCGAGTACCTCAAGGACAAGAAGTTCGGTGTAATCAACATCTCAAAGTCAGGTACAACCACCGAAACCGCACTTGCCTTCCGCCTCTTGAAGAAGCAGTGCGAGGAGCAGCGCGGCAAGGAGATGGCAAGCAAGGTAATCGTTGCCATCACCGATGCAGTCAAGGGAGCAGCACGCATCACAGCCAACAAAGAGGGCTACAAGAGTTTCATCATCCCCGACAACGTCGGCGGCCGCTTCTCTGTTCTCACCCCCGTAGGCCTTCTCCCCATCGCCGTTGCAGGCTTCGACATCGAGGCACTTGTAAACGGAGCACAGGATATGGAGAAAAACTGCGCCCCCACCGTACCCTTCGAAGAGAACATTGCAGCAATGTATGCAGCCACCCGCAACGCCCTCTATGCAAGCGGCAAGAAGATTGAAATCCTTGTGAACTACCAGCCCAAGCTCCACTTCACATCAGAGTGGTGGAAGCAGCTCTATGGCGAGAGCGAAGGCAAGGAGAACAAAGGCATCTTCCCCGCATCGGTAGACTTCACCACCGACCTCCACTCAATGGGACAATGGATTCAGGAAGGCGAGCGCACCATCTTCGAGACAGTACTCTCAATTGAGAAGCCCAACAGCTCACTCACCGTTCCCAGCGACGAGGAGAACCTCGACGGCCTCAACTTCCTTGCCGGCAAGCACGTCGATGAGGTAAACAAGATGGCCGAGCTTGGCACACAGCTTGCCCACGTCGATGGCGGCGTGCCCAACATCCGCATCTCAATCCCCGAGCTCAACGCCTACTACATTGGCCAGTTGCTCTACTTCTTTGAGATTGGCTGCGGCATCAGCGGCTACGTTCTTGGCGTAAACCCCTTCAACCAGCCCGGTGTAGAGGCCTACAAGAAGAATATGTTTGCCCTGCTCAACAAACCCGGCTACGAAGAGGAGAGCAAGGCAATCCGCGCAAGACTGTAATCCCCCATCTTTTCACACATAGTGAATACCACTCACTAAAAAGATTAACAAAAGAAAACAACAAAGTCTTTAATGGATTACAACAAAGCTATTGAAAACTATAAGCAACTGCAAGGCCACCAAGCCTTGCAGTTGCGTGCTGTATTATTTGATATGGACGGCGTGCTCTTCGACTCAATGCCCTATCACGCCGACGCCTGGTCCCAAGTGATGACCGATGCAGGCTTCCACTTCACACGCGAAGACGTCTATATGAACGAAGGCCGCACCGGTGCCGACACCATCAACACCGCCTGCTTGACCCAGTTTGGCAAACCCGCAAGCGAAGAGCTCATAGACAAGTTGTGCAAAGAGAAGTGCGCTATCTTCGACACCTATCCCCCCACGCCGCGTATGCAAGGCGCCCTTGAGCTCGTGCAGAAGGTAAAGGCCAGTGGCCTTACCCCAATGATTGTAACAGGCAGCGGCACACCCACACTGCTCCACCGCATACAGAGCCACTTCCCCGCATTGTTTGCCGAAAACCACATAGTCAGCAGTTTCCACGTAAAGCGCGGCAAGCCCTTCCCCGACCCCTACCTCTTGGCACTCGAGCGTGGAGGCTTTGCCCCCCACCAAGCCATTGTGGTGGAGAACGCCCCCCTTGGCGTAACAGCAGGCGTTGCCGCCGGCCTCTTCACCATAGCCGCCAACACAGGCCCACTGAAGGATGAGGTATTGAGCCAGGCCGGAGCAAGCCTTGTCTTTCCCTCAATTGAAGCACTCTGCAGCGAGTGGGATAAACTCTATGAAGCATTAAAGTGAGCCACATAAACACAAAGGCCATTGCCACTTGCCACCAATGAAAAGGATTGCAAACAAAATACACAACGAACTCTCCGGTCTCTACCCCACCGGCGAGTTGGCAACCCTCACGCGCATCATCGCCACCGAGCTGCTTGGCGTGTCGCAAATGACATTCTACCTCAAGGATGACATCACCCTCACAGCCGGGCAACAGACCCTGCTTCGCAATGCCATTGAGCGCCTTGAAAAACAAGAGCCCATTCAATATATTCTCGGTTACAGCGACTTTTGCGGATTGCGTTTCAAAGTAACACCGGCAACACTCATCCCGCGCCCCGAGACAAGCGAGCTTGTGCAGTGGGTGGCAAGCGAAGCCACAGGCCGCAAGCGCATACTCGACATCGGCACCGGCAGCGGCTGCATAGCCATAAGCCTTGCCCACAAACTGCCCCAAAGCACACTGTCAGCGTGGGACATCTCTGCCGATGCACTCACCGTTGCCGCAGAGAACAGCCGCACACACGGCACCAACATCACCTTTGCCCAAAGAGATATCCTAAGCCACCAACCCACCCACGAACAGTTCGACATAATAGTGAGCAACCCACCCTACATCAAAGAGCACGAAAAAGAACAAATGGAAGCAAACGTGCTCAACTGGGAGCCCCACACAGCCCTGTTCGTTCCCAACAGCGACCCGCTGCTCTTCTACCGCACAATAGCCCAAAAAGGTTTGACGCTTTTGCCCCCCGGCGGCCTACTTTTCTTTGAGATAAACCGCGCTATGGGCAAGGAAACCATTGAGATGCTGGCAGCACTTGGCTACACAGGCATCGAACTGCGCAAAGACATCTTTGGCAATGACAGAATGATTAGAGCCACAAAGCAATGAAAAACCCCCTCTCCCCCGCCGAAGCACTTCACAAGGCAGCAGCCTACTGCACCCTGTGCGAACGCTGCACCTCCGAGGTAGCCGCCAAGCTCACCACCTGGGGCATAGCTTCCGCACAGCATCCCCCCATCATAAAACGTCTCATTGATGAAGGCTTCATCAACGAGACACGCTACTGCAACGCCTTTGCAAGCGACAAGGTGCGCTTCAACCACTGGGGAAAAATAAAGATAGCAGCAGCCCTGCGCGACAAGCAGCTCCCCCGCGAGCTCATCGCCCAAGCCATTGACAGCATTGACAACGAGCAATACCTTACAAGCCTCAACGCCGTCATTGCCGCCAAGCGCAAAGAGCTCAAGAACGACGACAGCCGCGCCGCGCAGCAAAAAATCATACGCCACGCAGCAAGCCGCGGCTACGAGCCGGCACTCATCATCAAAGCAATAAAATACCAAGGCGATGAAATGGATATCTGACCTCATAGACCTCATCTTCCCCCGCCACTGCCTGGTGTGCGGCGAAACCCTCACACGGCAAGAGCAGCACCTCTGCCTCAACTGCCTGAGCACACTTCCCAAGCTCACCCCACAGCAACGCCGTGAGATTGAGAAATCTTTTTGGGGCAAGGTACCCATTGAGCGCGCCACATCCTTCATCCACTACCGCAAAGGCTCCCCATTCAACGCCCTGCTCCACAGCCTCAAATACCGCAACCGCCCACAAGTGGGCGAATACCTCGCCCGTATGGCAGCCGATGAATTCATCACCGAAGAGTTCTTCAACGGCATAGACCTCATCATCCCCCTTCCCCTCTCCAAGAAGAAGCAGCGCCGGCGCGGCTACAACCAAAGCTACCACATAGCCCTGGGCCTCTCTCAGCGCACAGGCATCCCCGTGCTCACCGATGCCGTTATACGCACCATTGCCAACGAAAGCCAAACCCACAAAAGCCGCGACGAGCGCTGGCGCAATGTAGAAGGCATCTTCGCCCTCAAATCCCCCCTGGCAATAGAGGGCAAGCACATACTGCTTGTCGATGACATCCTCACCACCGGCGCCACCCTGTGCAGCTGCGCCGCCACCATCACCCGGCAGTGCAACTGCAAAGTGAGCATACTCACCCTTGCCACCACGCACAACGGTATCTGATAGCACATTAGCACAACATTAGTGTCATATTTTTTGCAAATAGAAATAATATTACTATTTTTGCTCGAAAGCAGTCTTGAATTCTATTTCGATATAGTTTAAGAGCAAACACATCGTAAATATATTTCAAGCCATTGTTGTTTAACGACAAACACATTGTAAAAGAATATGAGCAACAAAAAAGTATTCGTTTCAGGCTGCTACGATATGCTCCATTCGGGCCACGTAGCATTCTTCAAGGAAGCCGCCACCTATGGCGACCTCTATGTAGGTATCGGTTCCGACGCCACCATACGCGAGCTCAAGGACCGCAAGACCATCAACACCGAGCGCGAGCGCCTTTATATGGTAAAAGCCATCCGCTACGTCAAAGACGCCTTTGTAAACAGCGGCAGCGGCATTCTCGACTTTGCCGAGGATGTCAAGCGCCTCAAGCCCGACATATTCTTTGTAAACAGCGACGGCTACACCCCCGGCAAGAAACGCTTTTGCGAGGAGAACGGCATTGAGCTCGTTGTCAGCACCCGCATCCCCGAGGCCGGCCTTCCCACACGTTCCACAACCGCCCTGCGCCAGGAGTGCAACATCCCCTATCGCATTGACCTCGCCGGCGGCTGGCTCGACCAACCCTACGTGAGCAAATATCACGGCGGCCCCGTGCTCACCATCAGCATTGAGCCCGACTACGACTTCAACAACCGTGGCGGTATGAGTACCTCATCGCGCAAGGCAGCCATTGAGATGTGGCACGTAGACATCCCCGAGGGCGACCGCGAGACCCTTGCCAAGATGGTCTTCCGCTACGAAAACCCTCCCGGCAGCCCCTATATCAGCGGCTCCCAGGACGCCATAGGCATTGTAATGCCCTGCCTCAACCGCCTCAACTACGACGGCGGCTACTGGCCCGAAAGCATTGAAACCGTCAAGGAGACAGCCGTTCTCGACTTCATCGAGAAAAACCTGTGGCTCATTCCCCTGGCACCACGCGACAACAGCTACGACGTGCTTGCCGACACCCACATCGACGAGGCCGGCGCAGCAGCCCTCTCCCAGGCAGCCAACGACTGTTGGAACGCCATCAACGCAATGGATGTAACCGCTTGGGGCAAAGCCTGCACCGCATCGTTCAACGCACAAACAGCGATGTTCCCCAATATGATATCGCCCCACGTGCAAAAAGCCATTGACGAATACAAAGACAGCGTCAAGGGCTACAAAATCACCGGCGCCGGCGGTGGCGGCTACCTTGTCATCATCAACGACACCCCCATAGCCAACGCCATCCAAATCAGAATCAGGCGCAACTGACAAATCCATTCAAAAGAAAACAACCAAAAACAACCCGGCGAGAATGAAAATAGCAGTAGCAGGAACAGGGTATGTAGGACTCAGCATCGCAACCCTGCTGTCTCAACACAACCAAGTAACAGCAGTAGATGTAATCCCCGAAAAGGTAGAGAAAATCAACCAACGAATCTCCCCCATTAAGGACGAATACATAGAGCACTACTTTGCCCACAAGCAACTGCAACTGACAGCCACCACAGACGGCGACGCGGCCTACCGCGTTGCCGACTTTGTGGTAATCGCCACCCCCACCAACTACGACAGCTGTCGCAACTTTTTCGACACCAGCGCCGTTGAGAGCGTCATAGAACAGGTTACACGCTGCAACCCCAACGCCATAATGGTCATCAAAAGCACCATCCCCGTTGGCTTCACCGCGTCGGCCTGCAAAAAGTTCAACACCGGCAACCTGCTCTTCTCGCCCGAGTTCCTGCGCGAGAGCAAAGCCCTCTATGACAACCTCCACCCCAGCCGCATCATCGTGGGCCACCCCCTGGGCAACGAACACCTCACACAGGCAGCCCACACCTTTGCCACACTCCTGCAGCAAGGCGCCATCAAAGAGAACATCCCCACCCTCTTTATGGGCACCACCGAGGCCGAAGCCGTAAAACTCTTCGCCAACACCTACCTTGCCCTGCGAGTTAGCTATTTCAACGAGCTCGACACATACGCCGAGATGAAAGGCCTCGACACCGCCGCCATCATCCAAGGCGTGGGGCTCGACCCCCGCATTGGCGACCACTATAACAACCCCTCCTTCGGCTATGGCGGCTACTGCCTTCCCAAAGACACCAAGCAGCTCCTTGCCAACTACCAGGATGTGCCCCAAAATATGATGAGCGCCATTGTGGAGAGCAACCGCACCCGCAAAGACTTCATCGCCGACCGCGTGTTAGCCAAGGCCGGCTACTACGACTACTACAACCGTGGCGAATACAATGCCGGGCACGAAAAGCCCTGCACCATAGGCGTCTACCGCCTCACAATGAAAACCGGCAGCGACAATTTCCGCCAGTCATCAATCCAAGGAGTGATGAAACGCATCAAGGCCAAGGGCGCCGATGTCATCATCTACGAGCCCTCACTGCCCAACGGCAGCACCTTCTTTGGCAGCCTTGTTGTCAATGACCTCACCCGTTTCAAGCAACTGAGCGACGCAGTAATAGCCAACCGCTACGATGCAGAACTCAATGACATACAAGACAAAGTCTACACCCGCGACATCTTCCGCCGCGACTAACCCACAAAAAGAACCATCAGCACTCACTTTTACGTTTTCACCTTTAACCGCCCTTCGTGCGCTTGAAACTTAACTGCGCTCGTTGCAATTGAAAAAAAATTCACTCACTCGCTTGCAAAAGCTTTCCCTTTCCAAAAGATGCAGCTCTTCTTCAACCTCATACAGTGCGGCATAGGACAACGCGCCGCGCTCCCTGCCACACCAAGCAAGGAGCAGTGGCAGCAAATATTCGACATAAGCCTCAAACACACCCTTTTGGGCATAGCCTTTGCCGGCATTGAAAAGCTGCCCAAGGAGCAACTGCCACCCAAAGAGATACTGCTGCAGTTCCACCAGGCAGCAGAAACCATAAAAAAGGCAAACTGCGACACAAACAAAAGGTGTGCACTAATCTCACAAAAGTTCAAGCAAGAAGGCTTCCCCAACTGCATCCTCAAGGGGCAAGGCATTGCGCAGCTCTACCCCACCCCCCTGTTGCGCACCCCCGGCGACATCGATATATGGCTTGGCGGCAGCGACAAAAGCATCATAAACTATGTGAGGCAACACGCCCCACACAGCACCCCCACCTACCACCACATAGACTTTCCCGCACAAGGCAAAGCCAAAGGAAAAGTCCACATAGAGCTACACTTCCGCCCAAGCTGGCTCTATAACCCATTCACCAACCGCAAACTGCAAAAACTCTTCGCCTCGGCATCCAAGGAGCAGTTCAGCAACATCATAGAGACACCGCAAGGCTCTTTCCCCGCCCCCACAACAACCTTCAACCGCATCTACATACTGCTGCACATCTATCGCCACCTCTTTCAGGAAGGCATAGGACTGCGCCAACTGCTCGACTACTATTTCGTGCTTGCCCAAGGCTTCACCCCCGAGGAGCGCGACGCAACAATGCGCACACTCAAATCCCTTGGCCTCAAGCGCTTCACTGCCGCAATGATGCACGTGCTCCACGCCACATTCAACCTTCCCCCAAGCCAAATGCTCACCGCCCCGCACAAAAGCAGCGGTGAATTTCTCCTCAACGAAATAATGGCAGCAGGCAATTTCGGCAAGCACGACACACGCTATGCCATCGTTTCACCCACCAACGAGCTGCGCCACTTCATCAACAGTATGCAACGCATCTCCAGGCTCACGGCGCAATACCCCCTGGAAACCCTCTGGAGCCCCTGTTTCAAGATATGGCACCACCTGTGGCGCAAACGCCACAGCAAATAAAAGGCACACGCCAAGGAGCCGCTCAGGCCCCCATAGCCCCGTTGCCACCCCACCTTTTTTGTAAAAAACGAGCAACGCAAGCAATTTAAGCAGCCACAAAGTTGTATACAACCAAAACAAACACTAACTTTACAATCCACAGCAAGCAGTTTGCAGCGCAACAGGCGCACCGGCACACTGCAAGCACAATAATACAACCCACAAACAAGCCGCACACAACAGTATGAACACATATAAAATCTGCGTCATAGGACTGGGCTACGTAGGCCTGCCATTGGCACGTCTCTTCTCCACAAAGTACGAAACAATTGGTTTCGATATGAACCAAGCACGTGTAGACGCCCTCAACGGCGGGCACGATGCAACACTCGAGGTAAGCGACGAGCTGCTGCAAGCCGCAATAAAAAACGGCTTCAAGTGCACTACACAGCTCGATGACATTCGCCACTGCAATGTCTACATAGTTGCCGTGCCCACCCCTGTAGATGAAAACAACCGCCCCGACCTCAAACCACTTTGGGGCGCAAGCGAAACCGTCGGCAAGGTAATCACTAAGGGAGATATCGTTATATATGAATCAACCGTATACCCCGGTGTTACCGAGGAGGAGTGCCTCCCCGTTGTGGAACGCGTCTCCGGGCTCAAGTTCAATGTAGATTTCTTCGCAGGCTACTCCCCCGAGCGCATCAACCCCGGCGACAAGGAACACACCGTTGAAAAAATCAAGAAAGTAACCTCGGGCTCAACCCCCGAAATTGCCGACATTGTAGACAACCTCTATAACAGCGTTCTTGTAAACGGCACCCACAAAGCTCCCTCAATAAAGGTAGCCGAGGCCTCAAAAATCATTGAAAATTCACAGCGCGATGTAAATATCGCCTTTATGAACGAGCTGGCCAAAATCTTCAACGCAATGGGAATAGACACCCACGACGTCATTGAAGCAGCATCCTCAAAGTGGAATTTCATAAAACTCAACCCCGGCCTCGTTGGCGGCCACTGCATAAGCGTAGACCCCTACTACCTCATCCAAAAAGCCCAGGTCTATGGCGTGCTCCCCCGCATAATGTTCTCGGCCCGCCGCCTCAACGACAGTATGGGTGCATACGTTGCAGAACAAACCATCAAATGTATGAACAAGAAAGGCGCCATTGTAAAAGACGCCAACATCCTTCTTCTTGGCATTACATTCAAGGAGAACTGCCCCGATGTGCGCAATACAAAGGTTGTAGACATCTACCACACACTTCTCGAATACACCGGCAACATCACCATCTACGACCCCTGGGCAAACCAAGAGACCGTTAAACACGAATACGCACTCAATTGCACCAACGACTGGGATGCAGTAAAGGCGCAGAAGTACGATGCAATAATCCTTGCAGTTGCCCACAAGCAGTTCCGGGACATCAATTTCCGCGAGATGCTGGCCCCCAACGGCGTTGTATACGACGTCAAGGGAGTGCTACCCCGCGAACAGGTAGACGCAAGACTATAAGCAAAGCAAAAGACAGCCACAAAGAGGCAAAAAAGAGCACAAAATCCCCGTTTTTCAGAAAAAAACAGAAAAAAACACCACAACCACGCATTTTTTTGCAAAATAACATATCGATTTTCGCAAAAGCATATTATATTTGCACTGTAAATACTGAACAACACGTTTTCAGTTTTCTAAATTCGATATATCAGCACCGTGATATATAAAAAAAAGCAGAAGGCATCAGACACCCTCGGGTGTCTGATGCTATTTTATACCCTCCCCCGTCAAACACAAAAAATGGCAATTTGCCTATTGCATTTCAGCTGTCCCCTTTCCCAAGGAGGACGAGACAGCCTGCTGTCGGGCGGGGGATGGTTATTTGTGCGTGCACTGTTTTTATCCCCCTCGCCTGCGGCACTCCCCCTTGCAAGCAAAGGGGAGTGTCTATTCCTAAAATAGGTTTACAAAAACAGATATTAATTGTAACCCTAATTTAGTACAAAATGACAACAAAACGTAGGACATTTAATGATTCCGATCGCCTTCAACTCATTAATGAGTATTTGGTGTCAGGCGAGAGTAAAGAAGTTTTTCAAGCAAAAAGAAGGCTTGGACACAGTGTTTTGTCAAGGTGGATGCTTAACTTTGGCATCTCGGAGCAGACAAAACAAATTCAAATGGCAAAGACAGATACAAAAAACTATTACGAACAACAGCTGCAGGATGAAATCAATCGCCTTAAAAAGGAACTTGAATACGAAAAGCTTCGTTCCAAAGCATTTGAGACAATGATATCCGTTGCAGAGGAAGAGCTAAAGGTTGACATAAGAAAAAAACCTGGTGCCAAACAGTAAGTAAGCTACGCACAGTTTCCAAAATCTCATTGGATGTGCTGTGCGGTCTGTTCCTAAAATAGGTTTCGTCCCCCTTGGGAAAGGGGACAACTGAAAATGCAATAGGCAAAAACAACTGCTCAATCACAGCAACCAACAGTTCTCCCCTTTGCTTGCAAGGGGGAGTGCCGCAGGCGAGGGGGATAAAATTACACGCACAGTTTAAAGCAAACTACACCACCATAATACCACTGAAAATCCTGCCCGAATTTATCCCTAACCTGCGTGCCGAGAAAAACTCCTTGTGCTGCTCCCACGTGCATACACCCGCCACCTGAATAGCCTCCTTTGGAACTCCCAATGCAATTAGCTGCAACCTGTTGGCCTCCCATAGGTCAATGTGCCACTTTGTGCCGCCGTTGGCGGTGGGGTAGCGGCGTGCTATGCGCTCCATAGCAAACCCCGCATTGGCAAATTCTGTGTATACCTCATCGCCCACCTCAAAGGCCTCTAAAGAGATTCCCGGGGCTATTATAGCCCTTATGTCGCTGCATTGGCAGCCATAGTGCTCTTGCATTGTCTCAATGCATTTTGCCGCAATGGCGGCCACTGTGCCGCGCCAGCCGGCGTGTGCGGCAGCCACAATGTTCAGGTGCGCATCGTGCAGCAGCAACGGTATGCAGTCGGCGGTGGAAACACCAATGCAGATGCCACGCAGCGCCGTTACAACGGCATCCACCCCATCGAGCGCCTCTGTTTGTGCAACCTTGTCGAGGCTCATAAATTCGGTGTCAATCCTCGCCACCTTGTTGCCGTGTGTCTGTCTTGGCAACAGCAAGCAGCTATCCTCAATGCCCAGCTCGCGGCACAGCTCCTCTCGGCAGGCTGCAACGTGCTGCGGCGTGTCGCCACAGTAGTGCGTTATGTTGAAGGCGTCGTATGCCCCCTCTCCCTTGCCACGGCGGGTAGAGAAGGCCATAACTTTGGGCGATAGGTCATATTTCAGTAGTTCCATAGCTCTCTATTAAAGAAAATAGGCTGAAAAAAGGGCTCTTTTCATTCAAATTCCAACAAGAGGGTGGCCCATTTTCTATTGAGCCACCCTCTTTGTGTTGTTAATCATTGTTCATCTGCCGGGGCGGAAGTTAAGGAAAATTGTGTGCTTCACCTCCTTTACACTGTCGCCCGGTGCGGCAGGGGTCCATTTGGGCATCAGATTTGCCACTCGCATAGCCTCGGTATCCATATATATGTTTCCGCTGCTCTTTGTTATTGTGGGGCTGTGGGGCGTGCCGTCGGGTGCAATGGTTACACACACCTCCACACGGCCGCGCAGACGCTCTCTCTTGCACTCCTGCGGGTAGCGCTGGGTGCGCTTCACAAACTCCCTTATGGCAACGTTTCCGCCGGCATAAGTGGGGTAGTTGAGCGACGGCTTGCCACCCTCCTTTTTTGCATTGCCGCCGTTGCTTGGCTTTGCAGGCTTTTTTGCGCTGCTGTTGTTGCTTTTGCTGTTGATGATTTTGTCGTTAAGCGGCTCTTTCACCACCTCAAGCTCGGCATCTCTAAGCTCCCTGCGCTTTCTTGTTGTCTCAATGGGCTTCCTTGGTCCGGCGCTGTTGGCGGCTTTAATCTCCATACGCACCTTTGTGCTGTCGGCCGCCGTCTCTGCGGTTACAACCCTTTGGGCATTGCCTGCAAAGGCAACGCAGCCTGCCATTGCTGCACCAATGAAAAGAATAATCTTTCTCATTGCTTTCAAGGGGGTTAGAGGGTTTGCAGTGCCTGTTCAAGGTCGGCAATTATGTCATCGGCATCCTCAATGCCCACCGACAGACGTATGAGGTCGGGGTCAATGCCCGCCTCAATGAGCTGCTCATTGCTCAGCTGACGGTGTGTGTGGCTTGCGGGGTTAAGCACGCACGAGCGCGCATCGGCAACGTGCGTAACAATGGCAATAAACTTCAGGCTGTCCATAAAACGTATGGCATCCTCCTTGTCGCCCTTAACGGCAAATGCCATAACGCCGCAGCCACCGTTGGGCAAATATTTCTTTGCCAGCTCATAGTGCTTGCTGCTGGGCAAGCCGCTGTGGTTCACCCATTTAACCTTGGGGTGCTGCTCAAGATACTCGGCCACCTTCTGTGCATTCTCGCAGTGGCGCGGCATTCTAAGGTGCAGCGTCTCAAGGCCCAGGTTCAGCAAAAAAGCATTCTCGGGAGCCATCATAGCACCCAGGTCGCGCATCACCTGCGACACCATTTTTGTGATGTAGGCCGCGCGTCCAAAGTTCTTGGTATATATGAGCCCGTGATAGCTCTCGTCAGGCTCTGTAAGGCAGGTAAATCTATCGTGCTGAGCCTCCCAGTCGAAGTTCCCGCTATCAACCACACAGCCTCCCACTGCAACAGCGTGGCCGTCCATATACTTTGTTGTTGAGTGAGTAACAATGTCGGCACCCCATTCAATGGGGCGGCAGTTCACCGGTGTGGCAAATGTGTTGTCTATGATAAGGGGCACACCGTTTTTGTGGGCAATGGCCGCAAATTTCTCAATGTCGAGCACGTTCACGCTGGGGTTGGAGATTGTCTCGCCAAACAGCGCCTTTGTGTTGGGGCGGAAAGCCTTTTCAATCTCCTCGGCGGGGGCGTCGGCATCCACAAACGACACCTCAATGCCCATCTTCTTCAGTGTTACCGCAAATAGGTTATATGTTCCGCCATAGATTGTTGTTGCCGAAACAAAATGGTCGCCCGCCTGGCAAATGTTGAGTATGGCATAGAAGTTGGCCGCCTGGCCCGATGAAGTCATTACGCAGCCCACGCCACCTTCAAGCGCATTAATCTTTGCACCCACCGCATCAACCGTTGGATTTTGCAGGCGGCTATAGAAATAACCGCTCTCCTCAAGGTCGAAGAGGCGTGCCATCTGCTCGCTTGTGTCATATTTGAATGTAGTACTCTGGTAGATGGGCAACACCCTTGCTTCGCCCTTCTTGGGCTGCCAGCCGCCCTGCACGCACAGCGTGCCTGTATTCAATTTCTTTGTCATATTATTCTGTTTTTTATCTATCATTTGACATATGTCGCGAAGATACGAATAATCTCTCTAAAAATGATACGGAACATACTTTTTGTTATAGCAGTTTCTTGCCGGTGCTTTTTTGTGGGATGCAAGAGCCCCTATGTGCTACAAAAACAATTGTTTGTTTAAAATTTGTTCCCGGTTGTAAATAATTGCTGTTTTTTGGTTGTAAAAACGAGCGGAAATTTGTATTTTTGCGTGTTTGTATGCTATTGTGCAGTAATATTTTACGCATAAAAATACAAGTTTTTTCAAACCGCTTTACGGGTGTTTTTTAAGTAATGTAAATAATTGTTTAAAAGACCTCGGTTTGTAACGTGTTGAGTATAAATAAAAAACAAAATATAAAAATGAAAAGAATTTTTACACATCTTTTTGCTGCTGTGCTGCTGATGTTTAGTGCAACATCGTGGGCGCAGTTGTCCTCTCTTGAAGTTGGACAAATCTATAGATTCAAAAGTGCCAGAGCGGACCGCTCGTTGAGGGCTGACGGTGTTGACGATGTGCACACCAAAACAACCGACCTCAATGATAAGGCGCAGGAGTGGTATGTGACCAAGGATGGCGATTACTATGTGTTGCGTAATGTTGCTTGCGGAAAATACCTTAAAGGTGCGCTGACCTACTATGAGGATTGGACTATGACTGATGATTATTCTGCAACTGAAAATAAATTCCAGTTGCTGGTTTCGAATTCCACTCTGAATACTTTGAAGACTAAAGATTCCAATGGCTATGGTCATATGCACGACAACGACTATGGTGATAATGGTGGCTATAATGTGGTGGGCTGGCTTAATGGCAATGACAACACAGGCTCTCATTGGACAATAACCAAGGTTAATTATACAGCAGAGCAAATTAAAGCGCTGCTTGATGCAGCTCCTACAAAAGCCGAGACAGCGGCATACGGCGTTGCGCTTGCAGCACTCTTTAAAGATGGCGCTTGCACAGAACTCAAGGATGAATATACTTCAATGTCTGTCGAGGATATAAAGGCCGATGCCAATTACAAGGCACTCCCTGCCGTGTTGCAGAATACAGTCCTCAAGATTAAGAATGACAGTTGGGGTGAGGATAATGCCGATGCAACAAAACAAGCGAACAACCTTAATTGGGATGCCGAATATGCCAAGAAGTTCCGTGTGCAGATGTATGAGCCCTACAGTATTGCCGGCGATATCACAGGTTTCTTGCGAATGAACGCTCACTCCAATAATGATAACCCCACCGGTGTATATATGCCCCGGGCGGGTTATGTCTATGTTATGGTAGAGGGCGAAATAAAGTCAGGCGCTACATTGCGCCTGCATTGTGCGGGTTCGAATAGCAGAATTATAAACCCTACCGGTGCAGGTTATGAATTGAATTCGGGATTGAATATAATTAACATTGCTTCGGTTGCTAATGGTGGCGACCATCTGTATGTCTGCTATAACGTAGATACCTACAACCCCAATGGAACTGATGTTGATGAAAAGTTTCCGCATAAACTGTCTGAATATCCTCCTTTGAAGATACACATCGAGGGTGGTGCTATCAATGGCTTCTATAATGCCTGCGGCGACTTCCTTGCCGGAAAGACTTATGACGGCGTTACCTACAACAGCGACTTGTGGAAGGAGTTCACCGGTGCAAGTGTTGATTGTGATGATGATTGGAAATATATGGAAGAGCGTGCCAATTTGGGTGTGCTGCCAATTCTTGGCCATCGTCAGATATTGCTTTTCCAATTGCACGACGAGAACGGTCAAAAGGGTATGGAGTATTATTTGCCCGAGAACATCAATGTGCCCGAAAAACCATATTGCTATCCCAAGACAACCGAATGGAACGATTATGGAATGGGCTGCGATTCTGAAACCGGCAAGATTAATATCTTTATGGAATCTTGGGATCGCATTATGTATTCCGAGCTTGCGACATTGGGCCTTGTTAGCAAGGATGATATGGACAAAATGAATAAGCGTTATCCTCGTTGGAATGCCGACGGTACTATGGGCGAAATTTATGATTTTGAAAATGTCGGCCCCGATGGCAAAACATATCAGGAGTTCTGTCGCGGTCTTGATTATAGCGAATATTTCAATCATCACGGAGTTTCTCTTGGCGGCACCACTGGATATATGTCTGCAGGTTGGTACGAAGCCAATTACAATAACAACACGTTTGGCGAACTTATGAATTTGCCCAACAACTCCGGCAATATCTGGGGACCTTGCCACGAGATTGGGCACCAGTTCCAGGATGTGTTCAACATCCGAGGTGGTACCGAGGTAACCAATAACGTGTTCTCCAATGCAGCAATATGGTATCAGGGAATTGCCACTTCACGTTATAATGGTGGTGGTTTGAGCACAACATTGGCTAACTTCAACTCGGGCTTGCCATTCATTGATTATAACATTTGGTCTATGACTCAGATGTTCTATAAACTATGGCTCTACTATCATCTGGCCGCTAACAACACACAGTTCTATCCTCGTTTCTTTGAAATGCTGCGTATAGATCCGTTGAGTGCAAAGGGTAGCATTGCTACGGGTACAGAATCTATGCTGAAAATCTATGAGAAGATGTGTGATGCATCGGGCGAGGATCTTACCGAGTTTTTCCGAGCACACGGTTTCTTTGTGCTGTTGGATTCTTATCCGAAAGAGGATTACGGCATAACCGTCTTTGTTCAGACACAAGACGAGGTTGATGCTGCAATAGCTCGTGTAAAGGCAAAAGGATATAAGCCAAACTATGCAGCCCTGCTCATTAATGATATGGAAGTTACAGCAACTGTACGCCACGATGGTGAAACACCTCGTAACCATTATGATGGCCCAGGTGCAGAAAAATCGGAATTCGGTTCGGTAAATGACTTTATCACAGGCAACGTGGCAACATCGGCCTACACGGCAACAGTCAATAGTGATGGCTCAATTACTATGAGCGGTGGCGAAGGCGGTGTCGGCTTCCTTGTCCTCGACAAGAATGGAAAACTGCTCTCTTTTGCCGATAAATCCACTTTTGCATTAAGCGAAGAGGCTAAACTGGCTGTAATTACCGGCAAGGCAAGTGTTGTGTCAATCAACTCCGACAACAGCACCCCCGTTGAGGCGGTTATCGATTTGACAGCAATGAAGCAAACGCTTCTTGCCGATTTGATTGCCGATGTTGAAACTGTTGTAGCAAATGTTGATGATACGTATAAAAATGTTGGTTGCTATAAGCCGGCAGCGGTAGACAACCTCAAAACACTTCTTGATGAAGCAAAGGATGTGTATGCTAGTGGCACGGCTTATGAGGGTGCATACGAGATGCTCTACGCCGAGTATAGAAAAGTTATAGATAATCCAAACTCTTTGATTGGAATAATCTCTGGTAAAAAATATGCAATCAAGAATAGAGGCGGTAACGACTATATGACTGTGAGCGGAACCAACGTGGTTACTACCGGAAATTCTACTCTCCCTACAACAGATGACAATCTTTGGACAATTGAGACATCCGGCGAGAACTATCACATAAAGCATGCAGGTACCGGAATGTATCTGCAGGGTGTGTCCAATGAAAATGATGTTCCTTATACAGTTGGCAATACTGCAGTGAATTACATGATGACAAGGATTGAGAATGCGTACTATGCACTCTCAACCGTTGAACATTTTGCACGTTATATGAACCGTCATGGCAATAAAACAGTCGCCACTTGGAATACGACGGATGCAAATTCGCAATGGGCAATAACGCTTGTAGAAGATGTGCAAGATGTGGGTGATATTGCCAATTTGGAGCTGCTTGTAAGCAAAACCCGAAACCTGCTGGACAAGGTTGCCGATGTTGATTATACGGGTGATGCTTACCCATTGCAAGCCGATGATTCTTCAGCAGATTTTTTCATAACCTCAAATGCAACAGAGGGTGGCCACGAACCCAAATACTTGCTGGATGGTGCAACTGCTACATTCTTCCACACAGTGTGGGCCGGTAGCTCTCCGGGTGCTGCGCACTATCTGCAGATAGATTTGGGCGAAGGGAATGAAATAGACCAATTTGTGTTCAGTTATTCAACTATAGGCCAGACAAATGTAGATGCCCCTGAGGTTATAGAAGTCAAGGGTAGCAATAGTTCCAATAGCGATTTCCAGTCAATTGCAACACTCAGTGGTTCATTGCCCACAACACACCTCACACCCTATACTTCGGACGTGTTGGGCAGTACCGGTACAAAATATCGCTATCTCCGCTTTACTGTAACCGATGCTACAGGTGGTACACTTGGCGGATATTACTATTTCGGTATTTCGGAACTTGCCATAAAGAGAATCAATTACAAGTTCAACAACCTGCACAGCGGTTATGCGAGTGTTGATGAAAATGTTGTGATTACTGCAATTGAACAGTATGAAGCTGCCAAACAGGTTATGGCAAACAGCAGTGGATATGATGAGGCTTTATCTTCGTTGCAGACAGCGTACAATAATCTTGTTATAGAATCTTGTAAAATACTTACAGATAAGTTGCAATCGTTGAAAACTGTTACCGACGAAACTGCTGCGTTGATAGCCCAAGTAGGTTCTGTAACAAAACCTATGTCTGGTACTTTGGCTTTGCAGGCGAATAATGCTTCGGAAGCATACTATATCTCTACCAATGCCGACCAGAATACCGGTGGCGGTAAAGTGGATGGTGGCGGTATTGCAGCTCTTGTGGACAACAGCGAAGGAACTCATTTCCACTCACGCTGGGGTGGAACATCCGTAAATGAGCCTCACTATATACAGGTAGATTTGGGTACTGAAGTTGATGCGAATTTCCAGTTTAGTTATGTTGCTCACGATTCGCCCGATGCCACAACTATAGTTGTATCGAGCAGTAAAGATGGAGTTGCATTTACTGATATTGAAACTGTTACAAAGAACCTGACGGCCGTTGGCGCAAAGTATGTTTCAAAAGTATTTGAACCTCAGGATTCTTACAGGTATCTGCGTTTTGCAGTAACGAGTTCTAATGGAAGAGGTTACGGAAATAAATTTGGAGACTACTATTGTTTTGGTATGAAGGAATTTGACCTTGAACTCTTTGCTGATCTGATTTTTACTTTGAATAGCCAATATTCGGAAGTTGGCATAGAAGAGCTCTTTAAATCGACCTACTTTAAAACAGAGGCTTCAAACAACATATATAAGACTGGTACAGCCTCAATAGAAGCCGGTTCGCCATTGGTAACCATTGAGATGCTCGAGGCGCAGATTGCCGACCAACAGGCTGCAAAGGCCGCTCTTCAAGCAGCAATGGAAAGCATAACCATAGACAAGACTGCCTTGCAATCACTCTATGACGAAGCTTTGGCTTTGTATGGCGAAATGGCCGATGGCGAGGGTTATGTAAACTCCTACTATGAGCCATCTGCTTTGACAAACGAAAAACTTGCTGAAGCAAAAACTGCTCTTGATGCAGCAGAAACAGTACTTGACAGCAGCAATTCACAAAGCGAGATTGATGATGCAAAAACTGCTTTGCAGGCGCAGTATGATGCTCTGCTTGAAATTAAGAATAGCGATGTTACCGGCCGTGATGAACTCAATGCACTCATTGGTGATATGCAGTCTTTGCTTGGCGAGGTTGCCGACAAAACAACTGCAAAAACGGCCATCGCTTTGCAGACAACCGATGCCAATGCCGAATTTTATATCTGGTCCAACGCGAAAGCATCGGATTGTGACGGTGTCGGTGCCAGTGCCCTGATTGACAAGAACAATGACGGCACGGCAAATACCGGTACATTCTTTGGTACTGTATGGCAAGGTGGTGCTGTTCCAAATTACAGCCATTATATTACAGTTGATTTAGGAACAGAAATCGCGCTCAATGAATTGTCTCTCGATTATACAACCCGAAACAGTACTCATAGCAACCAGCGTCCTACTGCAATAAAGGTTCTTGGCAGTAACGACAAGGAAGGCGAGTATGCTGAAATTACAACCCTTAGCGAGGGTATGCCTGTCGGTCAAAACCAAAAGTGGGAGATGACTTCTACTGTTGCATTGGACAATTATTACCGTTACATACGCTTTGCGCCGGCTACAGAAATGGGCTTCTTTAATATGTCCGATTTCAATCTCTATGCTCATAGTGCAGTAAAGGCGAACGATAATTATTCTACATCCGATATAACAACTGCGCAGTTGTTTGCTATGAACGCTGCGTTGCTGGCAAGTATCGATGCAAGGGATAATTATGTGACGGAAGAGAACTATAACACTGCGCTTGCAGCTCTCCAGACACAATACAATGCTTTGTTGGAGATAAAGGATGCAAACGTTACTGACAGAACTTCGTTGACAGACCTTATAACCGAAACAAATACTCTTGTTGCCGAGGTTGCCCAAATTGATGAAACGGAGGCAAAGATTGCATTGCAGTGTGATGACGAGAATGCACCTTATTATATATATTGCAACGCACCGGGTGCAACAAACAACTACGATGGTGATAACTTGGGTGTAGCTGCATTGCTCGACTATGACGATGGTGGCCAACCGTTGAATTCGACACACCTGCACACTACATATACAGGCAATAGTTATGATGATGAATTTGACCACTATTTGCGTGTGGATATGGGTGAAAACAGTGCTTTGGAGGTGTTTAAATTTGCTTATATACCTCGCTCGGGTAATACAAACAACTCACCCAAAGTGATGCTCATTGAGGGTAGTAACGACTGTGTGAACTTTGAGGAGATTGCAACGCTCACTGATATGCAACCGATATATCAGTCTGATGTGATAACAAACGGCAAGGCCTACCGCTATATCCGTTTTATGGTGAAGGAGACACATAACAATGATAAATATAACGGACATCCATACTTTGTACTCAGCCACTTTGAGATGACTGCTTGCAAGACAATTGAGGTTGCCGAGAGTTTTGCTTCGCCAAACTTACCTTTGTCAACTGTGGTTGCTGCAAGCAATGAGCTGGTGTATGGTACCACTGTGAATGAGCAGTTCTATGTTACAGAAACTGTTTATAATACCGCTGTTGCCGAACTGCAGGCAGCAAAGAATGCGTTGGAGGCTGCAATTGCGTTGAAGGACATCCCTGTTAAGCTCACCACCGATGCAGCCAACCCGGTGCTCTACAAAATTCAGATAAAGAGCAATGAAAAGGTCTTTACATACGATTGCGAAGGTGATGAGCCTTCAATGAATCCTGTTCTTGCCACTGAAGAATTTGGTAACAAATATCAGGCGTGGTATTTTATGAAAGGTAATGATAATAATAGCAACGACGACATATTCATATTGCCCTATTTCCACCAGGGTGAACAGAATACCACACACAAGTTGGGCTACCCCAATATTAATGGTTCGACCAAGCCTGCTGTTTCGGAGACCGGTGCAAGCAGTTACAATTGGTATATAACCTTCACCAAGGACAAGACAACCGAGGGCTGGTGGAACTTGCAGCCACAGGGTGGTACAAGTGATAACACCTATGTTAACCAGCAGGGAGGTAGCGGTAGTACAATCCTCTCCTTCTGGAAAAGTGCAAGCAATCCTAATGACAACGGTTCGCAGTTCCAGTTTGTACTCGATGAGACCGACTACTCTTTGCCCGAGTCCTATTTTGCACTCTATAATCAGTTCGAAAATTCTGCCGCCGAGGTTGCTTGCGGCACAAAAATCGGAACTTATACCCAGGAGTCTGTGGATAGATACAACCAAGCGTATGCCAACGCGTCGCAGTTGCTCGAGGAGAAGAAAGCAACAGCCCAAGAGTATAGTGATGCACTCGCGGCATTGGTCGATGCCCTCGAGTACAACGGTGGCTTGTGCAGAATAAGGTCGGCCTACACAGGCGGTGGTGGATATAGCTCCAATAAGCTGGCCTACGTGGATGCAGAGAATAAACCCTATTTCGAGGCGGCTACTGATGAAAACCTTTCAAAATATGTTTGGGAATTTGTTCCTGTGCAGGGTGGTTATCATTTGAAGAGCCTCCACACACAAAGCTATGTTACAGCTGCGGGTTGGGGCGGTCAGGTTGTTCTTGGCGATGAGGTTGCGGCCAAACTGGTTACAGTCGATTTCCTTGATGATGAAAACAGCATTGTGCGCTTGAACGTTGCCGGCGGTTATCCATTGCACGCGCAGAACACTGGCAGTAAGTTGGTGGGATATTCAGGTGGGCTCAATTCAGCCTCGGCGTGGTACATAGAGGAGGTGGAGAATGTAGCAACCATCAAGCACACCGTTACAATGAACGCAACATTCTCATCGGTGATGCTTGGCTACAATGCCACTGTTCCCGCCGGTGTAGAGGCCTACAATGCCGAGGGTGTTGAAGATGGTTATGTTACTCTTGTTGAGTTAGAGGGTGGCGTTATTCCTGCGAATACTCCGGTAATCCTATACCGCACCGATGACAATACAAGCAAGACATTCACATATACCACGACCGTCGCAAATACTCCAACTGAAACCGTTCTTGGCGGTAGCCTTTATCAGAAGTATGTTGAGTGTGATGATGAAAAGGACTACTATAAACTGATGATAAATAAGGAAGGCGAGGCCAAGATGTATTGGATGTACAAGGAGTTCAATGCTGAAGGTAATTATGGCGAGAATGATGTCTTAAAAGGAACAGACAATGGCGGCCACATAAAGTGCAGTGCAAACAAAATTTATATGGCATTGCCCCAGAGTCAGGCTGCAGCATCGTTTGGTATGCGCTTCATTGACGGTGGCGCCACCGGCCTCAATGGCACGCTTGGCGAGAATGGAGAGCCCGAGACAATATATGACCTCACCGGCCGCAAGGTGGTGGACACAGCTGTTCCGGGTGTCTACATCGTAAATGGTAAAAAGGTGCTGGTTAAGTGAGTAAAACGCACAGTATTTGTTAAGTGAGATAAATTTTAGACATAAGAACAAAAGAACAAAAGATTAAGAATAAAGGTATGCAATGGAACAGATAAACAGATTAAACAAAACCGCTTGCAAATGAATTTGCAATCAGGCTTTTGGTAATCTGTTTATCCCAATGTGCTGG
>JAZONR010000044.1:0-107513 GCA_045654645.1 Bacteroidaceae bacterium
GTTACTTGCAGCACCGTTTCTGCCTTATTGTTGAGTTCTGTTCCGATATGCCCTCGGGTATTGTCATCGCCTTTGTTCAGGTGTAGCACCGTATGGATATGTAGATTATACTCGCTCGACCAACGCATCAACAGGTTGATAATCTCTGCCGATTCACTTGGGGAGTTTATATCATACATCAAATCCCTGATGCCGTCAATAATCACAAGGCCGATACCCTTGACTCTTCGCAAGGTTTCGCCAATAATCTCTCTACGTCTTTCGGGAGTATGCTCACGCAGAACAATGAAAAGGAAATCCTTGCTGTTCTGCTCAATGTCGCACCCTGCCAACCGCATTATGCGTTTGAGCACCTTATGGCAATGGTAGAAGCTCTGCTCGGTATCAACATAGAGAATCTTGCGTTTCTCCTGTGGCAGATATGCCGAGTATTGCAACACCTCACTATTTCGTAAAGCTGCAGCCACGATAGCCGAGATATTGAAAGTCTTTTTGCTCTTGGCTTTGCCTGTCGATGCACTAAAATTACCCAATGTGCCTATGGTAGAGCCATTCACCCAAAGTATTTCGGGTGGGGTATCGTATGTGTCGGTAACTTTCAGATGAACACTTCGCCAGATAGCAGCAAACTCTTCATCTGCCATCGGAGGTT
Organism: Bacteroidaceae bacterium; assembly: GCA_045654645.1. Classification (GTDB taxonomy): domain Bacteria; phylum Bacteroidota; class Bacteroidia; order Bacteroidales; family Bacteroidaceae; genus HGM04593. The sequence continues at coordinate 653 of JAZONR010000044.1, forward strand.
TTGGTACGGTTGATTTATAGTTTTCCATAGCTCTGCGATTATCTACGTCCTCCTGTCTTACGCCCTGCAAGTTCAAGGGCAAGTTCGGCATCGACAATTATTTTACGACCAATCTGTGTGATAGCTTTATCTATCTTACCGCTTTTCTTTATACGGTTGGCAGTAGGCAGACTGCAACCAAATAGCCTTGATATACCGAGTATGCCATATACATAGCGTTTCGGTTGCTCAGAGGCTGGTTGCTGCTTTGCCTCTTCGCCTTGTGATGCGTGGCGGTGTAGGTGCAGAAACTCTTCGCCTGTCATCTGCCAAACGGGTTTGAGCAATAATTCGTTGATATTCATTTTTATCTAATTTTGCGTTTAACAATGTAGCCCTGCGCAGAGGCTGTTATCTTGTTCGAACACTGCAAAATTAGGCTTGGCTATGAGTGGTAAGGATGTGGTAAACAAAAATAGAATATCACAATATACCGTTGAAAATCAACGGGTAATAAAAAACCACCGAAAATTACTTCGGTGGTTAAAGTGGTCGTATCGTGGAATATCAAACGCTATGAGTCTCTATTTGAATATTTCGCCCATTTCTTTGGCAAATCGTTGGTTACTATCGCTCGGAAAATCCGATTCTGGCTCCTTGTATTTTGACTTATAATAGGCAGCATCTATACCCAATGTTTCGAGTATAGCATTACGCCAGCTCTCGCGTGTGGTCTTGGGTAGGCGTTCACTCAACAGATATACAAGGTAGCACACCCTCGCTTTCTCTTTTGGTCGGATTCTCAATCTGTCCGAAGAGGAAAGCAGATTCAGGTTGTTGTAGAACTCCAATTCGGGAATATCCTCAAACTGTTCACCGTTGCACACGCCATATATAGCCGAAACAAGAGCCATATCAAAATATGGCGTTGCAGCATCATTTGTTGATTGCGGTTGCTCTCCCTCTATGGGCATATACTTCTGAATAATGGAGAGGAATATTTTGCTCTGCTCATAAATTGGTCTGAACATATTCTCCTCATACTCTTTCGCCTCCTCCATTACCGCCTTATGTTTGCGGTAGAGTTCATTCAGTTTCTCAATTTCAAGATGGTGCTTTTCCAAAAGAGAATCATACTTATCCCACGCATCGTGGTCTATGCCGTGAAGATTAAAGCAGTTTTCCCATAGAGCAGCAACCTCCAAGAACTCTGCACCGCATTGGTTGGTAATACGTACTTGTGCTTCTATCTCTTCAAGATACTTGACTGCTGCATCGTCATTGACATTCTCCATCTCAATTTCATCGAAGTAGCGTCTGCCTGTTTCGTATATGGTGATATTGCGGTCAATCTCAAACCTAATGCTTGATAGTAGCATCTTCTCCCTACGGCTATCCTTTGAGAAGATAATATCGAAGATCATCTTCTCAAAGAGTTTTACATCCTTATATCGGTTGTAGAAGTGGGTAATGTTTTTCTGCTCCTCAAAGCCGAACTTCTCGGATTCAAGAAAACGAGAGAAGATAACATTTACCTCTTGATACTGCGGTATGAAGTCTGTTATTTGGGTCATAGGCTTTCTATTATTGTCTGTTCGGTACAAATATAATTCACAATCGGCTGAAAAATTGCATTCAGGATGAATAAAATGTTTGGCTTACAATTGATTAAACCTGCTCATTGCATTAGCCTTAATGTTATCGGCTATATCAATGTAAGGTTTCATCGCCTTGTAGTCGCTGTGTCCTGTCCATTTCATTACCACCTGTGCAGGAATACCGAGAGCCAAGGCATTACAGATGAATGTGCGTCGCCCTGCGTGTGTGCCGAGCAAAGCATATTTAGGTGTAACCTCATCAATGCGTTGATTACCCTTGTAATAGGTCTCTCGTATCGGCTCATTTATTTCTGCCAACTCGCCCAACTCTTTCAGATAATCGTTCATCTTCTGATTGCTGATAACGGGCAGCACCTTGTTCCCCTCAAAATGTACATCTTTGTACTTTTCGAGGATTGCCTTGCTATGGTTATTCAACTCAATAACCAAGCTATCGGCAGTCTTGACGGTGGTAATCTCTATGTGATCAGCCTTAACATCACTTGTGCGAAGATTATAGACATCGGAATATCTCAATCCCGTAAAGCAGCAAAACAAGAACACATCACGCACTCGCTCAAGATATTGCTTATTCTGCGGAATATTACAAGCCTTTAATTTGTTCAGCTCATCCCAAGTGAGAAAGATTACCTTCTTCGGAGTATTCTTCAATTTGGGTTTGAATGTTTCGAATGCAATATTCTGATGATAGCCCTTTTTGAACGCCCAACGGATAAACCATTTGAGAAATCCCAACTGCTTACCAATGGTGCTGTTTCGCATATCCTTTGTTTTGCGGAGGAAATCAACATAGTTGTTCAAACCCTCTTCGTCAAAATAGACAAAGGTAGGTTCAGCCTTGAACTCCTTGATATGGTTCTTAACTGCTGCAAACTTTTCGTATGTCGAATCAGTCCAATTATTCTGCTTGCCACACTCGGAAACAAACTCATTGAATATCTCCCAAAAACCTTTCTGCTCTTCCTGTGCCTCCTCGGTTGGGTTTACTTTGTTGTTAAACGAATCTTTGATTTCTTGCGGAGTAGGCATAATATCCTTTACCTCATACTCCTTGAATACCTCCTGCATTATGGTATAGTAACGAAGCAGGTCGGCGTTGATATCCGAAGCACTCTGCTTGAGTTTGTTTGTGCAGCCGTTCTTCACTCGTTGTTTGTCTGCATCCCATTTAGCAGCATCAATGCGATAGCCTGTCGTAAACTCGATACGATGGCTCGCAAAAATAACTCTCATTCGGATGGGGACGTTCTCAATGACGGGAACACCGTTTTTCTTACGGCTCTCCAAAGCAAAAATGATGTTTCTTTTAATGTTCATAAATTGGGTGCGTTAAAAAGTTACACCCAAAATTACACCCAATTTTTCATATATCAAAATGTACCCTATGAGTTTCAATGAATTTAACAATTTTATAAACGCTTAATTTACAACGAATTGAGATTCTATGAAATTCTATGATTTCGTAAGTTCTGGAGCCTCCCTCTCCGCAAGAAAAAGGAAGCTAAGGCTTCCTTTTTTTGTATCAGAGGGGATGAGAACACCCGAGTGGGGGTTCGTAATCGACGAAGTCGCTTGCCAAAGCAAGAATCTCTCTCTCTCTCCGCTGAAACAAACCTACAAGATATTGATTTTCAATCTTGTAGGTTTTTTCTATGCCCAAAAAGATGCACCAAAAATGCACCAAAATCCGGCTCACTGTTATATTCTACTGTACACCTCAACCTTAATTGGTCACTTGTATTTTTAGTCAAGTCTTTCTTTTCTGTTCTTTCATCGCCTGAAAGAACATTCGCGCTAAAAGGTAATCCGTCGCTGAAAGCGAAACTGCAATCATCCCCCGCCCGACAGCAAGCTGTCTCGTCCCCCTTGGGAAAGGGGACAGCTGAAATGCAAAAATCAAAGCAATAAATTCTTTGCAATGAATATCGCGTACAAAGGTAACTTTAAATAATCTCCGGCACCGTTAAAGAACACAAGCAAATTCCTTTTGGTTTTTGGAAATAGTGACAGGACTGTTTGACTGTTAGTTAGATGCCGCTGCAAGCGGTAGCTAACTGAAGGAGTTCCGCACCACCCAAAAACCAAAAGAAAGAATTTGCCGGCAATGCCTTTTTGACCGAGGGATGTTGCCAACAGGCAACTCCTGAGCAAAGAAAAGGCAGACTGTTCTTTCCGTGTGCCGGGCGTTTTTGCTCCTTTTTGAGCGACAAAAAGGAGATAAGAGAATTTAGATTAAACAAAGAACTGCTCACGGGCCACCGAGGAGTGGAAAGAAAGATATATCCGCATAGCGGCGATAGGCTTTCCCCCCCAAAAAAAAACTTTTACAGGTGAGCCAAATTCCGGGCTCACCTGCAAAAGTTGTGGGGGGATATGAAAATATTATCTTCGCATAGTTGAAATTTATACTATGCAAGACGAAAAAATACTATTGGAATTAGCCGTTTGTTATTGCCATCAAGTTTCATTGAAAACTTCAATATAACAGGTATCCCTGCGCAATTTGCGGCCAATTAGGTTTTCAATTTTATTTAGAACTCTTTTTCAAGTTTTGTGCGAAGAGCCTGACAAATTGGTAAGGTAGCGTCAGGCAGTAAAGTCCCATTTTCAGGTAAGCGAGAAATGTATATTTGATTTTCGCATAGCGACGAATCAAATCCATATTATTGATAATCCAGACAGCTTGCGCTCTCTCGAAATCTTCCTTTAATGATTTTAAGAACTCTTCCATTGTTATCATAAATTTAGAAAGTAGCGTTTATTTCATTTGCTTAAGCGCTTATATTGGTGTTCCGTGTTAGTTATTGGTAAAAATAGCCCAATTTTTTCTATTCTTCAATAATCTTCAAAAGATTTTTCACATCTTACTTGGAAGCAGTCTTGTATATTTTTCGTTGTGCTACGCATAATCGTTAATTGTTGGTTTTCTTTGACGATGAAGTGTTCGGGTGAGAAAATGTGTTGGGGCCACCTTCCCCAATAATAGCTGTTGGTGTGTTGTTAGTTTAGTTTGTTTCTTACCAGGCGGAATATTTCTCCAATGAGCAGTACCGGGCTTGTTATTGCTATGAGTAACCCCCACTCTTTTAAGGATAGTGCGTCTATGCCAAACATCTCTCCAAAAACGTTGGTGATGAGTATCTGGCCTGTGAGTATTACGAGTATTATGGTGATAAATCCCTTGCTATAGTGTCTGTTAATGGATGAGGGGGTCTTTATCATTTCTGCAAGGTCTTGAATGAGGCTTCGGCCTGTGCGGAAGTATCTTGCATTGAAGATGTTCCAGAATTGTAGCAACACAAAGAATGTGAAGAAGATGCTCAGTTCGTGTTGGCTGCGCACGTGGGTGGCTGCCGAAAAGTCTGTGAGGTTTGTTATATTGATGTTCCGCAATAGTGCTTCGAGGTTGTTATAGCTGCCGTGGCTCAGCATTTGCCACATTCCTATTAGTATGACAAAGAAGAGCAGGCCGGTGCCAACAATCATTTTAACCATTCCTCGGTCTATGATTTTGCTGTCGCTTTTTCTTGGGTGGTCGTTCATCACTCTTGGATCTGCCGGCAGGGACGAGAGTGCCATTGCAGCAAATGTGTCCATAATGAGGTTTACCCACAACATCTGTGTTACATTGAGAGGAGACTCAAGGCCCATAAATGCGCCGTATAGCACAATGAGGCAGGCTGCCACGTTTATTGTCATTTGGAAGATTATAAACCTGCGTATGTTCAGATAGAGCGAACGGCCCCATAGAATGGCGGTGTTGATGCTCGCAAATGAGTTGTCGATGATTGTTATGTCGCTTGCTTCCTTGGCGCGTGAGGTGCCATCGCCCATTGAGAGGCCTACCTGTGCTTTCTTAAGCGCAGGGGCGTCATTTGTTCCGTCGCCTGTAACGGCTACCACTTCTCCCAGTTTCTGCAACAGGCCTACAAGCCTTGCTTTGTCATTGGGCTTTGCACGCGATAGTATTCTGAAGTCGGGGTTGGCAACGATTTTTATGGCTTCTTCGTCGCTCAGTGCTTCAAATTCTGTGCCGGTGAGTGAAATTACGTTTTCGTTACCATTTACAAGCTTTGCCTGGCGGGCAATTTCACCAGCGGTGAGTGCGTTGTCGCCGGTTACCATAATAACACGCACGTGTGCGCTGTTCCGGCATATTCTTATGGCTTCGGCAACGTCGCTTCTCACGGGGTCTGCAATGGCAACAATGGCCTGCAGTGTGAGCTTTTCATTCTTCTTGCTGTGTGCGAAGGCTAACGTGCGCATACCCTTTGCTTGTAGCTCTTTGAGGATGGCATAGGCCTCCTCTTTGCTCAAGGTGTTGAACTCTTCGCACATCTCAATGACTATTTCGGGGGCGCCTTTTATGAATGTCTCTCCTTCTGCTGTGGTTGTCTCCATTCTCTTAATCTCGGTGGAGAAGGGGACGGTGCTTGCGATGTTGCAGTTTTCTCTTATGGCTTCATAGTCGTATCCTTTGTCGAAAATCCACTTTAGCAGGGCGCCTTCTGTTGGGTTGCCGATTGTTTGCAGGGCGCCTTTTTCATTGGTGGAGAGGGTGGCGGTGGTGTTTATGGCAATGGCTTGTGCCAGCAGCTGCGTATCTATTCCACTCTTGGGATAGCACTCCAGCACCTGCATTTTGTTTTCGGTGAGTGTTCCTGTTTTGTCGGTGCATATAACTGTTGCGGCACCCATTGTCTCGCAAGCGTGTAGTTTGCGCACAAGGTTGTTTTCCTTGAGCATTTTGCGCATACTCAGGGCAAGGCTCACGGTAACGCTCATAGGGAGTCCTTCGGGAACTGCAACAACAATAAGTGCCACTGCAATCATAATTGAGTTCAGGAGAACTTGGAAAAACTCAATCCATTCGAAACCGCCGCTGTTGTCTATGGTGAAATAGTAGTATGCCAATCGGCCAATGACTATAAGCCCTGCAATTGCAAAGCTTGCGTATGAGATGAACTTGCCGAGCTCGTCGAGTTGCCTGTTCAGAGGGGTTTTTATGTCGTTCTCTTCGTTGGCTTGCATAACACCCTTGCCCTCCTCGGTGTGGATGCCTATTTTCTGCACCTGCATCACAGCCTCGCCTTCGATGACTGTTGAGCTGCGCAGAAGCATATTTGCGGGGTAGGCCACCTCGGCGTCTCCCATAATGCCTTCGGCGTTTTTCGATGCGTAGAGCTCTCCTGTGAAATTGGATTCATCAACCTTCAGGTTGTTTGCCTGCAGAAGTATGCCATCGGCCGGTATCTCATCGCCGCTCTCCAATTTCACAATGTCGCCAACAACGATGTCGTGCTTGGGAATGTATATGGTGTTTATTTTACCGTCAATTTTTCTTATTACTTTAACCTTGCGCTTGTTTTTCACCTGGTTCAGGATGTCGAACTCTTTGGCGGCCTTTACCTCGAACCAAAAGCCCACACCTGTTGCCAGCAGCAACGCCACAAGTACGCCGCACGGCTCAATGAATGAGCTGTATGAGGCGCCTTCGCACGCAACTTCGTATGTTGCAACTAAAATGGAAAAGGCAAAAACCACCAGCAATACAATGATTAACGGGTCCTTGAACTTGTTTATAAAGCCTTTCCACAGGGGCTCTTTCTTGGGTGGTGGTATTATGTTTCCCTCTTTTCCTTCAATAACTTCCTTGGAGTTGTTGTCTAAGCATAGCTCTTTGTATGAGTCTTTCTTTGCCATATTTTAAAGATTTGATGTGCAAATATAGTGCATTTGCGCTGTTTAAGTGTAATTTGTTCTTCTATATATTGGTTCGCTTATACCTTAATATTATTATCCTTTTTTATAAAAAGTTTTTGCCTGTGCCGGTTGTTCGGTGGTAGTTGCCTAATTGATGTTTTTTCTGTAATAAGACGGTGGTTTTTGTAAATAGAAATAAAATGGCTATAAAAATGAAATGATTATAAAAATATTCCTTAAAATATTGTGTGGTATAAATCAAAAATTATTATCTTTGCAGTGCAAACAAGGAAAATACAGTTTTCCCCCTTTGCAATAGAGAGAGTTTTTAAACCATTGACTATATAAAACTATGGAAATGAATCAGAAATTTAAAGATGGTTTGTGGAGCAAAGAGATCAATGTTGGTAACTTTGTTCACGAGAACATCACTCCTTATGAGGGAGATGCTTCATTCTTGGCCGGTCCTACCGAGAGAACCAAGAAGGTTTGGAACGAGTGTGTAAAGGCTCTTGCTGAGGAGCGTGCCAACAACGGTGTGCGTGCTCTTGACAGCAAGACTGTTTCAACAATTACATCTCACAAGGCCGGTTATATCGACAAGGAGAACGAGCTTATCGTTGGTCTTCAGACCGATGAGTTGCTGAAGCGTGCAATCAAGCCCTTCGGTGGTATCAAGGTTGTTGAGAAGGCTTGCCACGAGAATGGTGTTGAGGTTGATGAGAAGGTAAAGGATATCTTCTATCACTATCGCAAGACACACAACGACGGTGTATTTGACGCTTACAACGAGGAGATTCGTATGTACCGTTCACTTGGTTTCCTCACCGGTCTGCCCGATAACTACGCTCGTGGCCGTATAATCGGCGACTACCGTCGTTTGGCTCTCTATGGTCTTGACCGTCTTATTGAGGCAAAGAAGGCCGATCTCAAGGGTCTTGTAAGCCCTATGACCGAGCACACAATCCGCCTTCGCGAGGAGGTTGCAGAGCAGATTAAGGCTCTTAACGAGATGAAGGTTCTTGGCGAGTACTATGGTCTCGACCTTTCTCGTCCCGCAACAACTGCTCAGGAGGCTGTACAGTGGACATATATGGCATACCTTGCTGCTGTTAAGGAGCAGGACGGTGCTGCAATGTCATTGGGTAACGTATCATCTTTCCTCGATATCTACATTCAGTATGACCTCGACAACGGCAACATCGACGAGACATTCGCTCAGGAGCTCATCGACCAGTTCGTTATCAAGTTGCGTATGGTTCGCCATTTGCGTATGCAGTCATACAACGATTTGTTTGCAGGCGACCCCACTTGGGTAACAGAGGCTATCGGTGGCCGTTTCAACGATGGTCGCACCAAGGTTACAAAGACCTCTTTCCGCTTCTTGCAGACACTTTACAACCTCGGCCCTTCACCCGAGCCCAATATGACTGTTCTGTGGAGCAACGAGCTTCCCGAGGGCTTCAAGGAGTTCTGTGCCAAGGTTTCTATCGACACATCTTCAATTCAGTACGAGAACGATACATTGATGCGCGAGGTTCGCGAGTGCGATGACTACGGTATCGCTTGCTGCGTATCTTACCAGGCTGTAGGTAAGCAGATTCAGTTCTTCGGTGCACGTTGTAACCTTGCCAAGGCGCTGTTGCTCGCTATCAACGGTGGCCGTTGCGAGAATACAGGTACTGTTGTAGTAAAGGATATTCCCGTTCTTTCTGGTGATGTTCTCAACTATGACGAGGTTCTTGCCAACTACAAGAAGGTGCTCACAGAGATTGCTCGTGTATACAACGACTCTATGAACATCATCCACTATATGCACGACAAGTACTACTATGAGAAGGCTCAGATGGCATTCATCGACACCGATCCTTCAATTAACTTGGCATATGGTGTTGCAGGTCTTTCAATTGCAATTGACTCACTCTCTGCTATCAAGTATGGTCAGGTAACAGTTAAGCGCAACGAGCTTGGCTTGACAGAGTCATTCGAGATTGCAAACGAGTTCCCCTGCTTTGGTAACGATGACGACCGCGTAGACCACCTTGGTGTAGACTTGGTATACTTCTTCAGCGAGGAGCTCAAGAAGCACCCGGTTTACAAGAATGCAAAGCCCACATTGTCATTGCTCACCATCACATCAAACGTGATGTATGGTAAGAAGACAGGTGCTACACCTGATGGTCGTGCCAAGGGTGTTGCCTTCGCTCCCGGTGCCAACCCAATGCACGGACGCGACAAGAACGGTGCCGTTGCATCTTTGAGCTCAGTAGCAAAGCTTCGCTACCGCGACTCACAGGACGGTATCAGCAACACATTCTCTATTATCCCCAAGTCTCTTGGTGTTGATGATGAGACACGTATCGAAAACCTCGTAACATTGATGGACGGTTACTTCACAAAGGGTGCACACCACCTCAATGTGAACGTGTTGAACCGCGAGATGTTGATGGATGCAATGGAGCACCCCGAGAAGTATCCTCAGCTCACAATCCGTGTATCGGGTTACGCTGTGAACTTCATCCGTCTGAGCCGCGAGCATCAGTTGGAGGTTATCTCTCGTTCGTTCCACGAGCGTATGTAATTGCATAGAACAATGTATAAATAGGAATAGGCTGGCTGCAATGGCCGGCCTATTTTTTAAATTTTAATAGTAATGAAGATTAGAGTACATTCATACGAGTCGCTTGGCACTTTCGATGGCCCGGGGCTTCGCCTGGTGGTCTTTTTGCAAGGCTGTAACTTTCGCTGTCTCTACTGCGCCAATCCCGATACAATAGACCCCAAGGGAGAGAGCAAGGAGACCGATATTGAGGATATAGTGCGTATGGCGATGAATGAGAAGCCTTTCTTTGGAAAGCGTGGCGGTGTTACCTTCAGTGGTGGTGAGCCCACATTCCAGGCAAAGGCGCTTGTGCCGCTGGTGAAGCGTTTGCAAGAGCAGGGGATACACGTTTGTCTCGATACCAACGGCAGCATCTGGAATAGTGATGTAGAGGAGCTGTTCTCAATAGCAGACCTTGTGATGCTCGATATAAAGCAGTTCAACCCCGAGCGCCACTCCTTGCTCACCGAACGTCAGAACAAGCAGACACTTGAAACTGCAAAGTGGTTGCAGGAGCACGGTCGTCCCTTCTGGATACGATATGTTCTTGTGCAGGGCTACAGCGCATTCGAGGAGGATATACGCGCGCTTGGAGAGCACTTTAAAGAGTATGATATGATAAAGCGCGTCGAGGTGTTGCCCTATCACACTCTTGGTGCCCACAAATATGAGCCGTTGGGAATGGAATACAAACTCAAAGGGGTGAAGGAGAATACTCCACAGCAGCTCGATGAGGCAAAGGCTCTTTTTGAAGAGTATTTCGACTGCGTCTTTGTGAACTGATTTATTATGTCGTCCGAAAGGGAAAAGATGCTGCGTGGCGAATTGTATGATGCCAACAATAATGTTGACCTTGTTGCAGAGAGGAACGCTTGCAAAGCGTTGTGTCAAAAGTATAACACACTGCCGTATGAGGCGGTAGAGGAGCGCAATGCTATATTACGAAGCATCGTTGGCAAGGTAAATGGGAATTTTGTTATAGAGCCCTCCTTTTGGTGCGACTATGGTTGCAACATATCTCTTGGAGATAACTTTTATGCAAACCATAATCTTGTTATACTTGATGCGGCTCCTGTTGTTTTTGGCGATAATGTGTTTATTGCTCCCAACTGCTGCTTTACCACGGCCGGGCATCCAATAGATGTTGAACAGCGAAATAAAGGTCTTGAGTATGCCCATCCTATAACCGTTGGCAGCAATGTGTGGATTGGTGCCGGTGTTACGGTGCTTCCGGGTGTCAGCATTGGCGACAATGTAACAATTGGTGCAGGCAGTTTGGTGAACCGAGATATACCATCAAATTCGGTTGCAGTGGGTGTTCCCTGTAGGGTAATTAAAGAAATAAAGCAGTGAAAATTCACTGCTTTATTTCTTTAATGGTTTATTCTGAAATTTTTGTCCAATAGACTGTTTTGCCTATGCCAAGAATGTTGCCATAAACCTTCAGTGTCTTGGCATCCTTGAACTCGATGTCCACATCATAGATTTTGCCGCTTGATGGGTCATAGATATCGGTATCGCCCCATTCCTTGTCATCGGCATCATACTTAAGGCCCTTTATGATGACTACCTTGTCAATGTCTACGTTTCTAAGGCTCTTGTTCTTGTTCTTTAAATCCTTGCGCTTGTTACCGTTCTTGTCGAGCGCATTTTCAACCCAGAATACTTGTGCAGTGTATGTGCCGTCTGCAGCCTTTGAGATTCTGATTTTGCTATCGCCTCCCTTCTTGGGAAAGAGATATTCACCAACGATGTTGTCTCCCTTGGAATTCATTTTCTGTGTCTGTGCGTTAAGCGACACCGAGAAAAGTGCTGCCATAAGCAGCATAAAGATTGTCTTTTTCATTTTTTACAAGTTTAATGTTTAAATCTGTACAAAAATATTGTTATTTCTGCACAAAGCAGTGTTAAATGTGCAAAACCTGAAGGCTTTTCAGCTTTTTTAATTATGCGCAGCTTCTTTTGGTGAAAAATGAGTAAAAAAGAACTCGTTATTCTTCTCTATGATTATAGCCGGGTATCATTATTGCTTCAATGGCTTATGCTTTGTTATTATTTTGTATCGAGAGTCCACAGTTTGCTGCAGTTTGGTAGAACAAACCACTCTGTTACTTCATAAGAAACTGACTAAGAAGGCTCTTTTGTTGTTATACTCGCTCTAAAAATGCTCATTTACGCTTAGTAAATTAATTCGCAATGCAAGGTTTTTCCCCTTGCTGCCCGGCATTGAATGCAAGCACTCTCTGCTCTCGCGTGCTGCATCGGTTAATCCGCAATGCGTGGTTTTTCCTCCTTGCTGCTCGGCATAGAATGCAAGCACTCTCTGCTCTCGCGTGCTGCGTCGGTTGCACTTTTGGGGGCTTTGCAAGCCTGAAAACAGCTCTTTTTATTCACATTTCTCACAAACGAGGGTGCCCTTTATACTTTTGGGGCACCCTCTTATGGAATGACGATAGAGTTTTTTTAATTGCTGCTCCTTTGCGCATTTCGTTCCTTCTCCACAATCTCAAGGTTAAGGAGTGCTTGTGCATCACCCATCTTTGCTGCTTTGGCAAAGGCCTTTTCTGCAGCGTGGCGGCGGTGGCGGCGATATTCGAGCACTCCTTGTAGGTTTAGAGCGCGCGCATCGTTGGTAAAGTGCTTCAGTTCAGAAATGAGCTTTCCATAATTTGGCGACGGGTTGTTGAGCAGTTCGTCTACAATTGCATTTATGGCATTTGCAACGCTGTCGGGGGCGTTACGGTAGTATATCCCTGTGCAGCAAGCCATTCTATGGGCCGGGAAGTAGCGCTCCTGCAGTGTCCTGTAGAGGGCGCCGTTGTCATAGCGCTTTAGAATTTTCTCGCGGCTATAATCATCGGGCTGTTGCTGCAGTTGGGTGATGAGTTCGTTGCCACCTGGAACATTTATCTCTGCAATGTCGCGGTATATCAAATTCCAATTCTTTCCGCCGCCGGCAACCTCAAACAGCGAGTCGGGCAGTTGGTGGTGGCGGCGAATGTGCTCGCGAAGTGCTGTTGCGCGGTTGTAACCACGTTGTGTGGCCTTATCCTCGGTGCCGTCGGGTTGTGTGTATCCGGCAATTTGTATGGCCTCTATTGTAGTGGTGCTGTCGGCAAGTATATCGCCTATAATCTGCATCACTTCATCAATGGAACGCGCATTTTCAAGATAAGTCGGGTCGAGCTTGCTGCTGTTGCTTCTGTAGCGCACTATGCTTGGAGCTGTGGTAACATCGGCAGCAGAGGCATTGGTGAGCGGCGTGTAGTATCTTATGCTCTGCACGTGTGGGTGGTCGGCGGCAATGTGGTCGGCAATGCTTTTGTTTGCTTCTACACGATGACAACTCATTGGCGGGCATTGCGGCAGAGTGAGGGTTATGGTGTCGCACATAACTCCTGTACCGTGTCTGTCGCTATATTCACAGTAGGTTATTCCGTAGACTGTGTCGCTGACAGCATCTTCGGGCACCACAAGAGAGTAGCTGCCGGGGCCGTGGCGCTGCAGTGCAGGTTGCACACCGTTACGCTTGACATATTGTCTTGCATAGCGCTTGCCTTGTATGTGGCGCTCGGCAGTGCTCACACAGGTGTCGGGCGTGCATAGGTGTGTTACAATAAGCATTCCCGCACCGGAAGGTGGCTTGGGGGTGTCATAGTCAAATGTGAATACCCAGCTGCTGTCGCTGTGGGTGGCACTGTAGCTCTGGGGTGAAATCTGCGCATTTGCAGATAGCAGTGTTGCTGTGAGCAGCAGAGTGGTGAGGATGTTTCGTTTCATACAGGGTTGTTTTTTGTTGATAAAAATTCTGTTTCCTGTATAAAACAATGAGAATGTGGTTTAGGTTTTCTGCAATATGCTTTGAATAGCCTGGGGCAACTGCTCCAGCGTAGATAGCATTGCTGTAGCCTCGTGCCCCGGTATTACAGGCTCTTCGCTCCAACAGATATTTTTCAGCCACACGGTGTGGCAACCAAGCGTGGATGCGGGATATATATCTTTCCCGTATGAGTCGCCCACCACAACAACCTCTTGAGGTTGCAGTTGCAGTGCTTCCACGCCCAGAGCAAATAGTGCGGGGTTGGGTTTGCGCACTCCCACAACCGATGATTCCACAATTTGTTTAAAGAGGCCGTTGAGCCCGAACTCTTCAAGCACAACAGGCATATTGCCATAGAAATTGGTGACAAGCACAAGAGGGTACTCTTGGGCCAACTTCTTTACAACGGCAACTGTTGTACCAATGGTCTCAATCACCTTTGCATAGCAACCGTTGGCAATGGTGTCGGCCATAGGTGCCGGCAGCGGTGTGTCTTGTTCTGCAATGTATTCAAATTGAATGTTTATCTTTTTCTTCAGCAGGGTGTGGAAAGTGTCATCGGGCTTTATTATGGGTGCTTTGGCGAGTGCACGCTCGGCGTGCACGTATGCTTCTCGATAGAGCTCTCGTGTGATGTGGGCACCGGCCTTGCAATACTGCTCCCATATCACCTCGCCCCAATGTATGCCGTTGGTGTCTATGGTGCCGCCATAGTCGAAGATTATTCCTTTAATTGTACTCATATCCCGATTCAATCTTTTTTGTCAGTGTGCGGCACAGTTTTTCGTGCTTTTGCTGCATATATATGAATATTATCATAAGCACAAACAGCTCAAAGACAAGATAGCTCCACAGTTGTCCGCAGAACATTGCAATGCACAGCATTATGTAGCGCGAGTTGAATGTGAGAATGTTGGTGTACTTCATCAATGGCAGGCTGCCCTTGCGGAACTCGTCGCGCAACGACTGGGGAATATTGGTGCCATATCTGTTTTGCACACTCTTTATGAAGCGCTGGAAACAAGGGGTCATTCTCTCCTGGTTCTCAACATAGGCTACGTAGAAGGTGAGGAACAATTTCCAGAAGAACGCTTTTCTCCACGATGTTGCCGCATACTCCTTTTTCTCCATCACCGAGTTGTGGAACTCGTTGCCGTTCTTTTCATTGGTGAAATAGAGGTGTATGTTGCGATAGTAGTCGGCAAGCTGACACTGCGAGCCGTGTACCCAAAAGCCGCTGAATGAGAGAAGTATCCAAATTATTACCCCCCAATTATATTCAGGTGCGAAAGGTATTGGCTGGAATGTCTCCCTTACGGCAATGGCAAGGTATATGAAAAAGAACCAACAGTCGCCGGCAAAGCCGTCGAGTATGCGGCCCCAACGTGTCTTTTGTCCTGTGATGCGTGCCAACTGGCCGTCGGTGCTGTCATAGAGGTTTGCCCACATAAGCAGCAGCATACCGGCTATGTTCCACCATATATTTTCCTGCATAAAGCATAGTCCTGCGCCTATGCCCAGAAAAATGGAGATTATGGTGATGACGTTGGGGTGTATGCCGCGGTTGCGGAAGAAGAGTGCACAGCGGAAGCCGAGCGGACGGTAGAACCACAGGTCGATAAACTCTTCGGTGTCGGTGGATTTGATTGATGCGCGGTAGAGCTTTCTGTCTTCAGCGTTCATATAGTTTGTCTATTATAAGTTTTGCAATCTCCTTTGCAGCCTCGCTACGCACGGGCGAAAAGCTTGGGAAATCATTAATGTCTATAATGTATATATCGCCCTCCTTTGTTACTATGCAGTCGCCGCCATAGACGGTTACTCCTGTAGCCTTGGCAGCCTTGTGTGCAATCTCTTGCAGTCTTGCGGCGTTGAAAGGGTGGTGTTGTTGTGTGCCGTTGTGCACCTCAAGCCCAAATTTGCTGCTTCCTGCGTTGGGGTAGTACCAATGGAAGAATCTCTCGCCAACTGCATAGAATTTTACAATGTCGCCCTCACAGTGTTGCATTTGGATAAACTCGCGGTGTCCTCTTGTTCTCATCTGTTCAATAGCCTTTTCAGCTTCGGCTTTGGTGGATGCGTGGCACACGTCATCCTTGTGGCGGCTCCACCCCTCGGCCTGTTTAATCCAACAGGGGTAGCAGTGGGGCATCAAATCATCTTGGCTATGCAACAGCTTGTATTCGGGCTGCGGAACACTGTTTTTTTTCAGCAATTCCATAAATTGTTTGCGTGAACAGTTTCTCACTGCAGCCGGGGAGTTTATGGCTGATATGCCACGCAGTTCAGCTTCGCTGATGGACTGCAGTGTGGTCTCTGTGCGCGACATTGAGCAGATGACCCCTGCATCGGCCGGAATGCTCTCGTCCTCTCCCTGTTCAACAACTGTTGCCCCCATTGCTTTGAGTTCTGTTGCAATATCCTGTAACAAGCCTGTGTCGTTGCTTGTCATATTGGGGGAATCGCCCGGGGCACGTGCTATGGTAACAGCCTTTTTCATTCTGCAAGAAACTCCTCGGCTTTTTCAATGTCGCCGGCGTGGTCAATATCTATAATTTTTCCGAATGGGTAGGCCTTGAGCTTCATTCCTCCCTCTACAAGTTTGCGTTGAAAATTACGCATTCTTGAGTTGCCGGCTGCAATACATTCATCGAGAATGTCGAGCGCTTGGGGCGTTAGTCCATAGATGCCGCCCGAGATGTATTTTGAGCGGGATGTGGGTGAGTCGCAGAAGGCTGTTATTCCCAATGTACTGTCGGTCTCTACATACAGAGGCTTTTCATCATCAATATAATCGGTAACAGCCATCAGCCCATCATATTCGCCACTGTTGAACTCGGCAATGTAGTTGGCAAACTCCTCTTCCTTGAATATTGTGTCCACTGTGGTGAGGCAGAACCTGTCGCCGCGCAGCAAGTGGCTCATTGCGTGCAGGCTGTGCATTGAACTTGGAGTGTCCTTTACAATAATTTCAATTGGCAACTCTTTCTGCAGCTCTTTTAGCAACAGAAGAGTGCCGGGTTGCTGTGTGTTTATGATGATGCTTATGCTGTCGGCCCCTTGGGACGCAAATAACCTTGCAAGGCGTTCTATGATGGGGGTGCCTTGTATTTTAACCAAAGGCTTAGGCTCTTTTATGCCTTCTTGCGCAAGTCGCGAGCCTTCGCCGGCTGCAATAATTGCAAATTTCATAAGATTAATCCTCTTGCTGCAGGTTCAGGCGGTTGCTGTCATCACGCTTTTCAAAATAGAGCTTGCGCAGAGGGTTGCGGCGTGCTTCGTCATACATACGACGGTTGCGCAGTATGTCGATTGCTGCATAGATGGCCTGGCGGAAGGAGTTCTCATCGGCCTCGCCCTTGCCGGCAATGTCGAGCGCCACACCGTGGGCCGGTGATGTGCGTATGATTGAGAGCCCGGCAGTGAAATTGATGCCGCTGTTCATTGCAAGTGCTTTGAGTGGCGCCAATCCCTGGTCGTGATACATTGCAAGGATAGCATCAAAATTGTCGTATTTGCCGCTTCCCATAAAGCCGTCGGCTGCAAAGGGACCATAGCAGAAAATGCCACCGTCATTGAGCTTGCGTATTGTGGGTGAGATTACTTCAATCTCCTCCCTGCCCAGCAGACCGTTATCACCTGCGTGCGGGTTGAGGGCAAGCACGGCTATTTTGGGCGCATCGATGTTGAAGTCTCGCTTCAGGCTCTCATTGAGCAGTGTAATCTTCTCCTCGAGCAACTCGGGGGTGATGGCCGCGGGTATGTCGCGCAGTGCGAGGTGTGATGTGGCAACCGCCACGCGCAAATCGCCGCTACACAGTATCATCAGCGACTTTTCACCCTCGCAGCACTCTTGCAGGTACTCGGTGTGTCCGGGGAAATGGAACTGCTCGCTTTGTATTGCGCTTTTATTGATTGGGGCTGTAACCAACACGTCAATCTCGCCGTTACGATAGGCGGCTACAGCCTTTTCCAGTGCCTGAAATGCAGCCTCGCCGGCCTCGGCATTGCTGCTGCCCAGTTCAATGTGCAGCTCATCACCGTTGCAGTTTACTATGTTCAGCTTGCCAGGTTGTGCATCGGCTGCTTTCTCTATGGCATTGTAGGGAGTCTCCATCTCCAAGGCCTTGCGGTGATAGGCTGCCGCTTTGGGTGAGCCAAACACCACAGGGGTGCAGATGTCAAACATTTCACTGTTGTCGAATGTCTTGAATATCACTTCGTAGCCAATGCCGTTTATGTCGCCTTGTGTAATGCCTACACGTATTTTGCCTCTTTCGCTCATATTTTTGGGGAGTAATTTTTTATATGGTTTGTTAAAGAGAGGGGTGCCCTCCCGGTATTGTTTTATCTCTTTTCGTCAGTGCTTGCCTTGTGCTGCTCAAGGTCTATTGGCAGCTTCAAGGTGTAGAGCGATGACTCGAGCCTGCGCATAAAACTGCGTTTCATCTTGTTGGGGGCATATACGAAAGCCTCGGCAACAATCATTCTTCCGCTCTTTTCATCAACAATGGAGTGTGATACGAATGGACCGCCCATAAGGTCATTCTCCATATACCACAGGCCACGCGCAATGCTCATATATTTGCCGTTGTAGGCGGCATCGGTGAGTATGACGCTGCCGGCATCGGTGGTTATATACTGTCCCTCCTCGGCACCGGGAATGTTGGCTTTCATTATGGAGTCGCGCATATGCACGAAGTGCTCCTTGGAGAAGTTGTCGGTTGAGGTATAGGGGTAGCTGTATATCGCAAAGCTAAGCATCTCCATTCTTGAGGGGTTGTTGTAGTCCGAGAACCACAAGAAATCAGGTGCTTGCTTGTAGCCGGCAATGTCTGAGGGGATTTTCATCTCGCAGCCGAATTTCTTCATTATCATTGATGCAGCCTGCTTGTTGTGCTTGTTTTGAAGAATGGCAATCTGCGATTCGCGCTCCTTTTCATTGAAGAAGTCCACAATGACCTGGGAATTCTTGCTGACAAAAAGACCGAACTCCTCCTTGCCGGGGGCGTTGATGGCCATAACCACCTGTGGCGTTGCGTAGATGTCTCTTTCAAATCGGAACTCGCATTTGCTGTGCTTCTTGTCAATGTCCACCAATATTATGTTGCGGAATGCATTGTTGGCTGTGGAGAACTCATCCTCCTGCACCCTTGTGATTTTGAACGAAGCCTCCTTTTGCGGCAGTCCGGGAATGGCTGTTCTCAATGCCTTCTCCAGTGTCTGGCCGGCTGGAGTGTTCCACAATGCGTCATTGCATACTACAAGAACTTCGTAGGGGGCACCTACAGACTTGCGCTTTACCTCTTCGCACGAGGTGAACACTATGATTGACAGTAGAATAAAAAGTGCTTTTTTCATATCTTTGGTTTTATGGTTGTTTCTTTTCCTGTTCCTGTTTTAAAGTGGAGAGCATTCCGCACGCAGCAAAGATGTCCTCGCCACGTGAGGCTCTTATGGTGGTGAAAAGCCCGTTTTTGGTGAGAAGGTCTCTCAGCTCGGTCATTCCCTGTTCGTTCACACCTTCGAGTGGAACACCCGGAATGGCGTGGTAGCGTATGAGGTTTATGCGGCAGTCTATCCCCTTGAGCAGTTGCAGCAGCTTGCGGGCGTGGAAGGGAGTCTCGTTTACGCCTTTGAAGACAATGTATTCAAATGTGAGCCTGCGCTGGTGGCTGAAGTCATACTGGCGCAGCAATTCAAGCATTTCGGTGATAGAGTAACCCTTTTCGGCGGGCATAATCTCCTTGCGCTGTTCGGGGATAGGGTGGTGAAGGCTTATGGCAATGTGGTAGTCGCCGGCATCGAGCAGGCGCTTGAGCCCCTTGCGCAGTCCCACCGATGACACTGTCAGGCGGTGAGGGCTCCAGCCCAGGCCATATTCCGATGTGAGAATCTCAATGGCGGGCAACAGGTTGTCGAGATTGTCGCAAGGCTCGCCCATTCCCATAAACACTATGTTGGTGAGTTTCTCAAATTCGGGCAGTGCCAGAATCTGATTTACAATTTCGTTTGTTGTGAGGTTGGCGGTGTATTTCTGCTTTCCTGTCATACAGAAGAGGCAGTTCATTTTGCATCCCACCTGTGAAGATACACACAGTGTGGCACGGTCGCCGTCGGGGATATATACTGCCTCCACAAAATGGCCGCCTGTAACTTCGTAAAGGTATTTAATGGTGCCGTCTGCCGAACGTGCTGCATCGGAGGGAACTTTGTAACCCACCTCAAAGAGTTCGTTCAGTCTTGCACGATTCTGCAGTGAGATATTAGACATTGCATCAATGCTGTCTACACGTTTCTTGTAGACCCAGTCGGCTATCTGCTTGGCGGTGAATGTTGGCATACCGGCTTGCTTGACAGCCTCTTTAAGGTTGTCGAGCGTCATTCCGGCCAACTTTTTCTTGCAATTTTCCATCGGGAATTTTCTTGTACTTATTGTGCCAATGGCAAAAAGGTTGTAATTCATTGCGAAGATAATGCAAAAAAGTTATTTCTGCGCTATGACTGCTGCTTTTTATAATAAAGAATAAATTGATATGTATAATATTGTTGCAATCCGCGGCTTTTTACTATTTTCGCGAAAATCTTTTTATTGAAATGGCAAATTATACTATAGAAACGGTTGTGCTCGATGGTTTGTTGCAGTCTACGGCCCGCATAAGGGAGGTTGCAGCAGGCGCTAATGGTGATTTTCTTCTCGTTGCTGTGAAGGGTGGAGTGTGCATTGATGAGGCACTGCTCGATGCAATGTGTCGTGCTGTGCCCGATGAGGCGGTTATGGCATACTCGCACTACCGCAAGAAGAGCAACGGGTGTTTGTCCGATGCCCCCACAATAGATTGCCAGTCCGGTAGCTTGCGCAATGATTTTGATTTTGGTGCACTGCTGCTTTTCAGGAGTGCTGCGCTGAAAAGCTATCTCGCAATGGAACTCGATGAGTTTGAATTTGCGGGGCTCTATCAGTTGCGTTTGGCAATGGAGCGCATTGGCAGGCTATTCCACTTTTGTGAATATGTTTATACTGTTGATGAGGATGACAATCGCAAGAGCGGTGAAAAACAGTTTGACTATGTGAATCCCGCACAGCGCAATGTGCAGATTGAGATGGAACAGGTGTGCACCCATCATCTCAAGCAGGTGGGCGCTTGGTTGCCGGCGTGCAAATACGATACGATAGACCTTTCTGCCGGTGAATTCCCGGTTGAGGCTTCGGTTGTAATCCCTGTGCTCAATCGCGAATCCACAATAGGTGATGCCATTGCATCGGTGCTCTCTCAAAAGACAACGTTCAAGTTTAACGTGCTTGTGGTGAATAACCATTCGACCGATGGCACGGGCTGTGTGATTGACTCTTTTGAAGATGAGAGGGTTGTGCACATCACTCCCCAACGCCGCGACCTGGGCATTGGTGGCTGTTGGGATGAGGCTGTGAATGATAGCCGCTGTGGCCGATTTGCTGTGCAGTTGGATAGCGATGATATTTACAGCGGCAATGACACGCTGCAACGCATTGTGGAGGGCTTTTATGAACAGCAATGTGCAATGCTCATAGGCACTTACCGAATATGCGATTTTGAACTGAATACTTTGCCTCCCGGTGTCATTGACCATCGTGAATGGAGCGAGGAAAATGGTCGCAACAATGCCCTGAGAATAAATGGTTTGGGTGCCCCGCGTGCATTTTTTACGCCGGTTATCCGCGAGGTCGGCTTCCCCAATGTGAGCTATGGCGAGGACTATGCTGTGGGGTTACAGATTTCGCGCCGCTACAAGGTGGGGCGTATATATGATGTTCTCTATCTGTGCCGCCGATGGAGCGGAAATTCCGATGCGGCTCTTTCTCACGAAAAGGTGAATGCCCACAATTTCTACAAGGATGGGCTGCGCACTGCCGAGCTTGCAGCACGCCGGGAGCTTGTGGCAAGGATGTCGGCTCCTTCGAATGAAGAACTCAAGGCTTTCTTTGATAATCAACTGTCTCAGTGGCCTGCTGCTGCCGAGAGGTTTAAAGCGCTTGAGGGGGTGCGTGTCCGTGAGCTGGATTGTGGCGTAAAATTGCAGTATAACCCTTCCCGTATGGTCTCTACAGGTGCAAAGGTTGATGCCGCGTCTCTTGCCAAACGTGCCTGTTTCCTGTGTGCAGAAAATCGCCCGGCCGAGCAAGTCTCAATAAATGCAATGGCAACGCTGGATGTGCTTGTAAATCCATTCCCCATATTGCCTTTTCATCTGACCCTTCCCACAAAGGAACACAGGCCTCAGATGCTTGGGGCTATGTATGCCGATATGCTGCATCTTTCGCGCCAATGGCCTGGCGTGGCGCTCTTCTACAATGGTGCAAAGTGTGGCGCTTCGGCGCCCGACCACTCTCACCTTCAGACTGTGCGCTGTGCTGATGTTCCGCTGTTGGGCGAGGCTTGGAGTGAGTCCCTTGCCGATGGTTGTGAGCCGCTCTGCTATGCCGAAGGCAGCTCTCTTTGCTATGTGAAAAGTTATGTGGTGCCTATGTTTGTTATTTCGGCCGTAACAGTGTCTCAGTCGGTTGAGTTGCTTGGCCGTTTGATGATGGCATTGCCCGCAGCTGCAGGCGACAGAGAGCCGATGATGAATGTTTTTGTTCACTACATTCCCGGTGAGGGGTATATCACCATTGTGTTGCCCCGTGCAGCCCACCGCCCGGCTTGTTATGCTGCCGAGGGGGGTGCGCAGCGTCTTGTGAGCCCCGGGGCTCTCGATATGGCCGGTCTTATGGTTCTTCCGCGTGAGTGCGACTTCCTTGCGATTACTGCCGATGAGGCTGTTGCCCTGTTGCGCGAGGTTGCATTGCCGCAAGATGTAGCCGATGAGGTGGCCGAACATTTAATGAGGGGGCTATGAGGTGCGTAGATATTGGAATATTGCGTGCACCGCGCATTGAATTTGCGTTGAACGGCTCCTTCTCTTCCGAGAGCGATTTTGCGCCCAAGGGAAATGTTGTTTCTGTGGAGAATGGTAAGCTGTTTTTCAATGGTCGCAGCTACAACCGCTTGTGTTTCACTTCACCCTCGCCCGAAAGTAGCTTTGTGCTCCACGATGTGGTGATTGGGGTGGGGTTCCATTGGGAGAGAAAGGAAAATCAGGAGTTTCGTGGAGAACTTCATTTTATTGTTGAGGATGGCTTGGTGCGTGCAATAAACCGCTTGCCGGTTGAGGAGTATCTTGTCAGTGTCATTTCAAGCGAGATGTCGGCAGCCTCAACGTTGGAGTTTCTCAAGGCTCATACAATAATTTCGCGCAGTTGGCTCTATGCGCAGCTTGAAAGGCAACAGAGCGTTACAGATGGTTGTCTCGGTTATGAGAATGGCGAGGAGATTGTGCGTTGGTATGCCCGCGAGGACCACGCCTTGTTCGATTTCTGCGCCGATGACCATTGCCAGCGCTATCAGGGGATTACACGTGCCCTGAATCCCAATGTGGCGCGTGCCGTTAGGGAAACTGCCGAAGTTGTGCTAAAGAGCAACGGCAAGGTGTGTGATGCCCGTTTCAGTAAATGCTGTGGCGGTGTAACCGAGCGCTTCTCGGCCTGTTGGGAGGATGTGGATTATAGCTATCTGCAGGCTTTCCGCGATTGTGGCAAGGATGAGTCAGAGCCTTTGCCCAACCTTACCACCGAAGAGGGTGCTCGCGAGTGGATAGAGAGTGTGCCAGCATCATATTGTTCCACAAATGATAAGGGGGTACTTGCGCAGATACTCAACGGCTATGACCGTGAGACCAATGATTTTTATCGTTGGAAGGTTGTATATGGGCAGCAGGAACTTTCGGCTCTTGTCGCTCGGCGCTCGGGTGTGGATTTTGGGCTCATTGAAGAGTTGCAGCCGCTTGAGCGTGGTGCATCGGGCCGCATAACGCGCCTGCGCGTTGTGGGTAGCAAGGCCACGCGCATTGTGGGCAAGGAACTGGAGATACGTCGTTGGTTGTCGCAGTCGCACCTCTATAGCTCTGCTTTTGTGGTGGACAAGGTGGGCGATGCCGATGGGGTGCGCTTTGAATTGAAGGGTGCCGGCTGGGGGCACGGTGTGGGGCTGTGCCAAATTGGAGCTGCAATGATGGGCGAGAAAGGATATTCGTGTGAGGAGATACTCGCTTTCTATTACCCCGGCAGTGTGCTTGAGAAGGTGGGTGATTAAAGGCGCTTTATAACGTCGGCCACAATACCCATCTGTCTCTCCCAAGTCAGGTGTGAGACGCTTTCCCTTATCTCTTGCGGGGTGGCGCTTATCTTGTCAAACTGTTCAATTGTTGCAGCAATGTCAATGGGCGTTTCATCTTGTGGCGCCTTTATGACATAAGGGCGGTTGTCGAAATCGTTGTTCATCTCGGAATAGATGAAAGGTATTCCTCTTGCAGCGTATTCAACATTCTTCAGTGATTTAACCTCCAATATGTTTTTTCTGTGGCAGGCAAGGCAACCTACGCACAGGTCGGTGTCGGCCAATGCCTGGTCGAGTTCTGCCCCCTGTTTGGGGCCGTGAAACATCACATACTCCTCAATTCCAAGTGCGCTGCATTGTGCTTTGAGCTCCTCTATAATAGCTCCGTTGCCAACGATGTTCAGATAGGCTTTTCTTGAGTGGTTGCCCTTGTAATACTCGGCAAGCCCCGATATTATTCTGTCAAACCCGTGCCAGAAGTTCAGGTTTGCCACTCCTGTCATACAGAAGTCCTTGTGTTTTGGTTTGGGCTGTCGCAGCGGAATGCACTCAATCTCTATTGCGTTGGAGATATTTATGGTGGGAATACCGAAAATCTCCTTATCATCGCTGAAGGTTACAATGCGGTCGATGTATTTGTGGAACTTTTTTCTTGAAAGTCTCTCGATATACACGGGTAATCTCTTCAGTCCCGAACAATTGTTGTACTCTCCGTCGTAGGGGTATGTGGGTATTTCCATAACAATCTTCACTCCCATTTTGTGAGCCTTTTTAAGAAAACTGTTGAGGATGGGTGAGGCGTTGTGGCAGTATCGCAGATAGATACATTTTATTCCCTCTTGATTAATGTGAGCAAGGATTTTGTCGTAGTATGTTCCCGAGAGCTGTCTTGTTATGACACTCTTTTTTGTTCCTATCCTGTCTATGCTCTTGCCGTTTATGGTCCAATGACGTTCTTCATTCTCCTGTGAGAAATAGCAGAAGTGTATGTCGAGGCCGTGCTTTTTGAGGGCTTCGACCTGTGCAATGATTTTTTTTGTAATGCCGTTGGCCTGTTCCAGGTAGAGGAATGTCAGGAATAGTGTTTTCATTTCGTTGAACTGAAGAGCTTCTTTATCTTAATAACGGAAACAAATGCAAATATTGTGGTTAATGCATATTTTAGGATTGTTGCAACAACCTCCGGCAGAAGGAACTGTGCCGCAAATATGATACAAATGTATGCTGCGCTGAAGAGGAGCGCCGGCAATGTGCTTGTCCAAAAATCGGTAAACCTTGCCTTGAAACAAATTTTGTAGAGCCAATAGAATGTTGCTATCGTGGTGATTATGTATGATGCATCAATAAAGTAAGCAATCATTGTGGTGCTGTGGTAGATGAAGATGCCAAGCAGCAGTGCCGTTACATTCAGCGTTGCTGTGAAAATTCCGCATAGGAAGAGTGCCTTGGGTGCGTTGCGTATCAGGAAAAACGGGCCGTGAAGGGCATATATTATTTGAAATCCTATTGATATGGCAAATGTGCGGAATACAGGTATGGAGCCATCCCAGTTGCTGCCAAGCATAATGTGGATGAATTCTTCGCTGAAGGCGATGAGAACAACTGAAATTGGAAAACCAATCCAGGCGAACACTTTCAGTATGGAGCAAAAGTAGCGGTATATATATGAAACATCGTTCTGGTATTTGCTCAGGACCGGGTGTATCACAGGGTTTAGAACGCCTATGATGTTCATTATGGGGTAGAGCATCAAGGTGTATGACTTTTCATAATAACCCAGCTCCTGCATTGGCAGATGCTTTCCTATCAGCAGTTTGTCGATGTTGCGCGATATGTAGTTGATGATGTTGTAGCCAAGATTATAGGAGGAGTAGTTGAGTATCTTTTTTACCGATGCCATATTGGGGTTGAATGTAAAACGCAATGTCTTTACCTTCAATGTGTTGGCGATGAATAGCAGCATCGATGTGAATATGGGTGTGATGATAAGGGAGTAGATGCTTCTGTATGCAAAGGCGAAAAGTACAGCCGAGGCTCCGGATACAATGTTTATGGCTATTGTTCTCATTGCAATGAACCTGAACTCCTTAGCCTTGGTCAGCAGCGCGTTGGGTACTATGTTCAGCGAGGTGAAGAGTATCTGTATTGATAAAAACCTTACAATGTTTCCCAGAATTTCCTGGTCATATATCCCGGCAAAAAGCCCCGATGAACAGAAGAATATTGCCGACAGCAATATGCCTAAATATCCCGAACAGGAGAATATATTGCTGTGGTCTTTTTCCGTGAGG
This sequence comes from Bacteroidaceae bacterium, assembly GCA_045654645.1. Lineage (GTDB taxonomy): Bacteria > Bacteroidota > Bacteroidia > Bacteroidales > Bacteroidaceae > HGM04593. The sequence continues at coordinate 26,860 of JAZONR010000044.1, forward strand.
TCCTGTCGCTGTATTATGGCCGACGCGAAACCGAAATCGCAGAAGAGATTGAAGAAGTTGGAAACAATGCTTGCGATAGCCACAATGGCGAATTGCTCGGGAACGAGAATGCGGGCGAGTATTGCCGTTATCAATAGATTGATGGCCACGCCGGAGTATTTTGCCACGGCGATGAATAATGCTCCGCTGACAAGCTGTTTCTTTACGGTTTCCATTGGGATATAGATCGAATCAAACACAAAAATAATCAAAAAAACAGTTGAAATCAATCTTTGGGAACTAAATTTGAGCGAATTGCTTTTGTTTGGCAAGTTTTGTTCTTGAGAAATGAATTTGTATGCATTTTTTTATTACATTTGTAAAATATTGCCGTTTTTGGGCTTGTCGGGGCGTTTTCTCGTGAAAATAAGTTGGCTGCTTTACAATAAACGGAGCAATTTTTAGTTATAAATAAAAAACAATGTCTACTTGCTATATGATGGGGCAATCGGTTAAGAATTTGGAACTGCGCGACGGTATGAACGCTTTTGAACGTGCCGTAAAGCGCCTCTTCGACTTTTGCTGTTCGTTTATAGCCCTTATACTTCTTTCTCCTGTGTTTCTTGTTGTTTCTCTGGCGCTTCTTTTTCAAGGGGAGGGCAGTGTCCTTTTCAAGCAGGAACGTATAGGTTACAAGGGCCGTCCATTCAATATTTTGAAATTCCGTACAATGCGTGTCGATTCGGAAAGTGATGGAGAACCGCAACTTGCAAAGACCTGTGATGAGCGTCTCACCAAAGTGGGTAAGTTTTTGCGAGAACATCATCTTGACGAGCTTCCTCAACTCTTGAATGTGCTCAAGGGTGATATGTCGTTTGTGGGTCCCCGTCCCGAGCGAAAATATTTCATCGACAAGATACGCAAGGAGGATCCCAACTATGATTATGTATACAATATGCGCCCCGGGCTCACATCCAGAGCGACATTGTATAACGGATACACCGACACAATGGAGAAGATGCTCATTCGCCTGAGAATGGACCTCGAATATTATCGCCAGCGTTCGCTGTGGGTTGATTTCAAGCTGATAATCACCACATTTATCTTTATAATTAACGGAAAAAAATTCTGATACTGCAATGATAAAGAGACTCCTTTTTGTTCTTGCGTTGTCATTCACGGCACAGTGGGTGGCGGCGCAAACCATATCTGACGACCAGGTTGTGAAAACAATTATGGCAGAAAGAGAGAAAGGTTCCAATGAGGAAAGTATAGCACGCCTGCTCTTGCAGAAGGGAGCAACTCCCGCACAGCTGCGCCGCATAAAGGATAAGTATGAAAAGGAGAAGAGCTCTATGGGGGCGGTAGACCTCACCGGCAAGGAGAAGAAGGATAATCGCTTGCGTGGTAATGCCAAGGAGGGGGCTGATGAGAAGGAAAATACCAAGGATAAGAACAATTTCCTGCTGTCGGCCGAAACAAAAGAGCCCGATACTCACGAAACACTGCAGAAAGAGATGGGTTTCCTTGATATTGACTCTGTGATGTATTACAAGTCTATGCTCAAGGAGGAGATTGGTGTCTTTGGACGCAACCTTTTTAATAACGAACTGCTGACATTTGAGCCTGCAATGAACATCCCTGTTCCATCGGACTATGTGCTTGGTGCGGGCGATCAGGTGATAATCGACGTGTGGGGTGCTTCGCAAATGACATTCGATAGCCTTATATCACCCGAGGGATTCGTTGTTATAGAGGGTGCCGGTAGAATAAAGCTCGCAGGCCTCACTATTGCCGAAGCCGAAGAATTCATAAAAACAAAGCTCGAGGAGTATTATAGCGGGTCGGAAACAAGTCTTTCTGTGGGCACAACCCGCAACGTGAAGGTGGAGATAGTGGGCGAGGTGGTTACACCGGGCTCATATACGCTCAGCGCATTCTCAACCCTCTTCAATGCGCTTTATATGGCAGGCGGAATAAGCGAGCTTGGTACTCTGCGCGAGATAAAGGTGTTCCGAGGGGGCAAAATGGTCTCCAAGGTCGATATCTATGACTATATCGTCAATGGTAACAACACGGGCAATATACGTCTTCAGGACAATGACCTTGTTATTGTGGGCCCCTATGATGCCATTGTCAATATACAGGGTAAGGTGAAGCGTCCGATGAAGTATGAGATGAAGTCGAGCGAGACTCTTTCGCAGCTTCTCACATATACAGGAGGTCTCACCGGCGACGCTTATGATAAGAACCTAAGGGTAATACGCAAGAAAGGTAGGGAGTATTCAATACACACAGTATCAAGGGCCAATTTTTCTTCTTTCACCCTTGCCGATGGCGACTCGGTTTATGTCGATTCCATAATACCGCGCTTCTCGAATATGGTGGAGATAAAGGGTGCTGTGTTCCACCCCGGAATGTACGAGGTGAACAGTGAGATAAAAACAGTGCTCGACCTCATTGATGCGGCAGACGGGTTGCGTGAGGATGCTTTCCTTGCTCGTGCTGTGATGCATCGCCGCAAGGCCGACAGACGCCTCGAAGTGCTTGCTGTGGATGTCGAAGGCATTATGGATGGCAGAATACCCGATATTGAACTGCGCAAGGAAGATGTGCTGTTCATTCCCTCTACTACAGAGATGCGTGGTCAGGAGACACTCAAGATATCCGGCGAGGTGAATTATCCCGGCCTCTACGAGTATGCCGAGAATACCACACTCGAGGATTTCGTTTTGCAGGCCGGAGGTCTTACCAACGTTGCTTCCGAGGTTAAGATAGATGTTTATCGTATGGTTTACGACCCCAAGTCCTTGCAGGAAAATGATACCATTACAAAGGTCTTTTGCTTTGGTCTCAAAGATGGCTTTGTCGTCGATGGCACACCCGGCTTTGCGCTTGCCCCTTATGACGAGGTGCACGTGCGCAAGAGCCCTGCTCACAATGCCATAAAGAGTGTTTCGGTGGAAGGACTCGTGAACTTTAGCGGAAGTTATGCAATGAGCGGAAGAGACTACAGGCTCAGTGATCTTGTGAAGGATGCCGGCGGCCTTTCATCAACTGCCTATCCCGAGGGTGCACGTCTCTATCGCAAGATGACTCCCGAGGAGTTTGAACAGCAGGAGCACATCGCAAAACGTGCTCAGATGCAGATTTATTCCGATGCCTTGCGTTCCGAAAAGGGATACGATATGTCGGTTATAGACTCCTTGCTCACAATGAAACAAGGCACCGTTGATTCCTACCTCATTGATATAGACCTTGTAAAGGCTATACGCTCACCCGGAAGCAATATTGATGTGGTGCTGCGCGAGGGCGACAGGCTTGTGGTGCCAGAGGCATCAAGCACTGTGAAAATCAGTGGCGAGGTGCACTATCCCATTGCTGTTACATATAAGAAGGGTGCAAAGCTCTCCTATTATATAAAGCACGCAGGCGGATACTCCGACAGGGCCAAGAAAAACGGCATCTATGCGATATATATGAATGGTGGCGTTAAGAAAATATCAAGGAATTCAAGCTCCGACATTGCACCGGGTATGGAGATTGTTGTGCCCACAAAGAAATTGGGCAAGCGTCTTTCTACAGCTGAGATTGTAACAATATCTTCATCTACAGTCTCAATTGCCACAATGATTGTAACCATTGCCAACCTGCTAAAGAAATAGTGCGGGTGTGATAAAAAATAACAGGAATGGAACCCATTATAAAGAATGAGATTCGCCTTGACCTTCTGTTCAGGCTTGCGATAAAGAATTGGAAAGGTTTTTTGGTAACAATGCTTGCAACGGGCATTGTTACAGCATTGCTCATCGTGTGCGTGCCGCGCTACTATGTGGTGGGGGTGATGCTTGTTCCCGAATATGGTGAGCAGTCGATGTCGAACGGCGCTTTGGGTGCAGCTGCATCAATGTTCGGCATAAATGTAGGAGGCGGAAGTTCCGATGCCATAGTTCCTGAGCTCTATCCCGACATAGTGGCATCTACCGATTTCCTTGTCTCGATAATGGAGTCCGAGGTGGAGAGTCAGGATGGTGAATTCAAAGGCACCTATGGAGAGTACATCCTCAAGCGCGAGAAATATCCCTGGTGGAGTAGGGCGATGGGCAAGTTTATGAGTCTCTTTAAACCTGCGCCCGAGCCTTATGCGGCAAACGGTCGCAAGGTGGATCCTTTCAGGCTCACTCTTGGTGAGTTTAATCTGCTTAAACGTGTGAGTTCCTCTATCGGTTGCCAGGTTGATGAGAAGAGTGGAGTAATTTCGCTAAGCGCAAAGGCGCAGGATCCTTATGTGGCTGCAATGTTGGCCAATGCCCTTAAGGCAAAATTGCAGTATTTTATGACCGAATATCGCACCGGCAAGAATAGAAATGAACTTGAACACGCAGTGGCAATGTGCGACACTGCCTATGTCAATTATATTGATGCTCAGCGACGCTATGCCGAGTATGTAGATAAGCATCAGGGGCTTTCAAAGCAGGCCTATAAGGTAGAAGAGGAGCGCCTGTCGGGTGAGATGCAGCTTGCTTTCAGTATGTATAACTCCTTGTGCCAGCACAAGTTGCTTGCCGAGGCCGAATTGCAAAAGAGCACCCCCGTTTTCACTGCATTGCAGAATGCTACTGTCCCTGTTAAGCCGGCCGGTCCCAAGAGGATGATTACTACCATTGCAATGACAATTGTAGGCGGCTTGCTCTATTTGGTGTGGCTCATAGTGCGCAACCGCAAGGAGTTTGAAAAGTCTGCCACAGAGGAGTAACCGGCGTCCTATGTATATAGCAATACTATTTGTCATATTGCTTGCACTTGTTCTCCTGGCATTTTTCGAGGATGAAAAGATACAGGGCAATGGCTGGATATTCCTTGCAGTGGTAACGGCACTTACACTATGTGCCGCTTTCCGCCCCGAGGGAATAGACAAGGATTATCTCTCCTACCTTGCCTATTACGAGGACCCTAATTCCGGAATGGCGCTTCTGACCGAGCCCAGCTACCGCATAATCTGCTCCATAGCACGCTTCTTTGGCTTGCCCATTCTGCTTTTTGTGATATACGCCTTGCTTGCAGTGCCATTGAAGGCCTACTCTCTGGTGAGGCTTACCCCTTTGTGGTATATGTCTATATTGGTGTGGTTTTCGCATCTTTATATAGTGCAGGACCTCACACAAATTCGTGTTGCAGTAGCATCGGCCATATATCTTTTCTCTCTTCCCTATCTCATTGAGGGACGCCGCTGGCGCTTTGCGCTTTGCCTGCTTGCAGCACTTTTCTTTCACTACTCTTCGCTATTCTTGTTTCCCTTGCTGCTTCTTGACAGCAAGCCCCTTGCAAGGTGGAAGAAGCTCTTTCTGTTCGGCCTGCCGTTGTTTTTCTACTCTACATCCATTGTGAGCATAGAACTGCTCTATCTCATCCCAATACCTTTTATTCAGGAAAAGGTGCTTGTTTATGAGGAGATGATGAAGTATACAGGTCTTTTCACCGAGCTGAACATATTCAACATAATGGCGCTTTTCCGCCTTTTTACCTACTATATGCTGCTGTGGAAGTGTGATGTGATAGCAAAGGTCTATCCCAATATCTCCATTGTGATTAAGATTTTCTGCTATTCGGTGTGCATATATGCCGGTATGGCGTTTCTGCCGGTGTTTGCGGTGCGTGCCCAGGAACTCATTGGTGTCATAGACTTTGTGGCTCTTCCGTTGCTTGCCCTGGCCTTCCGACCCAATTGGCTTGGACGTCTTGCAGTGATAGTATATGTTGTGGGAGTGTTCCTGGCCGACCTCTTCCTCTATGACTATCTGAAGATTGGCCTGTAGCATTAGGAGGGTGAAAAAGTTTTTCGAATAGATAATTATTACTACATTTGCTGTATAAAGCTTTCAATAGGTAAGATGTATGAAAACCCGTGTACAAGTGCTGCTTTCCACCTACAACGGTGAGAAATTCCTCAATGAGCAGCTTCAGTCGCTATATGCCCAGGAGGGGGTTGATGTGGCCCTTCTTGTGCGTGATGACGGCTCCACCGATTCTACCTGCGCCATTCTTGCAGCAGAGCAAGCAGCGGGGCGGCTCACTTGGTACACCGGCGAAAATCTAAAACCGGCGTTCAGTTTTTGGAACCTTGTGCGGAGGGCTCCCGAAATGCCTTACTATGCATTCTGCGACCAGGATGATGTGTGGGACTGCGATAAACTGAAGGCTGCCACAGAAATGCTTTCGGCAGCGGGTGATGCACCGGCGCTCTATTTCTCTCAAACAAGGCTTGTTGATGCGTCGCTCAAGGAGATTGGGAACGTGAAAATCTCTCCACTACTCACGTTTGGCGAAGCACTTTCCTATCAGTTCATTACCGGGTGCACTATGGTGATGAATAGCGCTATGCGCAACATATTATTGAACTATACTCCAACTTTTATAAGGATGCACGATGTGTGGATCTATGATGTTGCCCAGGCAGTTGGGGCTCGCCTCTTTTTCGATGCTCAACCACATATAAGCTACCGGCAGCACGGTGGTAACGCCGTTGGACAGGAGCGTTTCCTTGAACAGTGGAAACGACGTTTCGTGCGTACAGCAAAAGGTGAGTGCATACGTTCGCGCCTTGCCCGTGAGTTGCTGAATGGCTATTCGGCTCTTATGCCGGCCGAGAACCTTGCTTTGGCAACAATGGCAGCAGGCTACAAAAAGAACTTTTCTTTGTGGGTGAGACTGCTCTTTACCGGCAAAATGCGTTGTGCCTCTCTTGGTATAAACATCTCCAGTAAACTTGCAATTTTGTTAAGAAAATTCTAAAAATATGAAGAAACCCATAATATCCATAGTAACCATTTGCTACAACAGCGCCGCAACAATAGAGGAGACAATGCAAAGCGTAATAGGGCAGGGCTATCCTCTGCTCGACTATGTAATAATAGACGGTGGCTCAACCGACGGCACCTTGGATATTGTGGAACGCTACAAGGATAAGCTCGGCTATTTCTGTTCGGAGCCCGACAATGGCATAAGTGATGCCTTTAACAAAGGTATAAAGAACGCCAAGGGTGATGTGATATGTATGATAAATAGCGATGATATTCTGCTGCCCGGTGCGCTTGAGGCTGTTGCCGCGCATTATGAGGAGGGTGTTGATATCTATCGTTGTAACGTGATAATCCGCAACAAAGAGACCGATTTCGTGGGTCGCGATATACCCTCGATGAAGTTCCCTCTTATGCCATTCTTTGTGAATGTGGACCATCAGGGAACATTCGTTTCGGCCGCAGCACACAAAAAGTGGGGATACTACGATACCAATTTCCGCTATATGATGGACCACGACTTTTTGGCTCGCTGCTATCAGGGAGGGGCAAAGTTCAAGTATGTGCCTGTCGATGCGGCCGAGTTCCGTTTGGGTGGCGTCTCTGTTGCCACAATACGCCAAAAGAGGTATGACCTTGAGCACATTGTGCTGAACAATGGTGGCGGGTGGTTGCTTGCAAAGTTCTGCTATTTCTACTTCTATACCTTTGACCTTGTCAAACGGTGTGTGATAAAGCTCTTTGGCCTCAATTTTCTCAAGCGACTGCACTATAAAAAGGTCAAGTGAGTGCTTGATGGCGAAAAAACACGCCATTTGACCGGAAAATCAAAATAAATTTTGTTTCTCGCTCAATTGCATTATCTTTGCGTTAGTTTAATATAGCAATCAGGAAACAGAATGAAAATATACTTTATAAACCCACCGTTTAAGGCTGAATTCGGAAAATTCTCACGTGAGTCGCGCAGTCCGGCCATAACCAAGAGCGGTGCCTTGTACTATCCGCTTTGGCTCATCTATGCAGCAGCCTATTGCGAGAAGCACGGCTTTGATGTGTGCTTTCTCGATGCTCCGGCAAAACAGATGAATGAGCAGCAATCGATTGATCACATAAAGGCCAATGGTGCCGATGCAGCCCTCTTTGTCTATGGAACAAGTACTCCTTCAATAAAGAGTGATGTGGCATTTGCAGCAACACTCAAAGAGCTCTATCCAAACTCCTTTGCGTTGCTTGTGGGTACACACCCGTCGGCTCGCCCTCAAGAGACACTGGGCTACTCGCCTCTTATAGATGCGGTGGCCATAGGTGAGTATGATAACATTGTGCTTGAGCTTGCGTTGGCAATAAAGGAGGGCACCGATGTATCACTGGTGCGCGGCCTCTGTATCAATGGGGCCGATGGTTGCCGTCGCACGCCGCCAATGCCTGTAATGAAAGAGCTTGACGAGGTGCCATTTGCCGCCGATTTCATACACAGGCATCTTGACCCTCGCGACTACTTTTTTGCAGCAGCCACATATCCATCTATTCAAATATTTACCGGTCGCGGCTGCCCCTTCCGTTGCAATTTCTGTGTCTATCCACAGACAATGCACGGCCACGCCTTCCGCTCCCGTTCTGCAGCCAATGTGGTTGCCGAGTTCCAATATATTGCCGATAATTTTCCCGATGTCAAGGAGGTGGTTATTGAGGATGACACCTTTACCGCCAACAAGAAAAGGGTGCTCGAAATTTGCTCTCTGTTGGTGGAGCGCAAGCTCAACAAGCGTCTGCGCTGGCTCTGTAATGCCCGTGTGAACCTCGACCTTGAGACAATGAAGGCTATGAAGAAGGCGGGTTGCCGTCTCATCATCCCCGGCATTGAGTCGGGTAGCCAGGAGATACTAGATAACATAAAGAAGGGCACCAAGGTGGAGCAGTTCTACTCCTATGTGGCCAATGCCAAGAAGGCTGGCTTGCTCATCCACGCTTGCTATATGGTGGGTAACCGCGGTGAGACCAAGGAGACAATGCAGCGGACATTGGAATTGGCACTGAAGCTGAATACCGATACTGCACAGTTCTTCCCATTGATTCCCTATCCCGGTACCGAAGCCTATGACTGGGCCTATGAGAATGGCTATATAGAGCTCGATTACGAGAAATATTGCCGTCCCGACGGCACACACAATACAGTGCTTTCGCTGCCCGGTCTCTCGGCTCAGGATATGGTCGATTTTTGCAATGCGGCGCGCAAGAAGTATTATCTGCGTCCCCGCTACATCCTGCACCGTCTGCGCGTGGGACTCATCGATTTGTCCGATCTCAAACGCTCTCTCAAGGCATTTGGCAAGCTGAAACAGTATCTTTTTGGAAAAAGCAAGTGAGATGAACGAACTGGTGTCCATAATAATGCCTGTCCACAATTCGGAACGCTACCTTGAAGAGGCTGTCCGTTCCGTCATTGCGCAGACCTATCCTCATTGGGAACTGCTGATTGTGGATGATGCATCAACCGACCGCTCGCTTCAGGTGGCCCGGGCGCTGGCTCTCGAGGATAGCAGAATAAGGGTGCAATGCAATCCCTGTCCCACAGGCTATCCTGCTACGCCGCGCAACCTTGCTGTGGACCTTGCCAACGGGCGTTACATAGCTTTTCTTGACAGCGATGACGTGTGGCTGCCACAGAAACTCGAACATCAGTTGCCATTCTTTGCCGAGTCGGATGAGATAGGGGTTGTATTCTCCAACTATGAGAAGATAGATGAGAATTCAGAGCGCGACAACCGTGTGGTAAAAGCCCGCAGAATGACCGATTACAACAAACTGTTGCTTGGCAATGTCATTGGCAATGTAACGGCTCTCTATGATACAGCCCGTGTTGGCAAGGTGCATTTCAGTCTTGTGCGCCACGAGGATTATGCAATGTGGCTCTCCATACTTAAACGCGGCTACCTCGCGCGCAACACAGGCGAGGTTATGGCGCTCTACAGGGTTTCGGGCACTTCGGTGTCGGCCCACAAATGGCGTCTCCTCTCTTGGCAGTGGAGCATCTATCGCAATGTGGAAAAGTTGGGGCTCTTGCATTCGGTATACTGCTATCTGAACTATGCCGTAAGGGGATTTTTCAAGAGCTTGGTATAAAGTTAAGGGGACTGAATAAAAAGACCTTTTTAGTCAGGCAACAACAAAAAAAGATGGTGCCATTCCTTTGGGGGCACCAACTTTTTTTTGTTACCATTTTCGCAGTGAATATGCACGTCCCTCGCTTTTCATTATCAGTGTCTCTTCATCAAGCATCATCACTCTGAATACTGTGCTGTCGCTGTGCAGGTGGAACTCTTTCAGCATCTCAGGCGTGGCGGCATATTGCTCGTGTGGGAAACTGTAGAAATGGCTCATTGCAAGCCAAGTCCCGTCATAGTGCAGGTTGCCCAGGAAACGCACCGGCAAGGTGGAATCGTTGTGCTTGCTCACTTGTGTCATATGTCTTTGGAACGAATAGAATATATGCTGTGGGTGGGCTGTGCTGTCGGGGTATACGACACTCTCAAGCCTCCACATTCCATCGAGTTCACCGTTAATGTATACTTTGTCGCAAGCCGCAAACAGCACGCTTGCCAAAACTATCAATAATCCCTTTTTCATTCTCTTTTGCCGAATATTATTGAACTCACTCGTGTTATACTCAACATAAATCCAAAATTGTTGCCAATGTAGCTGCTGCGGTCATATCCCAGCGAGATGCCGGCGGCCCAGTAGCTTCCACGTGGCGCATACACCAGTTCTCCAAGCAACGATGTGATATAGGCTTTCTTGTCCAATGGATTAAGATATGTGCCCCAATGCTCGCTGTATGTATACTGCAGGCGGTAGGCAAATGAGTGTTGTTTGCCAAAACAACCGTTGATACCCACATTGTGCGAGATTAGCCTGTTGCTCTTGAAGGCAAGGTCGCCGTCTTTGTTGTATATTGGCGACAATACCAATGGGCTTCCCATTCCCATACCCCAGTGGTGCCATCCCGGGTATATTCCGTGGTTATAGTAGTTGTCCACACCGTCCATCTGCTCGTTGAAGTTGGAACTTGGGTCGTGATAGAGCGCGCCGCTTTGGTCGTATGTGCCCATAAACTCATATTGCAGCGCTGAGATAAACGGCAACTTGCCGCTTTTGTTTGTGAGCCTTATGCCGGCCATAATGTCCTTCCAAGGGTAGAATATGACACGTCTCACACCCTCTTTGTTGCTTTGGTATTCAAGGAAGAATAGCTGCGAGAAGTCCTCATACATATGCTCGCCATAGAGGCGTATGTCCATTGCTTTTGTGTGCAGCGTGAGCGCTGCGTGCCAGCTTCCTATCTGGTTGCCCGATATGTTGGTCTGCTCATCGAGAGGAGTATCCTCGCTGCCGCTCAATGGAATAAAAGCCTTCAGGTAGTCGGAAAAGCTTGCCGGCATTGATACCACCAATCCTCTGCCGTGCTTGTATATGTCGCCGCCGAATTGTGAGTACATCTCTCCGCCACCCTCAATCTCAAGCGGAAATTTCCCGGGGTTGCCAATCTTTATGAATGCTGCCTTGCTGTGGTAGAGAATGTTGCGCCCATAGCGTGTGATGTTGTTGCCTTGGGCAAAATCACGTTGAAAATTGTCATCGGTGAAACGGCCGTATGCAATGTGGCCGCGCATCTGCAACCAGTTGCCGGTTTTTGCAATTGTTGTATATTCGGGTACTTCGAGCCTCACTTGGGGTATTGGCTTGCTGTTTCCGCTATAGGTGAGCCCGCCACTGTTCAGGTCGGTTATCTGTGCGTTGTATATGTTCCCGAAGTAGCGGTTCACGTTGTTGCTTGCGAACGACGTTCCAAGGAACTGTTTGTCGTCGCCTTTGTTCTCGCCAAACCTCTCCTTGCTTCCAACGTGCAGTGTGAGCCATCGCCAGCTTATCTCGCCATAGGCCTGCTGCACCGATACCGCGCTCTGCTGGTTGTATCCTCCAATGATGTCGGCTGTGAAGCGATACTTGAAAGCTCCCTTTTTGTCTATTTTGTTGCCGTATGTTGCAGCAAGGCGCATATATCCATTGTGCAGCTCCGGTGAAGCGAGCCCTTGTCTGCGGGCCAATAGCCAATAGGGGACATTGCTGCCCCAGGCCGATGTGTTGTTGAACTGAGCAAGCATACTCAACTCGCCGCCGCAACTCTCCTGTGCCTTCATAGGCGCAGCGATGCACGTTGCTATGAGCAGCAGTGTGTGGATGAATTTTCTTCCGTGTGGCATAGAAAAACCTGTATCTCCGTTTTTTTTGATGGCGAAGATACATATTTTATCGTTTATAGGAGACTCCTTGACTGCACTATTTGCAGCCTTAACCCAAAAAGTTTACTCCTCGAGCTCGCAGCCGCTGAACATAAAATCCTTCTCGGCCACATCTTTGGGGAATGTGTAATAAGTGATATCGGCAGTTGAGCACTTCTCGCCATTGTAAATTATTTCGGCTTCGATGAACACGAAACTGCGTTTCACCTCCTTCACTCTGCCGCGTATTTCAAGCGTTATACCCTCGCCGGTGGGCAGTGGCTTTTTGTATTTTATGTTAAGATTTGTGGTCATTCCCGATGTCTGGAATTTGCGGCCAATTATCCATCCGCCCACCTCGTCCAGCAGTGTGGCCTGTATTCCACCGTGCAGTGTCTTTAGCCACCCTTGGTAGTTGTCATCAGGGTTCCACAGCGACACAATGTCATCGCCCTCCTCAAAGAATTCCATTTTCAAGCCATAGGGGTTGCAAGGTGCACACGCAAAACAGTTGTACCCTTTGCCAATGAGTGGCAGCCAGGGGTTCTTTATCTTTTTCATCTATGTGTAATGATAGTGTTATTATGTTGCAAAAATAATTCACATTGCTTGATGATGCTCTGTTTTGTCGGCAATTTTATAAAATCTTAATAAATGCCTGCACAATTACTCTTCTTCTTTTTCTGTTTTTTTGCTATCTTCGCGAATATTAACCTGTAATTTAAATTTAACGAAGATATGAAAAAAATTTTCCTTGCTGTTGTGTTGGCATTTGCGCTGTTTACAGGCGCCAATGCTCAGTTGCTCTACAAAGTGTCGGGCAACGCCCTCTCAAAGCCCTCATACATTGTGGGAACCTATCATTTGGCACCCGCGTCATTCGTAAAGTCCATTCCCGGTGCGCTTGCTGCCATTGATGAGGCAGACGTTGTTTGCGGCGAGGTGGTGATGAGCGAGATGAATGGCAAAGAGAACAAAGAGAAGGTTATGGAGGCAATGTATCTTCCTAAAGGGCAGACAATTGCAGATATTCTCACACCCGATGAGATGGAGAAACTCAACTCGTTTATGAAACGTACGTTGGGGCTCAGCTTCAAGAATCCGATTATTATGAAGCAGATGGGAAATATGTCCCCAATGTCGATAGAGACCTTGTTGAGCGTTTCAATAAGCCAAAAGCTTGTTCCCGATTATAACCCTCTTAAACTCATAGATGAATATTTCCAGAAACAGGCAAAAAAGAGGGGTAAGACTGTGGCTGGTCTTGAGAGTGTCGATTTTCAACTTGCCACACTCTATAAGGGTACATCCATTGAGCGCCAAAAGGAGCAGCTTATGTGTCTGGTTGAGAATGAAGAGTATAATATGATGATAGCAAAGCAACTTGCCGATGCCTATTTCTCGCAGGACCTCGATGCTCTTTATGCCGTTACTCAAGAGAAGATGAACAATAGCTGCGACAGCACGCTCGAGGAGGATGAACGCCTCATTTATAACCGCAACGCGGCCTGGGCTGAGAAGATGCCAACGATAATGGCCGAACATCCCACGCTTTTTGTGGTGGGTGCCGCCCATCTGCCCGGCGAACGCGGAGTGCTTGAACTGCTCAAGCAGAGGGGCTACATCGTTGAGCCGGTACTGAAGTGAAGATAAAAGAGTAAAGAAGAGGAGCTTGAAATGAGAAACATATTCAAAAAACTGCATTTGTGGGTTTCTATCCCCTTTGGGCTTGTGATAACAGTATCCTGTTTCACCGGTGCACTGCTCATTTTTGAAGAGGAGATAACAGCTGCTTGCCGTGGTGGTGTGATGACCGTCTCTCCCCAAGGTGAGCCTCTCTCCTTTGAAAGGATAGCCCAAGCTGTTGAGGCAACCCTCTCCGATGATGTGGAAATAACCGGAATTGTTGTGCCTGCTGCGCCAAACGAAGCCTATAAGGTAAATCTCAGCAAGCCCAAGCGAGCTGCACTCTACGTCAATCAATATACGGGAGAAATTAAGGGCGAGAGCGGGCGTTTGCCGTTCTTTGCCACTGTGTTCCGTCTGCACCGCTGGTTGCTCGACACCAACCCCGGCGACGGAGCAATCTTTTGGGGTAAGATGATTGTGGGCGCAAGCACACTCTCCTTTGTGATAATACTTGTTACCGGCCTTGTGATATGGTGGCCACGCAACCGCAAGATGCTCAAGAACCGTCTTTCTATTCTCTTTTGCAAAGGCTGCAAACGTCTCTTCTATGACCTTCACGTTGCAGGCGGTTTCTATGCTTTGCTGCTTCTGCTTGTTATGGCCCTTACCGGACTCACCTGGTCATTCGAGTGGTATAGGAATGGGGTTAATTCACTCTTTGGCGTTGAGGAGGCAGCTGCGCAGGCAACGAAGGGGGTAGAAACCGAGCAACGCTCCGTCAAGACCCAGGCTGTGTGCATTAATGACTGCAGCCGCTGTGTGGACAAACCTTGCCAAGGAGCCAAGAATAATACAGCTGTTGCCGACGGAAACAGCGGCGCCACAGAACTTGTTGCCGATGGAAACAGCGGAGCCACAGAGCTTGTTGCCGACGGAAACAGCGGAGCCACAGAGCTTGTTGCCGACGGAAACAGCGGCGCCACAGAACTTGTTGCCGACGGAAATAGCGGAGCCACAGAGCTTGTTGCCGATGGAAACTGCGGAGCCACAGAGCTTGTGGAAACTACCAAAGCAACTCATTCGCGTTATGCCCGGTGGCAGAAGGCCTATGGAACGCTTGTCGCGGAACTTGGCACTCGCACAATGACTGTTTCGGCAGGTACAATCTCTGTTCCTTTGGAGGGGTGGGGCAATAGCCGTGCTGCCGACAAATATGGTTTCAATGAGAGCAACGGCAAGCTCACAACCGTGCGCCCCTATGAAGAGGCTCTGCCGCGCGAGAAACTTCAAGGCTGGGTTTACACCTTGCACGTAAGCTCTTGGGGTGGTTGGTTCAGTCGCATATTGGGCTTCCTTGCTGCTCTGCTTGGTGCAACCCTGCCGCTTACAGGCTACTATTTCTGGATTAAGCGCCTCTATGGCAAGCGCACGGCTTGCAAGCGTGATTGATTTTCACAACTATGAACAAACACATTGCCACATATCTTCTGTTTATAGCTCTGCTGTTCACATCGTGTGAACGGCACACTCACGGCTGTGGCAACACGCCTGCAACAGATGCCCGGTGTGAACTTGTGGCCGATGCCCGCTACAAGAGTGTGGCGTTGCTCGAACGTCTTGCCGCCGAGCTCGACAGCTCTGCTGCCGGCAATGTGGAGATGAATATGGTTGCAAGCAATGCAAGGGCCTATTCGGCTTTGATGCAGATGGATTATAGCAATGCAACAGAGTTATATAGCAGTGTCATAGACGCATCGGAGTGCGAGATTGAGAAGCTTGTGGCCGATGTGGGGCTTATGACAATCAGCTATCGCGTGTCGGCCAACAGGCTCTTTTTCGACTATCGTGCCAGGGCTCTTGAAAGGATTAAACGCATAAACGAGGAGGTGGATTACCTTTGCGGCAGCGACCGCAACCGATATGAGCGCGCAAAGACTGAATTTGCCATTGTCTCCATCTGCTATTTCTCCAATCTCTCTATGCAGGAGGAGTTGCAGCGTGCCTTTCACTATCTGCGCAACGAAGCCGATGCAACCACCAATCCCGCGCTAAAGTCGTATGCCGGAATGCTCATTGCCAATAGCGTGGGCAGTGCAGAAGAGCGTCTCAACCAGCTTTCGCAAGGGTTGTGGCGTGCCGAACGCGACGGCTACATTTGGCTCTGTGCCAACTACAGGCTGCTGTTGGCAATAATCTTGCGCGACAACAGCAACCTTCTTGATAAACTTCCTGCTATTCTGGCACGTCGTCAGGCCCAGTGTGCGGCTCCCACCGACCTTCCCTATCAGCTCTCTCTTGAAGCTGCCGAGGATTTCAGACGCTATGGCGACAAGTATATGATGATAGAGGCTCTCGCTGTCTCTGCTTCGTGTCTCACCCAGCTTGGCGAGTATGATGCAGCACTCGACAGGCTTGATATGGCCCTTCGTGGCATAAACAGCTATTATGCCGGCTATTACCCCGATTCACTCGATTATGCCGCCAACAACCTTGTGCAGTATGAATTTGATATAGCCCCATATATGGCCACAACAGATGAAATGTACAACATCCCCGAGTGTCTGTTGAGCGTGCGCCGCGAGGCCAGTTGCGCCTTTGCTGGGCTTGGCGATATTGAGGCTTCTGCCATCAACCGCGATAGCTATTTATTGCTGTTGCGTACCACGCGTCTCAATAAGTTTGCCGAGAGTAGTGCCTCAACCTTTGAGGCCGATGCTGCGCGTCTTGGAATATGGCTTGTGGTGCTTCTTGTAGGCATACTGCTTCTTGCTGTTGCTATCATCGTCTATAATGGTCGGCGCCGCAGATATATAAGTGCCTATTCGGGTGAGCTGCGTCGTCTGCCCGATGTGTGCCGTCAGCTTCTCTCTTCACTGTCGCAAGATGCTGCCGACAAAGAGGAACTTTTTGCCAATATTGCCAATTGTTTGAATGGCTGTTTTGCCGGTAACATTCACTTCTGCTTTAGCGCCGCCGGCCAACACCCCCCGTACGGTTATATGGGTTTTCCGCTCAAGTATATTGGCGGTGGGGCCCCCGATGTGCTGTGCGTGAAGTCTGAACTGCCTTTCACCCCCGCGAAACTCTTTCTGCTTGAGATGCTTCTCCCTTATGTCGCCGTTGCGGTGGAGGAGGGTATGCGCCTTGCCAATATAAGCGATGAGCAAGAACGTCTTGAGGAGCTTCGCAGTGCCTATGCTCTCTATCTCACAGAGCAGAAACGCGAAAATCTTCTCAAACGTGTTTCAATGTCGGTCGTTTCATCGATGCGTCCGTTTATGGACCGTATGGCTAATGAGTTGCGTGCCCTGCGTGCTGTTTGTGCTTCGCAGGATGCAGAGCGCAAGCTCCTGTATGTTGCAGAGCTCACCAAAAGCCTCGATGACTTGAACGTAATCCTCGAGCGCTGGATCAGAATGCGCCACGGTGATATGAATCTGCAGGTGGAGAGCTTTGCCGTCAAGGAACTGTTTGCTATCATTGAGAAGAGCAGGCAACTGATGGAGTCGCGCGGTATATCACTTTCCGTGCTCACCACCGAAGCTGTTGTGAAGGCCGATAAGGTGCTCACCCTCTTTATGATAAACACTCTTATTGACAATGCCGCAAAGTTCACGCCCAAAGGCGGTAGCATCTCGTTGGAGTGTGTAGAGTCTCCGAACTATGTGGAAATTGCTGTTGCCGACACCGGCATCGGTATCTCAAAGGCCGATATTGACCGCATACTCAACAGCAAGGTCTATGATGCTGCAACCATTGGTGGTGATAATGCCTTGTTGCAACCTCAGAACAAGGGAGGTGGCTTCGGGCTTATGAACTGCAAGGGTATTATAGAGAAATACAGGAAGACCGACCCTCTGTTCTCGGTCTGCTCAATGGATATAAAGGGCGAAAAGGGGCGTGGCAGCCGTTTCTCTTTCCGTCTGCCTAAAGGGATGTTGCGTCTCGTTCTGCTGTTGCTGATGATGCTGTCCGGCGTTTCGAGTGCAAATGGTGCTGCGCCCGAATATAGTGCCGACAGCAGTGCTGCGCTCTTCTACGAGGTGCGCCTATGTGCCGACTCTCTCTACAATGGCAATGCCTGCGGAAACTATGACCAGGCCTTTGCTCAAGGCAATAGGGCTCTCTCTCTTCTCAATGATTATTATCGCGCAACTGTGGGCGGCAACGATACTCTCAGCCTTGCAGGGGGGCAATATGCCGAACTGCAGTGGTGGCGCAACAATCTTTTTGCCGACCATTTCACCGAGGATATCTTCTACAATATCCTTGACCTTCGCAATGAACTTGCTGTTGCTTCTCTTGCCCTGCAAGAGTGGCAGCACTACCGTTATAACAACTACATCTATTCAACCCTCTACAGGCTTGTGCACGAAGATAAGGGCATTGCTCTGCGCTATGAACAGGCACGCGATATGCTTGCTCTGCGTCGTGCACTGCTGGCCATCTTCTGCTTCATACTGCTGTCTATGCTTCTCTATTTTATTGTTGTCTATCTGCGCCACTCCGTTGTGGGCAAGGCCAATGAAAGAGCTGTTGCCGATATCAATTTGAAACTGCTTGAACTTGTTGCAGCATCGCCGCAGGGCTGCACGCAACAGCTTCTGCAGAGTGTTGTAGATGAAATTCACACGCTGATGGGGGAGCGTATGTGCATCACTCGTGTTTCCATTGTTTTGCGCGCCGCTCAACGGGGGGTGTTTGCAACCTCTCCTGTGGCAGCCCCCGGAGAAAGGGCCGATGTCTATCTGCACGGCGTGCTCGACGATGGTGCACCCTACATCTCATCATCATCTCTGCTGCGTGCACTGCCGCTCTTTGCTGTGGTACAAGGCAAGGAGGTGCTTGTGGGTGCCATTGAGATTGTTACCGAGCGCCCATTGAGCGACAACGAAGCAGTGAGCCTTGAACTGGTGGCCCGCTTTGTGGCAACAGCCCTCTACCACAGCCAGGTGCGCGTAGCCGGCCGCTATACAGCGCTCGAGGAGATTAACGAGGAGACAGAGCGCATAAAACTCGAGGAGAACCGTCTGCACGTGCAGAATATGGTAATGGATAACTGTCTCTCGCTGATAAAGCACGAAACGGTCTATTATCCCAGCAGAGTGCGCGAGTTGGCGCTAAAGGCTCAGGCAAGTATTGTGGAGCGTGGCTCCAACATAGCACAGATGGGCGAGCTGGTGGATTATTATAGCTCAATATTCGGCATTTTGAGCAATCAGGCCAAGCGTGAACTCGATACTATGTGCTTTAGCCTTATGACAGTGCGTCTCGATACTCTTTTTGAAGCAGCAACACGCTATCTGTCGCGTCGGGTAGCAAAACAGGGTGTAGCCCTTTCGTTGAGTTTTGAGCCGACCGATGCAACAGTTTCGGTTGATTCAGACTTTGCAACCTATCTCTTTGAGGTGCTGCTTGATGCAGCCCTTGCCATAGGAAAGGAGGGGGCTCTGCAGTTGCGCGCCACTGATGGCGGTGAATTTGTCAAGGTGGAGCTTGTTGATAACCGTATGCATCTGACGGCCAACGAAGCAGCCCTTCTCTTCACTCCATCGGGTAACAACATTGCCGGCGACGGCACACTGCGTTCAATGGAATATCTAATAGCAAAAGAGATAGTGCGTATGCACGAAGAGTATACAGGGCGCCACGGAAGTCGTGTGGAAGCACGTTCCGATGTTGCCGCAACAGTAATAATGTTTACATTGCCAAAGTGAATAGAAAATGGAAAAATTCAGTGTAATAATAGTGGAGGATGCAAAGCTTGAGCTCAAGGGTACCGAGGAGATTTTTCGCACGGAACTTCCCGAAGCCGATATCATTGGTGTGGCATCAAGCGAAAGTGAACTAAACGTTCTTTTGCAGCAGTCGTTGCCCAACCTTCTGTTGCTCGACCTTGGTTTGGGTGGCTCCACAACCGTTGGGGTGGATATTTGCGCCAAGGTCAAGCGCAACCATCCCGAAGTTAAGGTGTTGGTCTTCACTGGCGAACTCCTGAACGAAAAGTTGTGGGTTGATGTGCTGGATGCAGGTGCCGATGGCATAGCCCTGAAGACCGGCGAGCTGCTTACAAAATATGAAATTTATAATGTGATGGCCGGCAAACGCAATGTCTTCAACCAGCCCGTGCTCGAGAAGATGGTCGCCCGTTTTCGTGAGAATGTCAATAGAGAGACAGCACGCCAAAAATCACTCATTCGCTATGAGATTGACCGCTATGATGAGTGTTTCCTGCGCCATTTGGCCCTTGGCTACACCAAGGAGATGGTATCTTCGCTCAAGACAATGCCTTTTGGTGTAAAATCGCTCGAGAAGCGTCAAGCCGACCTCATAACCCGTCTCTTCCCGGAGGGCGAACAGCGCGGTGTCAATGTTACACGTCTTGTGGTGAGGGCCATAGAGCTCCACATTATAGATGCCGAAAATCTTGAAGCCGATGAATAATAGTCGCAAACACTACTATCCTCTGCTCCTTTATGTGGCGTTGCTGCTCCTTGTGTGGGTGTTCTCTTTCTTTAGGGATATTACACTCCTGCTCACCGGCAGTGCACAAAGTGCAGCCTCGCTCATCAGTGCCGAGGGGGTGCGTTGGGCGGTGCGTGCAGCTCTGCCTTCGCTTAGGGCTGTGCCTTGGGGTGTTGCTCTGCTTCTTATGGCAACGATAGGGTTGTTGCAAGGCTCGGGCTTTATAAAGAGTGTGAGCACCTTGTTGCATCTGCGTTGTCTCACCGCCACTCAGTGGCGTGCCTTCGGCTTTGCTGCAGTTGCTGCGGTCATTTATGGAGTGCTGCTCTATATCTCCTCTTCTGCTCCCTGGAACTTGTTGTGTGGCGTTACCAATGAGCCGGCCCTTTCGCCTTTGCTGCAAGGGTGGCCATTGTTCCTTTTTATTGGAGTGCTGTGTGTGTCGCTCGTGTATGGCTTCATTGTCGGCAACTATCGTTCGGCAATGGATGTGGCCAGTTCGGTGGGAAACACCGTCTCTCTCTTTGTCCCGGCAATTATGGCGCTAATTCCGGCATCGGGCATCATCCCCTGTTTGCATTATGTGGTGGGTGATGCGCTTTCGCAACAGTTGTTGAACATTGTGGCACTGTTTCTCTATGCGCTGCCGTTTGTCTGCATTATAATTATGAACTCACTTTCAAAAAAAGATTAAACCTTATGGCCGAAGAGTTGCTCGTTGCCCAAGGTGGCAAGGATAAGAAATATGAACTGCTCTACAAGCAGGTTGCTGCGCTTTTGCAAGGCGAAAGCGATATAATAGCCAATATGGCCAATGTGGCGGCAATGATACAGGAGACCTTCCGTTTCTGGTGGACGGGCTTTTATCGCGTTGTCGGTGATGAGCTTGTGCTTGGTCCGTTTCAAGGCCCGTTGGCTTGCAGCCGCATAAAATATGGCCGTGGTGTGTGTGGCACAGCCTGGAAAGAGGGTGCAACACAGGTTGTTCCCGATGTTGAACTTTTCCCCGGGCACATTGCCTGCAGCAGCGCTTCCCGCAGTGAAATTGTGGTGCCTTTGTTCGGCCCTGACGGTGGCGTTACCGCAGTGCTTGATATTGACAGCGAGTATCTCGCCACCTTTGACAGTATCGACCGTTATTGGCTCGAGAAAATTGTGGCGTTGATGTGAATGTTGTGAGTTGTGGCGCAGTTTGGTGGGTTATCTTGCGCCCAGAGGCATCACGCGCAACCACACCTCACTAATCCAGTTGCTATCCTCCTCGCCAAGGTTATATTCCACATAGAGAATGTTCTTGTTCTCCTCGCTGAATCTGTATCGCAGATTAGATATGGTGTTATTAAGACTCTTGTCCAGATAGTGGTTGTTGATATATTCGAGATAGGTATTGTTGTCTCTCATCTCCATTTCGCCTTGTTGGGTGATGAATGACAAGGTGCTAATCTGTGTCTCATTGCTGTTAGCTTCCTTTATTGGGATGTTTACACCAAGAATAACGAAATACTCCATTTTCTCGGTAATGGTTTTGAAAATCTGCTTGCCAATGTAGGCTTTACCGCCATTCTCGGTGTTTACCTCTTCTACATATTGCCACATTCCAACCAGAGGCTCAATCCTCTTGTCTATCTGTAATTCCTGGGCCTTAATCTCACAAGTTGCGCCAAGCAGCACAGTCGCCAATAGAAACATAAACTTTTTCATAGCAGTATGGTTTTAAGGATTATACGTTATCGCATTTAACCTTTCGCAATGTACGAAAAAAAGATAATAAATCTTTTATTTGCAACAATTTTTTTCTTATTGCACCAACAAGGCTGCTCTATGCGTTATTTTTTTGTAAATTTGCGCTACTGTTGAAGTATGATCTCCCTTTTTTACCCTTTGATATGAAATATATCCTTGCGTTTCTTGGTTCCGTGGCACTTGTGCTGGGTATTGTGGGTGTCTTTTTGCCGGTACTCCCCACCACGCCATTCCTGTTGCTTGCCGCTGCACTCTATTTGCGCAGCTCGCAGCGCCTATATGAGTGGCTTATGTCGCACAAGCATCTTGGTCCCTACATAAAGAATTTCCGCGAGAATAAAGCCATTCCTCTGAGGGTGAAAATTGTGTCGGTTACACTTGTGTGGGTAACCTTGCTCTATTGCGCCATCTTCGTTGCCAAAGAGTGGTGGATGAGCTTGATTTTCATAACAATAGCAACGTGCGTTACACTGCACATACTGCACTACAAGACTTTGAGAAAGAACAACTGAAAGGTCTGCGCATTTTTCTGTTTTTCAGTCAAAAGCGCGCGTATGCGCCACATTCCGCCCTTTTTCACTATCTTCGCAATAGACAAAATCCCCTTCTATGAATATTGAGCCTATAGCCTATTATCGCACAAAGTTGCATACAAAATTCGGGGTGCCACGACAGAGTGGGCTGGTGCCTGAACTGCGTGGTGCTGTGGTGTTTGAGCCTGCATATTGCAATGTAGATGCTGTAAGGGGCATTGGGGGCTTTGATTTTTTGTGGCTCATTTGGGGGTTCTCTATGAACAGCAGGGCAGCAGGGGAGTGGAGTGCGCTTGTGAGGCCGCCATTGCTTGGTGGTAACCGCTATGTGGGAGTCTTTGCCACGCGGTCGCCATTCAGGCCTAACGGCTTGGGACTCTCTTCGGTGAGGTTGTTGGGGGTTGAACAAGATGACTCCGCGTTGGTGCTGCACGTGGCAGGAGCCGACTTGGCTGATGGTACGCCCATATATGATATAAAACCATATGTTGAGTATAGTGATGCTCACACCGGGGTGCGTAGTGGGTTTGTTGATGAGAAGGAGTGGCAAACGCTTGAGGTCTCTTTCCCCGATGACTTGCGTGGAGTGTTTGGTGATGAGGATTTTGCAGCGTTGATGAGGGTGCTTGAGCTTGACCCGCGTCCACAGTATCACAACGACCCGGAACGTCTCTATGGCTTGCCTTATGGTGGCTATGATGTGCGCTTTAAGGTTTCTCTTTCCGGCCTCTTGGAGGTGGTGGATGTTGTAGCTCTCAAATAGTGATATTGATTTCTTTTGTTGCCGGGTATCGGTGGCAGTAGGTTAAAATAACAAAGGGTAGCCCGAATTTGGGCTACCCTTTGTCGCTTATACAGCTTATGCTGTTTATCAGAGGTGTTTGAATACCTGGTTTTCGGTCTTGTAAACCTCAGATGCTGCGTTCTGCAACAACTGGTTGATTACGTTGGGGTTGTTGTAGTAGTCGAGAGACTGAATGTAGGCAGCCTCCTCATCGGCGTTGAATGTGCCGTTCTTGGCCTCCTTTGAAAGAACCTTTACCACGTAAACACCATAGTCACCCTTGATAGGTGCGCTGGTTTCGCCGGCGTTCATCTTTGCAACTGCTGCGCTGATTACAAGCTCGTCGTTGTTGGTAGACTGCACTGATGTAGCCTTCTTGTACTCAACCTGGTCGGTGTTGCTGAACTTGATGTTCTGGTTCTCCTTGAGCTGTTCAATGCTCTTGCCCTTCATCTCGGCTGTCATAAGCTCAGCCTTCTTGTCGTTGGTGAGTGTGTTGTTGATGAAGCTGCTAACCTTGTCATAACCTGCATAACCCTTGGGAGCAACCTCCTTGATAGCTGCAACAAGCAGATATTTTTTGTTACCGATGCTATACTCCTGGATGTTTGAGATGTCGCCGGCCTTTCTGCTGCCGTCTACAGCCCAACGGAGAATGTCTCTTGTACCTGTGATGCCGGCGATGTTTACACTGTTGGCATTGAGTGAGTTCTGTGTCTCAAGACGATAGTTGCCTGTGAGTGCGTTCTTCTCAAGTTCCTCGATGCTCTTGCTGTTTGTAACAACCTGGCTAAGTTTGTTATACTCAACATTGTAGGTGTCGATGCTTGTGGGGATGCGGCGCTCGATGATGATGGGGTCGTATGCCTCAACCTTGCCCTTCTTCTCCAATACCTGGTAGATGAGCTTTGCATTGGGGCCGAACTCAATCACGTCATAAGCGTTGATTTTTGCTGTGTACACCTTGTTCTGTGCCTCGGGTGTGGGGATGAAGCCGATGCAGTTGATGAAATCTCTTGTCTTGAACTCAATAGTGTCTGCTGTGTAGTTCTCGGCAACCTTGTTGAAATCAACCTTGTTGTTGAGTGCGTTGAGAATGCTGTCGGCTGTTGCGTTGAGCTCCTCGGCCGACTGGCTCTGAATAGCAATGGCGCGCAGCTTTATTGTGTCGGGCACTGTCTCCTTTCTTACATTCATAACAAGGTTGTAGGTGTTGTCGCTCTTGTCGATGAAGGGAGCCTCGGCCTTTCCTGTCTCGCCCTGCTGGATGCTGAACTTGTGGCCCTCCTTGAACTTGCTCTCATAGCGCTGGCCTGTAGCATCAATGCTTCTTGCATCGATAGTCCACAAGAAACCATCGTAGGGGCGCTCTGTTGATGAGTAGATAGCAATTTCGTTGATGTCGGCATCCTTGCTCTGGAGCATTGTCGCATACTTCTCGAGCTCGGCGCGCAGAGGCATCATATCGCTGTCTGTGGGCTTAATCTCGTGGTTGATGTATACAATGTCGAAGAGATCAACGGGCTGCTGAAATCTGTTGCTCTTGTTAGCCTCGTAGTAGGCCTTCATCTCCTCCTCGCTTATAGCGGGAACCTCGCCTGTGAAGCCGGTGTAGGGATATGCTGCAATCTCAACATTGTAGGTGTTGTTGTTGAGCTCGAAGTTGCTCTTGGCAACAGCCTCGTTGGGTACTGTTGATGCAAATGCATAGAGCTGAGCGAGCTTTCTGTTGATTACCTCGCAGGTAATCTCCTTTTCGATGAATTTCCAAGCATCGTGGAGGTTCTTGAGCTCCTCGGGCATTGCGCCTTCCTGGGCATACTTGTTATACTCATCAATAATCATATTCACAAATTCGAGGTTGAAAGCGCCATTGGCTGTTCTAAACTCGGCGGGAAGGCTTGCTGTGTACTGTGAAGCTATGCCACCCCAATTGGTGTTCAGAATGTAGGTGAGCTCCTCGTTTGTGAAGTTGATGCCGGCTGCCTGTGCCTGTGCTGTGGCAGTGCGGTAGTTTGCAAGGCTCTCCCAAGCAAGTTGTGTGATAGTCTCCTGGTCGCTTTCAGAGAGAGAGACGCCACCTCTTGTGAGGTTATAGGCCTGCTCGCACTCGTTGCGGAAAGCATAGAACTCACTAACCTTGATGCCCTCACCGTTGATTACACCAACAGTGGGCTCCTCGGGTGCTTTCTGGAAAAGTTTTACAATGTCTCCTGCTATAAATGCAAAAAGTGCAATACCTATGAAGGCAATTAGCAGTGAGCCTTTGTTACGTAGCGTTTGTAATGTAGCCATAGTAAAATTTTATTTTTTAGTTTTATAATTTTTTATGTGTACAACACGGCAAAGTTACTAAAATGGTTGGAATTTTGGTAATAGTTAGGCAAAAAGTTGATGAAAAACGTAATAAAATATCGCGTGTCGGCAACAATTTTTCACTTTGACGCTAAATGCAGCGCAAAACACCGTGCACCCAAGGAGTTTGGCAAATGATGTAATATAAAAAAATGCAGAGCGTGTGCCCTGCATTTGTGTGTCAGCTTGCTACTGTAAGCTTCACAAGTTCAATCTTGGTGCTTCGCTGTTTTATGGTTTGGATTTTGTAGCGTCCTATGCCTATTTTCTCGTTCAGCTGCGGGAAACGCTGGTGATGGGCAAGGATGAAACCTCCAAGGGTCTGGTATTCGTCGGATTCGGGCAAACCAAGGTTAAACATCTCGTTTATGCGCTCAATTTCGAGACGGCCCGAAAGGATATACTCGTTGTTGCCCAAGGATTTTGCAACAAGATTTTGATTGTCGTGCTCATCTTCAATCTCTCCAATAATCTCTTCAAGAAGGTCCTCGAGTGATATTATGCCCGATGTGCCGCCAAACTCATCTACTACAACTGCCAGCGACTTCTTCTGCTGCATAAGAGTGCGCATCAGTTTCTGCGCCGATAGTGTCTCGGGCACAATTGGCATCTTGCATATTTTTTGCTGCCATTTCTTGCCCAAACGGAAAAGTTCCGACGAGTGGATGTAACCGATGATGTCATCTATATTCTCCTTGTAGACAACGATTTTTGAGTGTCCCGACTCTATGAACACCGATTTCAGCTCCTCGAGCGGGGTGTTGAACTCCACTGCTTCAATCTCGGTGCGCGGCACAAGGCAGTCTCTCACTTTGATGCTTGAGAAATCGAGTGCGTTCTGAAATATCCTTACATCATTGTCAATCTTCTCTTCATCGGCATTCTCTATTGAAGCGAGAATAAGGTTGTTGAGCTCTGTTTTTGAAAATGTGTTGTCGCGTGTCTCGTTCTTGACTTTAATGCCCAGGATGCGCAGCAGCAGCGAAGAGCATATTGTTGTGAAGCGCGATAGTGGGTAGAGTAGTATGTAAATGGGGTATGTGACCAACGAAAAACGCTTGAGGGCGCGGTTGGGGTTTATGCGGAAGAGCGCCTTGGGAATAAACTCACCGGTGAAGATTATGACAATGGTGGAGATTATTGTCTCCAGCAACAGACGCAGGGATGGGGTGGCAGAAAGGCTCTGCAACAGTGTGCTGTTGAGGAGCTGGGCCATAAGCATACCATAGATGACAATGGTGATGTTGTTACCCACCAACAGGCTCGAGATGAAATTGTTGCTGTTGGCATAGAACTTGTTAATCACATAGGATGTCATTGAACGGTTGCTCTGGTCAATGCCCAATAGCAGCCTGTTCGATGATACGAAGGCAATCTCCATTCCCGAAAAAAGTGCCGAGAATAGGATTGCGACCACAAGTGATAGTATGAGGGACAGCATTTTTTTATTCGTCTATTGTGTATATTCCTTTTGTGTTTCTTATTTGCCACACCGACAGGTCCTGGTTCGATGAGAATCCCACCCCTTCGGTTACCTGGTCTTCCTGTTCCACCCTTATGTAGGCGTCGGAGTAGATGAGTTTCTCCTCCTGGTCCCAATAGAGAAGGTCGGTGTAGAAGCGCTGGTTCTGTGGATTGGTCATATTCACATTGCCTATAAGCTTCCACAGCTTCATCTCGTTATAGTAGTAGGCTGTGTCGCATTTTATGGTGGCCTCAATGTTCATCAAGGTGTCATACTTCTCAAGATATATACCCTCCTTAAAGGCCCAATAGGGTGGGCGGCGCTTGTTGTAGACAAGCCATTCATCGGCCTCAATCTTGTAGCTTATGTGCCCCGAGTCGCTAATCACCGTGTTTACATCATAAGTGCTCATCACGGCAACCGAGTCGGGCTGCTCAAAGGAGGGGACAGAGCCTCGCTTGTCTCCTTGACAAGAACATAGAAAAAGATGTACAACAACCATCATTATGACGGCTGTTGTACAGTATAATGGGCTTTTTTTATTAGCGGATGGTAGTAGTCTCATTTATCCAGCCACCGATAGTTACCTTTTCGCCGGTCTTGTAACCCTTCATAAAGAGCTCCTGGTCAGAAGGAGTATACTTCTTGTAGGTTGCAATGAACTTGTCGGCCTCACGCTTCACCGAGGGGTCTACAATCTTTGCACGCTCCAGACGGTCGAGGCAGAGGTAATAGGTACAGTTGTTGAGGGTGTTGTCCTCGCTCCAAGTTGGGCTGGCTGCATAGCACTGCGCAATGAGGATGTGGGGTGCACCATATTTGTTGTTGAGCTGCAAAGCCTTCTGGGCATAGCTGCGGGCCTTGCCGAACTTGTTGAGGCCAAAATAGATGGCGCCAACCTTGTAGCACAACTCCGATTTGTTGGTTACACTGGCCTCGAGCTCTATAGCCTGGTCAAAGAACTCCATAGCCTTCTCAATCTCGCCGCGCTTGAAGTAGCGGTAGCCGCAACCCATTGCAGCCTTTGATGTGGGGGCAATGGCAAGTGCATACTCCGATGCTGTGAGGTAGGCATCCTGCTCGGTACACTTCAGCATACTCATCACCGAGATAACCTTGTTCAGGTATTCGAGATTGTCCTTGTTGGCCTCAATGGAAGCTGCATAAATCTTGTCGAGGTCCTCGCAAGATGCAGCACCGCTGTTGATGAAGTAGGCGTCGATGTTGCTCTTTGCAATGCGTGAAAGGTCAATCATCTTGCTATACTTTCCGGCGTTGATGCTATCCTTGGGGTCGCCCTCGGCCTGGTATCTCTGCTCGCAGAGCTCAATGTTGTCGTGGTACTTGTCGAGTACGTCCACAATGTATTCCGAAGCGTTGAGGTAGTCCTCGATAATCTGTTCGCCGTGGCTCTGGTCGCTCTTGTACTTAAGGCCTGAATACTTCATAAAGAGCTCGGTTATCTTGTACTCGGACTGTCCCTTCTCAATGGCTACAGACTTTGCAAGCATATCATACACATCTGCTACAGGAGCATCCTTGTGGTACTTGATGTAGTCAAGAGCCTTCTTGCCAAGAATCTGGCCCTCGGAAAGTTTGGTCTTTGTAATCTGCTGCAGCTTGTCGATGTAGAGAATCTGCTGGTCATAGACCTTCATCAACAGGTCTATGTACTCCTGCTTCTTGGCAGGGTCGCTCTCCTTTGCGATAAACTCGTTGAGAATCTTTATACCGTTGCTGTATGTATCTACACGTGCAACAGGGAATTCGTCAAAGAGAACCTTCCAAGAGTCATAGGCCACCTTGTATTCCTTGTTCTTTACATTTGTGTTCATAATGCTGATTTCGCGGATGCAACGGATGCTGTCCTCGCCCTGGCCAAAGCGGTAGGGGTTTGTTACGCCGTTCTGTGCATTGGCTGTGAATGCGCAGAGGAGTGTGAATGTCAATAGTAATTTTTTCATATTCTTTTCTTTATCTAACTTTTAACTTCATAAACCAACTCTCGTTGAATGTTATTCCAATGTTGATTCTCAAATAGTTCTCTGTTATGAGCCCTGCCGAGCGGGGTGCCAGGTGGATGAACTGTCCCGAGATGTGCACTGTGCCGTGGCTGTAGGTGTTGTTCTTGTTGTAGAAGGGGATTGAAACACCCGCGCTCACGCCATACTCATCACACCCTCTTTGTCCATTGATTTGTGTGTAGGGCTGTGCATAATGGACACCGGCTCTATAGTTCATCATTTTGAACAGGTTCTTTGACAACTGTGTTGGTGAGTACTCAAATCCAAGCGACACCTTGCTGCGGTTGGTGCCCACACTGTGCGTGCTGTCGAAGAATGTCGATGCATCCCATTGTTGGTAAGTGTAATCGGCGCCAAATCCCCACTGGTTGTTGTAGCAATAGAAGAAGCCCGCTCCATAGGTGTCGGGTAGGTTGAAACCTCCTTTAATCTTCCTTGTTGTGCTTCCTCCGTTGGCTGATACCGTTTCTGTGGCATCGGCGTTCAGGCTGTGCCCAAGCGAGTATACGGCTCCCAATGTGAGATTATGCTTCTCGGCCATCTTGGCAATGAACTGCAGACCAAAATCGAGTTTGTAGTTCTTTATGTTGGCGCTGTATTGTTTGCTTGTGTTGGTGCTGTTGGTATATTCGTTGATGACCTGATGTGTTATATCACCATAAATATACGAGCCTGTTACACCGGCCGATACCCATTTGGCTGGGCTCCAGGCAATTCCAAGATAGGGCTGATAGATGCCGCCCTCGCCCTTGTAGCTGTCTGTATGCACCTCATTGAGTCCCAGCTCTTCTGTTCTGCTGAAAGAGTAGCCTACATTTGAGTAGGGGAGGAAACCCGCCGACACTCCAAGCCCCTTGCACAGACGGAACTGCATTGCCAGGTAGTCGAAACTGGCGTTTTTGGCATTGATGCGCTTCTCGCCCTCCTTGAAATTCACGTTCTGCATTGAGAACCCCGCTTCAATGAGCATTGTCAGCGTGTCGGCCGACGAGAATGATGCCGGGTTCTGCATATTGATGAAACGGCTGTTGCGCAAGCCATAGCCCAAGCCGCCCATTTGGCGGTTGATGCCCAGGCTCTGGTCTGACAGGATACCCAAACCATAGCGTGAGTAGGGCGAGTTGATGCCGTTGTCGGCATTGGCACCTGCAACCACAAGCATCAATGTCAGCAACGCTAATATTTGTTTAATTCTTATCATAATTGTCCAAAATCCAATTCAGTCCTTTCGCGACCAAATATTTGTCTGCAAAGTTGCAACTTTTTATGCGATTTTTCAAATGATTTTCATCTCCGCCCGTTAAAAAAACAAAAACCTCGCCAAATTTTTCCAAAAACTCATTGATGTAGCCGTTTATTTCGTGGCATACACCGCAAACGACTCCGCTTCTTATGGCTGTCTCTGTGTCATACCCTATTGCGGGTGTATCTCCCTCCTTATCAACAAGTGGCAACTTGTCGGTATATTCGTGCAGCGCTCTCAGACGCATCTTTATTCCCGGTGCGATGTTGCCGCCGTGGTAGTTGCCGTTGCGCTCCACAAAGTCTATCGTTATGGCCGTTCCGGCATCAACAACCAAAAGGTTGCGGTTGGGGGCTTGGCTCCAGGCGCCTATGGCTGCAGCAAGCCTGTCGCTGCCCAATGTACCAGGGGTGGCATATTTTATTGTGAGCGGCAGTGGGGTGGAGCTGTTGAACCTTATGACAGGGCAGGTTAGTTTTGCAAGCTCATCCTCAAGCCCTTTAGGCTCGGCAATGACACTCGATACAATAGCCTTGGCAATGCCAAACTCCTTGTTCCACTCTCCAATGGTATCAAACGAGGTGTTCTCCTTTCTTGTGTGCAGAATGGTTTTTCCATCCTTGAAGAGGAAAAACTTGGCACTATTGTTCCCTATGTCAATAATCAGGTTCAAATCAGTTCTTTTAATTTGTTTGCAAAGATAGGGTAAATTATCCAATTTTTACAGAATAACCTCGAATATGTTGCGAAAATGTTGTCAATTTATGGTGTTTTTATGTTATTATGATATTTTTTGGTGTATTTGTGCAGATAGTTGTATCTTTGCCCAAAATATTACCTTATGTATAGAATGAAGCGTTTTCTGCTGTTTTGCCTTGTTGCAGTGTCGTTTGTGTGCGGCGCCAGTGCCGGCACTCCCAAATTCAGCGTGCTCACCTGCTCGCCCGGTGATGAGGCCTATGCACTCTATGGCCACACCGCGTTGCGCTACTGCGATGAGGATGCAGGGGTTGATGTGGTGTTCAACTATGGCTGTTTCGATTTCAGTACTCCAAATTTTGCGTGGCGTTTTGTGCTTGGCGAGACCGACTACATTGTGGCTATGTCGCATTTCGACGGCTTTCTCGATGAGTATGCTCTTCGCGGCTCAGCAGTTGTTGAACAGGCTATAGACCTCACTCCCGAGCAAGAGGCGGCGCTGCTGCGTGCATTGGTGCACAACTGCCGTGCCGAAAATCGCGGCTATCGCTACCGCTATCTCGATAACAACTGCACCACAAAGGTGCGCGATATGCTGTTGCAACAGCTGTCGGGCACCGTTGCCTATGAGGGCGAGCAACATCCCGCAACAACCTATCGCGACGCACTCAATGTGGTGGCATCGAGACACCCTTGGTATGCCTTTGGGTTTGGTCTGTTGCTTGGCTCCGACGTAGATGAAGCTCCCGGCAGAGATGCCTTGCAATTTCTGCCGCTGAACTTTATGAAAGACCTCGAGGGCGCCACCGTTGCAATGCCCGATGGCTCAAGAAAGAAAATAGTTGCAAGCACCAATGTGCTGCTTGCCGAGAACAGGCCTGCCGCTGTACGCAGTAATTTTACCCCCTTCAATGCCTCTCTGTTGCTGTTGCTGGGCACAATGATTGTTATGCTGTGCGAGCTTCGCAGCCGCAAGACCTATTGGGGCCTGGATATGTTGCTTATGCTGCTGCAGGGGCTTTCAGGCGCAATGCTGCTCTTTATGGCACTCTTCTCGCAGCACCCGGCAGTAGGCAACAATTGGCTGCTGCTGTTGCTGAACCCGTTGGCACTGTTGTTGCTGCCGGTGATGCTCTATCGCATAAGAAAGCATCTTGATGTAAACTGGATTGCGTGGACACAGATTGTGTTTGTGGCACTCTTTGTGCTGTCGGCAATAGCCGGCCTGCAGTGCTATCCCGCACCCATATATTTCTGCGCTCTTGCTCTGCTGGTGCGCTCATTGTTCCATCTGTATAAAGAGAGAATATGCGAATTAAACATTGTATAGCACTTCTGTTGCTTTCTGCTACAACTGCATTGGCCAATCAGCAAGGCAGTGCCCCAAAGCTCTATCTGAATATCGTCGTAGACCAGTTGCGCACCGATTTCCTCTATGAATTCTCCAACCTCTATGGCGAGGATGGCTTCAAACGCCTGATGTTTGGCGGGCGCATCTATGAAAATGCCTACTATGCCTTTGAGAACATTGACCGTGCAACAGCCGTGGCAACATTGGCAACAGGTACCAACCCCTATGTGAACGGTATTGTGGGCGAGCGTTGGCTCGACCGCAAGACACTGCGTGTGGTTAATTGTGTCGAGGACAAACGCTGCAAAGGGCTCTGCTCAACCGAAGCCCTTTCACCGGCCTCGCTCAAGGCTATAACCATCACCGATGAGATGAAACGCTCCACACGTGGCAAGGCAATCGTCTGCTCCATAGCCCCCGACGGCGATGCGGCAGTACTATCGGGTGGCCACGCTGCCGATGTGGTGCTGTGGAAGAACAATATGGCCGGATATTGGAGCAGTTCCACCTACTATGGCGCCTATCCTCTTTGGGCCAACGATATGAACAAGAAGTTGCAGGGCAAGGCAAGCAAATGGACACCGCTGTTCTCAACCTCAAATTACAATAACTTCGGCGAGAAGGCCCCTGCGGCATTCTCCTATTCCTTTGACGGCCGTCGCAATATAATAACCTATAAAACAACGGCCTGTATGAACGACGAGGTCAATGAGATGGCCTTGGCAATGCTCGACAACAGTGAACTTGGCAAGGATAACATTGCCGACTGTCTGGCATTGACCTATTATGCCGGCAACTACGATGGTGCGCCAATGGCCCACCGTCCTGTTGAGGTGCAGGATATATATGCCCGCCTCGACCGCAATATTGCGGCGTTGCTCAAAGAACTTGATAAACGCATAGGGCTTGAAAATGTTGTCGTTTCGCTCTCCTCTACGGGTTATGTTATGGAAAACGGTGCCGAGGGTGAGGAGTACCGTTTGCCGTCGGGCACCATATACAGCGACCGTGTGCGTGCGCTGCTCAACGTCTATCTTGCTGCCAAATTCGGCAAGGGTGATTACATCGAAGGGGTGTATGGTACACAAATTTTCCTCGACCGCAAGCTCATAGAGAGTATGAACCTCGACCGTATGGAGGTGGTGTCTCAAGCAGTGGAGTTTCTCAAGTCGCTCGACGGTGTGGAGGATATCTTCACCATCTATCGCCTGGGTGGAATGTTGAGCCCCGAGTTGCAGTATGCCAAGAATGGTTACAACCCGGTGGGCTCGGGTGATATATGGCTGCGTCTTATGCCGGGCTGGCGCATTGTAGAGGAGGAACTGCTTGTCTCTCGTGAGCTCTATCGCGCACCGGTTATGTTCCCCATTATAATCTACGGCGGCGGTGTTGAGCCCGCAGTGGTAGACAAACCAACGCCTGCCAATGTGCTGGCAACAGAAATGGCGCGCATCTTGCGTGTTCGCCGTCCCAATGACAATTGCCTCAGGGTATATGAGTGATATGGATTTGTTGCCATATAAACGGGGCCGGATAGCAAGGCCCTTTTATTCAAGTTCCAACATAAAGATAGAGGATGACTTTTCTGAATTTGAAAAGTCATCCTCTATCTTTATATCAAACGTGCATCAATAGCACTGCTCGATGTTCCACACAAAGGCACGAAGGCCCAGCATTTCGGCGCTGTGGTCAATCTTCTTGAGGGCTGCCAGCAGCGACTCTACAATCTTGTCATCTACCATTGTGATGATACCCGAGTTCATAGAAGCCCACGCGTGTGTGCCATAATGGGGCTCGCCGGTCTTGCTGCCTCGTCCCTGCATCTGCTCGATGAATGAGAAACCACGGCAATTCAGGCGGTCAAGTGTTGCAATGACAGCATCCTTGTGAGCCTGGTCAAAAGCTATAAATACTCCTTTCATAATAGATTATTCCTTGTTAGAATTCCCCCGGCGGGCACGCCCGCCGGGAAAATGTTTGTTCATTACTTCTTGGCGTGGATAAGCATCTCCTCGCTCTTGTGTGCATCCCAATAGGCCTCAAGCTCGCGTTGTTTCTTGAGCTGCTTGCGGCGACGCTTGATACCGTTCTTGCCGAATATGCAATACATCACAGGTGTGTATGTAAGAGTCATAATGGTTGAAACGGTAAGACCGCCGATAACCGCAATACCCAGCGGACGCCACATCTCGGCACCTACGCCCTGGCTCACTGCCAAAGGCACCATACCAAGGATGGTGGTGAGGGTTGTCATAAGGATGGGGCGCAAACGGCTGCGTGCCGCACGCACTGTTGCAGTGATGATGCCCAGTCCGCGGTCGCGGAGCAACATTGTGTAGTCGATGAGCACAATACCGTTCTTAACCACAATACCGATGAGCATAATTGCACCCAAAATTGACATAATGTTCATTGTTGTATTTGTGAAGTAGAGTGCCATAAGCACACCACTGAGGGCAAACGGAACAGAGAACATAATGATGAACGGATAGGTGAGAGACTCAAACTGTGCAGCCATCACAATGAACACCAATATGATGATGAGCAATGCAAGCACACCCATATCGGCATTAGACTCCTGCTGGTCTTCGTATGAACCCGAAACCTGGATAGAGTAGCCAGTGGGGATTTGCATCTTCTCAATCTCGGTCATTGCAAAGTTCACGCCATCGCTCAGTGCGGCACCGGCTGCCATAACGGCATCTACGGTAACGATACGTGAGCGGTCTTTGCGCTCAATGGTTGGCGGAGTCTCGCGCTGCACCACGCGTCCCACCTCCTTAACACGCACGGGGGCACCGGTGCTTGAATAGAGCACAATGTTCTCAATGTCGGAGATGCTTGTACGATAGTCGGGCTCATAGCGCACCTTCACGTCATACTCATCACCATCCTCGCGGAAATATGTTGCCAGTGCACCGTTGTATCTGTTGCGCAGGAATGTGGCAGCTGTGCTCAGGTTAAGGCCGTGCATAGCCAATTTCTCGCGGTCAAACTCAACCTGATATTCGGGCTGATAGTCGCTGCGGCTGATGTTCACCTGTGAGATGAGGTCGGTTTTTGTGCTCAACCTTCTTTTCAACTCCTGTGCAAGGTTGTCGGTGGTGGTGAAGTCGTGTCCGTAAATCTCGAACGAAGCCTTGCTCTCGCCGCCCATACCTCCATTGCCGCCGCTTGAAACCCTGCTTCGAGCAATCTCGGGCATAAGTCTGATATCGGCACGCATCTCATCGCAAATAACAGCCATTTTCTTTTCGCGCTCTGTAACGGGCACAAATCTCAAGTTAAAGCTGATGATGTGAGAGCCGTTGTCGTTCATTGACGCAAAGGCATTGTCGTCATCGGCCTGTCCCACGCGGAAGTTGCATACAACCAAATCCTTGGCATAGCGCTCCTTCCACTTGTTGGTGAGTGTTAGAGCAATCTCCTCGGCTTTCTCCACTCTTGTACCAATGGGCAACTCGATTGTTGCGCTTGCGCTACCGCTATCCTGTGAGGGGAAGAACTCGCTCTTAATGTGGGGGAATGTGAACAAACTTGCAAAGAAGATGCCAAAGCAGATGATGAGCACTGTCCAACGGTGGCGCACAGCCCAGTTGATGCGGCCTGCATACCAGTTGTCAAGTTTGTCAAGTCCCTTAGCTATGGGTGTGTAGAAAACCTTGAAGAACTTGCTCTGCTTCTTCTGCAGCTTGAGCATCTGCGAGCACATCATAGGAATCAATGTGAGCGCAGCGGTTGTAGACACCACCATAATGATACACATCATCCAGCCAAGCTGCTTAAAGAGTACACCGGCCATACCGTTAATCATTGTAAGGGGGAAGAACACCGCAAGCATTGTCAGCGTAGAGGCGATAACCGAAACGGCAACCTCGTTTGTACCGTGCACGGCTGCGCTCTTGGGGCTTGAACCACGCTCAATGTGTGTGGTAACGTTCTCAAGCACCACAATGGCGTCATCCACCACGTTACCAATGGCAATGCTAAGACACGAAAGTGAAATGACATTCAATGAGCCGTCGCTAATGAGCAGGTAGATGAACGATGCGATGAGCGAGAAGGGAATGGTGATACCGATGATTACAGTAGCTCTCCAACGTCCAAGGAAAATGAACACAACGAGCATCACAAAAATCAAGGCATAGGCAATTGTCTCGCCAAGAGTTCTCACAGTCATCTTGATGTTGTCCGATGTATCCTGAATGATACCAATCTCAATGTCAGAAGGCAGGCGCTTCTGCAGCTCAGGGAGCTTTTCGCGCACGGCGTCGGCAATGTTCACCGAGTTACCGCCCGACTGCTTTTGTATAATGATCATCGCACCCTGCTGGCCGTCGGTGTAGGCTTTCTGTGCACGCTCCTCGGTGCTGTCCACAATGCGGGCAACATCCTTCAGGTAAACATTTGCACCATTGTATGTGCCCACAACAATGTTCTCCATCTCTTTGGGCGATTTGAACTCACCCTCAACGCGCAACGGGTAGGTGTTGTTACCAATATCGAAACTACCACCGGGGATGTTTCTGTTCTCGGCACCAATTTTTGAACTGACAGTCTCGATGGTAACGTTGTAGGCCTCCATCTTGTCGGGGTTCATATATACATTGATTTCGCGTTTGGGCGCACCTGCAATAGATACAGTACCCACGCCGTCGATACGCGCAAGCGGGTTGGCGATATTCTCGTCAAGAATCTTGTAGAGCGCGGGCAGGCTCTCCTTTGCCTTCACCGAGAGCATCATAATAGGCATCATATCGGCCGAGAATTTGAAGATGATGGGGTTGCCCACATCGTCGGGCAGGGCCGACGTTATCATATTCAACTTATCGCGCACGTCATTGGTGAGGTCGTCAATATTATATCCATATTCAAACTCCAGTGTTATCAATGAAATGTTCTCGCGCGATTTTGAAGTGATGTGCTTGAGGTGCTCAACCGAGTTGAGGGTGTTCTCAAGCGGACGGGTTACGTTGGTCTCGATATCCGAAGAACTTGCACCTGCATAGCTTGTGATAATCATCAGGGTGTTAGTCTCGATATCCGGCATAAGGTCTATTGGCAGCTTCTGGAAGGAGAAGATACCGAATATCACAACCGCAATAAAGCATAGTGCGGTCATAATAGGCCTTTTTACAGCACTTTCATATACACTCATATTGTAATGTTTTTATTGTGTTCTTTTACTTTATTACTTCAACTTCAGCACCGTCGGTAAGGCCCTCAATGCCGGCAATAACAACTGTTGCGCCGGGGTTGATACCCGAGATGAGCTCATAGCGGTTGTCCATTCTGCGGCCAAGTATCACCTTGTTGTGCTTTACCTTGCCGTTCTCATAGGTGTACACAAAGAAGTCGCCGCTTCCGCTCTGCTTCTTCACAGCCATATCGGGCACCACAACGTGCTCCTTTGAACCAAAGTTCACAACAGCCTTGCCATACATACCGGGGCGAATTTTTCCATTGGCGTTGGCAACCTCAATCTCAACGGGGAATGTGTGTGAAGCAGCATTGATGGTGGGGTAGATGATGCTCACCTTTCCGTCGAACTCCTCCTTGCCATAAGCCTCGAAATTCAACTTCACATCGAGGTCCTTTGTGGTGCTTGCAAAGTAGGACTCGCTGATGTTGATTTTCATCTTCACAGGAGAAATCTGCTCAACAACCAAGATGGGCTGTCCGCTGTACATATCACCGTTGTCATAGTTACGTGCCGAAACAATACCGTCGATGGGGCTCACCAACACTGTGTTCTCGGTGCGGCTCTCAAGAGTCTTTCTGCTCACCTCAAGCTGAAGCTTCATATTGTCGAGGTCGGCCTTTGAAACGCCGCCCACCTTGTAGAGCTCCTCGAAACGCTTGAAATCAACAAGCTGGTTCTCATACTGCATCTCCAGTTTGTCAAGGTCCTTGGCATCGAGCTGCACCAGCTTGTCGCCCTTCTTCACGTTGTCGCCCACCTCAACAAATATTGTCTCAATTCTCAAAGGAGAGTTGGGGATTATGCTGTTCTTTATCTTAGCCTCAACAGTTGTTGTATACTCCTCAATCTGTGGAACAGCCTCAGAAGTAACCTTTGCAACCTTTACTACCGGCTTTGTCTCAATCTTTGTTTCGGCGACAGTCTCCTTCTTTGCACAAGCGCAGAGCATCACCAGTGTTGCCATAGCAATGAATTTCAAACTCTTTTTCATAGGTCTATATGTTTTTATTTATTCTACTCCAAGTACTTTATTCAAATCGGATTTTGCCACCAGGAAGTCATATATTGTGTTGTTGTATGACAACCTTGTGTTTGTGAGCGACACCTGTGAGTTTGTGAGCTCAAGGATTGTGCCACGGCCAATGTCGTATCTCTTTTGGCTAATCTCGAGTCCCTTCTGTGCAAGTTCCACAGCTGCCTTGTTGCTCTGCAACTGCTCTGCGCTGGCGGTCATATTGTCGATGTAGCTCTGTGCCTGCATATTAAGCATACGCTCGGTGTTTATTCTTGTCTCGGCAAGCTGATACTGCTGAATCTTGTTGGTCTTCAGGCTTGTGAAGTTACCGGCTTTGTACAGGGGGATGCTCAGCGACAGTGTTACCGATGCAGCATCGCTCCAGTCATAGTTGGGGATGTTCCAGTTGAGGTTTGATATTGACTGCACCTGATAGCTTCCCACCAATGCCAGTGTAGGCTGGAACGATGTCTGCAGCATCTTGCGCTGCTTGTGCAGCAGCTCTCCCTGCAGGTCAATCTGCTTCAAAGATGAGTTGTTGCTAAGGTCAATATCCTGTTTCAGTGCCTCCTGCATCTCATTCTCATAGTTCTTCAGGTTATCGGCAATCACAAATTTAACATCTGCAGTAACGCCCATAAGCACCTTCAGCTGCAACTGAGCCAGCTCAACGCCGTTCTTTCCGCTTACAACCGAAGGCCAGGCATTGTTCTTCT
The DNA here is from genome assembly GCA_045654645.1 of Bacteroidaceae bacterium. Classification (GTDB taxonomy): domain Bacteria; phylum Bacteroidota; class Bacteroidia; order Bacteroidales; family Bacteroidaceae; genus HGM04593. Next base: position 66,140 of record JAZONR010000044.1, read on the forward strand.
GCACCTCGGCACTAATCTTGTCATATTCGCTGGCTCTTCCCTGCTGATACATTGCGTTTACAATGTTGAAGTTAGCCTCGGCAAGCTTGTAGTTCTCGTTGAGCACCTCGTAAGAGTCCTGTGCAAGCATCAGCTGATAGAAAGCCTTTGTTACCTGGTTTACAAGGTCAATCTTTGAGCCGCGGCTCTTCTCCACAGCCAGCTCCATATCGCTCTTTGTAAGGTTCATAGCCTTGTATGCTGCGGGGGCATAGAGGGGAATTGCCACCTGAAGCGCTGCGTTCCAAGTGTTAGAGTCATCCTTTCCCATTTTCAGTTCCCTCACAACACCGTCGCCCATATCCACCTTCATTCCCGCAACCATTGCATTGTACACAATTGCTCCGTCGAGGGATACAGTGGGCAACAAGTTCTGCCAAGCCTCGGTCTTGGCAACCTCTTTCAACTCAATCTCCTTTTCAGCAACCTTCATTGTGGGGTTGTCGCTCAGGGCCAGTTCAATGGCCTTGTCCAGCGTAATGTGCATTGTGGGAACATTCTCCTGTGCACCTGCTGTCAGTGCGAATGCTGCAAACAAAGCAGCCACTGTCATAAAACGCATTTTGAAGTTCATAATTCTCTATTGTTTTTCGTTCTCTTTCAAATAGGTTTCTATAATCTCTTGCCCCTTTGGGGTGGATATGCCTCGCAGATAAAAGATAATCAGCGAGCGTCCAAGTTCCCTTGGGCGATATTTGGCAAGCTCATTCTCCTCGGAACTCATATTGCTCTTGAATATAGTATCCAGGTTGCGCCTCAAGATAAAAGAGAAGATTTCGAAATTGGCATCTTCTCTAAAGAGGCCCTGCTTGCGTCCCCTCTCCATCCACGCGAGGAACTGCTTGCTGCGTTTGGCCTCATCGTGTTTCTTGCTCTTGTAGAGCTCGGGGTATCTCCTTATTTCGCTGAAGAATTTTTTGTTTATGTTGCTCAACGTCTCTACATACTTGTCATAGAGGTTAAGGATAATCTCAAGAGTGTGGGCTCCGTTACGTATGATGAGCCTTCCCTCTTCGCACATCTTGTCGTTGTGGAGTCTCAGTGCTTCCAACAGCAACTGCTCCTTGTCGTTGAACAGCTCATAGATGGTTCGTTTGGAAATTGATAACAGCGAGGCTATATAGTCCATCTTGACATCCTTTATGCCGTTTTTTGTGAACTGCTCAAGTGCTGTCTGCAGTATCAGTTCACGAACATTGTCCTTGCTGTTTTCTTCCTTCACTCTCTCCATCTTATAAATATCTTTTGCAAAGATACAGTGAAAACTTCTTTGCAGCAAAAAGTTTTCCATATAAATTACGGAAATTTTTCTTTATTAACGATTTTTGAAAATTCTTTAACGGCTGAACCTTGATTATGGACAATTAGTCCATTGAAATGTCTCTGTTTCTTTTGCTATTAATAGCTTTTTTGAACAGCAGCACCCTCTTTCGGTGAAAGGGGGTGCTGCTGTCTTGTCTAGCAAAAAGGGGTGGGTTACTCCTCGAGCAGATGTTTCAAAAACTCGTTCATCTCCTCGTCGAAGCCCTTCAATAGGTCGTCGTTGAGGATGAGTGTGTCGTCATCCACAATCAGCAGATCCACAATCGCCTGCCCGTCCTCATCGGTCAGCACAAACGAATAGGGCTTTGCTATGTTAAGGCTGTCGAATGAGCCCTTCTGTTGCAGCCTTGTCAGTTCGCTGCGCAATTCCTTCTCGTGCAACGCTTCATCCTGCACGCCTTCCCATTCTTTAATATGTACGCGCGCGAGTGTGTTGTCATCATCGTCAAGGATGGTCAGCTCGCCATTCTCGCTATTGACTCTGAACTGAAAATCGGTAACGGCAGTCTCCTCTGCTGTAATGTACTTGCCGGACATCTTCTCAATGGCGTCCTGCAGCAATGTCTGTGTCTCTCTGCTCAATGACATGTCTTTGTCCTTTCTATTTTATGTGAAACGGCTGGGTGGGGCGTTCCCGCCCTGCCGTCGGTTTGTTTTTTAGATGTTCTTGCCGTGGCAGTTCTTGAACTTCTTGCCGCTGCCGCAAGGGCAGGGGTCGTTGCGGCCTACGGTCTTCTCCACGCGCAGTGGCTCACGCTTCACATTCTCGCGGGTGTCGCGCTGTGCTGCAGCCTGCTGGTTGGGGTCGTTGAGGTCGGCCTTTGACTCGCTGTATTTCTGCTGCGCCCTGTTGCGCGCGGGGTCCGGAGCCACCTTCACATTGGTCTGCTCCTTCTCCTGCACGGGAATCTGTCCGCGCATCAATATAGCAACCGTCTGGTCATTTATCTTGCTCACCATTCTGTCAAACAGTGTAACTGATTCCAACTTGAAGATGAGCAACGGGTCTTTCTGTTCATAGCTTGCATTCTGCACCGAGTGCTTCAGGTCATCGAGGTCGCGCAAGTTCTCCTTCCACGCGTTGTCAATGGTGTGCAGCAAAATCATCTTCTCAAAACACTTGATAACCTCCTTGCCGTTTGACTCATATGCAGCCTTCACGTTTACAGGAATTTGGTACACGTGGCGGCCGTCGGTAACGGGCACATAGATGTTCTTGTCGTGCATCTCGGGGTGCTCTTTGTAGACAAAGTTGATGAAGGGCAGTGCAACCTCTGCCATTCGCTCGGTGCGCTGCTTGAAGGTGCTCATTGCCTTGTCAAATATTGCGTTTGCCTTCTCCTCGGGATCCATTTTGTTGAAGTCGTTCTCGTTGGTGATGGGTAACTCAATCGACAACAGGCGCAGAGCCTCCATCTTGGCATCCTCGAAGATGAAATCCTCGGCAATGTGGCAGCAACGGTCCCAAATCATATTTACAATGTCCATACCGATGCGCTCGCCAATGAGAGCGTGGCGGCGCTTGGTATAAACCACGTTACGTTGTTTGTTCATAACATCGTCATACTCGAGCAGGCGTTTGCGGATACCAAAGTTGTTCTCCTCAACCTTTTTCTGCGCGCGCTCTATTGATTTTGAAATCATAGAGTGTTCAATCATCTCTCCATCCTTAAAGCCCAGACGGTCGAGGGTCTTTGAAATGCGCTCCGAACCGAACAGACGCATCAGGTTATCTTCGAGCGATACAAAGAATACCGATGAGCCCGGGTCGCCCTGGCGTCCTGCACGTCCGCGCAACTGGCGGTCCACACGACGCGACTCGTGGCGCTCGGTACCTATGATAGCCAAACCGCCTGCGTCGCGCACCTCCTTGCTGAGCTTGATATCGGTACCACGGCCGGCCATATTGGTGGCAATGGTTACTGTGCCCGAAAGACCGGCCTTTGCAACAATGTCGGCCTCCTTCTGGTGCAGCTTCGCGTTGAGCACGTTGTGCTGTATCTTACGTATTGTGAGCAGTCGGCTCAAAAGCTCCGAAATTTCAACCGATGTTGTACCCACAAGCACCGGGCGGCCGGCCTTCACAAGGCTCTCCACCTCGTCAATCACAGCATTATACTTCTCGCGCTTTGTCTTGTAGATGCGGTCGTTCATATCATTTCGCGCGATGGGTCTGTTGGTGGGAATAACCACCACATCGAGCTTGTAGATATCCCAAAACTCGCCTGCCTCGGTCTCGGCTGTACCGGTCATACCGGACAGCTTGTGATACATACGGAAATAGTTCTGCAGTGTGATGGTGGCGAATGTCTGTGTTGCAGCCTCCACCTTCACGCGCTCCTTGGCCTCGATAGCCTGGTGCAAGCCGTCAGAGTAGCGGCGGCCCTCCATAATACGGCCTGTCTGCTCATCTACAATCTTCACCTGTCCATCCTCGGAAACTACATACTCCACGTCGCGGTCAAACATTGTGTAGGCCTTGAGCAGCTGGTTGATGGTGTGAATGCGCTCCGATTTTACAGAATACTCGGTGAGCATCTCCTCCTTCTTTGAAACCTTCTCGTCGTTGCTCAATGTCTCGTTGCTCTCGAGCTGCGAAAGCTCGGTGGCAATGTCGGGCAACACAAAGAAATTGTGGTCGGCAAGGTTGCCGGTAATCAGCTCGATACCCTTGTCGGTGAGGTCCACGCTGTTGCCCTTCTCATCAATAACAAAGTAGAGTGGCTCTGTAGCCTCGGGCATACGCTTGTTGTTCTGCTCCATATATACCTCCTCGGTCTTCAGCAGCCCGGTCTTTACGCCCGGCTCGCTCAGCAACTTTATGAGCGCCTTGTTCTTGGGCAGTGCCTTGTGGCTGCGGAACAGCGACAGGTAACCGGCATTGACCTCCTCCTTGTTGTCGGAATATATTTTTGTTCTTGCCTCGGCAAGCAGCTGTGTGGCAAGTTTCTTCTGCGCCTCAACCAAGCGCTCCACCAATGGGCGATACTCCTCGAACATCTGGTCGGTGTTGCGTGGCACAGGGCCCGAAATGATGAGCGGTGTACGTGCGTCGTCGATGAGCACCGAGTCCACCTCGTCCACAATTGCATAGTTGTGCATACGCTGCACCAGGTCGCCGGGCTGTGTTGCCATATTGTCGCGCAGGTAGTCGAAGCCAAACTCGTTGTTTGTTCCGAATGTGATGTCGGCAAGATAGGCCTTGCGGCGCTCGTCCGAGTTGGGGCGGTGCTTGTCGATGCAATCCACGCTCAAGCCGTGGAACATATAAAGCGGGCCCATCCACTCCGAGTCGCGCTTTGCCAGATAGTCGTTCACCGTTACCACGTGCACACCGTTGCCGGTGAGCGCGTTCAGGAACACGGGCAGCGTAGCCACCAAGGTCTTACCCTCACCGGTAGCCATCTCGGCAATCTTTCCCTTGTGGAGCACCACGCCGCCAAAAAGCTGCACGTCATAGTGGATCATATCCCACACAGTGTCGTTGCCGCCCGCTTGCCAGTGGTTGCGGTAAATGGCGTTGTCGCCGTCAATTGTTACAAAATCGAACTTTGCAGCCAGCTCGCGGTCAAAGTCGTTGGCTGTAACAACAACCTCGCCATTCTGGGCAAAGCGGCGTGCGCTATCCTTTACTATGGCAAAAGCCTCGGGCAGTGCCTCATCGAGAGCCTTGTCGAGCTTCTCCAGCACCTCCTTCTCCAGTTTGTCTATCTGGGCAAAGACTGCCTCTCTCTTCTCAAGCTCAATACCCTCGATGCTCGCCTTCATCTCCGCAATCTTTGTGCGCTCGGCGGTTACCGTTCCCTGTATCTTTGCCTTCAGTGCGGCCGATGCGGCGCGCAGCTCATCGTTGCTCAATGCCGATACCTTGGGGTATGCAGCCTTCACCTTTTCAACCCAAGGCTGAATTTCTCGCATATCGCGTGAGGCCTTGTTGCCGAAAATTTTACTTATAAATTCGTTAAATCCCATTATTTAGTATTTTTTAATTTTTTCCTTGTTTATGAGGTGTCTGTCAATTCAGGCATTAGGTTGCAAAGATAACAATATTAAATAACATATTTATAAAATAGAGAAATATTTTCTTGCAATCTCCCCACAGCTGGTTTGTAACAAAAAACGTGCCAAACGTTGTTATGGCATAAAAAACGCACCTTTTGTCGCGTTTTTTCCCCTGAGCAACGTGGTGCCCTGCACTCCTGTTTTTGCGGGTAACGGAATTACTCCCCAAAATGCCGTTTTTTCAAAAAAATAGAGTTATATTTGCTTTCCAATGAACTGCTAATGGAAACACAATGCGCCAAAGCCTCTTTGCAAGGTTTGAGGCGCACAAAACAGTAAAATTAAACATAATGAAAAAGTTTTTCTTTCTTGTTACATTCTCGTTCCTGCTTCTCTCTTGCGGCGAGAAGGTCTATTATGCTTCTGATTTTGGAATTGTGCCCGATACGGGCGAGGATATGACTGCCGAGGTTGCTGCTGCAATAGCGCACATCAAAGCCGAGCGCGGTGGCAAGCCTGCCACACTGCTCTTTAAGGGTGGTGATTACGATTTCTACCCCGACAGTGCCAATGTGCGAGAGTATTACATCTCCAACCACGACCAGCAGAATCCCAAGCGTGTTGCAGTTGTGCTTGAAGGGGTAAAAAACCTCACTCTCAAAGGCGATGTCAATGGACTTGGCGCACGCCGTGCCGATTTTTATATGAACGGCCGAATGCTTCCCGTGGCAATGGTGGGTTGCGAGAACTGCTCGCTCGAGTCAATAGGCATTGACACCCGTGTGCCGCAGATTACCCAGGTAGAGGTTCTCGAGAATGATGTTGAGGCTGGCTTCATCACCTATCGCATAGCTCCCTATGTGAACTACCGCATTGATAATGGCAGCCTTGTGGTATATGGCAGTAACTGGGAGATTGTTCCCGCTTGGGGCATTGCCTTCGATGGCGCAACAAGGCACGTTGTCTACAACACAAGCGACATTGGAGTGGGTACTCGAAATGTGGTTGAACTTGAGCCTCGTGTGATACGTGCTCCTTGGCGCGATGCCCGCCTTCTGCCGGGCACTGTCATTGCAATGCGTTCCTATGAGCGTCCCACGCCGGGAGTCTTTGTTGCCGACAGCAAGAATGTTACTCTTAAAAATACCACAGTCTACTATGCCGAGGGTATGGGCCTTTTGGCGCAGATGAGTGAGAACCTCACTCTCGACGGCTTTAGCGTTGCCACCCGTGGCGACGGTCGCTATTTCACCACACAGGCCGATGCAACCCACTTCTCGGGCTGCAAGGGCATTATTGACTCAAGGAATGGTCTCTATGAGGGTATGATGGATGATGCCATAAATGTCCACGGCACCTATCTGCGCGTTGTGCAGCGTGTCGATGACCACACTCTCATTGGTCGCTATATGCACGGTCAGGCCTATGGTTTCTATTGGGGTGGTGCCGGCGACAGTGTGCAATTTGTGCGTTCCAATGTTATGGAGATTACCGAAGGCAACAGGGTGGTAGAGATTACCCCCGGCGATAAAGAGCAACTTGCCGGTTGCAAGGAGTTCCGCATAAGGTTTGTCCACGCTCTCCCGGCCGACATTGCCAACGGCAACTATGGCATTGAGAACCTTGAATGGACACCGGAGGTTATCTTTGCAAGCAATGTGGTGCGCGATAATCGTGCCCGTGGCGCACTCTTCAGCACTCCCAAGCGAACAGTGGTCGAGGATAACCTTTTCGACCACACTTCGGGCACAGCCATTCTTCTTTGTGGTGATTGCAACGGCTGGTTCGAGACCGGTGCTTGCCGCGATGTGGTTATACGCAACAACCGCTTTGTGAATGCGCTCACCAATATGTTCCAGTTCACCAACGGCATAATCTCAATCTACCCCGAAATTCCCGACCTCGCATCGCAAACAAAATATTTCCACGGTGGCAACGGTAAAGGCGTGGTTATCGAGAATAACACGTTTGAGACCTTTGACGCGCCCATTGTTTATGCAAAGTCGCTCGATGGCCTTGTGTTCCGTGGTAACAAAGTGGTGCAGAATAGTGATTTCAAGCCATTCCACTGGAATCGCCACCGTTTCTTGTTGGAAAAGGTTACAAATGTAACAATTGAGGATAATGAGTTCGATGGCGGTTTTAACGAGGCTGTTGATGTAATGTATCGCAATTGATGGAGCTGTTCCACCGTTTCCCTTTTGATGTTGAGCCCGGCGCGTTGCCGCCACGTTTCAACAATCCATTCTACTATTCACCTCATCGGCTCTGCGTTGCGGCGGCCGATGAGGTGCGTGTTCTTTTGTCGCGCAATGCGGCTGCCGACGCCGATGCCCGTTGTGGCAAAATGTTTGGTGTTCTTGTGGTGCGAGATGCGCAAGGTGCGGTGGGCTTTCTTGCTGCTTTCTCGGGGTTGCTTGCCGGCAGCAACAGCGTGCCCGGATTTGTGCCGCCGGTATGCGATTTTCAGGCTCCCGACGGCTATTTCAAGTGCGAGGAGCGATGCATAACAGCCATAAACAGGGAAATTTCCGATATAAGGAACAGCGCGCCTTATGTCGATGCAAAGGAAGCTCTCGAAAACGAGAAGCGCGCTGCCGATGAGGTTCTTGCGGCGTTGCGCAGCGAGTATGCCGTGCACAAGGCCCGCCGTGCCGCATTGCGCGAAAAAGGCGAACTTTTGCCGGGCGAATGTGAGCGTCTCATCAAAGAGAGCCAGTTCGAAAAAGCCGAGCTCAAGCGTGCCGCACGCCTGTGGCAGCAGCGAGTGGCCGAAAAAGAGACCGCTGTCGGCACGTTTGAAGAGCGTATTAATGCTCTTGCAACCGAGCGCCGTTCCCGCTCTTTGGCATTGCAACAGTGGCTCTTTGGGCAGTTTCGTGTGCTCAATGCAAACGGCGAGCAGTGCAGCCTGCTCAATATTTTTGCTTCTCATTGTGGCGCCTTGCCGCCTGCCGGGGCAGGGGAGTGTGCTGCACCCAAACTGCTTCAGTTTGCCTATCTCAACAACCTTCAACCCCTTGCAATGGCCGAGTTTTGGGCTGGGGCATCGCCTGTTGGCGAGGTGCGCCGCGATGGTTGCTACTATGGTTCTTGCAAGAGCAAATGTGAGCCCATACTCTCTTTTATGCTTCAAGGGCTCAATGTCGAGGAGAATGCTTTGGAAAAAGGTGGCGATATAGAAAATATCGAGGTTCTCTATGAAGATGAACACCTTCTCATTGTAGACAAGCCGGCCGGAGTCCTCTCGGTGCCGGGTATTGTCGGGGGCACATCGGTGCATCAATGGCTGCGCGAAGAGTATCTCCACAGTAACGAACTTTTTGTGGCTCACCGCTTGGATATGGCCACCTCGGGGTTGCTTGTGGCGGCAAAATCGGTGGAGGTATACAAGGCGTTGCAGCAACAGTTTGCAGGGCGAGAAGTGGAGAAGCAATATGTGGCGTTGCTCGACGGCGTTCCTGCTCTTTCACAGGGAACGGTTGAATTGCCTCTTGCCCCCGATTACGCTCACCGCCCGCGCCAAATGGTGGACTACAGTGTCGGCAAACCCTCTCTCACACACTATCGTGTCGTTGGCAGCACGGTGTGTGGCGGCCGTCGTTGTGCACTTGTGCATTTCACCCCCGTTACCGGGCGCACTCATCAGCTGCGAGTTCACGCAGCTCACGCTGCCGGTCTCAACTGCTCTATTGTGGGCGATGCTCTCTATGGCGTTCCTGCCGAAAGGCTTATGTTGCACGCCCGTTCTCTCTCCTTTGTGCATCCTGTTACGGGCGAACGATTGGTGGTTGAAAAACAGGCACCGTTTGAGTGAGGGTGCAGCCTGTGAACACTCTTTAGTTCGAAGGACGGCGCTATTAGCAACTCCTTTGTGGCAAAAACAGACAAATTCATTGCTTGCTGCAAAAATACCATTCGACCTTGCCGCTTTTTACACTTTTGTGTGTATATTTGCAGCAGATTTCAAAACGGGGTGCCTAAATTGCCGGCGAGGATGGAGACAAACTGCCGTGCAGAGGCTGAGATCATACCCAAGAACCTGATCCGGGTAATGCCGGCGTAGGAAGAATATGCTTGCCACATTCCAATAGCAAGCAGCACAGGAAAAATCCCCATTTTCTGTTTAACAACGGAGCGTGGAGGGTTTTCTTTTTTTCTCCACAGCTCCACAAAATTGGAATTGCAATGAAAAGAAAAACATTGCCCTGCTGCCTGTTATTGGCGGCATTACCCTCCTTGCTGCACGCACAGGAGGCTGTGAGTGATAGCCTGCACACCAATCTGCAGGAAGTGGAGATAATCTCAACACGCGCCACAAACACCACGCCGGTGGCCTATACCAACATTGGGCGCGAAGAGATTGCAAAATTGAACACCGGGGTCGATTTCCCCTATCTGGTGGTTATGACACCCGGTGCTGTGGCAACGAGCGATGCGGGAACAGGCATTGGCTACACAAGCCTGCGTATTCGCGGCACAGACGGCACGCGCATAAATGTAACAGCAAATGGCATTCCTGTGAATGATGCCGAGAGCCACAATGTCTTTTGGGTTAATTTACCCGATTTTGCCTCTTCAATAAAGGATGTGCAGATACAACGCGGTGTTGGCACCTCCACCAACGGTGCGGGAACCTTTGGCGCAAGCATAAACCTGCAGACAAGTGATTTCAACACACGCCCCTATGCGGGCTTCACGGCTTCGGGCGGCTCGTTTGGCACGCACAAAGAGACGTTTCGTGCAGGCACCGGAATTGTAAATGACCATTGGAGCGCCGATATAAGGCTCTCCAACCTTGGCAGCGACGGCTACATCGACCGCGCGTCGGCTAAGCTCAACTCCTTCTATATGCAGGGTGCGTGGTATGGCAACAACACAGCTGTGCGCCTAATTACATTTGCCGGCAGGGAGCAAACCTATCACGCCTGGAATTATGCCGGCAAGGAGGAGATGGCCCTCTATGGCCGCACCTACAACAGCTGCGGATATATGTACACCGACAGCACCGGCACACCTCACTACTATGATGGGCAAACAGACAACTACACCCAGGTTAATGCTCAGTTGCTCATAGACCACCACTTCAATGAGAGGCTAAGGATGAACATTGGCCTTCACTACACCAAGGGCGATGGCTATTATCAAGAGTATAAAGGCGAGCGCAAGCTTGTCGAGTATGCCCTGCAGCCTTTTGCTGTGGACGGCAGCACTGTTACGCGCAGCGACCTTGTGCGCCGCAAAGCTATGGATAACCATTTTGGTGGCGGAATTTTTTCGCTCACATACAGCGGCAACAATTTGACAGCCACTTTGGGTGGCGCTGCTAATCGCTATGCGGGCGAGCATTTCGGCCAGGTGATGTGGGTTAAGGAGTATATTGGCAGCATAGCCCCCAATCACGAGTATTATCGCAACAGTGCAATGAAGGATGATGCCAATATATATCTTAAGGCCGACTGGCGCTTAGCCTCTGCTCTTAATCTATATGCCGACCTTCAGTATCGCCACATTGGCTACACCATTGATGGGTGCAACGATAAATGGAATTCTTCACAAGGAAATCTGCAGCAGCTTGCCATTGACGAGAAATTTGATTTCTTCAATCCAAAGGCGGGCCTTTCGTGGCAGATTGATGATAGCAACCGTCTTTTCGGCTCGGTGAGCGTGGCTCATAAGGAGCCCACCCGCAATAATTACACCGATGGCAAGCTTAACGTTCACCCCACAGCCGAGCGACTCATTGACTATGAACTTGGATACACATTTGTGAACAGTTGGCTGAATGTTGGCGCCAATATCTATTTTATGGACTACAAAGACCAGCTTGTACTCACGGGCGAGCTCAACGAGATTGGCGAGCCGTTGGCTGCCAACATCCCTGATAGCTACCGTGCCGGCGTTGAACTTATGGCCGGTGTGAAACTGCCCTGTGGCTTTGCGTGGAGTGCCAATGCTGCTTTCAGCCGCAACAGAATAGAGAATTTTACCGAGGTGCTCTATGATGACAACACCGGGGAACGATGGGAGATTAATCACGGCGACACTCGCATTGCCTTCTCCCCCGAGGTTGTCGTGAACAACAGTTTCTCCTATGGCTGGCGTGGATTGGAGGCCTCTTTGCAGTCGCAATATGTGGGCAAGCAGTATATGAGCAACGCCAATCAGGAGCAGCACAGCCTCGATGCCTATTTTGTGAGCAATCTGCGTCTCGCCTACAGCTTCCCGCTGCGCAGCGTAAGGTGTATAACCGTGGGCGTTACAATTTACAATCTTTTCAACGAGGAGTATGAGAACAACGGCTATGCCGGCAGTGGCTACTACACCGATGACAACGGTGTGCGCCACCGCTATAACTATGCAGGATATGCAGCGCAGGCCGGAACAAACGCTCTTGCCCACGTGAGTATTGAATTATAGGATTTGAATAAACAGAAGAACTATGTTACTTGAAATTTTGGGTGTGGTAACGGGCATAATCTATTTGTGGCTCGAGTACAAGGCAAGCATCTACCTGTGGATTGCGGGAATTATTATGCCTGCGATATATATATTCATATACTATGATGCAGGTCTTTATGCCGACTTTGCCATAAACATCTACTATCTTCTCATTGCCCTCTATGGCTGGGCAGCGTGGAAAATAGGTTTCACCCTCTTTGGCAAAAGAGAGTCCAAAGGAGAACTTGCTATAAGCAAGGCGCCGCGCAGCGCCTGGGTGAAGGTGGTGGCGGCCTATGCCATAGCTCAGGTTTCAATAGCGTGGCTGCTGATAAACTGCACCGACAGCACTGTGCCCTGGCCCGACTCTTTTACAACAGCACTAAGCATTGTAGGAATGTGGATGCTTGCGCGCAAGTATATTGAGCAGTGGTGGGTGTGGTGCGTGGTCGATGCAGTGAGCAGTGCGCTCTACATATATAAAGGGCTCTATTTCACGGCAGTGCTCTATGCCGTTTATGCAATAATTGCTATCTTTGGCTACTGCAAGTGGAAAAGAATGATGCTGCAGCCCGTTAATGGCAATGGCGTTGTTGAACAGTGAAAATCTTGAAAAATGATGAATGATATTGAATTTGAAGCCGTTGTGCTTGCTGCCGGAGAGTATCCCACTGCTCCTCAGCCGCTGAAGGTGCTGCACGATGCACCCTGTGTGGTGTGTTGCGACGGCGCTGCCGACAATTACATTGCCACGGGGCACGTGCCCCACGCCATTGTAGGCGATGGCGATTCCATAAGCCCAGCCAACAGGGAAAAATATGCCCACATATTGCACTGTATTGCCGAGCAAGAGAGCAACGACCAAACAAAGGCTGTGCGTTACCTGCTTGCGCAAGGGAAGCGCTGCATTGCCATTGTGGGCGCCACCGGCTGCCGCGAGGACCACACTCTGGGCAACATCAGCCTGCTCATTGAATATATGCGTGCCGGGGCGCAGGTGCGTTCCTTCACCAATCACGGCGTTTTTATCCCCTGCTGCGGAACCGTAACCTTGCCTTGCGTCAAGGGGCAACAGGTCTCCATTTTTGCCATCACGGCAAGGAAAATGAGCGCCACCGGCTTGCTCTATCCAATCTATGACTTCACAAACTGGTGGCAGGGCACGCTCAACGAGTGCACGGGCGAGAGTTTCACGGTTAATGCTCAAGGAGAGTATTTGCTGTTCATAAATTATTGAGCAAAACAAATTGATAGAGCGGCGAAATTTCGCCGCTCTATCAATTTGTTTCTCTTTTTCTCTCTCTTTACTTCTCGCTCTTCTGTTTGTCAATGGTGTCTACAATAAGCGCTACGGCGCCGTCGCCCGTAACATTCGTTGCAGTGCCAAAGCTATCCATTGCAATGTAGAGGGCAGTCATAAGTCCCAGAGCCTCGGGGCTGAACCCTAACATATTCTGCAGCACGGGCAGGGCTGCCATAATGGCTCCGCCGGGAACGCCGGGTGCTGCAATCATTGTTATGCCAAGCATACAGATGAAGCCAAATATCATTCCAAAACCATAGTCGGTGCCGTTCATCATCATTATGGCAATGGCGCAGCCCACAATCTTCAATGTGCTGCCCGACAGGTGAATGGTGGCGCACAGAGGAACAACAAAATCGGCAACCTGGGGGCGCACGCCATTCTTGATGGTCTGCTCAAGGGTTACAGGTATTGTTGCTGCCGACGATTGCGTGCCAAGTGCTGTGGCATAGGCCGCAAGCATATTGCGCAGCATTGTCAGTGGGTTTCTGCGTGCAATGCCACCGGCGATGATGAACTGGATGAGCAGCACTGCTACCGATATTGCAAAGATTAGCGCAATAACCTTCAGGAACACGCCAAAGATTGGCGCAAACTGTCCGCTGCGCGAGATTGAAAGGAATATGCCAAAAATGTAGAGTGGCAGCAGCGGCACAATGGCTTTGGCAATTACAAGCGATATTATGTCGCGAAACTCGTTCATTGCATTGCGCAAGGTGTTGCCTTTTATGCTGCTCATTCCAATGCCAAGCACAAAGGAGAGAACCAATGCGCTCATCACTCCAATGACCGGGGGTATTTCAACGCTGAAGTAGGGTGGCAGCGTTTCGCCTGCCGATGAGAGGTTGGCTGTGTCTATGTTGCCGAGCAGTGCCGGCAGTGCTGCTTGGCACACACCATAGGAAAAGAGCCCCGACATTATGGTGAACAGATAGGCAAGCAGGGTGGTGAGCAGCAGCAGGCGGCCGGCCTTGTTGCCCATTTCGGCAATACCGGGTGCCACAAGCCCAACTATTATGAACGGTATGATGAAACCCAGGAAGTTGCCGAAAAGGCCGTTGAATGTTGCAAAGATTTTCGACAACCAGTCGGGGAAGAAGATGCCGCACAGCGCTCCGGCTGCAATGGCTATTACAATCTGCAATAGAAGGGGGAATTTTCTCTTTTTCATTTGTTTTGTTGCTTGTTTTTTTTGTTATCGATGTTGCCTATAGCAGGCTGTTGAGGGGTTTGTCAAAGCGTGAGGCATCGCGTCGCTGCCTGTCGTTGATATACTCCCACAGTTCGCGTTCCTTGCCCTCGTTGGCGGCAATGTGCGATGCAAAGCCCGTGCTGCCGTCGGTGTCAATCCTCTCTATCAGCTCGTTTATGGTGCAGTGCCTGTGGCTTGGTGAAATGGCGTGCCTCTCTTCAATGTCGATGAATAGTATGCCAATAGCTGTGAGGTTGTCGATTATCTCCATTGTTATGTGTTGTGGCATATTGTATCTCACTGCCATCGTCTCTGCCACAGCCTTTGGGGAAAAGGTGTTGCTCTCGCCGTTGTTTGTACCGGCCTCGCACTGCGCCAGTACAAGCAGTGATAGGAATTTGCGGTAGTTGTGGCTCACGGCGCGGAACTGGTTCTCTTGGTCAAGACGTTGGCTCTCCTGAAGCAGATAGTTCCAACGCGACCCTGCAAGGCATATTGTCCACGAAAAATATACCCACAACAGCATAATGAGTACGCCGGCAAGGTTGCCATATATGTTCTGATAACTGTTGAAGAACCCCAATATATAGGCCGCCGAGTATTGCATTATGGCGAATGTGATGCCGCAGAAGGTGGCCGATATTGCGGCATATTTTGTCTTAACCTTCACTTTGGGTATCAGCTTGTAGGAAAGGAACAGCCCCAGCACATAGATAGACGTTGATAGAAGTATCAGGTTGGCTTCACGCAACACCCCGCCCTCGAAATAGGAGGCGACACTCACCCTGATGGCCAATAACAGTATGCCTCCAATTGGAATAAGCAGCACAAAGAAGAATATCTGCAACAGCCGTTTTATGCTGCGGCCGTTCATCTCCCACAGAAGGTTGAAGGTGGTGTCTATGGTTATGAAAATTGAGAACAGCGAGTAGAGGAGCACCGTGCCTCCGGCAATGGCTCCCAGCCAATAGCCTGTGCGTGCGTTGGCAAGGTAGCTCTCGGCAAATGACAGCGCCTCGGCTGCCAGCTCTTTGTGGTCGGCAAAAACCTCTCCTATAATCTCCTTGAAGGCGTCGCCATAGCCCATAAATGTTGATGTCGCAAGCATCAGGGCTATAATGGGCACGGCTGCAAAGAGTGTGTGGTAGGTGAGCGCTGCTGCGGCCTGGCTCAGTTTGCCGATGTTTGCGAAGAGCTTTATGAATGACCATAGGATGAAATTGCCACCAATCTCCCTGTTGTCGTTCAGCGTTATTATTTTTCTTATATATCTTTTGGCCTTCTCTTTCATTGCTCTTTGCTTGAATGATTTTGTGGCGCAAGATAACTATTTTTTACCCAACGGGCAATGCTGTGGCGCGCTTCTTGCTCTTTTTTTTCCATTTTTATGGCAGATGCTTCGCGCGAAAGGGGTTTTTGAGTATTTTTGCGATAAGAAATAATTTCTAACAAAAATATTTTTCAAATGATTTTATCTGTATTGAGTTTTGTTGCAGGCATTGTGCTTGTGATTCTTGGCGCCGACTGGCTCACAAAAGGCGCATCGGCCCTTGCGCGTCGTTTCAAAATTAGTGAGTTGGTGATTGGTCTCACTATTGTGGCACTGGGTACCTCGTTGCCCGAATTGGTGATAAGCACGGGAGCTGCGCTAAAGGGCAGTTCGGGTATTGCGCTTGGAAACGTTATTGGAAGCAATATCTTCAACAGTCTGCTTATTTTGGGTGTTGCGGCGCTCATAACACCTATCAGGTTCAATGCGCGTATGCTCACACGTGAACTGCCGTTCAACCTGCTGGCATCGGTGGTGCTGCTGCTTGTATCGGGCAGTATGCTTGTTGGTGGTGCACCGGGCGAGTATATTACCCGCTACAGTGGTATGTTGCTGCTCTGTTTCTTGGCGGTATTCATTCGCTACACATTCTCAATCGCAGGCGACGATGGCGATGATGAGGAGGTTGCGCCAATGTCTGTGGGCAAGGTGTTGCTGTTTATTGTGGCAGGTCTTGCAGCGCTCATCTTTGGTGGTAACATCTTTGTTGATGGAGCAACAGAGGTTGCGCGCACATTCGGCATCTCCGAGGCTGTGATAGGTATCACCATTGTGTCGGCCGGCAGTTCATTGCCCGAGCTTGCAGTGTCGGTGAGTGCAGCACGCAAAGGAAATGTGGGCATTGCTTTGGGTAACGTGCTTGGCAGCAACATTCTCAACATCTTCTTCATTTTGGGTGTGAGCTCCACAATTACCCCCATTGCGCTCGATGGTTTCAGTTGCATAGACCATTATGTGCTGTTGGGCTCATCGGTGTTGCTCTATATTGTGTCGCGTTTCGGTGGCAGGGCCGTAATCACTCGTGTGGAGGGAGCTGTGCTTGTGGCTGCTTATGTGGCATATACGACATATTTGATAGTGTGTGCATAGTTATTTGTCTGCCAAATTGTCATTAATTTTTGTTTCTGACACGCGTGAACCATTGTGGCACGCTTTTCGTTAATGATATAATGTGCGCAGTTTGTTGCGCCGCCAAAAATAAGTATAACATAAATAAAATAGCAAAAGAGTTATGAACATTAAACCGTTGGCAGACAGGGTGCTCATTTTGCCCGTGCCTGCAGAGGAGAAGACTATCGGCGGCATCATTATCCCCGATACAGCAAAGGAGAAACCCCTTCAAGGTAAAGTTGTTGCCGTTGGTAACGGTACAAAGGACGAGGATATGGTGATTGCCGTTGGCGACCAGGTTCTCTATGGCAAGTATGCCGGAACAGAGATTGAGCACGAGGGTGTGAAGTACCTCATTATGCGTCAAAGCGACGTGCTGGCCATTGTTGGCTGATATTTGTTTAACACTGTAAAAACATTATAAAGAATATGGCAAAGGAGATTTTGTTCAATATGGACGCCCGCGACCAGTTGAAGAAGGGTGTTGATGAACTTGCTAACGCAGTGAAGGTTACACTTGGTCCCAAGGGACGCAATGTGATTATTGAGAAGAAATTCGGTGCACCCCACATCACAAAGGATGGTGTGTCGGTGGCAAAGGAGATTGAGCTTGCCGATGCTTATATGAACACCGGCGCCCAGCTTGTGAAGTCGGTGGCATCAAAGACCAATGACGATGCCGGCGACGGCACAACAACAGCCACACTGCTTGCACAGGCTATCATCACAGAGGGATTGCGCAACGTAACAGCCGGTGCCAACCCAATGGACTTGAAGCGCGGTATTGACAAAGCTGTTGCAAAGGTGGTTGAGTCTATCAAGGCACAGAGCGAGGAGGTGGGTGCCGACTATGACAAGATTGAGCAGGTGGCATCAATATCTGCCAACAACGATGCCGAGATTGGCAAGCTCATTGCCGATGCAATGCGCAAGGTGTCAAAGGATGGTGTAATCACCATCGAGGAGGCACGAAGCCGCGACACCACAATTGGCGTTGTTGAAGGTATGCAGTTCGACCGCGGATACCTATCTCCCTATTTCATCACCAACACCGAGAAGATGGAGTGTGAGATGGAGAACCCCTTTGTGCTCATCTATGACAAGAAGATTACCAACCTCAAGGATATGCTCCCCATTTTGGAGCCCGCCGTGCAGACAGGCCGTCCTCTGCTCATCATTGCCGAGGATGTCGAGAGTGAGGCGCTCACAACATTGGTTGTGAACCGTTTGCGCACACAGCTCAAGATTTGCGCTGTTAAGGCCCCCGGCTTTGGCGACCGCCGCAAGGATATGCTCGAGGATATTGCAACCCTCACCGGTGGCATCGTCATCAGCGAGGAGAAGGGTATTAAACTCGAGCAGGCTACTCTTGAGATGCTTGGTACCTGTGGCAAGATTACAGTAACCAAGGATAACACCACAATTGTAGACGGTAACGGCGATAAAGAGGCTATTGCGCAGCGTGTGGCACAGATTAGGGCCCAGATGGCAACAACCAAGAGCGACTATGACAAGGAGAAGCTTCAGGAGCGCCTTGCAAAGCTTGCCGGCGGTGTGGCAGTGCTCTATGTTGGTGCCGCTTCCGAGGTTGAGATGAAGGAGAAGAAAGACCGTGTTGAGGATGCACTGTGTGCTACTCGTGCAGCCATTGAGGAGGGTATTGTTCCCGGTGGCGGTGTAGCATATATCCGTGCTATCGACAGCCTTGAGGGCGTTGAGGCCGTGAACAGCGATGAGAAGACCGGTGTTGCCATCATAAAGCGTGCCATTGAAGAGCCTCTGCGCCAAATTGTAGCCAATGCCGGCAAGGAGGGCGCTGTTGTTGTGCAGAAGGTGCGCGAGGGCCAGGGCGACTATGGCTACAATGCACGTGCCGATGTATATGAAAACCTTTTTGCAGCAGGCGTTGTAGACCCTGCCAAGGTTACACGTGTTGCGCTTGAGAACGCAGCTTCAATTGCAGGTATGTTCCTCACCACCGAGTGTGTCATTGTTGAGAAGAAGGAGGAGAAACCCGAAATGCCTATGGGCGCTCCCGGAATGGGTGGAATGGGCGGTATGATGTAAAAAACCTCTCCTGTTAATATATATACATCAGCCTTGCACACGTGCAAGGCTGATGTATTTTATGCTCAAATGTATTGTAGATACAGAAAAAGTCCGGCGGCTTTGAAGAGCCTTCGTTTTTCCGAGAAACTTGTAACGCGCACCTGTGAAAACAGTGGGCGTTGTTCTTTACGAGTCAAGGATTTTCTAAAGATAGCCGGTATCGCAAGAATATGCTCATCTAATAAAAACGAGGAAAACGGGCAGAGATTTCCGTTTTCCTCGAGAGCGGTGTGGCATACGGGAGATAAACCGCACCGCTATAATGGTGTTATATATGTGTGCGTGTTTATTCGCTCTTGGTTAGATTCAGGTCCTGGCTATAGTGCTGGAAAAAGTCATAGTCAAGAATAATTGATATTTTTACAAGCAGTGCGGTGTCAATGCTTTCGCGCTTGAAGATACTGTATATGTTTGTTCTGTCGCAACATAGCTGACGGGCAAACCACGAAACAGAGGCGCCGTGTTTCTCGAACTTTTCTTTTATGATGCTACCTATATGAATCATATTTCAACAAAATAAATCGTTTGGGATTTTTGTAGATTTTTTACATCTTTTGCACAAAAGTAAAGATTATAGTTATTACAGCAAGTGTTTTCTCGTTAATATATTTCTACAAGTTGTTGAGGTTTAGGTGGATATAATTGTTTTTTGTGAAAAATGATATGCTGTGTTTCTTTACTCCCCTAATCGCTTTTGTTGTTTCTTTTGTTTAATCTTGTGCTTTTAGCTACGTGCCCTTTATGCTTATTTGTTTAAATTTATTATTTTTGCCATTGTGTTTTTTATATTCTACTAAACACTTTTACCACTCATTTTGTTTGATTAGTGCAGAAAAAATGTGAAAAAACAGTGGTGATTGTAAACTTTTTTACAATCACCACTGTTTTTAGGTTGTTTTTTAACAACTCATTGCACCGCAGCAGTTGATAACCTGTCCGCTAACGTAGGCTGCCAAGTCGCTGGCAAGGAACAGTGCCACATTGGCTACATCCTGGGGGGTGCCGGCACGGCGCAGTGGTATGTTTTTTGCCCATTCGGCACGCATCTCCTCGGAAATGGCGCTTGTCATATCGGTTACAATGAAGCCGGGAGCAATGCAGTTGGCTCTGATGCCGCGCGGGCCCATCTCCTTGGCTATGGATTTTGCAAGGCCTATGAGACCGGCCTTGGATGCCGAGTAGTTGCACTGTCCGGCATTGCCGTTCTCGCCCACAACCGATGACATATTGATGATGCTGCCGCTGCGTTGCTTGGCCATAATGGGCACCACGGCGCGAGTGAAGTTGAATGCCGATTTCAGGTTGGTGGTGATGACGGCATCCCACTGCTCCTCGGTCATTCTCAATATGAGACCGTCTTTTGTTATGCCGGCGTTGTTCACAAGAATGTCTATGTGTCCAAAATCGGCGGCAATCTCCTTTACAACACTGTCGGTAGCAGCAAAATCGGCTGCATCGGCTGCATAGCCTTTGCATTTTACACCCATCGCCTCAATCTCCTTGATGAGCTCTTCGGCATTATTGTTTATCTGGCGGTATGTGAACGCCACATTTGCGCCTTCTTGCGCAAACTTCACGGCAATGGCACGTCCTATTCCTCGTGTTGCGCCTGTTACAAGCGCAGTTTTTCCTTCCAATAGTTTCATAGCGGCTCTCTTTTTTATGTTATGTTGCGAAGATAGTGTTTTTGTTGCGAATTATCGCTATTCTTTTTAAGGATAAATAGTCTCAATATCATCCCACACATCAAAATCATCTTCATTTATTGGGGAGGGGCTTTTCATAAGCTCCATAATGCCGCGTATGAAGCGTGTTGCACTGTCAATGCCATCGGGGGACAGCAGGCTGTTGCCGGGGATTATCAGGGCATCGCCAAATTGCTCTATATGCCACTTATAGGTGTTGGTTTCAATATCATTGGCAAAGAATAGCGAGTGGGCATTATTGTTGTAACCATTTTGCAAGGCTCTTATCTCCAGGTGCTTGTAGTCCAAGACCATTGAGCGCGTGATGGTGAGGTACTCTTTTTTCTCCAGGGTGGGCAGCTCTATTCTTGCCTTCAATTTTTGGGGGCCAAGCATATCTTTTAGTATATTGCTTGTGTTATAATAGGGCTTTATGAGCACCTTCTCAATGCCCTTTATCTGTGCTGCAATAGTTGCTCCGCTGCCGTGTGCCACAATGAGATTGGGCTTGTATGGCCCGATACACGAATTTCGTGCAAGTGTTACAGCAGAGTCCGGGCGCCTGTCTTTGAATACTCTGCAGCAACAGAACTCTTCGCTCAGCAACTCCATCATCGGCTTTAGTGTGGGGCTCTCCCAACTGTCGAAAATGTCATCGATGAACAATATTCTCTTTCGGTCATCTTTTTTCAATATGTCTGCGCTGGAAAATGGTATTCTCATCCCTGTTAGTTATATGTCAGTCTTTTTCAAAGGCATTGCCTAAACTGTTTATATGCAGTAGCACACCGTTTTTTTAATTCAAGTTGTCCACGCTTGTTTATCCATAAATTGCGGGGTTCACATAGTCCCACATAATGGTGTTTATAACTGTTATTACCATCACTGCAAAACTCCAGTTCTTCAGGTAAATTTGTAGAATCTCTTTCCAGTCCCAAGCCAAGGTGCCTAAGTAATATTTACCATTCCCTGTAATTTTTTCACTTACAAACTGAATCATTTTTCTGTTTGTATAAATAGAGTAGCAACCTATAGGTATCAGTGGAATGTAGCAGATACTCAAAAAGCAGTAGCTTATGTTCCCTCTATCTCCCCAGAGGCCTCCAAAGCGGCCATAAAGGACCTCGCCGGTTCCAAGGACACTCTGAAATTCCGCACCCTGTAAGAAAATTTTAATTCTTTGAACCAAAAGTTTTGATTTTGGTTTAAAAAGGTATTTGCTGAAAAAATATACTGCAGCTGCAATGCAAAACACCGTAAATGGCGTGCTTCCCTTGTAGCCTAAGTTCACTCCTATGATTATTGTTGCAGCTATGAGACTGTGCCCTATGATGTTGGTTGTTACGTCCCAAACTTTTTGTATTTGTTCTATTCTTTTGTAATCCATAGAATGTTGTTTAGAAGTATCTTTGAAATATTTATATAAGGAATTCAAGCAGTTTGTTAATATCCTAAAACCTTATCCACCAACTTTTCTGCAAGGCCTTTTTCATTCTCAATACTTTGGCACAGGATTTCAATCTGTTTCTCACTTAATTTTGTCTTTATCTCATTGTGTGCATCGTAAAAGCTTAGACTGCGTTCAATGGCTTTTAATATCCCGGTTCTCCAATCAGTGTTACCTTTACCGCCATAGTTATAAGTCCTGATGTTCAATGGTGTGGTTTCCACAAAATTCACAAATTCATCCCAAGTGAAACGGAAAAACTCTTTTTTATAGGGTACATCATAGGTCTGATATTCCTTTTTTACCATAAAATAGAGTTCGCCTTTAAGTTGCATTATCTGGGGAAGTTCGTAGTCCTCATAGTGATATCCCTTTATGGGTACAAGCAACATTTGCCACCCCTTTGGAACAACCTTTATTTTACCTATATACAGCTCGAAAACACTATTTTTGTAGGAAACCAGCCCGTGTTCCTTCATCTTTTCCTTGATAGAGTCAAGATACTTTTTTTCTTCAGGGTTATTCATAAATAAAATCTATCAATATTGGTTTGCCAATACTTGTTTTTTGTAGAAATAATTGTACGTAATTATAGAAATAAAAGAGGCTTTTTCAAAAAAACAGCATCCTTTTAATATAAATTAACAAAACCCATATCGTGGTGAGTCGCTTAAAATCCCACCCTGTTGCGTGTGGGGGTCTTTGTAAGTTTTTCGTTGGCACAGTCGCGCAGCAGGGTGGTGAGTGGTTGCTCCTGCTGGCCGTAGAGCACACTGTTTATTGCGTGCTTGCGTGCGATGTTCTCAATCTGTCCGCCGCTGAGGTCGTAACTTGCAGCAAGGGTGCCGGCATCGGTAGTGGAAAGTTCGGGAATCATCATCTGCCAAATCTTTGTGCGCACGCTCTCGTCGGGCTTCTCAAACTTTATCTTATAGAGGAAGCGTCGCTCAAAGGCGGGGTCAAGGTTATCTTGCAGGTTGGTGGTGGCAATCATTATGCCGTCGAGTGTCTCCATCTCCTGCAGAATGATGTTCTGAATGGAGTTCTCCATTTTGTCCACAGCATTTGTCGCACCGGTTTTGCGTGTGCCTATTATGGCGTCGGCCTCGTTGAACAGCAGTATAGGGGCTTGTGTACAGCGCTTGGAAATCTCTCGGTAGCGGTCGAAGAGGGTCTTTATATTCTTTTCACTGTCGCCCACCCATTTGCTCTTTATCTGCGGCACATCAACAATCATAATGTCGCGACCGGTCTGGCGTGCAAGTTGGTAAACAGTCTCGGTTTTTCCCGTGCCGGGGCCACCATAGAACAGGCAGGTAAAGCCTTGACGGAATCCCTTCTGTTTCATACGTTCGCGTATCTCGTTATACTTTTCAGGGTTAAAGAATGTGGAGAGGCGCAACACCTCTGCCTCAATCTCCTGTGTATAGAAAAGCTCCTTCGAATTTATAGTGTTGTGGTAGAGCAACTCACTAATCTTCTCCTCCTCGGCGGGTATAATCTTCATTTCGGCAAGCAGTGAGCGCTTTGCCTCCTGGGTGAGCCTGAAGCGGCTGTTGTCGGCAATGCCGTTCACGCACAGAAACTCAATGAGCTTCTGCTCCATAAGTGTGTGCTCCCCACTGCGCATCTTTGACTTGCAGTCGTTGAAGTTGGCAACGGAATCAAAGATATTTTCTATTTGTGAGAAGCGTATGTCGTCATCATCATCGTTTACAAGCTTGTGGCAGAAGAATGTGAGCAACAGCAGGTCTATCATCTTCAGGTTGTGTTTCTTTATTTCTTGTGAAAATCGCACGTTGCCATTGTTCTCAATAAGTTCATATATATTCTCAATGGCCTCTTTAATGCTTATGTTGCTATCCTCAATGTCGTTAAAGCATAGCTCGAACTGCTCAAAAAGTTGTGCACAGTCGAGCCCGGTCATTGCAGGCTTTTCATAGACTTGGTTGTGTTTAAGTGCCTTTATCACCGGCTGATAAACGTCGAACTCCTCCTCGGTCTTGGCGTTGCGGTAGCGCAGCAGACGGCGGCTCACAAGGGCGCCGATGTCATCGGCGTAGCTGAGCATATGTATGCAGTTGAGGTCCAAGAAACGTGCAAGGTCGTTGAAATCGACACGGCTGGGGCCTTTCTCAAGGCACACACAGAACAGCACTGCCTGCATCTCTGTTATGCCATAGCTCTCGGCAAGGAAACAACTGTATGGCTTCACCTTGCTTAAAATCTTCTTGTCAAGCTTTGAATCCTCAACACCCTCAATGACTTTTTCAATAGCTTGCAGCAGTGTAATTTTCTTCCTTGTGCTTTTCTTTTTCTCCATAAGTTTTGCGGTCTGTTTATATATAATATAGAAACAAAAGGGAAAAAATTCAAAGTCAATCGCATTTTTGGTTGAAAATAATTTGTAACCCAAGGAATATCAAAATGTTGTAGAAATGTTAAAGTTTGTAAAATGGTGGATGCGTGGATATACAAAAGATGTGGAGTGGATTTAATTTATAAGAAATGAAAATGTATTTTATATTGTTTTTTTTGTTTCTTATAGGAAATAAAATGGTGTATTTGTGTCAAAATATGACTTATAGGAAAAGAAGAGAGGTTTTTGATGATGCTCTTCCCGATGGCACTTGTATAAATACACCCGCAACCTTTTCATCACAGAAAAGGTTGCGGTGTATTTATTGAGCCAAGAAACAGTGCTGTATCTTATTTCTTAGCCTTTGCTTTCTTCGGTTTCTTTTCAACAATCAAATTATGATACCTTTCGGGGAGTATCTGCTTGAAATGGTCGGTCATACCCTCCGGCAATGTTATGCGCGTAAGGTTGCTGCAACTTTTGAATGCTTCTGCACCTATTTCGGTTACAGATGAAGGAATTGTTATCTCAGCAAGTTTTTGGCAATCTTCAAAGGCATTGCAGGAAATCTTGGTAAGAGAATCGGGAAGCACAACACTCTCAAGTTCCCAGCATCCATAGAAAGCAGAATCACCGATGGTTGTTACATTGTCTGGTATAGTTATGCTTTTCAGCATTTCGCAGTGTGCAAAAAGCGACTCACTTATTTCGCTTAGCGACGACGGCAAGGTTATCTCTTTAAAACCTGCGAGCCAAAATGCAGACTTTCCTATTTTTGTAAGCGAAGCGGGGAGGGCTATACTTTCAAGACTCTTGCATTTTGCAAATGCATACTCGCCAATCTCGGTCACAGAGTCGGGGATGATGATACTTTTCAGGTTTTTGAACTCCATGAAAGCCTCTTTCCCTATCCTTGTCACCGATGAAGGTATAACTACCTCAACAACTTTACTTTTGCCACTGAACATGCCACACTCAATCTCGGTAATGCCATCGGGGAATACGACAATGCCGTCTGTTATTTTTATCTTTTTTGCCAGGTTTTCCTTTTTCTTTACAACGCCCTCCTCCTTCTCAACAATCGCTTTGTGAAGTCTTCCATCGAGAAGTTGCTTGAAGTGAGCTCTTGTACCTGCGGGAACAATGATTTTCTTCAACTTTCCACACGAGCCGAATACATTATCCCCCACACTCGTAAGCCCACTGCCCAGAGTGATGCTCTTCAGCTCATCACAACCAAAGAACACCTGATCCCCCATCTTCGTCACGCTGTTCGGGATGGTTATCTCTTCAAGGCGTTTGCAGCCGATGAAAGCGTCGCTTCCAATGCTTGTAACGCCTTCTGGAATCACTATGCTTCTAAGGCTATAACAATCACGGAATGCGATATGTTCAATGCTTGTTACCGTTGAGGGGAGAGTAATGCTCTCGATACCTGTACACTCAAAAAATGTACCATAAGCAACCTTCGTTATACCTTCAGGGAGGCTTATACTTTCAAGTTCGCTGCAGGAGTCAAAGGCACCAGGACCAATCTTGGTCACACCGGCATGAATGACCAGGTTCCTGGGGCAACCGGCACAAAAGGCATCTTCCCCAATCTCCTTTACCGAAGATGGGATAACCGTAGATTTGCAACCATGGACAAGTGTGTCCGTTGCCGTCTCTATGATGGCGTTGCAGTCCTCGCGCGAATCAAACACCTCATTGCCCTCGGCAACAACGATGCTTTTAAGGTTGGTGTTGAGGTTATTAAAAAGAGTATACTCAATCTCCCTTAAGCCCTTACCGATGGTTACGCTTTCGAGTTTCTTGCAATTCTCGAACACTCGCTGTCCTATCTTCACAACACTATCGGGTATTGTGATGCTCGTGATTGAGGTGCCCGAAAAAGCAGAATCATCAATGCTTATCACCGAATTGGGAATGGTGATACTTGTAAGGCTGGAGCAGTTAGAGAACGCACTTCTTCCAATGCTCGTGACGCTATCGGGTATTGTGATGCTCTCAAGACCACTACCAGAGAAAGCATACTTTCCTATGCTTGTCACTCCGTCGGGAATGGTGATACATTTCAAGGCACGACAACTGCTGAACGCACTCTTACCAATGCTTGTGACAGTGGCAGGAATCGTGATTTCCGCAAGGGTGCGACAAGAGTCGAAAGCCTCATCCCCAATCGTCGTAAGGCCATCAGGCAACACCACCTTTGTGAGTCTACTACTCCATGCAGTAATAGCAAAAGCCTTTGCTCCGATTTCTGTTACCGATGCGGGGATCGTTACCTCTTCTATTTTGTTACAGTCAGCGAAAGCCGCTGCTCCAATCTTTGTCAACGAAGCCGGTAGTGTAATGCTCCTGAGCTTGCAACAGCCATTAAATGCATTCTCCTCAATCTCGGTGATGGAGTCGGGCATGACAATGCTTTCGAGCATTTCACAACCAGCAAAAGCATTAGCACCTATCTTGGTCACGGCCCCTACGATGGTTATGCTTTTCAGTTTCTTACAACCCTCGAATGCCGATGCCTCGATTGTGGTTACCGCCGAAGGGATTGTCGCCTCCACAAGCGTTCTGCTATTCTTGAAAGCCTCCATTCCAATCTCAGTTGTCTTCTCAGGGATGATGGCAACCCCATCCTTAATCTTGAATTTTGCCATAGTGAATTTTGTATTATCGTAGTTATATATTTTTTGCAAGGTAGTAAATAATTTTCTATTACTTACCCTTCCTTGTTAAAAAAGTCAAACCCAAATGATTTGATCACTAACAATCCTCTCGGTAAAATCATCGGCATCGGCTTCAATGGGTTGGCTCCGGTACATATTGAAATCAACATCGGAACTTATATAGTTCTCAATGCTGAACTCCCAAGAGTATATGTTGCTCTCGTCGGGCTTGGCTCGCCAGGGATGTTCCACCGCAAAATGCTGAAAGGCGTGGCGTGCCTCGTGCAGCAGTGTGCGTATGATTTTTCGCGGGTTCTCCTCCTCAAGCAACAGTTTGTTAAGGATTATTTTGTTTCTTTCGTTGTTGTAGGCTCCAAGAGAGGTTGCCGCTCTTTTCTCAAAAACGAGCGAAGGATTATAGCCGGTGGAGGCCGAAAAGGCTGCATAAAGCTCCTCAATGTATTTCCTACGGCGTCTTGTACTTGCGGTGGAGTAGGGTTTTGCCCTCTCGGCATCTGTTGCAAAGAATTGTTCTACTGCGGCAATGCTCTGCTGCTCAAAATCGGCAATGTCGCAGAAAGGGTAGTCATACTCTGCCATCAAGTGCTTGGGTAGGAGCTGCAACAGATTGACATTGTAAATTCTGCCAATGTTCTTCATATCCTTTATAAGCATTTGAAGCCTTTCCTCAACGCTGCGTTTCTCATATAAATGCATATGCTTCCACTCTTCCTCATCGGGGAGCTTTATTGCAACGCTGTCGCGGTATGTTTTAAAAAGAATATCCATATGTTACATCCACTCCTGTTCCCATTGGTGTATGCCGGCAATGGTGTCGAGCAGGGCTGTGGCTGCTGCACGCAAGGCTTCGGTTGGTAATGTGGGTGTGGGCAGGGTGGTGCCTTTGGCTGTGGTAATGCTCCAATGCTCTTCACAATCCTTCACAAACTTGTTACATTCGCCGCTGAAGGCGTCGCAGGCAATGGCAAAGGGCGGTGTCTTTATCTCCGTTTTTCCACCATACCCATTGGGCGTGTGCATCTGGTTGCTCATCTGCTTCTTCACTGTGAACACACACAACTCATCTATTGTACAACGTAGTGCATTGTTGTCGGTTGTTTGTTCAACAAAGGCACGTTTTTTCTTCATTACCTCAATTTCCTGTGTTATTCTCTCTTCGTAGTTCATCGCTATCTATGTTATTTTCTAATGTCTGCTATTATATCTCTTCTCTCCTGCCACGAAAGTGTGCCACCGCCAAGACGGCACTCTTTGGCATTGAGGTGTAGCTGCACACCTGCACGCTCAATGGTGCAACACTCATTACCGTAGGCATCGGTTTGTGCAGTTGTGAAGTATTCAACAACTGCCGTTGTGTCGTTTTTCTCTTTTCCCACTTGGTTCAGTGTTTCAGCTGCTATGAATACAAGTTGCTTGCCGTTGCGCTTTCTCAAATAGAAAACCTCGCCATTATCGGCTATGTACTCTCGTGGCCACACATTGCCCTGCTTATGGTGGAATGTCCCGAATATTGCCATATACTTTAAAGATTATATACCGTTTTCGGCACGCCAATCGTCGAATTTCAATATCCTTCTCTCTGGAGTCTTTTTCAGAATCTCCAATAGAACCTCCAATGCCCCACGCATTGAATCCCTGTCGGTGAGTTCACGCACCGGCACACGCGTTTCATCGGGTACTGTGCATATATACCACTCGCCGTCTGTAACCGATTTTACAATATCCTTACATTCACCATTGTAGAGGGCATCCTGCAACTTAAATGCCCTGGTGCGTATGAACTTGTCCCGTTCATCATAATCATCGGGCAGGTGAGTTGCTGCATCAACCTGTCTCCACTCCACATAATCGGCAGCCATTCTTATCTCCTTATGGCAACGGCTTATCTTGCTATTTGCAAACAAATGTATTCTCGCCTTTTCCGGCATAACACTATACATTACCTCGCATTTGGGGTTGCGATACTCGTTATAGGCCTCCTTGGCATTGTCGAGTATCTCCTTGTATTCTCTGTAAAGTTCTGCAAATGAAGATTCGCCGGTTTGCAAATATTGTTCAATGTGCCTGCGTATGATTGGCGTGGCAAAATCGCCGAAACTTGCCTTGGGGCTGAAGGTGTATGCAAATGCAGCATTCTTCACTCCTTGCATAGCGGCAAGCAGCAGCTCCTGTATCGGTTTTCCGCTGTTTTCATACTCCTTGGTTATTGCTATAACTCTGTGGGCATTGAGCCAGCGTATTTGGTTTATTTCATAGCATCTCTCGTATGTTTCGTATATATATGCAGCGTGTCCTTCTTTGCTCATCTGTTTAACCCAGTTCAAAGGTATGCGACAGCCCAAACCAGGCGTAAAATCTTGAAATACATATAAGAGAAATCTCTCATCACGTTCAATCATCGGCACTGTCTCTGCAATCTTTTTTATAAATTCATCGAGGTTGAAGTTCTTGTGTTTCAAGTGCTCAATGATATGGCTGCCCCCTCTGTTTGTAACACTTTTTGTTATCTTCAGTTGTCGCATAAGTCTAAAAGATGTAATTAATCAATTCCAGTTGTCCCACGATCTATAACCCCATTCGTGCAATTCCACCGCTATTCCCTTTTAAGGTTGGCTACAAGATTGGGGAAAGGTTTGTGTTCCGTGGCTTTTACCGCTTCATAACTTTGGGTTTTCTTACTTGTAATCCTTGAATCTCTCAACAAGCTTATAACAACAGTAATTCAGTTTTTTAGTATAAAGCTCATCAAGGAATTTTGTCATTTGCTTAGATGTCATTGCAGCTAAAGGCCTTGCCGTGTGCACATTGTAGATGGCAATTGTGGTGCTCTCTTTTTCACTGATTTCGCAGTTCCAGGGCAATAATATTGGATTTTTCATCAGCAAGTCGCGTATTTCATTGGCAAAGGAAGTGTCTCTTTCAACGCGAAATGCCAATTTATACTCATTCCCAAAGAACATATTCCTTGCATTTATTCCTACAAATTCCAAACGAGCCTTTGCAAATTCTTTAAGCCCTATTTGCACTGTTCCGCAGTTGTTCCAGGCAACATTTCCGCGACATTCAACTCTCCATACCTTTTTCCACTGTCGGTAGAGTATATCGGCTGTGTTTTTTTTCAATTCACCAAAAGCAGCCTCTTCAATCATATCTTTTATTCTTTGGCTTACATTATAAATTGATTCTATCGCATCTACTTCCGAGTCGTTTTCTGTAACGAGATCTTTAAACATTTGCTCTCTTATTGTTGAAACTTCTTCGCAGAATGTGCAAACAGTATCGAATTGTTCCTCTGTCAGTCTCTTAATGCTCTTATGTCCCACCAAACTATTCAGCAGCCTATATACCTGTTCTTTTGAAGGGTTGCCCATCAGTTCGTTTGCGATGTTCACAATCTCCTTTTTTCCCATAATTTACTGTATTTATTTTTAGTTTTTATTTGCTTTTTTCTCAAGGAACTCCTTTAAGGTTGTTCCGCAGTCATCGGTTTTTACAAAATCACCTTTTTGCTCGTTCCACTCGGCCTCTACATTGCTGTTCAGGCTCTCTTGCGAGATGCGACGACCGCCCTTGAAATATTGCGCTGCATCGAGCATTACGCGTGTACCTTTGTACTCCACAAAGCAAATTTCACCACCGGTCTTGGGGTTCTGGAGTACTTTGGCTATGTATGTGGTAGCGTAAAGTTTGCCGCTTTTGAATATAAGGGTGTTGCCGTTGCGTTCATCGAGACGGAAAAGTTCTGTCCTTGCAACATTTTTCGGAAGTCCTTTCTTTGCCAAATGCGATGGCAGTTCGCAATGATAAATGAGATTTTCACCGGCTACAAAAACTTTTGATTTGTTATTTTCCATAGTGCTTTGTTTTATACGTTACGCACATAATATAGAAACTTTTTCAAAAAATTCAATTTTTGGAACAGATGTCGATGAAATTAATTTGTATTGCATTGAAACACAATGCGATACAAATAGTTAAACTTTGTTAATAAAAACGTGCCAATATCGGGAAATAATATAGCAGTTGTCCGGCGTTCAAATGTCATTCTGCACGGCTCACCTTCACTCCTATCTCGCCGTTCTTCACAGCCTTTAAAAGGGCAATGCTTTGCTGTTCCATCTCTTCGGTCATCAGTTCGTATGGGTATCCGTCGGTCTCGCTCTCGGGGAAATACTTGCCTTCGGCGTCGTTCTTCACATATATTTCGCAACCTGGCTCTTCGGCCTTGTAATAGATGCACAGGGTGGGGTATGTCTCTTTTAGTATTGTGTGCAGTTCGTAGCGGGGAGTCCACGCGCTCTCTATGGTGGTGCGCAACGTGTCGTCGGCGCGCTCCAATGATATCCAACCACCACGACAGTCCAATAAATCGGATGATTTCTTGCCCAATGCCTGTGCAAGGTCGTCCAAACCGTCCTTCTCCTGGTTCTGCAGGTTATTCATTGTGTTGTATAATGCGTTGAGTTCTCTCTCTTCGCCTTCGAATACATAATCAGTTGTGCAAATGTTTGGCATAATCGTATATGTTTTAATTTATACTTATAATATAGTAACTTTGGGTAAAAAATTCAAAAAATGGGGTAACTTTTTTACTCAACATTGTTTTTCAAGCATTTTGTCTATTCTTGCGGCAAGTTCGTCCATCTTTTTGCACAGTACGGGCATCAGTTTCAGGTAGCTCACAAGTGCGTGTATGCCAATGCGCCCGTTAATATCCAAGCGGAAGCGGCGGTCCCTGGCGTTTGGGAAAATGGCAAGAGTGTTTTTTAAGCTAAATGAAGAATAAATCATTTCATCCATTATCATTTCGGAATCCCCCACCCTGAAGCAGGCGATTTTTTGCTCTCTACTTGGATTGCTCAAGAACTTTGAGGCGGTAATTACAATCTCTCCCACAACTTCTTTCCCTTCACAAATTTCTGTAACTGCGGTTGAGCATAGCTGTTGTCTGGTTGTAGAATGAAGAACCGCTCTCAAGTTGCTGACGATAGTGTTTTTATACCACCAGAAGCCTCTCACCCTCGTGTTATATAATGGTACGAATTCGGAGATTCTCTCAATTTCAAAATTCTTGATAGAGAATCGATCATCGTACTTGTTGCTCATCAGTACAAAGTAATTGCTGATGGCATCCATCCAGGGTTGTACGATGGCTTTGAATGTGTTGCCGCTATCGAGGCCTTTGCTGCTGCATTCTGCTATGCTGCTTTCAATGGTTGCATCATCTATGGGATCAAGCGGAATCTGTTCCTCGTCTAATAATGCTGTCTCCATTGTGTGGATGCGCATCTGCTTTGCGTGGTATGCAATCTCCTCCTGGCGCAGGCGATATTCAAGCGCAAGGTCCATAAGCAGTGTTGTAAGGTCCAGAAAGTAGAATTCCTGTTCTGTGAGCTCAAGTGTGTGTATGTTGCCGCTTGTGGCGCGCCAGGGTATCTCCTTGGCCGGGATTATTGTGTAGTGAGAAAAAGGAGAGCCTTTAACGTAGGTTCTCTTGATTTCCATCTGTATGCAGTCGTATGTTATTGTGCATATCTGCGTCATCACATCCTTACGTTTAAAGTAGAGCGAATTGTTGTACACATCATCTTCAAAAGGAATCTCGGCGGTATCCATTTTCAGTAGTTCCGGGTCGGCGCCCTTTTTTTTCAGCGCAGCACGCAGTCCCTGTTCGGTGAACTGTATTCTGCCGTCGTTGAAGGATACTATGGGGTTAGGCTCGTTCTTGAACTTGGCCGATTCGCCGTGATAGTATCTGAGAAACTTTAAATCAAGTTTCTCGTTTACGGTTTTCTTTATCTCATCAAGCTCGTACCCACGTCCGATGTAAGCATTGTAACGTTCACCAAATGCATCGCGACGCTTCTGTGCGTCGCATTCGTTATGTGCCAATATGCGTTTCATCTTTTGTTTCTTTTCTTATCTCTCCATCAGGCATACTCGCCCTGTCTTGCGCAGATTCTCATGTATGTTTTTGTAACTGCTCTCGTTGTCTATCACCCACAGCAGTTTTGTACGCAGCTGCTCTGTGTTGGGGCACGGTGCATAGCCGTCGGTGATAATTATAAGCCCATCATATTCGGGGTGTTCTACTGCATAGTCCACCGGTGCCTGGAAGTCGGTGCCGCCACGACCTTTTACATTTAGTTCTTTGATGCTTTTTTTTGCATCGGTTAGTGTCAACGGTTTCCCCCACACACGGGTGTCGAACATCAGTACATCAATTTCCTGGATTCCGTACTTGAAGAACGAGGTTATTACATTCAGGTATCGTCCCAGGTCCTCGCTGCCCACCGAGCCGCTGGTGTCTATGGCAATGAGCAGGTGCGTGGCAAAGTCGTAGCGGCTGCCCATCTGCTCAAAGCCGAAGCGACGGCTGGGGCGCATACGGGTGAGGCGGCGCTTCTGTGAAATGATGCTTGCACGGAACATGCGCAACACTGCGCGGTAGTCAATTTTGCCCTCGGCTGCCTTCTTGATGAGTTCAATCATATCTCCCGGTAGGCTTCCCCACGACGAAGAACTCTTTACAATGTCGGTTATCTGGCGTGCCTGGAACTGGTCTTCCTCCCAAAGATCGGTGTATCCCGATGTGGGCTTGGCATAAGACTCATCTTCTTCCTTGCCGTTGTCTGTTGATTGTTGACTGTTTTCTTTTGTTAGCTCATCCCCTTCGTTGCCCTGGCCTTTATCTGTTGATTGTTGACTTTTGTCTTCTGTCAGCTCATCCCCTTCGTTGCCCAAGGACGTAGCCAAACGATACTTTTCATATGCCAGTGGCTGACTTTTGTCTGTTGTCTTTTGTCTGTTGTCTTCTGTTGACTCTTCACCTTGCTGTCCTCCGGAATTACCCTTACTGGGTGCATCTCCATCACGATGAGCATCCATCTCGTTCGGCTGTTCGCCTTGACCGCGACCTTGTACTTGCTGTTGCTCACCGTTTCCTCCTTGTCCTTGCTGCTCGCTTTCTAGCTCGTTTCCGCCCTGTTGTCCGCTTTGACCGCCATATTGTCCTTGTTGCCGGCCTTGACTGTTGCCTTGTCCTTGCTTTTTCTTGCTCCCTTGCTGTTGTTTGCTCTCTTGTTCTTGTTGTTGCTTGCTGTCATCTTGGGCTTGCTGTAATTTCTCAAGCTGCTCGTTCAGGCGCATTGCATACCATTCGTAGTTCTGTCCTGTGGGCAGGTCAAAATCCGTGGGGTGGGCAAGGTTCGCCCACGCAAGGTTGTAGGCGGGCGAAATCACAAGGTCGCTTGCTTTTTGCAGCACTGTTGATGGGCAGCCCATCGGCTGTCGGGCATAGGGGTGCTGCAGCAGTATGCGTATAATCTCCACACGCATAAGGGTGTGCAACATTGAATCGGGCATAGCCTCTATGATGGCCGGGTTATACTCTATGCGCCCTTTGCCCGAGCGCAGCGGGCACATCATATTGGCATTCATCACAAGGCGATGACTGCAATATACTGTGAAGAACACCGGTTCGGTAAGGAACCACTGTTCTATCTCCTTCTGTATGCGTTCGCGTGCTGTCATAAAGTGCTGATGAATTGCAGTACTTTCTTATAGGTTGTAGGCATTTCTTTGTTTATGAAAACCAGCATTTTCTTGTAATTTGTGCCGTCGATTAGCGACACAAAGTGAGCATAGGCCTCACGGTTGCCCTTGTGCAGGTAGTCGTGGTAGGCTTTCAGGTTGTCGGCTGTCGTTGCAGTCTCCAGAATGTCGGCCTTGCCGGTCTCGAAGAAACGTGCCAACGCGTCGTTGAGCAGCGAGAATTGGTGCAACTCATACTTGTCGAGTTCTTTCTTCACGGCCTTGAAGTCGGCAAGTAGCTCTTCGGGGCTGATGTCCTCCTTGCGGAACGACTGGAACAGCATTGCAGCTGCGTGCACACCCACAACGCCGGCAACAATCTTTTGATGCACAGGTGCGGGGGTGGGCACGTTTTCCATAAGGCGTGCAACCTTCTCCCAGGCACGGCGGTCGGGGTCTTTCTCAAGGCCCTGCTCCTCTTTGGTGTCGCTGCTACGGTCGAGCATTTCGGGGTTGGCGCTTATGAACTGTATAATGCGCTTGTCAAGCCCCGCGCTTTCGGCCCAAAGCAACCACTCGTCGGCCGATGGGCGGAAGGTATAGATGTTGAAGCGCGACACAAGTGCGGGGTCGAGGTCGGTGAGCTGGTACTCGTCGCCATCGTTACAGGCCGAGATGATGCGGCTGCCCTCGGGCAAAGGACGTCCTGCCAACTTGCGGTTGAGCACAAGGTCCATCACAGTCTGCAGAATCTCGGGGCGGGCGCGGTTGAGCTCGTCGAGGAACAGCACGATGGGCTTGCCGTCGATGGGGAACCAATAGGGTGGCATAAAGGTTGTCTTGCCCGTTGCCTCGTCCTTTGTGGGCAGGCCAAGCAGGTCGCCCGGGTCGCTCATCTGTCCCAGAAACAAAGTCTTGACAGGCATTCCCTTTGTCTCGAAATACTTGGTCAAAATCTGTGACTTGCCAATGCCGTGACGGCCTGTAAGCATTATATTCTGCCACGATGGAGTTACCTCGAGCAGTGTCATAAGTTCTTTGCTGTTAATTGCTATTGCCATAGTTTATATTATAATTTTTCATCAATAAAATCTACAGTAGGGAAAGTGTCGTAGGAACCGTGTCCTGCAAAAGAACGCACATCCTGCTCCCATCTGTCCCACCCATTATTTACTTTGAGCCACTCGTGTTCATCAGTTGTTTTAGGGTCGGCACTATACACATTGCAACACTCGGCATCAACCCATTTCTCTTTGATTAATTCGTCTCCGTAGATTAAAGGAAAAAAACTTTTAATCTCTCTTGCGGTGAAATTAAAGGAGGTGTCGCCTGTTACCGCAATTGTGTGGGAAACTGCATCTTGATTATTCATCAGGTTCCCGGTACTCCATCGCAAATATTTCATCAACTTGCCCACGGGCTTTCCTGTATGTTGGGCAGACAGTGCCGCAAGGTGCTGCGCAATCTTGTTGTACTCTTCATTCTGCTGACACATTAGATTATCGTAAATTTTCAAGGCCTTTACGATATATTCATCGACACGGCGATTGATTGTTGGCATATGTCCAAGAAAATTCACGACGGCGCTCATCGGCGTCGATGTAGAAATGTCTATGCTGAAATTGTCGTAGCCGGCATTGGGCGAGAATATACCGTCCTGCCAATCGTGGTTTTTAATGCAGCAACTATAACCCTGTTTAGTGAGAACAGTTGCGTGGTTGGTAAGCGATACGTCAACATCCTGCATCCCGGCTTCCTCTAAATGTGGGCGCAGACGATTCTCCACCCAAGATTCTTTGTTGATGCAATTGATGAAGTTGTACAAGGTATCATTTTGAGTCATTATACTCTGTTCAGTGGCGATAGAAAAATACTTCTTTACCGCTGTTTTATAAGGGCGCAACACTTGGTCAATCACCTGGTTTATGGTATAGCCTTTTGCAATGTACTCCTCGATTTTCTTTGCCAGTTTATTGTCGTCCCAAAGGGTGAAGTCGATACTGTCGTCGGCAACAACAGCCTCCATCGTGCGCAAACGCAGTTTCTTGGCGTGGTAGTTGAGTTCCTCGTCGCGGAGTTCCATTTCGGCAGCAATCTCCATAAGCAATGTCGCAACAGAGAGCATATTGAACTCTGTCTCTTGCAGCAGCATGGCATACCTCGTTAGCCGCTCGCCAAAGTGCAGGCCATAGAACCCGAAAGGTGAGTCTTTTGTGCAATAGCGGTTGATGGTCATTGTGGCTTGACCTAAAGTGATGCGCACCGTGTTGACATCGGTGAGCCTTGTACTTATCTTCTTGAAAAACCGCTCATCTTCATCCGGGAAAAATTCCGGCCGTCGCAGGTTGGCTGTCGTAATATCCTGATGGGTCGTTTCCATTCTGAAACTTTTGAGGTCGGCCCCTTCGGCTTCCAATGCATCACGCAAACCGCTCTCCGAGAAACGGAACAGCATCTGTTCCCATAATGCAATGGGGTTCTGTTTTGTGTAATGCGATTCTATGTAGTCGTGATAAGCGTAATGATTCAACAGGGTATGCACGGTTTTGCGTATATCCTCCAGCTGCGCATGCTTATCGGCAAAACGCCTGGCGGCCGCCGCCCACGCCTTGCGCCGTTTGTCGGCTTTTTCTTTCCAGTAGTCGTTGAAGCTCATTATGGCCATTTCTGTTTTAGTTTTATCAATGTATAATATTAGTCTTCTCTCTTTATGGTTACCACCGTCTCGTTGGTTTGCAGGCCCTTAATGATTTTCACCTGCAGCAGCTCCTCCTCTTCGGTCATCAGCCTGTAGGGGCAACCGTCCTGCTCGGTCTCGGGGAAGTACTTGCCCTCGACATCGTTCTTTACATATATTTCGCAACTGTCCTCTTAGGACAAAGTTACTGAAAAACGCTGGAATAATCAACCGAAATCGGAATATATGAAATCATTGGAACGCAAGAACGAGGATTTACGGGATGAAATAGCAATCCGAGACGAAACTATCGAACAACTGCAATCCAATATCAAGCAAATGCAGGCAGAACACCAAAAGCAGATACAGGAGGTTAAGCAATCATACGAAGCGGAACATCGTAAAGAATCGGAGTATATCGACAAGATTTTGCGTTACTTCCCGTATGTGGAGAAGCTGATGCCGATGATTAAATACCTCTGCGAGAAAATGGGATTCAACGACAACCTTATCAAAGCATTGTGCACTTTTAAGGAAATCCCCGTTAAAGGTAAACTCTATTCAACGATGTTTAACCAATCGTTTTCAGCCGATGGTGCGGTCTGCTCCCTCAAAGAAGATAAAGAGGGAAGATTTGACCTTAGAATCGATGGTGTATCGCATCACTCTTGGTTCAGACGCAAGAAAGATGAGTTTATGGAAGCATTGGGATTACCAACAAGCAGAAGACAAAATCGAGGGTTGAAACTCTAAAATACTCATCAAGTCGTAATAATTTGTCCATACAAGGCTTATTATTACGGCTTTTTTGTAATTTTGCAGTTGGATAGAGGCAACTCTATTCAAGACATAAGAGAAAAAGAAGAAGCGTTATGCTCATCAGGTATTTGGAAACGTAGGAAATTTTCAAATTGCATACTCAGATAGCATAGTGGTTCTCACGCTTAGCGTGGGCTGCTATTACTACATCTGTATGCAAGGTTTCCTACGACCTCCAAATTAGACGTGGCATTGTGGTTCACGCTTTTTTATGGTACAAAGTGTATAGATGTGTAATATTTAGATATGATGAATAGATTGTATTTGATCTGCTGCTTTTTGATTATTGCGGTAGGTGCTAAGGCTCAAGCAATTAGCGGAATGCTAATAGACGAACAACACAAACCTTTACCATATGCAAATGTAATCTTACAAACGGCTGATTCTGTTTATTTGGCAGGAACAACGACAGGATTGGATGGAAAGTTTGAACTTGCCTTACACGAAAAGGCAAAATTGATAAACTTCTCGTATGTGGGATACACTACCGTTGTTCAGGAAATAAGTAAGAATGAATTAGGTGAAATTCAACTATTACCCGATGCCCAATTGTTGGGTGAAGTGGTTGTGAAGGGCTATTTGCCGAAAACCCAGGCGAAGGGCGATGCCATGGTAACAACGGTAAGTGGTACCGTCTTGGAAAAAGCTGGTACAGCAGAGAATTTGTTGGATAAGATTCCGAATGTAACCGCCCAAAATGGTGCTGTAACCGTATTCGGTAGAGGAACACCCGAAATCTATATCAATGGTCGTAAATTAAGAAATCAACAGGAATTGGATCAATTGTCATCGGATAACATCAAGTCGGTGGAGGTGGTTTCCAATCCCGGTGCCCGATATGATGCTTCGGTCAAGGCGGTTATCCGTATCTTTACCAAGAAGGTGGCAGGCGAGGGATTCGGTTTTGACAATAGAGCCGTGGTGCGCCATATAGATGAATATGGTTGGTCGGCTTATGACCAGCTGAACTTGAATTATCGGAAGAATGGTTTTGACTTATCAGCCATGGTGTTGGCTGGTAGTTATCACAATGGTAATGACCAGACATTCGTGATAGATACTCACTTGGACAAGCAATGGCGACAGAACTTGGATCTTACTGACCAAAAGGCTGAAAGCAAGAATTTAGAAACTACCTTGACACTGAATTATCAGTTCAATGAAAATCATTCTATCGGTGCCCGTTATAATTATGAAAGAGTGCCTGAGTATCTTTGGCTTGCCAATCAGTTTGCCCAGACTTATTGCGCAGATTTATTGTATGAGGATCTTCATAGTGTAATCACAATGAAAGAACCTGAAACTCATCATCGGAATAATTTTTATTACAACGGCAAAGTGAAAAATTTGACTATTGATTTTAATGCCGACGGGCTTTGGAGTGAGACCAAGAATACGCAGGTTGCACAAGAAGATGTGATGGAAGGAGTAAATGAAGAAGATCGTAGTGTGACCACTATCGACACGAAGAGAAACGAACTTTATGCAGCCAAGTTGGTACTCTCGCTTCCTTTGGCAAAAGGAACTCTTTCTTTCGGTGCAGAATATTCGCACAACAAGCGTAACACAACTTATCTGAATCCTGAAGGAATTATCGCAGACGATGAGGCGATGATTAAGGAAGGGGCCACTTCGGCTTTTGTGGAATATGCCAAGGTTTTTGGTAAATTGCAAATGCAAGCAGGCCTTAGATATGAGCACGTGGGTTTCGATTATTACGATGCCGGTAAATTCGTGGATGAGCAAAGTAAAGATTTTAGCAATTTGTTTCCATCCATCACATTCAGTTTTCCTATCAAAGATGTTCAATTTCAGTTGGGATATGCTAGTGACATCAATCGTCCCTCGTATTACCAATTAAGAAGCAGTACTTTTTATGTAAACAGATATATGTACGACAAGGGAAATCCGTTTCTGATGCCTTCCATTACGCAGAATGTCACATTGGGAACTTCTTACAAATGGATGAATCTGTATGTGGGCTATTCACATGTAAAAGATGAAATAACAAATCAAACCATCGCATATTCTGACAATGATCCTACAATTGGTTTGCTTACGTTACAGAATACTTCGGCTTATGATAAGCTTGTTGCTGTATTCAACATTAATCCGACTATCGGGCTTTGGACTCCACAATTGAGCTTGGCAATACAGAAACAATGGTATGAAGGAGAAACACCATGGGGAAAAGCAAAATTCAACCAACCGATAGGAAGCGTCACATTCAGAAACAACTTCAAGTTGCCTAAAGGTTTTATTTTAGGTTTAAATGGATCTTGGACGACCAAAGGGTATCAGAACAACATCTATTTGACGGATGACATGATTGATGTGAATGTATCGCTTTATAAGAGTTTCTTGAAAGATAAACTGACATTGCAACTTCAAGCATACAATATATTTAATCCTAAACAAGTAGCTACGGTTTATAGTGGAATCAGAGTGATGCAAAATACACAAGTGATGCACAGACAAGTTTCACTTACGGTCCGCTATAAGTTCAATACTACACGAAGCAAGTACAAAGGAACTGGTGCAGGTGAGAGTCAAAAGAATAGAATGTAAAATGCAGAGATTTACATTAGTCTAAGATTACGACAAGCCATTGTTGGGTGTTGCGACATATAAGACATCGGATGAAATGCCTGAAAAATTAAGACCACCACTACCCGATATTGAAGAATTAAAGAGACTGCTATAATTGAAATGCAGACGAAGGAAAATTATCATCATTCTCTTTTCGTCTGCATTTTTTTTGTACCTTTGTGTCATCAAGAGTTATCACATTGGAGCAAAGCAATGATGAACTCCGAAATACGAACGGTTGCTATCTCGTTACCCAATTTTCAAGCAATCCGACCAACCGATTTATTCTAAGCGAGTTATCTTTTCTTGCAAAAGTTACCTATAGAACTTTAGCACTTCAAATTCATGTGCTTTTACTTTACCTATTTCGCTGCCTTGTGCGGCGGCACGCTTGTACCATTGATAGGCTTTCTTGTCGTTATGCTCGGCACCGCGTCCCTTTTCGAAGCACTCGGCTACCAATTCGTGTGCTTCCATAAGGCCATTGTTGGCGGCGTGTTGCAGCCATTCGAAGCGCTTTTTCTTATCTTTTTTCACATAGCGACCGTTGCCGTAGAACTCGGCGAGTTTCATCTGTGCCTGTGTGTTGCGCAGTGTGGCGGCTCGGCTGTATAGCTTTATTGTTTCCGATTCGCGCAGGGCTTTGCCTTTCTTCTCTGCCATGGAATCGTCGTGTTCGTACATGCGTGCTACTTTGGACATTGCATAGGGCTCATCTTTTTCCGC
>JAZONR010000045.1:0-28721 GCA_045654645.1 Bacteroidaceae bacterium
TATTGGAGCATATTTAGAATGTTGTCGGGCTGCATAAAGGATTTATGCGTACAAAAATGATATTTCTTCGAATCTGAAGATAAAAACGGAAAAATTACTCCAAACAAGAGGCTGAGCCAAAATTACTTTTGACCCAGCCTCTTCTTTTTTTAGTCAGGATGCCCTGGTTGTTTTGTAACAGGCAAATTAATATATATTAACAAATTAGAGAGGCGAGAATGGCTGTTTTTATATATTTTTGAAAATTGAATGGCAGAGTGTGGGGCGATGTTTTGCAATGTGCCCGGGTTTGCCGTGTGAAGTGTATAAATTCAATCAACAGTTTGTATGAGAAAATTATTAGTCCTTTTTGCGATGCTTGTGGCAATGGTGCCCACTGCCGGTGCGCAGGCCGATTACTATGTGGAACACGGTGCAGGTGTCAATGTTGCTCATAACACCCACTATCCTAAAGCTGTGGGTGTTGCCAATGTGCGCGGCGACCAGCAGATTATTGATAACATTGCATCAGCACCCCGTTGTGCGGCCTATTTCGACAAGACTTCGACTCATTTCAAGGTGAAGGCGGGCGAGACGGTAACTCCACTCATCACCATTAACGGTGATTGGATGCACGGCTATGTGTATGTCGATTGGAACAGTAACGGAAAATTTGATGTGAACCTCACCGGCGAGGGCCCGTATATCAAGGGTGATGGCAATGAACTGATGTGTTGGTCGCTCTACAGCCATAACGGTGATGGCAGCAATGGCTGGAACAGTGCCGGTCTCTATCAGGGCAATGGAAATGTGCTTGCTCCGGGTTCGTTCCGTGTGCCCGAGGGGCTTGAGGAGGGGGCTACTTACAGGATGCGATATGCCGTGCAGTGGAACAGCATTGACCCTACAGGTGCCTATGCAAATTTCATTAGCGACGGTGGCTCCATTATCGATGTTACTCTCGAGATTTCGGGTATTGCTTCCGAGGATGAACAGCAGAGCTATCCCATAAACGAATATGCAGAGCCTCGTGTGGGTACTGCTCCCGACGCTGATGCGTGGAATGTGATTGCCGACGGTCTCAATGCTTCGTGGGCTTCGCGCGATGAACACTACAAACTGCACGAGGTTCCGCAGCTTGTTGAGAAGAACACTGCTTCGCTCACAGCGTGGAAGGGAGAACGTGCCAACATTCAGGCTGTGCTCTATAGCAAAAGCGACCAGGGAATGCTCTCTGTGCGTATGACAGAGTGGACGAAGAACGGCAAATCTACAGGCATCAATGGTGGCGATGCCCGTTTCGTGAACTATGTAATTACCGATGATTATGTATCTTGCGGTAACCACCCTATGGGGCTTCCCCAGTGGCTTGTTGCCGATGTGATAGAACAGGACAAGCCTCACGCCGTGCCTGCAATGGAGACACGCCCTGTGTGGTGTACTGTTGAGGTGCCCCGCGATATTGAGGCCGGTGAATATGCCACGGCTCTCGAGGTAGTGGATGAGGCCGGCAATGTGGTGAAGAGTCTTGCTCTCAACATAACTGTAGACAACCACTCATTGCCCACTGTTGCCAATCAGAAATTTCATCTTGATTTCTGGCAACAGCCCTATGCAATCAGTCGCTATTATGGGGTTGAGCGTTGGAGCGACGCGCATTTTGAAGCGTTGCGCCCCTATCTGAAGGCACTTGGACGTGCCGGTCAGCGTTCGGTTACTGCAATACTGTTCTATGAGCCGTGGGGCGAGCAGACACACGACCTCTTCGACCCTATGGTTGAGACTGTCAAGAAGAGCGACGGCACCTGGGCATATGACTATACCGTGTTTGACAAGTATGTGGAGCTGTGTGCCGAGTATGGCATCGACAAGCAGATTAACTGCTTCAGTATGGTTCCCTGGGATATGAGTTTCCGCTACTGGGATGAGGCTGCTTCAACATATAAATCCCTGAAGACAACTACAGGTGCTGCCGAATACCGTGAGCTGTGGACAAGTTTCCTCAAGGCTTTCAAGGCTCACTTGCAGGAAAAGGGATGGTTTGAGAAAACCAATATAGCAATGGATGAGCGTGGCGAGAGTGATTTGCAGAACGCATACAACATTGCCAACGGTCTTGGTTTCAACTGTGCACTTGCCGGTAACTATCACTCATCGCTCTGCGGCACATACCGCGACCTTTGTGCACAGCTTGGTCAGGAGCACCATTTCACTGCCCAGCAGCTTTCGAGCCGCAAGGCAAAGGGTTGGGTAACCACATTCTACACAAGCTGTGCCAACAGTGAACCCAATATTTACAGTAACTCACTTCCTGCCGAGGCGGCCTATCTTCCCATCTATGCTGCCAAGATGAATCTCGACGGCTATCTCCACTGGGCGTGGTGCAACTGGGACGAGCATCCTTTGACCGACAGCCGTTTCCGCAAGTTTGGTTCGGGCGATACATACTGCTACTATCCCGGCAACCGCTCAAGCATCCGTTTTGAGCGTCTCATCGAGGGTATACACCAGTTCGAGAAGATACAGATACTGAAGGAGGAGTACAAGAATAATCCCGACAAACTCTATAAGCTCAACACACTGCTAGGCCGCTTTACAGGTTCTGTTGCAGGTGAAGAGTGTGCCGCTTTGGTTGATGATCTTGAGGCGTTCCTTAACGGTCTTGAGGTTGAGGTTCCCGAGCCTCCTACTATTGCAACAGGCTATTATCACATGATTAGCAAGGCTACCGACCGTCGCGAGCACCTTTACAA
This sequence comes from Bacteroidaceae bacterium, assembly GCA_045654645.1. Taxonomy (GTDB): domain Bacteria; phylum Bacteroidota; class Bacteroidia; order Bacteroidales; family Bacteroidaceae; genus HGM04593. Next base: position 2,733 of record JAZONR010000045.1, read on the forward strand.
CGATGCAACACACACTGGTAATGGCAACCGCCTCACATTGCAGTCAGATGCAATGGTAAATACAAACAATGGTATTTGGTACATCACCTCACTTGGTGGTGGTAAGGTCGGCATCAAGAATGGTGACGGAAATCCTATTGTGGCAGGTGGTAGCGGTGCTTCTCTGATGGGTTCATATACCCAACTCACCATTGCCAGTACACAGGAAGCCAATGGCGTATGCTACTACTATTTTGATTCTGCACTCAACTGTGCCAATAGCTCATATAGTGTAAATGGAGTACACCACCTCACTACGTGGGCAGCGGGTCCTGCAACAGCAAACGACAACCTATGGCGTTTTGAACCCGTTAGCGTTGAGGGCAAGACTATCTACGAGATAGAGGTTGATCATAAAGACGGTTATGTCGTATATAATAATGGAACCACAGTGCAGAACGCTTTTGATGGTGGTTTCTTTATCACAGATGGAGCTATCACAAAGGCACAGCTTTCAGCAGCTATTTTGGGCAACGACCTCAAGGATGGAGCAAGTATTGCAATCAACGGCAACACTATTACACTTTCGGGCGTAAAACCTCGCATTGTAAAGCAGGATCTCTACAATACCAGCAAGGGCGACGGTATCGTTCCTCCTTACCGCATACCCTGTATAAGCACAGCAAGTAACGGCCGTCTCATCACAGCTGCGGCGCGTCTTGTGTGTGGTACCGACCCCGGTTATGGCCAGGTGGATGTCGTTTGCCGATACAGTGATGACAATGGCGAGAAGTGGAGCGATATGATTGACGTGGCTGTGGGAACAGGCCGCACATCGGCTACAGAAAACTATTTCGATACGGCTTTCGGCGACCCTGCCATCGTTGCCGACCGCACAAGCGATGAGGTTCTCATCATTGCAGTGGCCGGGTGTACAGTATATGCCAACGGCAATACAACACGCCAGAACCCCAATCTCATCGCTACCATCCACAGCAAGGACAATGGCGAGACTTGGGAAGAACCTGTAAACGCTACCGAACAGATATATTCACTTTTTGATGCCGGCAATGTGGTGCAGTCGGCCTTTGTCGGTGGTGGCAAGGTGTTCCAGAGCCGCATTGTGAAGAAGGGTAAGTATTACCGTCTTTATGCTGCAATGTGTGCGCGCCCCAATGGTAACCGTGTAATCTATTCCGATGACTTTGGCCGCACTTGGCAAGCGCTTGGCGGTGCTTCGGCACTTCCTGCTCCCAATGGCGATGAGCCCAAGTGCGAGGAGATGCCCGACGGTCGCGTGATACTCTCGAGCCGTGTTGGCGGCGGCCGCATATACAATATCTACACCTACAGCAACACACTCACAGCCGAGGGCTCGTGGGCTGCATCGGTAAAGAGTACATTCGCCGGCTCCGGCCTGACACCCGGTGGAAACTCCACAAACGGCGAGATTCTGGTGGTTCCCGCAGTGCGCAACAGCGACGGCAAGGAGATGTATGTTGCTCTTCAATCTCTTCCCACAGGCGCCGGGCGCACTGATGTGGGTATCTTCTACAAGGAACTCACCGATGTGAGCGACATTAACAGTGTAGAGAACTTCGCTATTGACTGGAATGGCTTCTTTAAGGTCAGCAATACATCATCGGCCTATAGCTCAATGGACTTGCAGGCCGATGACAGGATAGGCTTCATCTATGAAGAGACATTGACAAGTTTCGGGCGTCGCGACAACCCTGTTTCCACAAGTTTTCCCACAGGTGCAGGGCAGCACAATTTCGACGGTTTCGACAACATATATGTAGCATACTCGCTTGAACATATTACAAACGGTGCATACAGCGTAAAGCGCGATATTGACCGTCGTGCTTTCCTGCAGAGCTATTTCGCAGCACTTGTATCCAATGCAGATGAGGCTGTAAAGGCAAATGTGGCTTCTGCGCTTGAGGCTATGAGCGAGAATCCCACCACAGCCGAGATAGACAATATCTATAAGCTTATGAAGGAGAACGAGCCTGCCGACAAATGGGACGGCAAGGTGCTCACCTTTACCAACGTGCAGCAGAACGGTGCAGAGCGTCTTCTTTATATAAGTAATGAGAATAGACTCGAAATAACCACTTCGGCGGCCGACGAGGTGGGTCCCGCAGCACAGTTTCGCTGCAAGAAGGAGGACAGCGGCAAGTATAGTTTTTTTAATGAGGCAAAAAAGCTCTATATGATTTGGCGTGCCGGTGGTAACTATGGCTACAACAATAATGCCGGAACGCTTGATGCATACAATGCCACATATTGCGACTGGAGCATAAACAGTGGTAGCGTGGAAGGTACATACTACATTGTTGGCAAGCGCAGCAACGGCACCACCGACGGGGCGCTGATTATCCTCTCCTCGGGCACTTTTGACGCTTGGGGCAACTCCGAGGGTTACGCTGCCAATTATAGTAACCTTTTTCGCATAGATGTTGCAGATGTTGGGACCGACATCGGTGAGGTGAATGAAGAAGGCAATGAGGTGAAAACTATTTACGACCTGCAAGGCCGCAAGGTGGAAAATCCTGCGCAGGGAATCTATATCATAGAGGGCAAGAAGGTGCTTGTGAGGTAAATGACATCGCTGCATAGAATGTTTAAGCCGGCCTAAAATGAATTTGGCCGGCTTTGTTTTTCTGGTGAAAACAGCTCTTTATACAACCTCTCAAAAAAAGGAACAACCCATTTTGGGGGGGTGTTCCTTTTTTGGGTGCCGGGTTGCGGTAATATTCTTGTGCGCTGTTTTCAAATGGCTTCTATCCTGTAGTAGAAATATATTGCCGAGGTTATGAATGTGAGGCCGATGATGCCATAGGCCCATCGTGCCCCGTTGATTCCAAGCCGTTTTACAAGAAATTTTGCATTGTCGGCCGTGAAGAACCACTGCCAGTTAAACAGGGAAGCAAGCAGTGAAACGATGCCTGCAAGCAGGAATATTACCTGTACTACATTGTGCAGTATCATAGCGCGCTCAATCAAACATTCTGCGGTTTCCAGCCCTGTGCTTTCAGCTCCATCTCAACTCCGTCGCGTGTGATGAGGGCAAGCCCCATAGCGTCGCTGACAATGTGGCCAATGACGCGCACATCCTTCATTGCTGCCACCTTTTCGTGGTCGGCTATGGGAACGGTGAACAGCAGCTCATAATCCTCGCCTCCGCCAAGAGCGCAGGTGATGACGTTGAGGTTCAGTTCCTCGGCCATTATGGCTGTCTGGTAGTCTATGGGGATGCGCTCCTCATAGATGCGACAGCCCACGCCGCTCTGCTTGCATATATGCATAAGCTCCGATGCAAGGCCATCGCTGATATCCATCATTGCTGTGGGCTTCACATTCTCCCGGCGCAATCTCTCAAGCACCTCTTTGCGGGCCTCGGGCTTTAGCTGGCGCTCAAGGATGTACTCCTTGCCTTGAAAATCGGGCTGGATGTCCTTGCCTTGTGTGGCAATCTTCTCGCGCTCGAGCAGCTGCAGGCCCATATATGCTGCACCAAGGTTGCCGGTAACGCATATAAGGTCGGTCTCTTTGGCACCGTTGCGTCTCACTGCTGTGCCCTTTGGGGCTGTTCCTGTTGCCGTGATGCTTATTGCAAGGCCTGTGAGGGATGATGTGGTGTCTCCACCCACAATGTCCACGCCATACTCCTGGCAAGCCAATCTTATGCCGGAGTAGAGCTCCTCTACATCTTCAATGCAGAATTTGCGGCTGAGGGCAAGCGACACTGTTATCTGCTTGGGGGTGCCGTTCATTGCATAGATGTCGGAGATGTTGGCTATGACCGCCTTATAGCCAAGGTGCTTCAGCGGGAAGTAGGTGAGGTCGAAATGCACGCCTTCCATAAAGAGGTCGGTGCTGATGAGCACCTCTTCATCGGCGCTAAAATGGAGTATGGCCGCGTCATCGCCAACACCCTTCACAGTCTCTTTGTGTGTGGGTGTGATGTCGGCGGTGAGGCGCTCAATGAGCCCAAACTCTCCTATTGATGAAATTTCTGTGCGTTTTGTGGTGTTCATATTCCGTTGTTATGAGCGGTTGATTATTTCTCTGAAGATTGTTGTCATCTTGGGCTGTGCCTCGTCGGCTGCTTTCTGCACCTCTTCGTGGCTGCACTCTACAACAATTCCCTCAACGCCAAGGTCGGTGATTACTGAAATACCGAACACACGGATGCCGCAGTGGCGTGCAACGATTACCTCGGGAACGGTGGACATACCAACTGCGTCGCCGCCCATACGGTGGAACATTCTGTACTCTGACGGGGTCTCGAAAGTGGGGCCCTGTGTGCCCAGATATACACCCTCTACCACGCGGATGCCCTTTTCGGCTGCAATCTCCTTGGCCTTGGCGATGAGCTCTTTGTCATAGGCTGCGCTCATATCGGGGAAGCGGTCGCCATAGGGGATGTTCTTGCCGCGCAAGGGGTGCTCGGGGAAGAAGTTGATGTGGTCGTTGATAATCATAAGGTCGCCAATGAGGAAATCGGGGTTCATACCGCCTGCAGCGTTTGAAACAAAGAGGGTTTTGATGCCCAGCTCACGCATAACGCGTACGGGGAATGTTACCTCTTTCATTGAGTAGCCTTCGTAAAAGTGGAAACGGCCTTGCATTGCCATAATCTCCTTGTTGCCGAGTTTTCCAAAGATGAGCTTGCCCGAGTGTCCTTCTACTGTTGAGAGGGGGAAGTTGGGGATGTCTTTATATTCAATCTCATATTTGTCGGTTATCTCGTTTACAAGGCTGCCAAGGCCTGTACCCAGAATTATGGCAGTTTCGGGGGCTGTGGTCATCTTTCCTCTTAGGAATTCAGCTGTTTCTTGAATTTTCTGCAACATAGTCATATATTTTTTGGTTAAACAATTCTTCTTCTCCGTTTAGTATCTCCACCTCAATGGGCAGGGCGCAGATGTTCTGCATTATGAGTTGCGGAATGTCGTTGCGGCCCAATAGCCTTGTGGCGTCCTTCTCGGTGGTGAGCAGCATTGTGCAGCCCTGTTTCTTGTATTGTGTGGCTATCTCATCAAGCTCTGCCGTGCTGAAGTTATGGTGGTCGGGGTACTGCATAAGTGTTACCGTGGCTCCACGTCTCTCCATTTCGGCTTTCAGCGGCCGGGGTGTTGCAATGCCTGTTACAAGGAGCACGTTGCTTTGGGGGGTGATGGTGGCTTTGTCGCTGCCAAAAACCTTATAGGGCTCTCCGTAACGCACCGATGAGAAGTAGAGAGGCGCTTCGCTGTATTTTTTAATGTATTGCCTGTACCAATCGGCCTGTTGCGGGGTAAGTCCCTTGCACTTGGTCAATATTATTATGTTGGCGCGCGAGATTCCGCGCAGGCTCTCTCTCAAACGGCCAAAAGGCAACACATTATCGTTCCACACGGGGCGGTTGCTGTCTATCAGCAGAATGTTCAGCCCTGCCTTCACGTAGCGGTGCTGATAGGCGTCGTCAAGTATTATCGCTTGCACCTCCTTTTCTTCGGCAAGGAGCCTCTCTATTCCTGTAACACGCTTCTCACATACAGCAACGGTTATGTTGGGGATTTTGTTCTTTATCTGGAACGGTTCATCGCCTATGAGCTGCATCGGGGTGTGGGCGTCGGCTTTTATGTAGCCCTTGCTCTTGCGCCCATAGCCGCGGCTCAGGAGTGCTGTGTTGCACCTCTGCTTCAGCAGTTTTATTATGTATTCGGTGTGAGGGGTTTTGCCTGTGCCGCCCACTGAGATGTTGCCCACGCAAATTACCGGCAGGCCGAAGGTGTGGCTCTTGAGCACTCCGGTGTCAAAGGCCAGGTTTCTGACGGCCATAACCCAAGCATAGGGGTTTATGACGTCAATGAGTGTGCGTAGAATAGTTCTCTTTCTTGTGCGCATACTGCAAAATTATACAATAATTCATAAATAAGAGGTTATCTTTGTCCCAATTTTTATGACGAATGTTGTGATGCTGTGTTAAAAAATATTATAAATGGGGTTTTTCTTAAAATGGGGCAACGATTTTTTGATATTTGTTCACTGATTCGAAAAAAAAAACTACTTTTGCCGTGAAATAGAGTGTGCTTTTGCAAAAAAAGTTGTAACTTGCAGCCCGATTAGCTATAGTGCACAGTAGGGAAAGATGCTCGAGTGGTTGAAGAGGCACGCCTGGAAAGCGTGTATACGTCAAAAGCGTATCGGGGGTTCGAATCCCCCTCTTTCCGCTGATTTTGAATAAATTAACTTAAAATATTAATCTAAAAATTACACAAAATGAAAAAGCTTTTTGCAATCGTTGCAATGTTGGGCTTGTTCACAGTAGCCCAGGTAAATGCTCAGGATGCAACTCCTGCAGCTCCCGCACAGGATGCAGTTGCCGCTATCAGCGACACAATTCCTAATGATTCAATCCCTGCTGATACTCTTGCTGCCGAGGAGGCTGCCGAGGAGGTTGCCGAAGAGGCTGCTGTTGCCGAGGGCGGTATCGTTGGCGTACACAAAGGCTTGAAGACAAAGTTCATTGAGGGTGGTCCCGAGTTTATGGCGCTTGTATCTATTGCGCTTGTTATCGGTCTTGCTTTCTGTATCGAGCGTATCATCTATCTTAGCCTTGCAAAGGTAAATGCAAAGAAGCTTATGGGTGCTATTGCCAAGGCTCTTGAGGCTGGTGATGTTGAGGCTGCAAAGGATGTTTGCCGCAACACTGCAGGTCCCGTTGCTTCTATCTGCTATCAGGGTCTTTCTCGTATCAACGAGGGTCTTGACACCGTTGAGCGTTCAGTAGTTTCTTATGGTAGCCTTCAGTCTTCAATGCTTGAGAAGGGTTGCTCTTGGATTACACTGTTCATCGCGATGGCTCCTTCACTCGGATTCTTGGGTACTGTGGTAGGTATGGTTATGGCGTTCGATGATATCCAGCGTCAGGGTGATATTTCTCCTACTATCGTTGCCGGTGGTATGAAGGTGGCTCTTATCACAACTATCTATGGTATTGTGGTTGCTCTTATCCTTCAGGTGTTCTACAACTTCATCCTCACAAAGATTGAGTCTATCGTTGCAGATATGGAGGATTCTTCAATCACTCTGCTTGACCTTCTCACAAAGTACAACCTCAAGAAGTAATAACAGCTAAATAAGTTTTAATATTATGAAAGCTGATTTGTATACTAAAATATCAAAGTATGTCCTCTATGGGTTCGCAGCTTTGATAGTGGTGGTTTTCGCCCTCTTCTTCTGTGTGGGTGAGCCATTGACTATCGAGCAGATCTCTGAGGCTACTAATGAAAGGACAGAGCTCTCCTATCCAAAGTTTACTGAACTCTCTTTGTATCTCTGCTATGCAATGTTTGTTGTAGCATTGCTCCTTGTGCTTGTGTTTGAGACGGCTGCAGCCATCAAGAATGTTATGTACAGCACAGCAGGTTTGCTCAAGAGAACAGTACGCATTGTGATTGTGGCGCTTGCTGTTGTTGGGCTCTACTTTGTATCGCCCGATAATGTGGACTTCCTGATCTACCTTCAGTATTCATTGTTCGGTATTGCCGCACTGCTTATGGTAGGCAGTCTCCTAATTTCAAAGATGCGTTCTTGATTAACCCTTTTATAACAAAGTTACATAATGGGAAAAAGTAATAGAAAAGTTCCGGGAATCAACGCCAGTTCAACTGCCGATATCTCGTTCATCCTGCTTATCTTTTTCTTGGTTGTAACCTCGATGAACTCTAACTTCGGTTTGCACGTAATGTTGCCCAACCCGCCGGAGGAGCAGAATCAGGATGACCCTGAGGTTCACGAGCGCAACCTGTTGAAGGTGTATGTGAATATGGATAACGAGATAATGGTTACAGCCGGTAAGCTGAGGGATGGCGAGAAACCGTTGATGCTCAACGTGGACGAGCTTGGCGAACTTCGCGAGCTTGCCAAGGAGTTCATCACGGCTAACACTCCCGGTGGCGTTGTGAATGATAATTATCCTGAGCCCAAGAAGAAGATGGATACAATTACATACATCAACGAGGCGGGTCTTCAGCTCTTCTATCCAGAACCTCACAGCAATGTGGTGAGGAACAACCAGCACGTGATTACCCTGCAGACCGACCGTTCTACAAAGTACGAGGTGTACTTCAAGGTTCAGGAGACTCTGTATGGTGCTTATAACGACCTTCGCGATGAGTTTGCAAAGGAGGTGTATGGTGTTCAGGATCCCGCCAAGCAGTTGAGCATAGACGAGCAGGAGTTGTGCCGCAGACGCTATGTAAATATGATTTCCGAGGCTCAGCCTATTGACATTGGTAAGAGAAAGTGATATGAGTAAGTTTAGCGATAAAGGAAAGGCAGAAATGCCTGAATTGAATACCTCGTCATTGCCCGACTTGATTTTCTCAATCTTGTTCTTCTTTATGATCGTTACCTCAATGCGTGAGCAGGAGGTGAAGGTGCAGGTTGAACTGCCCAGCGGTACAGAGTTGTCAAAGATTGAGCGCAAGTCTGCGATTACAAACATCTACATTGGTACTCCTATGAACAACAAGGAGAGCCAGGAGGCCGGTATTCAGTTGAACGACCGCCAGTTGTCTCGCCGCGAGGTTAATAACCTCAGGGCCTACATCGTGGAGGAGAAGGAGCGTTTGGGTTCTAAGGCTGCTAAAATGAAAGTAGCTCTTAAGATTGACAACAATATCGATATGGGTCTTTTGTCTGATGTGAAGATGCAGTTGCGTAAGGCTTATGCATTGCAGATTGTCTACTCGGCCAACGAGGAGAAACCGGGCAATTGATTTTAGTGATATATTCAATAAACAAGAGAGGCATCGACCGTGGTCGATGCCTCTCTTGTTATTTAAAATTCTGTTCTCTTTTGTGCAACAGTTTGCAGTGGTGTGCTGTTACTCTCTTCTAAGATAGGTGATGAAGTTGTAGTTGAAGTTGTGTTTCTCGTCGATGCCGTGCCTCTCTTGTTCTATCACTTCCCATTCGTTCTTGTTGAATTGGGGGAAGAAGGCATCGGCCTCTTCGGGGGTGTCATCAACCTCGGTGAGGCACAGTATGCTTGCCATAGGCAAAGCTGTCTTGTAGAGCATCTCACCGCCAATGATGTAGACAACCTCTTCGTTGGTGCAGTTTGCAAGAGCCTCCTCAAGCGAACTGAATGTTTCGCAGCCGGGGAAGCTGCTCTCCTTGCGCGAGAGCACGATGTTTCGGCGGTTGGGCAGTGCACCTTTGGGCAGTGAACGGAATGTGTTGCTGCCCATTATTATTGTGTGCCCGGTGGTCAGTTCCTTGAAGCGTTTCAGGTCGTTGGGCAACCAATAGATGAGTTTGTTCTTGTTGCCAATTGCGTTGTTGCGCGCAATGGCTGCGATGAGTGCCAGCTTTTGCATATTGTCTGTTTTATACGGCCACAACGCCCTTTATGTGTGGGTGGGCATCGTAGTCCTCGAGTGAGAAATCTTCAAACTTGAACGAGAAAATATCCTTTACATCGGGGTTTATTACCATACGGGGCAGTTTCTTGGGCTCTCGTGTGAGCTGCAGATTGGCCTGCTCTATGTGATTGAGGTAGAGGTGTGCGTCGCCCAATGTGTGGATGAACTCGCCGGCCTTCAGGCCTGTAACCTGTGCCATCATCTGCAGCAGCAGTGCATAGGATGCAATGTTAAAGGGTACGCCTAAGAAACAGTCGGCGCTGCGCTGATAGAGCTGCAGGCTTAGTTTGCCGTTAGCAACGTAGAACTGGAACATTGCGTGGCAGGGCGGCAGGTTCATATTCTTGATGTCTCCAACGTTCCAGGCGTTCACAATTATGCGGCGCGAGTCGGGGTTGTTCTTTATAGTCTCCACAACCTCCTTTATTTGGTCAATGTGTTCGCCGTTGTAACCGGGCCACGAGCGCCACTGGTATCCGTAGATGTGCCCAAGGTCGCCGTTCTCGTCGGCCCATTCATTCCAAATGCGCACGCCGTTCTCCTGCAGGTATTTCACATTGGTGTCTCCATTGAGGAACCACAGCAGTTCGTGGATTATGGACTTCAGATGTAGCTTCTTTGTTGTGAGGCAGGGAAATCCCTCCTCAAGGTTGAAACGCATTTGGTGGCCAAACACGCTTAGCGTGCCGGTGCCGGTGCGGTCATCCTTTTTCGCACCTTCTGTTAGGATGCGGTTTAGCAGGTCGAGATATTGTTTCATCTTTATGTTCTTGGAATATTATACCGCAAATATACTATTTAGCGGCTTAACATCCTAATCGCTTCTCATCTAAATTTGCTTTTTTTATGATATTATGCATTGATATTTTTTCATAAATGGTGCCTTGTGCTATCATAATTTACTATCTTTGCATAATTAATGAATATTCTTGTGCAAGAATGGGTTGTGCAACCTTGGGGGATATCTGTTGTGGCATCCCCGTTGTGAGCAACTTTTTAATGTGATGAAACTTGATGCAGGCTTCATAGATAGAACAGAAACACTTTTCGGCAAGGAAAGGTTCGCACGTTTTGTAAAGGCTCTTGAAGAGGAGCCCGTTGTCAGCATACGCCTTAATACCTTTAAGCAAGGTGGATGTGCCGGCTCGGTTGCCGTGCCTTGGGCTGCAGACGGGTACTATCTGGAACAGAGACCGGTGTTTACGGCCGACCCTCTTTTCCACGCCGGATGCTACTATGTGCAGGAGGCTTCGTCTATGTTTGTTGAGCAGGTGGTTAAGCAGTATGTCTCCTCGCCTGTGCGCGCGCTTGATTTGTGTGCGGCTCCGGGCGGAAAGACAACGCATCTTCACTCGCTGCTGCCACAGGGTAGCCTGTTGGTGTCGAATGAGCCTGTGCCCTTGCGTGCGCAGATTCTTGCCGAGAATGTGATAAAATGGGGGTCGCCGGCTGCCGTGGTTACCCGCAACGAGCCTGCCGATTTTGGCTGCTTCGGGAACTTCTTCGACTTGATAGTGGTTGATGCGCCCTGCTCGGGTGAGGGAATGTTCCGCAAGGATGCCTATGCTGTGGAGCAGTGGAACCCCTCCATTGTGGAACAGTGTGTAAAGCGTCAAAGACGTATTTTGGAGGATATATGGCCCTCTTTGCGTCCAGGCGGTCTTTTGATATACAGCACTTGCACCTTCAACAGAGAGGAGAATGAAGATTGTGTCTCCTGGATTGCAGATGAACTTGGTGCAACCCTGCTGCCGGTTGATGTTGATGCGCAGTGGGGCATAACGGGGTCGCTTACAGAATGTGATATTCCTGTTTACCGTTTTATTCCGGGCTACACTGCCGGTGAGGGATTCTTCATTGCGGTGTTGCGCAAAGATGGTGATGCGTCGCTTGCACAGCCACGCGCGCAGCGAATGACAAAGGCTCCGGCAAAGCTCAAGGCTTGTGTGGAAGGGTGGCTTAAAGAGTCTGATAATTTTGACATTCTGCAGCAGGATGAGACCTTGGTTGCAGTGCCGCGTGAACACGTCAATGTGATGCTTGCATTGCAGCAGAAACTAAAGGTGCTGCATTGGGCGCTTCCGCTTGCCGAGGTGAAGAATAACAAACTGTTGCCTCTGCATCAGTTGGCAATGAGCCGCGAACTGTGTAAAGACGCATTTCCGTGTGTGGAACTGGAGCGCGTGCAAGCGCTCTCCTATCTTCACCGCGAGGCAATGGTTTTCCCCGGGGCACCGCTTGGGTATTTGTTGCTTACGTATGCGGGCGTTCCTGTGGGGTTTGTAAAGAATATAGGCAACAGGGCCAATAACCTCTATCCCGCAGAGTGGAGGATTAGAAAGAACCCTGTTGAACTTTAATTGAAAGATAAGAAATTTAAATACAAAAAAATGAAAAAGTTTGTTTTGATGATGGTTTTGCTGTTTTCGGCACTGCAGCTCAGTGCACAGCAGCCCGTGAAGGTCTCAGAGAAAATGGTTAATGAGGCTTCAGAGTGTGTGTTGAATTTTGTTGCTGAGATAGGCGATGGGTACTATATGTATTCTACCGATATTCCTGCAGGGGGTCCTCGTCCCACAACTCTTAAAATTCGTGAGATAGAGGGTCTTGAGCCTATAGGCAAACTGACTCCTGTGTCTGAACCACACAGCAAGTTCGAGGAGGCATTCAATATGCAGGTTAATTATTTCGAGCACGAGGCTCTCTTTGTGCAGAAATTCAAACCTGTTGCCGAGAAATACCGCATCAGAGCAACACTTCAATATCAGGTGTGCAGCAACGGTGGCTGTATGCCCGGTCGCTACGACTTTGAGATTAGTGGCGAGTGTGTTGTTGCCTCTGTAGGTGCCAAGGCTGAAACCTCTGTTGCCGGCAAGGCCGAGAAAAAGGTGGCAGCCCCCGTTGAAAACAAGGTTGAAACCCCTGCGGTTGCTCCCGTTGAAACTCCTGTGGTTGTTCCCGCCGATACCAAAGCCGACGATGCAGTGGTGGTTCAGCCTCGTCAGAGTGCTGAAAAAGATGCCTGGGCTCCGGTGAAGATGCCCGAAAAGACAAGCAACTCAATTTGGATAACATTCCTGTTGGGTCTTGGTGGTGGTTTGTTGGCCTTGCTCACTCCTTGTGTCTGGCCCATCATTCCAATGACAGTGAGCTTCTTCCTAAAACGTGCAAAGGGGCAGCGTCAGGCAATAAAGGAGGCGTTTATCTATGGTGCTTCAATAGTTGTAATCTATCTGCTTCTTGGTTTGGCTGTTGCGCTTATTTTTGGCCCGGCGGCGCTCAATGAGTTGGCTACGAATGCCTACTTTAATGTATTCTTCTTCCTTATGCTCATTGTGTTCGGTGCCTCCTTCCTTGGCGGTTTCGAGATAAAGCTCCCATCGTCTTGGACAAACAAGGTCGATGAGAAGGCAAGCAACACCACAGGTCTGCTCAGCATCTTCCTTATGGCTTTCACATTGGCGCTTGTCTCATTCTCTTGCACAGGTCCCATCATTGGCTTCCTGCTTGTTGAGGCCACAACATCGGGCGATATCTTTGGCCCGGCTGCCGGAATGTTTGGCTTTGCCCTTGCTCTTGCGTTGCCATTTACACTGTTTGCTATATTCCCCTCAATGCTGAAGCAGGCTCCCCGTTCCGGTGGTTGGATGAATACAATCAAGGTTGTTCTTGGTTTTGTGGAGATTGCCTTTGCTCTAAAATTCCTCTCTGTGGCCGACCTCACAAAGGGTTGGGGTATTCTCGACAGGGAGACATTCCTTGCATTGTGGATAGCTTTGTTCACTCTTCTTGGTCTCTATCTGCTCAAGATTATACGTCTGCCTCACGATGACCCCGAGGAGAAAACAACCGGTGTAACAGGTTTCTTTATGGCACTGCTTTCATTTGCCTTTGCAATATATATGGTTCCCGGTCTTTGGGGTGCGCCTTGCAAGGCTATCAGCGCATTTGCGCCTCCTGCCTCTACACAGGATTTCAGCCTCTATGACAATACCTTCAAGTCTGATACACACGACTATGAGGAGGCTCTGAAAATGAGCCGTGAGCAGAACAAGCCAATCTTCCTCGACTTCACTGGTTATGGCTGTGTGAATTGCCGCGAAATGGAGACTGCTGTGCTTGGCGAGGCAGCCGTGCTGGATATTTTGCGCGAGGACTACATTGTGGCTTCTCTGTATGTCGATGACAGGACTCCGCTTGACAAGGCTTTCATTGGACAGGATGGCCTTGAGTATAACGAGGTTGGAGAGAAATGGAGCTACCTTCAGAAGCATAAGTTTGGCGAGCTTTCGCAGCCATTCTATGTTCTTGTGGATGCCAATGGACAGCCATTGAACGGCTCATTTGCCTTTAAGAAGGATGTTGGTGCTTTCATAGACTTCCTAAATGAAGGATTGAAGAATTTCAAGAGATAATCTCCTGTTTCTGCTAAAATCTATAACGGCTGCCAGGCTGCCGTCAGAAAATAACCAAACAGCATTGCAAGTATCGGGAGTCCCTGCACTGTTGTGTAAAAAAGAGAGAATATGAATTTTACCGGTATTGTAAAGCCCTTTCTTCTTAATAGGGCCGGAAAGATAGCAAATTATGCAACGTATACCGAGAGTATACAACGTGATGTTCTCAAGCGACTCATAAAAAATGCGTCGGCAACAGAGTGGGGCATAAAACACGGTTATTCCAGCATTGCGAATTATGAGCAGTTTGCAAAGGCTGTTGCTGTCCAAGACTATGAGAGCCTGAAGGGGTATATTGACCGTATGCGCCAGGGCGAGAAAGATGTTCTTTGGAAGGGGCGTTGCAAGTGGTTTGCCAAGTCATCGGGCACAACTAATGACAAGAGTAAATTTATACCGGTTACACCTGCCGGTTTGCAGAACGTACACTACAAGGGAGGATACGATGTTGTTGCACAGTATATTGCCAACAACCCCTCAAGCCGTATGTTTGCAGGCAGGGCTCTTATACTTGGTGGTAGCCACGCACCTAATTATGACCTTCCGGGCAGCCTTGTTGGCGACCTCAGCGCCATACTCATTGAGAACTGCAGTACATTTGTGAATATGTTCCGCATTCCGGGAAAAGAGGTTGCCCTGCTCCCCGATTTCGAGGAGAAGATGGACAAGATTGCCCGTTTGGCAAGCAGAGCCAATGTAACTAATCTGTCGGGTGTGCCCTCGTGGATGATGGCTGTGCTTAAACATATGCTCGATATTACAGGTAAAACAAGTGTCGATGAGGTGTGGCCCAATCTCGAGGTCTTCTTTCACGGTGGCGTTGCTTTTACTCCCTATCGCGAGCAATACAAGCAGCTGATACGCAGCAGCGAAATGAAATATATGGAGACCTACAATGCAAGTGAGGGTTTCTTCGGCATACAGAACGACCCCCTCGACCCTGCAATGCTCCTTATGATAGACTATGATGTCTTCTATGAGTTTATACCGTTCGAGGACCTCGATTTGCCCAATCCGCGTGTTTTGCCCCTGTGGGAGGTGGAGATTGGTAAAAACTATGCGATGCTGATATCAACATCTTGCGGCTTGTGGCGTTATATGATAGGCGACACTGTGCGCTTCACAAGCAAGGACCCCTATAAGTTTGTAATCACCGGCCGCACAAAACACTTCATAAATGCCTTTGGAGAGGAACTTATTGTGGAGAATGCCGAGAAGGGTCTGATGGTAGCCTGTGAGGCAACATCGGCCAAGGTGCTTGAGTATACTGCTGCGCCTGTTTTTATGGACGCCGATGCAAAGTGCCGCCACCAGTGGCTCATAGAGTTTGCCCAGGAGCCGTCATCATTGGAGAAGTTTGCCGATATTCTTGATGAGGCGTTGCAGCAGATAAACTCGGACTATGAGGCCAAGCGCTACAAGAACAAGACAATGCAGAGGCTTGAGATTGTTGCGGCCCGCAAGGGACTTTTCAACGACTGGCTCAAAAGCATCGGTAAGCTGGGCGGGCAGCACAAGGTGCCGCGTCTCAGCAACAGCCGCAAACACATTGAAGAACTACTTGAAATGAACAAATAAATGAAGATAGGGCATTTGGCAATAACGGCATTTGTGCTTTCGCTCATAGGTTGCGCAAGCATTGGGTCGCCCGACGGCGGCCCCTACGACGAGGACCCGCCGGTTCTTCTCGAGGCGAAGCCTGCGCTCAATGCAAAGAACGTGAGCGTCTCCAATGTTACGCTCGAGTTCAATGAGAATATAAAACTGGAGAATGCCTTTGAGAAGGTCGTTGTTTCGCCTCCGCAGTTGCAGATGCCGGTCATAAAGAGCTATGGCAAGAAGGTTACTGTCGAGTTGCTCGATTCTCTAAAGCCCAATACCACCTACTCCATTGATTTTGGCGATGCCATAGTAGACAACAACGAGGGCAATCCCTATGAGAATTTTGCCTATGTATTCTCTACCGGCGACCAGGTAGATACGTTGGCAGTGTCGGGCACAGTGCTCAATGCCGAAAATCTTGAGCCCATAAAAGGAATGGTTGTGGGTTTACATTCTAATGTAAATGATACAGCATTCTCAAAGCTGCCGTTCGACCGCGTTTCGCGCACCGACTCTCGTGGCCGCTTTACAATAAAAGGTATAGCGCCGGGTAAGTATCGCGTATACGCCCTTTCCGATGCCAATCAGAACTTCCTTTTCGACCAAAAGAGCGAGGCCATTGCATTTATGGATGCAACAATGGAACCTTTTGCAACACCGGCAGTGCGCCCCGATACCGTGTGGCGCGACAGTCTCACTATTGATACTATTCATTATGTGAACTACACCCGTTTTCAGCCCGATGACATTGTGTTAAAGGCTTTCAAAGAGGAGTTTCTCACTCAATACCTTGTAAAATATGTGCGCGACCCGCACAACAGACTCACACTCTATTTTGCGGCGCCCAACAACGAATTGCCGGTGATTAAAGGGCTTGGCGTGGAGCTTGACGGCGCCTATCTGCTCGAGAGAAGCGCAAAGATGGACACGCTTGTCTATTGGTTCAAAGACTCCTTGCTCTATCGCAACGATACACTCTCATTTGCACTCTCCTACAAAGCTATCGATGACGCCGGTGCTCCCATCGAGAGGTGCGACACTGTCTATGCATCGGCAAAAAGACGCTGGCAGACGGTTGTGAAACAGCAGCAAAAGAAGCGCGAGGAGGAAGAGAAGGCCTTTTTGCGCGAAGAGAAACGCAAGGAGGGTTATGACGAGAACAATCCCCCCGTCTATGTACCCAAGACCAAGGTGCTGCCGGTGCGCTTCACCGGAGGCTCGCTTATGGACCTCGATGCTGTGTGTCGTTTCCAGTTTGATGAGCCGTTGCTTAGCATCGACACTTCGGCTATTGTGGTAGAACAGCTTGTAGACACCCTTTGGGTGCCCATTGACAGGGTGTTTGAACAAGACAGCATAAGGATGCGCGATTATCACATATACGCAGCTTGGCGTCCCGAACAAACCTATCGCGTGAGTGCCGACTCGGCCGCTTTCAAAGGGCTTTATGGCGGTGTTTCCGAGGCCTTTGCCAGCGAGATGAAGTTCCGCTCGCTCGATGATTATGCTGTGCTCACTGTCAATATCAGAGGTGTTGGCAACAATGGCATTGTGCAGCTGCTCGATCCCAACGAGAAAGTCGTTAAAACCGAAAAGTGTGTGAACGGGCGTTGTGCCTTCTACTTTATAGCTCCCGGCACCTACTATTTGCGTCTGCTCATCGATGAGAACGGTAACGGCAAATGGGATACAGGCGACTTTGCCAAGGGAATACAGCCTGAACGTGTCTACTACTATCCCCATAAGCTCGACCTGATGGCACTCTTTGAGTATTCGCAGGATGACTGGGACATAAACCTGCCGTTCAATGAGCAGAAACCGCTTGATATAACCAAGCAGAAACCCGATAAAGAACGTCGTAAAACAAACCGTAACGCAACACGTAAATTCAAATAACAAAATATACAACCAATTATGGAAAACAAGTTTATGATATACAACACGCTCTCTCGCAAGAAAGAGCTTTTTGAGCCGCTCAATGCCCCCAATGTGGGTCTCTATGTGTGCGGCCCCACAGTCTATGGCCCTGCCCATCTTGGGCACGCCCGTCCTGCAATAACATTCGACGTGCTGTTCCGCTACCTCAAAAACCTCGGCTACAAGGTGCGCTATGTGCGTAATATCACTGACGTGGGCCACCTCGAGCACGATGCCGATGAGGGTGAGGACAAGATAGCAAAGAAAGCGCGTCTTGAGCAGGTTGAGCCAATGGAGGTTGTGCAGCAGTACACTCTTCACTATCACAAGGTGATGGATGCACTCAACGTGCTGCCTCCCAGCATTGAGCCGCACGCTTCGGGGCACATCATAGAGCAGATTGAACTTGTGAAGGAGATTCTCGATAATGGTTTCGCCTATGAGAGCCAGGGCTCGGTCTATTTCGATGTTGCCAAGTATGACAAGGCACACAAATATGGCGTTCTTTCGGGCCGCAACCTTGAGGATGTGCTCAACACTACCCGTGAACTTGATGGTCAGGATGAGAAACGCAACCCTGCCGATTTTGCCTTGTGGAAGTGTGCACAGCCCGAGCATATTATGCGCTGGCCCTCGCCCTGGAGCAACGGATTTCCCGGCTGGCATTGCGAATGTACTGCAATGGGACGCAAATATCTTGGCGAGCAGTTCGATATTCACGGTGGTGGTATGGACCTTGTCTTCCCTCATCACGAGTGTGAGATTGCGCAGGGTAAGGCTGCTATGGGGCACGATGTGGTGAAGTATTGGATGCACAACAATATGATAACCATCAACGGCACCAAGATGGGCAAGTCTTTGGGTAACTTCATAACCCTTGATGAGTTCTTCACCGGCACACACAAACTGCTTGCACAGGCCTATACGCCTATGACAATACGTTTCTTCATACTTCAGGCACACTATCGCAGCACTGTGGACTTCAGCAATGAGGCACTTCAGGCAGCCGAGAAGGGCTTGCAGCGTCTGCTCGAGGCCCACAAGACCCTTTGTGGCCTTGCTGCGTCGGGCGAGACAACTGCCGATGTGGCTTCTTTGCGTCAGAAGTGCTACGATGCAATGAATGATGATATGAACACCGCACAGGTTATTTCGCACCTCTTTGATGCGTCGCGCGTCATCAATCAGATAGCCGACAAGAAGGCCACAATCAGCGAGGCCGACCTTGCCGAGCTCAAGGATACATTCCACCTTTTTGCATTTGGTATCCTTGGCCTAAAGGAGGAGCGTGGCTCTGACAGTGGTCGCGAGGAGGCATTTGGCAAGGTGGTGGATATGTTGCTTCAGCAGCGTCAGATTGCCAAGGCCAACAAGGATTGGGCTACCAGCGACAAGATAAGAAACGAACTTGCCGAGTTGGGTTTTGAAATTAAGGACGGCAAGGAGGGTACAACCTGGAAATTGAACCGTTGAAAGGATGAGATACAGTGCATATTTTCTGCTTATAGCCCTGCTCTTCATCAGTTGCGGCAGCAGTCCCAAAGGTGGCACATCACAGCCTGTGCAGCAGCCCAAGAAGGGGGTTGCCGCACAGCCCACAGTTGTGGAGCCCGCTGTAATTGTTCCTGCTTTTGATGCCGATAGTGCATACAGCTTCATCTCGAAACAGGTGGCGTTTGGCCCCCGCGTGCCCGGCACTGCAACGCACCGCAAGTGTGGCGACTATCTTGTAGCAAAGCTCAAAGGGTATGGTGCCGATGTTGTTACACAGGATGTTGAACTGAAGGCCTACAATGGAGATAGGCTAAAGGCACGCAACATCATTGCACAGTTTCAGCCCCAAAAGCAGCAGCGCGTGATGCTCTTTGCTCACTGGGATACACGCCCTTGGGCCGATTCCGACCCCGACAAGGCCAATCACTATAAGCCTATAGACGGTGCCAACGACGGTGGTAGCGGTGTTGGTGTGTTGCTTGAGGTTGCCCGTCAGCTATCGATGGTGCCAACGACGGTGGGTGTAGACATCATATTCTTCGATGCCGAGGATTATGGCCTGCACGAAAATGATATTGCAAAGTATTCGGGCAACAGCAACTCCTGGGCGCTTGGCTCGCAATATTGGTCTCGTTTCCCTCACAAGGCGGGCTATAACCCAATGTATGGAATTCTGCTCGACATTGTGGGTGCTCCCGGCTCACGTTTCTGCCAGGAATACTACTCTTTGCAGTTTGCCCCCGGCCTTGTAAATCGTGTGTGGGACTGGGCATCACGCCTTGGTTACGAAGGCTATTTTGTGAATGAAGAGGGTGGTGCCATAACCGATGACCACTACTATGTGAACCGTGTTGGCGGTATTCCTTGCATAAACATAATAAACTGCGACCCCGAGAGCCCTAACGGTTTCGGGCCTCATCATCACACGCTCAAGGACAATATGTCGTGGATAGATACAAATACACTCAAGGCCGTGGGCCAAACAGTGCTTACAGTAATATATAACGAAAAGTAATGGCTACAATAAAAGAGATACAGGATGAGATAATTGCCGAGTTTGTCGATTTTGAAGACTGGCTTGACCGATATCAGCTGCTCATTGACCTTGGCAGTGAGCAAGAGGAGCTTCCCGCAGAGTATAAGACCGATAACAATCTCATTGAGGGTTGTCAAAGCCGTGTGTGGCTTCAGGCCGATTATGTCAATGGAAAGGTCGTTTTTCGCGCCGAGAGCGATGCGCTCATTGTGAAAGGTATTGTTTCTCTGCTCATAAAGGTCTATTCGGGCCGCACTCCCGATGAGATTCTTGAGAATGAGCCTTATTTTGTTGAGGCTATAGGTCTCAAAGAGCACCTCTCGCCCACACGCAGCAATGGTCTTGTTGCAATGATAAAGCAGATGAGGCTCTATGCACTTGCCTACAAAGCAAAAGGGAGTATGTAAAACTGTCAATGTGTTAGTAATATAACAAAAAAGGTGTTGAGAAATTCTCAACACCTTTTTTGTTATATCTTTATCTTATTCGCAGCTTCCGTGGCCGGTGCTGTCTATGCGGTAGAGCTTGTCGCTGGGGCGCACCTTGCAGGGAACTTTGAAGGAGACGCGGTCGCCCTTGCGCACCTTTTCAACGGTCTCAAGGTTTACGCGCGGGTCCTCGAGCGTAAGGTACACAGCACCCGTTGTGGGGCCGGTAATTAAAATCTTGTCTCCGGCATTTATTTCTCCCGCCTCAATGAGGAACTCGCCAACGCCCAGGTTTGAGAAGTGTTTTATGGCTTTTCCTATATAAACCTTGCGCTCAGTTGCCTGTGAGCCATAGATGCTGCTCCATTCGCCAAGCTTTTGACCTTGGTAGTAGCCGTCCCAGAAGCCACGGTTGAAAACAGTCATCAACCTCTCGTCCCAAGCGTCTTTCTTCTCCTCGGTAAACTCGCCGTCGAGGTAGGCGTTGATGGCTTCGTTGTAGCAACCGGCAACGGTCTGCACATATTCGGGTCCGCGGGCACGTCCTTCAATCTTGAATACGCGCACACCGCTCTCAACCATACGGTCTATGAAACGTATTGTCTTCAGGTCCTTTGGCGACATTATATACTTGTTGTCCACCTCGAGCTCAATGTCGCTCTCTCTGTCTTTTACAATGTATCCTCGGCGGCACACCTGCATACACTGTCCGCGATTGGCGCTGCGTCCAAGCTGGTGCAGCGACAGATAGCATTTGCCCGATATTGCCATACACAGCGCACCGTGGCAGAACATCTCTATGCGTATGAGCTCACCCTTGGGGCCACAAATATTCTCATCGATGATAACTTTGTGGATGGCGGCAACCTGGTCCATATTGAGCTCGCGCGCAAGCACCACCACGTCGGCAAACTGTGCATAGAACTTTAGCGCCTCACTGTTGCTTATGTTCAACTGTGTAGATAGGTGCACCTCCACGCCCACCTTGTTGCAATATTGCATAACAGCCACGTCGGCAGCGATGACAGCAGAAATGCCGCTCTCCTTTGCTGCGTCAATGATGGTGTACATCATTGCAAGGTCATCCTCGTAGATAATGGTGTTCACGGTCAGGTAGCTCTTTATCCCGTGGGTGTCGCAAATCTGGGCAATCTCTCTCAAATCATTGATTGTGAATGCGCTGGCAGAGTGTGCACGCATATTCAGGTGCTCAATGCCGAAATATATTGAATTGGCGCCGGCTTGTATTGCGGCCGAAAGGCTCTCTCTTGAGCCCACCGGCGCCATTATCTCAAAATCACTTCTTTTGTACTTCATAATTGATATTGCATTTATAGGACAAAGATACTATCTTTGTAGCATAAAATCAAGTTACCGGATGAAGATTGCAGATATTGAATTTGGAAAATACCCGGTGTTCCTTGCGCCAATGGAGGATGTTACAGATGAGGCTTTCCGTCTTCTGTGCAAACGTTTCGGCGTTGATATGGTTTACACCGAGTTTGTATCGAGCGACGCGCTCATTCGTGATGTAAACAGCACGTTGCGCAAGCTGAATATCTATGATGCCGAGCGCCCTGTGGCAATACAGATATATGGCAACGAAGTTGGACCAATGGTTGAGGCTGCCAAGAGGGTGGAGCAGGCGCGCCCCGATATTCTTGATATAAATTTTGGCTGTCCCGTTAAGAAAGTGGCCCGCAAAGGGTGCGGTGCAGGTATGCTGCAGAATATTCCCAAGTTGTTGGAGATTACAAAAGCGGTTGTCGATGCAGTGAATATTCCCGTTACAGTAAAGACTCGTTTGGGTTGGGATGAGAATAGCAAATGCATTGTTGAGCTTGCCGAGCGTTTGCAGGACTGCGGCATTGCCGCTCTCACTGTTCACGGGCGCACGCGTGCTCAAATGTATACCGGTGATGCCGATTGGACACTCATTGGTAAAATTAAGGAGAATCCCCGAATGTATATTCCCATCATTGGCAACGGTGATGTGAAGACCCCCGAGCGTGCCAAAGAGTGTTTTGACAGATATGGAGTCGATGCGGTGATGATTGGCCGTGCAAGCTTTGGCCAGCCTTGGATTTTTCGCGATGTGAAGCACTATCTTGAGCACGGAGAGCCGGCTGTGCCCTTTACTTTCAACGAGTGTATGGATGTTCTGCGCCAGCAGGTGCGCGATAGTGTGCAGTGGCTTGGCGAGCGCCCGGGGATTTTGCACGTGCGCCGACATCTTGCGGCAACTCCGCTCCTAAAGGGGCTTGCCGATTTCCGTCCCCTGAGAATTGAGATGTTGCGCGCCGAGAAGGAGGATGAACTTATGGCCATTCTCGACCGAATTGTGGAGAATTATGCCTGAGCTTATGTTTTTTAACTGATATATTGGTGTTATGAAAAGAGTTTTTTTGTCTTTGGTTACTCTACTGTTGCTGTGTGTTACATCCCCGGCCCAATCTTTTGTGGAGCCCGAGTTGAAGGCATTGTTGGGTGTTGATGATGCCGGACGATTGCCGGTAACCATTGTTTTAAAATCTCAGGCCGATGTATTGTTGCCCAAGGCAAATGCCAAGGCTTGCAGCGGTGAGGAAAACAGACGTGCAACTGTGGTAAAGCAGCTCAAGAAACACTCTGCAGCTTCGCAGGAGTCGTTGCTCTCTTTTCTGCGGTCAAGTGAGAAACAAGGTGGTGTTTCAAATATAAGCAATTTGTGGGTTGCCAATGCAATTTGCTGCGAGGCAACTGCCGACATTATCAACCATATTGCTTCTCGCAATGATGTGGCCTCTATCGCTCTTGACAAGGATGTTGCAATGGCGTGCAATGCAGTTGTTGAAGATGTGGCACAAAGTGTGGTCGAAGCCCGTGCGGGCCTCACTCCACACATAATGCAAGTGCGGGCCCCACAAGTCTGGGAGCAGGGCTACACAGGAAAAAATGTTGTGGTGGCCATTCTCGATTCCGGCATCAATGATGAACATACCGACCTTAAAGACCATCTGTGGCAGGGTTATGCCGACACAGATGGTGATGGCAATGCCGATGACCCTGTGCACGGTTGGAACTTCTCGGTCAAGGATGTTAAGGGCAATTCCAATATAAAAGATGATTATGGCCACGGAACACACTGTGCCGGTATTATCTGCGGCGACGGCACATCGGGTAACATTGTTGGCATAGCTCCCGATGCAACGTTGATGGCCATAAAGACTATAGACAGGGCGGGCGGCGGCTCACCTGCAAAGATGATGAGGGGTGTGCAGTTTGCAATAGAGAATGGTGCCGACATAATAAGCATCTCTTCGGGATTTAAATCGAATCAAATAGGCACAGCCGACAAAGAGGCTTTGCGCAGAACTTTCGAGAGTGCTCTCTCGGCGGGAGTGATAGCCTTTGTTGCTGCAGGAAATGATGGTGAGGCTGATGGTGATGCTATGTATGTCGATGTTCCCGCCTCTTGCCCACCACCTTATCTTCACCCCGACCAGCAGTCTAATGGCGGCGGTCTTTCGGCTGTGGTGTGTGTTGGAGCTGTAAATAATGAGGACAAATACGCCACATTCTCTTCACCGGGCCCTGCCACCTGGCAAGATACAAGCTATGGCGACTACCCTCTTGGCAATGATGAGAACCACATTGGTCTCTTACGTCCCGATATATGTGCTCCCGGTGATTATATTTTCTCCTTGAAGCACGATGATAATGACAAATATAAAATTATGTCGGGTACATCACAGGCAACACCCTGTGCAGCAGGCATTGCGGCTCTTATGCTTGAGAAAAACAGTACACTCACCCCGTCCGATGTCTGCCGCATTATGGAGACAACAGCCCTCAAACTTTCCGAAAAGAAGAATAACTTCACGGGGTCGGGGCGTGTTGATGCCCTAAATGCAGTAAATGCTGTTGCAGCATCTGCAGGAGAACCCTTTTTGAAGGTTACCTCTTATAGCCCCGAACAAATTGCCAATGGTGTTACACCCGAACTGCATATAGTAGTTACCAACGAAGGCAAGGGTGTGTGCTCTCCCAATGCGGTGCTTTCTCTCTTTTCCAATGACAGTTGTGTAACAATCGCAGAGAGTGGTTTGCCCTTGGGTTCTCTAGCATCGGGAGAATCGGTGGAAGTTGCATATCCTGTGAATATATCTCCTGAAACGGCAAATGGCCACACTGTATATATCACGGCAGTAGCAACTGATGGCGAATATTCTTGGAGCCGTGAGCTTGTGTTTAGAGTGGATGCAAGTGCCAGAATTATTGGCCGCGTGAACAGCCCTCTTGCCGTGGCTCCCGGAAATGACATCGCCCTGAAAGTGGATGTGGTTAATGAAGGCAATGTCTCCACAACTTGTGAAACACCATTGACGCTTGCAATATCTTCGCGTTATGTAACAATGTTAAAGGATGAGGCCTCAATAGGCATCATTGCCCCGGGCGAAACGCAGACTGTGGAGTTTGTTTTTAATGTCAGTGAAGATGCTCCCGATGGCACAAGCCTGCAGTTCGACCTCTATGCTGTTCCCAACGGTTATGCCAAAGCTGATGATTGCGTCTATGGTTTTGAATTGCATTATGACCGCTATGGCTATCTCGACAACGGTTTTGAGGGCTGGACAACCTTTGATGCAAGCGATAATGCGCGCAAACATCCTTGGTGGCACTCATCAATGTATGTAAAGCACAGGATGGAGTCTCCCGGCAGCAATTCTTCGGGAAAGGGGCACCTTGTGAGTGAGGCATATTGTGCTGCATCAATGTTGGAGTCTTCAATACCAATAGACAACTATCTTGTCTCTCCAAAGGTAAAGGCTACGGCAGATAGCAAGTTTAGTGTGAAGGCGCGTGTTCATTCAGCATCGTTTTATGATGAACACTTTGGCATTGCAGTCTCTGAAAGTGGAAATTCCAATGCATCATCCTTTAAAACAATAAAGGAGTGGGTGATTGACCGCAGCTATGGTACCGATTGGCAAGAGTTTGGGGTAGACCTTTCGCAGTATGAAGGAAAGGAGATATATGTGGCAGTACGTCATTTCTTTACGCAGAAGGAGTGGAATGACTCGGATAACGGTTACTATTTATATGCGTTACACATCGACGATGCAATGTTTTCCGATGTTATAGATATGTCCGAAATGTTCAAAGAGAATAACTACAGCTATTTCTCTGTGGGTGTCGATTATAGTGTGAATACCGGTATAGATGCGTCTGCCGGTGAAGCAGTGGCCTCAATTGTTTTAGACGGTACTTCAATCTGTGTTGGTGGAGCAGCCGCAGGCAGTGTGGTTGGGGTCTATGATATTTGTGGGCGCAACCTGTTGAACTACTGCGTTTCGGATGGTGCAAAGGTGAGCATAGATGCTTCTCTGTTAGAGAAGGGTGTTTATGTTGTTAAGATGATGAGTGCAAGAGGCGCGTATGCCAAGAAAATCCTGTTGCAGTGAGTTATTCAGGATGTTGAGGCATTTACCTTGTGTAAGCCTCCTTCGCTTCTCAAATAGATAAGAAATATGAGGGTGACCCAAAAGTCAAATTGGGTTACCCTTCTTCATTTTATTATTTCAGCGTTCAAATTGCCGTATGATAATAAAAATATAGCTATTCCATTGATAAACATTGGAATAGCTATTGTTTGTTTGGGAAATTTTTAT
>JAZONR010000046.1:0-80451 GCA_045654645.1 Bacteroidaceae bacterium
GGCAGAAATAAAAAATAAAAGCAACCTCCAATAGGGTTGTCCTTTTTCGGCGGTGAATTAAATTTCACCGCCGATTTTGTTTATTTACAATCTGTTAGGTTGTTAGATTGTGAAACGACTTTTCGTGCAATAATCGCTTAACCCGTAATATTACTTATTGAGTGTAGTCTTCTATGTAGTCTAAATTAAATGCGATTTGTTATACAGGCAATAAGTCGTATGATAACTATTATCCTTTTATTTATTGAAAATTCATAGGTCAGAAATTTTGCTAACTCAACTATTGTTCGTATATTTGCGAACAATTAAACGGCAAAAGACAATGGTAAATAAGGACTATACCGTTAAGCAAGAGCAAGTTGCACGCTTTGCAAAGGCAATGGGACACCCTGCACGCATTGCGATAATGAACTTTCTTGCCAAGCAGACCACCTGTTATTTCGGAGATATTCACGAGGAGTTACCGATAGCCAAAGCTACCGTATCGCAGCACCTCAAAGAGTTAAAAGAGGCGGGCTTGATACAGGGAGAGGTCGAAACACCGAAGGTTAAGTATTGTATCAACCGAGAGAATTGGCGACTTGCAAAGGCTTTGTTCGTTGAGTTTTTCGACGACTGCGCCTGCAAAAAGGAGAGTTGCTGTAAATAACAGCCTCTTTTTTTGGAAACAATGTTCGTTGTTCTACGAACTACAAATAACATAAAATTCAAAGCTATGAGAAAAGTATTAGTGATTCTTACCCTATGCGTGGGTATGGTGGCTTGCTCGGGAGGCAAGACCAAGAGTGTGGCTGAAAATCAGCAGACTAAAAAAGATGTTGTTGAGGTGCTTTACTTCCACGGAGCGCAACGCTGTGCCACTTGTATGGCGATTGAGAAAAACACCAAGGAGTTGTTAGAGGCGGCTTATGCTGAGCCGTTGAAAAGCGGCAAGGTGGTATTTCGCTCGGTGGATATTACCAAGGAGGAGGCTCTTGCCGAGCGTTATGAGGTTAGTTGGTCATCGCTTATTTTCGTTGATTACGACAAAAGCGGAAACGAGAGTGCAGCAAATCTAACAGAATTTGCTTTCGGCAATGCCCGCACCGCTCCCGATAAGTTCAAAGAGGGTTTGTCGGAGCGGATAACAGAAATGCTTAACAACTAATGCTATGGAGTGGTTACAATCAATGTTGGATAGTTCCTCAACGCCCGCAGTAACGGCATTTCTGCTCGGACTGCTCACGGCACTTTCGCCCTGCCCGTTGGCTACCAATATCGCAGCCATCGGCTACATTGGCAAGCATATCGAGAGCCGAAAAGGGGTGTTTGTGCAAGGCTTGCTCTACACTTTGGGGCGTACGATTGCCTACACGCTGCTTGGTGTGGTGTTGATTGCAATTTTAAGAAGCGGTGCGAGCGTATTTGGCATTCAAAAGTTTATTGCCACTTATGGGGAGTTGATTCTACCTCCTGCCTTGTTGCTTATCGGTCTGTTTATGCTATTTGGCAACCGACTAAATCTGCCGTCATTCGGCTTTGGAGGTAAGGACGAGGGACTTGCTCAACGAGGCGGATTCGGTGCGTTGATATTGGGTGTACTCTTTGCATTGGCATTCTGCCCTACAAGCGGGGTGCTCTATTTTGGTATGCTGATTCCGATGTCGGCGAGCGCAACTATGGGCTACCTGTTACCAACACTATTTGCCATTGCAACCGCCTTGCCCGTAATTGTTGTAGCGTGGATATTGGCATTCAGCGCAGGGCAGATTGGGGCGGTCTATGGCAAGATGCAGGTCATTCAGAAGTGGCTCAATATAGTGGTAGGCATACTATTTATTTCAATCGGGATTTATTATTGTTTAACAATTTACATTTAAGAATTATGGAAATCAAGATTTTAGGAACAGGTTGTGGCAAGTGCAAGACAACCTACGCAGTTATAGAAAAAGTCATTAAGGAGAACAACATCACAGCGACACTTACAAAGGTCGAGGATATTATGGAGATAATGAACTACAACATCCTTGCAACCCCAGCCGTAGTGGTTGATGACGAAGTGAAAATCAAGGGCTATGTACCAAGTGAAACCGAGATTAAAGAGTTATTGGGCGTATGATACAGCAATTTGCAGATTGGTTGGTTTATGGCATCTTCGGGTTAGATGCCACCACACCATTGGGCACGGCTGTCAATTTCTTCTTTTACGACAGCATTAAGATTATAATACTGCTTTTCAGTATAAGTTTCGTGATGGGCATTATCAACGCCTACTTCCCCATTGAGCGGCTACGCCAATACCTCGCCACGCATAAACTCTATGGCTTGGACTACTTCTTGGCGGCTCTCTTCGGTGGTATTACTCCGTTCTGCTCCTGCTCATCGGTGCCACTCTTTATCGGCTTTGTCAAGGGTGGAATCCCATTAGGCGTAACGCTGACATTCCTTATAGCCTCGCCTTTGGTTAGTGAGGTGGCTGTGGCAATGTTCCTCGGCTCGTTTGGAGTTAAGGCAACTCTAATTTATGTTGTGAGCGGTACGCTGCTGTCAATGATTGCGGGCTTTATATTGAGCCGTATGCACCTTGAACCCTATTTGAGCGATTGGGTAAAGGCTGCACAAGCACACTCTTCGGAGCAGAGCCAACTTTGGGAGGCAGAGAAAACACCATTCATCAAGCGACTGCCCACTATTACCCGTGAGTCGTGGGGCATTGTGCGAGGCGTTTTACTCTATATTCTGATTGGTATCGGCATTGGTGCTACGATGCACGGCTATGTGCCAGAAGGCTTCTTTGAGCAATACCTCTCGGCTGAAAATTGGTGGGGCGTGCCACTTGCTGTGGTGCTTGCAGTACCAATGTATGCCAATGCTGCGGGCATTGTGCCCATCATCGAGGTATTTGTAGCAAAGGGTATTCCGCTAGGCACAGCCATAGCCTTTATGATGGCTATCATTGGACTATCTATCCCCGAAGCGACGATGCTCAAAAAGGTGATGACATGGCGGCTGATTGGTATCTTCTTCGGCGTGGTAACGCTGTTGATTGTCATTTCAGGATATTTATTTAATTGGATTCTATGAGAGTATTGATTTTATGTACAGGTAATAGTTGCCGTAGCCAAATTGCACACGGCTTCTTGCAATCGTTTGACAAGAGTTTAGAAGTTCATTCAGCAGGAACAAACCCTGCATCGCTGGTAAACCCGCAAGCCATCCAAGTTATGCACGAGGTGGGTATCGATATATCTACACATACACCCAAAAGTGTGGAAATTTATCTAAATGACGAGTGGGACTATGTGATAACAGTTTGTGGCGGAGCAAATGAGACCTGTCCGATGTTTGTAGGTAAGGTAGGCAAACGACTACACATTGGCTTTGATGACCCAGCAAATTCAACCGATATAAATGAGTTTCGCCGAGTAAGAGATGAAATTAAGAGCAAATTATTGTCATTTTATTCATCTAACATTCAATCGCAGTCCCACTAAATAATCTAACAACCATTTGAGTTATATGGCAACCGAAGCGTAATATAAAAAATCTCGGTGTAACAAAATAAAAATAATTTTTTTGTTATCTTTGCAGAAAATTATCCTCCCAGAGGAAGAGGAGTAATAGATTTTGAGAGATTTTAAGGACAATTAAAAACGTATTTTGGCACTACTCAATAGGTCATAGACTGCCCGAATACTACCCTAACGAGATAGTCAGTTATATACTGGTGGTTATCAGGGAGTAAAAAGTGGTCAAGACTTCTTTGACGAGGAGGAATATTAATTAATTTCCAAGCGATTAAATCGCATAAATAATTGAGAATCACGCACAAGCAGTCAGACAAATTTTGTTTGACTGCATTCCTTACTAGTTTTTAAATTATCAAATAAATTATAGCCTTTCTGAAAATATCATATTAATATGCTGAAACACTTTTTTTATTTTACGTTATTTTTTTGCTTTACATTGCTAAATTCTTGTTCTGAGAATAATATAGGCATATCTGAGAATAATATAAGCATAGATGATGCAGATGCATTTGTTGGAGTTTACTCAGTTAGCATTGTTGAAAATATAATATGGGGCAATAGTTCCGGAACAATTAATGATAATGGAACAATTAGAATAACAAAGTTGTCTGCAAATAGAGTACAAATTGATGGGTATATAAGCACTCAAGCAGAGATATCCGGAACTTCTATATTTTTAAAAGGAAGTACATATTCAGACAACACAGGATACTTTACAACATCATATGGGACAGGCACACTTAATAAAAATATTTTAACTTTCACAGCATACCAAACCGGGCAACTCGCTTCAAACGGTACTTTATATCCGTATCGTAACACAAGTTACTTTACAGCAACAAGAAATTCTCAATAAATGAGTTTTTGAGTAGGGTGGCTATATATTCCACATCTCGTTTTATCAAAAATCTATTTATCTATTTTACAAACAGAACAGTTTATCTAATAGACCATCAATATAGATAAACATCCTCAACTAAGAAGAATACTAATTAATTTCCAAGCGATTAAATCGCATAAATAATTGAGAATCACACACAAGCAGTCAAACAAATTTGTTTGACTGCTTTCTTTTTTGTTAAAACATGTCAAAAAAGAAGGGAGTTTTGAAAGAATATCTTGACAAATGATTATAATCTATTGTATCTTAGAACCAAAGAAAAACACAGTGGCAAAACAGCAACCTTACCACGCAAGCCATACAATAATTTTGCGATATTATTAACTAAAATCTAATTTTATGGCAAATTATTTGAACAAACCAAGTATTTTTGATATTGCAACAGCATTTGAGGATGGGCAAGAGGGGGAAATAAAACAAAAGACAAAAACAAATGTTGTTGTAAATACAACTAGAATCGGGTATGGTAAGAAGAGCACTGTAAGCAAATTTATTGCAATGGCATACGATGAAACAGGCAATAAAGTGGACTCAATAAAAGGTTATTTTCTTGAACCAGAAACAGACTATAATAGAGCAAAAATAAAAAATAGTGATACATCAATTGCACAAGGAAACTACAAAGTCGTTCCTAAGAAAATATTAGAAGAAAGGATAAACACAGAAAGAAGAAGAAAAAGAGGGGAAACAGATATTCAATTAACTTATCAATGGTATGTAGATAGTGTGCCAGGTCGTAGTGGCATTGCCATACATACTGGTAATTATGGAAAGGATACGGAAGGCTGTTTCTTGCCTGGCGAAAATTATTCATATGACAAAAAGACAGAAACTTACAATGTTTGGGAATCCAAGAAAAAAGCAAAAGAACTTTTTGATTTTTTTGACAACTACGGACATAATGGAATAAAAATAAATGTAGATTCCGAGTAATGTATTTTTAGAAACAATTAATCTTATGAAACAGATTTTTCTTACGCTATTGCTATTTGCGACGCTACTTTCAACAGCCACAGCACAATATTTCCCTGTTGACACTGCACTGCTGAATAAAACATACAGAAAATTATTGAAAAATCCACAATCAAAGGAGTTACAACTAGATTTTTTCAAGGCATTTCCTGATAATTGGGACGATTTTAACTCAACTTATAAATACAGCGACAAGGATGGGTACGACTTGTCAATGTACAGCCAAGCATATGAGCACATAAAGGCTCTCGCGGAATGTTATGCGATAAACGACACTCTATACTGTAATAAGTTAATAGCATTATCGGTTGGGGCCTCGCTTGACGCCGATGCACCAAACCATCTGCAAGGATTGCTACATTACACTATGCAACATAGAAATGATGTATTCCTATATTGTTTGTCAGAAATAGAAAAAGGACATCAGATGCAATTTTGGCAATTCTATTGGTCGAACATTATTGATGGCAATCACCAACAAGAGGAATTCAACAAGCTCTATAACAAGAACAAGGAAAAGTACCCCGCGATGATGAAAACGATGTCTATCGCTTTTGAATATTTCAACACAGGAGTGCTTTTTATGGAAGACTTCAAAAATGTGATGAACAGCAAATAACAAATAAGTCTTATATTTTTATTGCTTTTTTACAACCCTGTATGTATCTTTCAAACGCATATTTACTATTTTCAGTCAGACAAGACACAATATAGAAACAAGCATAAACCCAATACAACATCTTAGCGTATTTTAGCGCAAAATAAACTTGTTTAATCAGAAGACATTTATCTTTATTTATTGGAGTTCAAATAACATTTATTTCTTTGACGAAGAGGAGCATTGATTAGGAACAAATCGGTAAAACACTGATTTTCAACAAGGAAACGAGTTAAAATTGACTTGTTTCCTTGTTCGTTTGTTAAAGTAAACAAAATAGTAAATCTTTTCCCGACGAGGTATTGACAACCGATAGTTGAGGTTGTATATTTGGGGTAATAATAAGAAAGTAGCAATTCAACAACCTTGTAACGGTAACCATACAATAATTCAGTAGGATACTATTTAGGCAACCAAGCTATAATCAATGGTTGGAGTGAAGAAGAACTTTTAAATCAAGTAATAAACGCAGCAAACAATGGAAGGCTTAAAATTATTGAATAAGATTGCAGTATTTACTATTAGTATATTCCTGTTTATAAGTTGTAACCCAAGTGAGCCCAAACTAGAACTACAACTAAAAAAGCAAGCTATTGGAGAAGCATTCTCTTTTGAAGACTACTGCGAAGAAAAATATGACAGCATATATTTAATACACCCCTATGATGACGAAAATGTTATATGGTCATTACCATACAATATGTCAAAAAGACTGAGAGAAAAATGTTGTTATACAACAGACGACACTTTTGTTAGAATTATTTTCATAGACAACGACACGGTAAAATCATATACAGAAATTGGGAACTGGAGTGCATACTTTTCTTCATCTGAAATTACTCACTATGGACCGAAATTCCCTTTTGAACAGAAATTTATATTAGACGAGAATCGATATGTTCATATATACAAGGAATAGTATTTTGCCGTATTTTGACACAAAATAAACTTGTTTAATCAAAAGACATTTATCATAAATCATTGACATTCAAATATCATTCACTTCTTCGACGAAGAGGAGTATTAATGGGTTGAAAAAGATTTAACACCTAAATATCAACGATTTACAATGACCGATTGAGCCCAGTCGGTCATCTTTTTTGCCCAAATACTGCCCCAAATACTGCCCCAAAAACTGCCTGAAAATGAGGCGAGACTACCCAAGCTACTTTTTATAACACTTTCCATTTTTTACTAATTTGACCACATATAAAGAGGATTTCTCTTACCTATCAATAAAGAATTGAAAGCGAATTGTGTGAAAATATTGAATTTATGGCGACAGCGTTATCTCTTACCGGAAATATTAGTAAATTTGAGGACACAAACGTCAGTCCGTATGAGATACACCTACCTTTTTACTCAAATGAGCCGTGAGGAAAACGGCAATTGGGTTCCCGTAAAGGAGAAACCAAATGAGTTCGTATTTACATTTGGCAAGAAGATAGAGACATTCTTGGATGACAGTCCAGAGAACACTGTGCTCTTCACAAAGGATATGTGGAAGGAAAATCCTGCTAAGAATGATGAGATTTTGCCGACAGTATGCTTTTCTGCAGCATCAAAACAAGGATATCGTCGCCCGCTTGTGATGAGCAAAGAGGCTGACAAGAAGGCTGGCTTATATAGATACAAGTTGGTGTATGACAACGAGGTTAAGGAGGGCAAGTATCTTTCCGACGATATAAGGCGACTGATAGGAATATTTGTGAATGGAGTGAAAGCAGTGAATGATAACACGATGTCCATTCCTTCGCACAATCTTGCAGATGCCAATGTTAAGTATCTGATGTCATACATTACATCTTATGTATATGTGCAATTGCTGCAAAATAAAGACAAGAAAGGCAAAGCAAGGTCTGAGGAGTATCTCAAAAAGGTGCTGGAGACACTCTTCTCTTTAATACCAGACAAAATTATTGAGAAGTTTGACGAAGGATTGGAGGCTCACGACGAGATAAGAGCAAGATTGGAAAATGTTCCAGAAGATGATATCGCTACATACAAAGCCGTTCTGAAATCACAGAACTACTTTAAGACTGTTGATGACTTCAATTTGTTTGTCATTCTCCACGATTTCATACTGAGTGTCAAGAACCGTTTCAATCATCTTGTTTGGGTGATGTTCCGTTCTAAAATAGGTTTGGTCTCGCTCAATAATGTAAAGAAGCAGCTAGGTGCTATTTTCGGGTTTGTGAGTAAGGTTAAGGATAAATATGAGCCAAAGGGCAAGAAGCAAATACTTGAAACCATTTGTGCAGGAGATAGATACCATAAAGATGTTGCAGGTTTCCTGAAAAAAATCTACGAGCTGTTTGATGTGGAGAAAATGAACAAGACGCATCGAGCTGCACTTTGCTATAAGTTTAGAAAAGAGTGCAATCACAAATACCTCAACAACAAGTTCAAGTGTTATGATAAAATAGCCAAAGTATATAAACCGCTTCGTCAGGAACAGTTCAGAGATTTGTGTTTACGATACTGGGGAATAGAAGAGACGAGCACATTAAAACCGAACAAATGCCAGCATCTTATGGAGGAGTTCTGTTCATACTTATATGACAAGGAGGTTTGGGAACCAATGAAAAAATAGTCCAAATTCCCCTGGCAGTTCCCTAACATTTCCCCTTCTCAATTCCCCATCATTATTTTTTATCACTACATATCAATTAGTTAAATAATTATTTTTAACCCTGTGTAAACAATGTTTGCATAGGGTTTTTTATTTCAGGACTTTTGCATTGTCAAGTTATTGAAAGGAAAAGTTTAATCACTAAATAGAATATAAAACACATCATAACAATTGAATTATGACACACTGTGCCAAAATTCGGTTTTCCGACATCTTGTTGATAAGCGTGAGTGAAGCCTCACACTTTCTCTTTTACACGTGTCCACACTTCAATTGTAAAGAAGGAGTATGCCGAAAATCCTGTAAAGAGTAGGTATCAACTAAAACTAATTATGTTATGAGACTTTACAAATTAACATTCAAAGGACAGGCGTCGGGAATTCCCCGAGGATTTGAAATGCAAGTAGCATCTGTTTGTACCCCTGCACCTAATTCCCGTGAAATTCATGAAGCCATTGTTCGTAATGGATTTAGCGAAGATGTCGCACGTCGATTAGAGTGTTCCGGTAACTGGAATGTGCAAGAGTGTCGATAGCCTTTTTAAATAGCATCTAAAATGGATATCTGGCAATTTTTGTTTGGGTGGGTGGACGATTTTCTTGACAATCTACCCAAGCGATTCGGCTGTGCTATTTTTTCCTTAATAGTTTTGGAAGTTATGGCTGTGCTTTGCTTTCTCGCTGCTTTATGTTCAGCAAATTGGAGAGACAAAGTATGGGAATGGACAAGCAATATTATAGAGAGCCTAAATAACAAGTTTGATACTTAAGCCAAGGCAATGACGGAGAAATAGAGTATATCTTCTCTTAAACTACTCCATCCTCGTGCTTCAACACGAGGATGTTTTTTACACTTATAGCATCTCAATAAAGAGAAGTTGAGAAGAAGTGTTCAAGAGAGGAAATGCGACAAAAAAACGATGTTCGATTCATTATCTACAATCCTTTTTATAAGTAATAATAGAGTAAAAGCATACTCCATCGTAGAAGTAGATAAAATAAGAATTACACCACCAGAAATACCAGAAAATCGATACATATTTCCATTCAAACAGAAATTCATTTTAGATAAAGACAGATATGTTCATATATATGAGGAATAGTATTTTGCAGTAGTTTAGCGCAAATTAAACTTGTTTAATCAGAAGACATTTATCATAAATCATTGACATTCAAATATCATTTACTTCTTTGATGAAGAAGAGTATTAAAAGTAACAAGCGAGTTAGACAGCTAAATATCAGCGGGATAAGCAAAGCAATTTGTTTATCCCGCCGGTGTTTAATGGCGTTTTATGATCAAGTTTGTATATCCAAAATCAATAGTTTAGAAATCCAAGCATTCGTTTGTTTCTCTCAATGACAGAGACTCTAAAAAATCCTCGGGAATGTTAGAATCTACGAAGCAGTACGGTTATTGATAAACCGGGTTATCATAGTTTGTTCGCACCATCACAGCACTATCGGGCCAAAAGCCAAGCTTTTCATCTGTTTTGAATAAAAGGGTATTATTGCTGAAAAGTTCCAGTGTTACTGCACAATCGGCATCCAAGAAAAAGCGACCTACGGCTTTGCTACCTCGCTTGGGGGCAAGCAGGTGAGCCTGTGGCAAAGGGGTGCCGTCATCGCCCCAATCTGGCATTTGTATTCTTGCTCCACCCAAAAACACGCCACCGGCTGTGAGCAACAGAGAATCGCCCTTTGTTGCTATGCTTATATTAAAATCTTGCCAAGGACCGTTTTTCTCCCAGGCCCACTCACCTACAAACGGGGTGGGCATAATGCCTGCAACATCAAATGTATTTACAGTCGAAACATTGGCATCGGGTACAAAGGCATTTTCTTTATATAAATCTACCACCTCGGTTGAAAAAGAGTAATTCTCGCTGTTCTTGCGCACAAGCACCCCGCTGGCGGGCCAATAATTAACCTCACCGCTTATATTGAACGTGAGCGTATCGAGCGATTTTAACTCAAAGGCGAGAGGATAGTATTCATTCTTTGGATAGTATTGAAACACACTAAAATATTGGTTCACAATTGTGCCAACCGCACTGTTACCACTTTTTGGAACAGGAATACAAGCCTGCGGTATGGCATTGCCCTTGCTATCACTCAATGGGTTGCCCGTGATATAAAAAGGTTCCTGCCTCTCCCAAAAGAATGCCACAAGCAGCGAATCGCCTCGCTCGCCTATGCGCACCGAGAGATTTTGAATAGAACCATTCGCTCCCACACACTCCCAACAACCCACAAACGGCGAGGGAGAGATGCCCGCAACATCAACCTTTTTATTGCCACCGCAAGCAATAATGCTTAAGGCACTTAAAATCACTAATATTTTTTTCATAAATTTCCAATTCATCATTCATATCACATTTTATTTAAAATTATGAACGACACAAAAGTATATCACAAATATACATTTCAAGTTGAAGAAATGCCAAATTAAACCAACTCTTTTACAAATATTTTCAGCAAAACAAACCTTCTTATGTTGCCTTTTACAGCCAAATATGTGTCTCTCAAATACATTATATTCAAACATCAGTTCTATATGTCATATTTGCGATTCTTTGACGAGGAGTGTTAATAAGGGGAAATCGGTAGACCACTGATTTCCAACAGGGGAACGAGTTAAAATAGACCTGTTTCCCTATTTGTTTTTTGTTAAAGTAAACAAAATCCCCTGCAAGGTATTGACAACCGCTTTTGGGGGGGTGTATATTTGTAGCAACAAGAAAGTAGCAATTCACGGTGGGCGAAATGGAGAAAATACCACAGGCTGTTTTATTCCAGGTGGCTCAATCAGTCCTAATAAAGAAAAAACTGATTATTTCATCAGCGACAATGGAAAAAAGAACGAACTTTTTAGATTTTTCAACAATTATGGACAAGACGGAATAAGAATAAACGTTGGCCCAGACCTTGAAGATTTATATAAATGACCACAAAAATGAAACGAACACTCTTCACCACACTTTTCATTATTATAGCGTTAAACGTTACTGCACAACAAATCCCCATTGACACAGCAAAACTAAATAATGCTTACAGAGCTTTGAAGAACGGGGAACAAACGATTGAAAGGGAGATGGAATTTTTAGAGGCCTATCCAACAACTTGGTTGGAATTTTATATGACATATAGCCGTGTTCCTGATGAAAAATACAACAACTCTATGTGCAATATGTGTACCGAACACATTGCCACTCTTTTTTGCCTTTCACACATTAATGACACAATTAAGTGCAAGAAAATTATAGACCTTACCATTGGTATGAAAGAAAGCGGTGAGTGTACCGGTGTTTATCAAGATTATTTAGTCGGTTATATTTTCAGTAATGAAAAGTTAGTTTTAGACTATCTTTCTACATTAAGAAAAGGACACAGAATGCAATTTTGGCAATTTTGTTGGTCAAGCACCTGCGAATGTAATAGGGCCGAAGATTTTAACAAAATATACAACAGAAACAAAGATAAATACCCCGAAGAAATGGAAATTTCACGCATTGCCTTTCAACATTTCTACGAAGGCATAAATTATCCCAATTTACTACCGCACAAAGAAGAAGAATACAATCGTAAATACTATAATAAAAATTACAAATACAAATTTGACGATTATATAGATTTTAGCGATGAATAAGAAATGCTTGTTCCGACTCATTCTCAACAGACCAAAAGTTGTTGACAACTACGGCACACCGAAGTTTCCAAAATCACAGCCATAATATTGCCATTATAGCCCATTTCACGCATCAAGGGAGCATTGTTGCAAAAAACCACGCAGGCTGTAAAGAAAAACCAAAGTTTTTGAGTACTTTTGCCGAATAATTTGGATACAAGCATAAAGATATATGACTAAGAAAAGCATTATTCTACTGTTGTCTCTAATGACGGCTGTTCTTTTCACATCGTGCATACAGGAAGAAGCGCCCAATGCAGAATGTGATATCGTTTCGGTAGATGAGGCTTGGCTCGAGGAGAACAAAGAGATACTCTCGGGCACACCCCTAATAAGCAACAGCTCTGTGAGATTCTACGTTAATGAGGAGACCGAAATTGAGCTCCTGAAGACTCTTGACCCAAAGTTCAACCTCACCCCCGGAGCCAGCATAAAAAAGGAGGATGCCATTGCCGAGAACGGCGAACGTGGAATTATTCTCTACTACACTACCACATCTGAAGACGGCGCATACAGCAAGCTCTATGAAGTATTTTTCACAAAACAGACTGTAATTGACAGAGATGCGGTATTCGGGTTTGAGAGCCATCGCATAAATGGCAAATATGCAGTGTGGTACGAGATTGATGCAAGCGGCACACAGCTCAACTGGTGGTCGAGCGGAAACGCCGGTTTCTCAATGTCGGGTATGGGCAAAACCCCCAATGATTTCCCCACAACAGTTGATTCAACCGGTGTAGAGGGATGCTGCGTGAAGCTCACCACAAGGAGCACGGGCACATTTGGCAAGATGATGAAGATGCCCATTGCCGCCGGTAACATATTCCTTGGAGAGTTCCTCACGGCAAATGCCACAAAGAAGCCCCTTGAAGCGACACGCTTTGGCCTGTCAATAGCCCCAAGCCGTCCATTGTCGCTCACCGGCTACTACAAGTACACACCCGGAGAGGTGTTCACCGACAAGACACTCACAGAACAGCCCGAGCGCCGCGACACCTGCGCCATCTACTCGGTGCTCTACGAAATAGACCCTGCCAACATTGTAACACTCGACGGCTCCAACGTGCTATCGAGCGAGCGCATAGTGCTGGTAGCGCAATTGGAGAACCCCGGAGAGCCAAACCAGTGGACTCCTTTTGATGTTGAATACAAGGCCGTAAACGGCAAAAAATTTGACCAGCAGAAGCTCGAGAACGGCGAATATGCAATAACCGTTGTTGCCAGCTCAAGCAAGGAGGGTGCATTCTTTGAGGGAGCAATAGGAAGCACACTGTGCGTGGATGAGATAAAAATCATCTGGGACAACAAGTAAACCAAACACAAACAAACACCGAGAAAAACAAGGCTATGAAAAAGATATTCATTTCACTTCTTGCAACAATATTGGCCCTGTCGGCTACTGCGCAGAAAAAGGAGGTTGGGGATAGTGATATAAACCTGTTCAAGGCCGCACTGAAAGGTTGGCACGTGCGCCTGAGCGCCGGCTACAACATTGGTGGCACGGCTCCGCTTCCTCTGCCCGTTGAGATACGCAGTTTGGGGAGCTATAACCCCGGGTTAAACCTCACACTCGAGGGCACTGTGGAGAAAATGTTTGGAAAGAGCGACTGGGGACTGCGCTGGGGTATAAGACTCGAAACCAAAGGAATGACAAGCACAGCCAACACCAAGAACTACTACACAGAGATTATGAACGATGGCGGATTGGTGTGTGGCCCCTGGACGGGAGACGTTGAGATTTCGGTTAGAAACACCTATCTTACACTGCCTGTTGTTGCTGTCTACAAGATAAACCACCGCTGGAATGTATCGGGTGGTCTCTACGCATCATACCTTATGCAGGGAGATTTCTCGGGCAACGTCTACAACGGCTACATACGCGAGAACGACCCCACGGGCGAGAAGACCGAGATTGAGAGTGCAAGCTACAGTTTCAACGACAACCTGAGCAAGTTCAACTGGGGCCTGCAGGTTGGTGGCGAGTTTGTTGCCTACAAGCACCTTGCCGTGTTTGCCGACCTCAAATGGGGGTTCAACGGCATCTTCCCCAAGGAGTTCAGCAGCATCTCATTTGCGCTCTACCCCATTTACGGTACACTGGGATTTACCTACCTTTTTTAAAAAACAACCATTTAAAACAATAGCTTATGAAAAAAACTTTACTCACAGTTATGCTTGCCATTGCTACAACATTTGCTATGGCACAAACCTACACCGACAATTTGGAGGTTTCAATAATGGGTTCGAAAGAGGCACCCCAGGAGACAACAATTGTTGTTAATCAGGCATCGGACGGCACCTACACATTGTCGCTCAACAACTTTATTCTTGGTGGCGCAATCCCCGTTGGCAACATTGTTATCGACAATATCGCAACCACCGAGTCGAACGGCATAAAGAGCTTTGAGGTGGTCCGCAACATTCTTATCACCGCCGACGGCGAAGATTGGATTGGCCCCACCCTTGGCGAGGTACCCGTAAATCTCATTGGCAAGATGGATGCCAAGCACCTCTACTGCACAATCAACATCACAATGGAGGAGCTTGGAACAATTAATGTTGTTTTCGGCGACAGAAACAATTTTGTGGCAAGCACAAAGACCTACACCGAGCAGCTTGTAGTTGCTATGAACGAGGAGCAGATGGAGCCACAGGAGACTACCATCGCTGTTGAGACCAACAAGGACGGAAGCTACACTCTCTCACTCAACAATTTCGTTCTCGGTGGTTTGATAGAGGTTGGCAACATTGTTGTTGAGAGCATTGCTGCAACAACAAAAGAGGGCATCACAAGCTTTGCCGCCAATCGCAACATATTGATTGCTGCCGGCGATACAGAAGGCGATTGGATTGGTCCCCAGCTTGGCGAGGTACCTGTGAACATCACCGGCAAGATGGATGCCGAGCACCTCTACTGCACAATCGACATCACAATGGAGGAGCTTGGAACAATTAATGTTGTTTTTGGCGAGGAGGGCAATGTAACCAACATCAGCGGCATTGCAGCCGAGAACGGTGCAAAAGTTATCTATGACCTCACAGGCCGCCGCATTGAGGCTATCACAACAGCCGGCATTTACATTGTAAACGGCAAGAAGGTACTTGTTAAGTAACATTCACGCATAAAACCCAACAAAAAAAGTTGTACGGCTGTGCTGTACAACTTTTTTTGCGTTATGTGCTCAACTTTATGCCTACATCGTGAATTTTTATCAAAAAAAAGATGAAATTTGCATTTTATTGGGGTTAGACCGGTTTTTTACCCACAGATAACAGAAATTAGATAATATAACGCAGCTTTTTGCGTTGATAAAAGAGCATTTACACAGGGAATGAGAAAGTGGTTATTGACAGCATTGTTGCTGGTCTGCACCCTTGGAAGGGTTCAGGCACAGTTCGATGTGCACTTTACCCACTATTGGGAGATGAAGAATTTTTACAACCCCGCAGGTGCCGGAGCCGACAAGGAGATGAAGGTTTATGCGGCCTACAGCGACCAGATGTCGGGTTTCGAAAACAACCCCAAGACAATATTGTTTAACATTGACGCGCCCATCCCCTTCATAAGAAGCGACCACAATCTGGGCCTTGGTGTTGTAAACGACGAGATTGGCCGTTTCGAAAACCAGCATCTCTATCTCAACTATGCCTACGGTTTCAAGCTCTTTGGCGGCCGCTTGGCAATTGGCGCACAGGTGGGGCTCATCAACTGCACCTTCAACAACAGCGGTCTCAACTTTGGCGGGGAGAGCTACGACCCCGCATTCCCGTCGGGTGACGCCGACGGCAACACAGTCGATTTTGGTGCCGGACTGCTCTACCAACACAAATATTTCTATGCAGGCCTGTCGGGCATCCACCTGAATTCACCACTGGTGCTCATTGGGGAAAAGAACGAAATGGAGGTGGACCCCTATTTTAATTTTATGGCCGGAGGCAATATTCCCATAAAAAACACGTTATTATCAGTACAGCCCACACTGCAGGTGATGACCGACTTTGTCGGTTGGCGTGCCGACATTACGGCAAGAGGCACATACAGCTATCAGGGGAAAGAGTTTTTTGGCGGCATAACCTACAGCCCCACCGTCTCGGTAGCCTTCATCCTGGGTGTTGAGATGATGAATATCACTGCAAGCTATGCCTATGAGTTGTTCACGTCGGGCGTTGGTGCCCAGAACGGCAGCCACGACATTTTCATAGGCTACAAGATAGACCTTGAGATATTTAAAAAAGGAAAAAATAAACATAACAGTATAAGGATTTTACAATGAAGAAAAAAACTGTTTTTCTTTTGACAACACTTCTGGCACTGGTGATTACATCGTGCCTTAGCCCCAACACCGGAACAGCGAATGCTATGGGAGGAGAGGTTACCGGCATACGCGGCACAGCCGTAAACGAGCCCGCACCCTTTGGAATGGTGCTTGTACAAAGGGGCTCAATAAAGGTTGGTGATGAAGTCAGCGACTCACTTTGGGGCACGGGAGCACCATCAAAGACAATATCGGTAGATGCATTTTGGATGGATGAGACCGAGGTTTCAAACGCTAAATATCGCCAGTTTGTATATTGGGTTCGCGACTCTATCATCCGCGAGCGCCTTGCCGACCCCGCATACGGCGGCGACGAGACCTACAAGATTACCGAGGACCAGTATGGCGAACCCATCACACCCTACCTCAACTGGAAGAAGCCCATCCCTTGGAAAAAGCCCACAGAAGATGAGAAGCGTGCCATTGAAAGCGTGTACATAACCAATCCCATCACCGGCGAGAAGATGCTCGACGCCGCACAAATGAACTATCGCTATGAGATTTATGACTACACCCAGGCCGCACTGCGAAAAAACCGCATCAACCCCGAGGAGCGCAACCGCAACACCGACATTCCCGTAGACTATGATGCCGTTGTAACAATCTCCAAGGACACAGCCTACATTGATGATGAGGGAGCTATCATACGCGAGACAATCAACCGCCCCCTCTCAGGAGCATACGACTTCCTCAACACCTACATTGTAAACATCTACCCCGACACAACCTGTTGGGTAAACGATTTCCCCAACGCCAACAACGAGACATATCTGCAACTCTATTTCAGCCACCCCAAATATGACAACCACCCCGTTGTGGGCATCAGCTGGGAGCAGGCCAACGCCTTCTGTGCCTGGAGAACAGAGTATCTGCTTCGCGGTATGGGCCCACAGGCAAAGTGGATACAGCGCTATCGACTGCCCTCTGAGGCCGAATGGGAATTTGCTGCACGCGGCAAAAGCGGCAGCCGTTTCCCCTGGGAGCAAAGCGACACCAAGAGCGATGCCGGCTGCTATTATGCAAACTACAAGCCCGGCGAGGGCAACTACACACAAGACGGCAGCCTCATCACATCGGCTTGCGGCATCTTCTCGGCCAACACTAACGGCCTCTATGATATGGCCGGCAACGTAGCCGAGTGGACATCCACCGTCTACACCGATGCCGGCGTGCTGCAGATGAGCGACATTAACCCCGACCTCCAATACCGCGCCGCAAAAGAGGACCCATACAGGCTCAAGAAGAAAGCCATACGCGGCGGCTCGTGGAAAGATCCCGTGAAATATATTCAAGGCGCCACACGCTCGTATGAATACCAAAATGAGTCTCGCTCATACATCGGTTTCCGCTGCGTAAGAAGCTACGCCGGCAGCGACCGCAGAAAATAAAACCATAACATAACGCAAAAACCCTTCAAGATATGAAAAAGGCAAAAGGCTTTATAAAAAGCATACAGGCATATATGGACTCGGCACAGGGAAAGACCATTCTTAACTATCTCTATAGCTGGGGTGCTGCAATCGTAATCCTTGGAACACTCTTCAAGCTAACCCACCTTCCGGGAGCAAACATAATGCTGTTTGTGGGTATGGGCACCGAGGTTATTGTGTTCTTCTTCTCAGCATTTGAACGCCCCTATGATGTTGCCGAGGAGGAGGCCAAAGAGGAGGCGGCAGCCGGCGGCGGCCAGCCTATAATAATCAACGGCCCCATTATGACAGGAGCAGCCGTTCCCCCTGCAACAAGCAACAACGAAAAAGCAGAAGCCGCACCAACCGGCCCCATTGTTGTTGGAGGCGGTGCACCCGTTGCTGCGGGCTACAGTGGAGGCGTTCCGGCCGTGTCATCGGCCAGCATAGGCGAGATGGACAAGGCTACAGAGGAGTATGTAGACAAGGTGCGCGAACTCACCGAGGCAATACAACGCATTTCACTGCAGACCGAGGCCCTTGGACGCAGTATGGAGGAGATGGACACCCTAAGCCGCAACCTCACAGGCGTGAACGCCCTCTACGAGGTGCATTTGCGCAGTGCCGGCGGCCAGTTGAATGCCATTGACCAGGTAAACGAACAGACAAAGAAGATGGCACTGCAGATTGAGGAACTCAACGCCCTCTATGCACGTATGATTGAGGCGATGACATCAAATATGAACCGTCCACAAATTTAAACATCCCCACCGATGAAAATAAAGAAACAAAAAGTTTCGCCACGTCAGAAGATGATAAACCTGATGTATGTACTTCTGATGGCAATGCTTGCGATGAACGTCTCCTCGGACGTGCTCAACGGCTTCAC
Organism: Bacteroidaceae bacterium; assembly: GCA_045654645.1. Classification (GTDB taxonomy): domain Bacteria; phylum Bacteroidota; class Bacteroidia; order Bacteroidales; family Bacteroidaceae; genus HGM04593. The sequence continues at coordinate 18,973 of JAZONR010000046.1, forward strand.
GCTTGTCGATGACAGCCTCACAAGAAGCACCGAGAACACAAGCACACAAAACAAGGTCCTATACAGCACCTTAGGCGAGATGATGGCCAAAAACCCCGAAAAAGTGCGCGAATGGTATATGCGCGCCAACAGCGTAAGGGAGAAGTCGGACAGCCTATGCAACCTTGCCGACAAACTGAAGCAACGCATTGCCATTGAGGCCGACGGAGAGGATGCCGACTACAGCAACCTGCGCAACCGCGAGAACCTTGAAGCAGCTACATACGTAATGCTCTCGGGCGTGCACAGCGAAGGAACAAAGCTCTATAATGCCATAAACGAATACCGCGAATCGATGCTGCAGATTGTGGAGAGCCCCACACAGAAAGAGCTCATTGCCAACTGTATGAGCACCGATGTTCCCAATCGCGACATCTCTCTCAACAAGAACTGGCAGGAGTACCATTTCGAGAGTATGCCCGCCATCACAGCCATCACCCTGCTCACAAAAATTCAGAACGATGTGCGCTATGTAGAGGGTGAGGTGCTGCACGCACTCTCAAAGAATGTAGACCTTGGCGACGTGCGCGTAAACGAGATAAAAGCACTGGTAATCCCCACATCAAAGAACATTGTGCGTGGCAGCGACTTCTCGGCACAGATAATACTTGCCGCAGTAGACTCCACACAACGCCCCGAGATTTACGTGGATAGCACACTGCTCGAAAACGGCGAATACAGCGTGCGCTGCAACAAAACAGGCGACTTCACGCTCAACGGCTATATGCTTGTGAACGACGGCGCCGGCACATCCACACGTTACGATTTTTCACAGGAATACACTGTCGTAGACCCCACTGCAACAGTGAGCGCATCACTTATGAACGTGCTCTATGCCGGCTTTGAGAACCCCGTGAGCATCTCCGTTCCGGGAGTGCCTGCAAACAAAATCTCGGCCGGCATCACCAAGGGCAGCGCGCAAATAAAAAGCGACGGCAAGGGTGGCTTCATTGTTATCCCCACAAAGATTGGCGAGGAACTGCTCATTGGCGTAACTGCACGCAACGATGAGGGCCGCAGCCAAAGTATGGGCGAATATGCCTTCCGTGTGCGCCAGCTCCCCAACCCCACCCCCTTCATCGAGTACAAGGACAAAGACGGCAACACCCAACGCTATCGCGGCGGCGAGCCATTCAGCAAGCAGGCGCTTATGGGCACACAGGGCATTGTGGCAGCCATTGACGACGGGTTGTTGAACATTGGTTTCAAGGTGCTCTCCTTCGAGACAGTCTTCTACGATAATATGGGCAACGCAATACCCCTCACATCGCAGGGCGCAGCCTTCTCGCAACAGCAGAAGGATATGTTCCGCAGCCTTGGACGCAAGAAACGCTTCTACATCTCACACGTAAAGGCCATTGGACCGGATAATGTAGAGCGCCTGCTCACAACATCGCTCGAGGTAATTATAGACTAAAAAACAGAAACAACACAATACAGTATGCAGTACATCAACAGAATATTGGCAGTGGCAGCGCTTGCTTTCCTTGCGCACACAGCATTTGCACAGCCCCCCGCACGTAAAAGCAACGACCAGAAGGAGAAGAAGAGTCCGGCAGCAACAGTGGGTCTCTCTCCAAGGGCTATGAGCCAGTTTCCCACAAATGCCACACCACAAGAGGTAGATTGGAAACGCGAAGTTTACCGCAGCCTTGAACTGCAAAAAGAGAAAAATGCATCGCTCTACTACCCAGTAGAGCCCACAGGGGGAACATACAACCTGTTCACATACATTTTCCTAAACATACTCGAGGGCAACATCACAGCCTACAAGTATAACCTTGACGGCCTTGAGCAGTTTACCGAAGAGAATGTGCTTTCACCTATGGATATGCTTGAGAACTACCGCATCTACTACGAGGAGAAAGACGGCAAGGTTGTGGTGGGAAACAGCGATATACCAAGTGCCGAGGTGATGAGCTACTACATAAAGGAGAGCTATTGGTATGACCAGCGCACCGGCACATATGGCCAAATGGTAACAGCCATTTGCCCCGTGCTTCACCGCTCGGGCGATTTTGGCTCGGATGTAACAAAATACCCTATGTTCTGGCTCAAATATGATGAAATTTCGCCATTGCTTGCACAACAGCCTATGATGACAAGCAGCCTCAACAATGTGATGTCGATGACAATGGATGACTTTTTCAGAAGGGGATGCTACGAGGGAGAAATATACAAGACGGTGAACACACGTAACCTTGCCATTGCACAATACTGCACCGACTCGGCCTCTGTAAAGAAAGAGCAGGAGAAGATTGAGCAACAGCTCAAGGATTTCCGCACCAACCTTTGGAATACAAAGACCGTTGCGCAGATGCGTCAAGACTCTATTGACGCAGCCACCGCCGCAGCAAACGACACCATTGCTGCAAAAGAAACAGCCAAAAAGGCCCCCAAGAAGGAGAGGGTTGCACGCAGCGCCGGCACAAAAAGAGCAGCTGCGGCCAAGAAGACCGAGACAAAAAAGACCAAAACAACAAAAAGCCGCAAGGAGAAGAGCCCCGGCAACACAGGCGGTGATGCAAAAGTATCGGTACGCCGCACACGACGATAAACATTTTTACTTAAAATATTGTTTATTTACTTATTTTATCGTTCTTTTGCGACACGAATAGGTATTTAGGCAGCATTGTTGAAACCTCATTCGGGCAACAATGCTGTCTTGATTATTAATTAAATAGTAGAATTATGAAAAAGTTTTTCGGTATCCTGGTAGTAATAGGTCTATTTCTTGCTACACCCGTTGCGGCACAATTTGATTTCGGTATTAAGGCCGGTGTAAACCTCTCTCAGAAGCCCACAGACATCAATGTTCTCAAAAACGACATTAAGGGTGAAGCCGGTTGGTTTGTTGGTCCCACAGCAAAGTTTGTGTTCCCCATCGTAGGCCTTGGCATTGAAGCCAACGTACTCTACTCACAGAAGAATGTTGCAATTGAGGATGTAAACATCCTGGACCAGAGCATCGACCTGCCCCTGTATCTTCGTTACGAACTCAATCTTCCTGTTGTGAGCAAGTTCTTTGAGCCATTCATTGCTGTTGGTCCCCAGTTTGGTTGGAACATCGGCAGCAAGAAAATTGCGCTGAACAGCGTTGATGACGTTACAGGTCTCACCAAGAGAAGCTACAACTTCGCCGACAGCAGCTTCAGCCTCAACTTTGGCCTTGGAGTGGTTCTCTTTGACCACATACAGATTCACGGCAACTACAACCTCGCTATGGGAAAGACCGCCGAATACAAGGAGGGCGTAATGAACAGCGCCTTGGAGATTTTCAAGAAGGAGGAGTCAAAGACCAACACCTGGCAAATCTCATTGGCATACCTTTTCTAAACCCTATAACCATACAAAGCAGACCGATGGGGGAACACCCTGTCGGTCTGTGTATGTTAGAAAAGCTGCGTTGAAAGCATTAACTCAAAACCAAGCAACACTATGGAACAAGAATTCATCCCTCTGCTCAATAGATTAGGCATTGAAACAAACAACATAAACGCCATACATTGGATTGGCACAATACTGTGCATTGTGCTGCTTTTCTACGTGAGCAGCTTTGTGTGCCAAAGGATTGTGATACCCATAGTGAATTCAATAACAAAAAAGACACGCATAAAGTGGGACGACATCATACTCAGCAGCAACAACCTCAAGCAGCTGTGCAACCTTGTTGTGGGTATTCTGTTAATGGCACTCCTCAAATTCATTGTCTATGAGAGTTCACAGCTTCACGGCGTAGTTACAAAAATCTCATCAGTATACATAACCATTGTCTTCACCAGCCTGTGCTGTGGACTGCTCACCTCGTTCTATCAAATTTCCAACCAGGCCGAAAGAACAAAGAACCACACCCTGCAGGGCGTGTTCCAAATGCTGAAAATCATTGTTATATGCATTGGAACCATCATTGTAGCGAGCATCATCATCGACAAGGATCCCACAAAGCTGCTTGCAGGACTCGGAGCATCGGCAGCTGTGCTTATGTTGGTATTCAAGGATAGTATTATGGGCCTTGTGGCCGGCGTTCAACTGGCCGCCAACGATATGCTGCACCCCGGAGACTGGATTACGGTGGAGAAGTATGGCGCAGACGGAACAGTGTTAGACGTTACACTAACCACCGTGAAGGTAGAGAACTGGGACAAGACAATAACCACCATCCCGCCCTATGCCCTTGTGAGCGATTCGTTTCAGAACTGGAGGGGAATGTTCAACAGTGGCGGACGCCGCATAAAACGCTCTATCTACATCGATATGAGCTCAATATCCTTCTGCAACGACACACTGCTTGCCACACTTTTAGAAAAAGGCATATTGAAAGAGGCCGACAAAGAAAAGCGCCAGGTAAACCTGACCGTCTTTCGCCAGTGGCTCGAGGAGTGGCTGCGCAACCACCCATCTGTAAACAAAAAGATGATGATTATGGTGCGACAGCTGCAACCCACAAGCCAGGGACTGCCGCTTGAGCTCTATTTCTTCTTTGACGGAACAGGGTGGGTAGACTATGAGCACCTGCAAGCCGAGATTTTTGAGCAGGTATTCGCATTGTTGCCACAGTTTGGCCTAAAGGTGTTCCAAAGCCCCACCGGCAACGATATAAAATGCTTTGTTGCAAACTGACAAGGCTTGCCTGTTCTTCCTGATAACCTCGCGTTCCAATGAGCAAATTTGCAGACGTAATACTCCCCTTGCCGCTGCCGGGCACATTCACCTACAGCGTTCCGCAAGAGTTCAACGGCACAATAGTGCCGGGATGCCGCGTAACTGTTCCGCTGGGCAAGAACAAGAGCTACACGGCACTTGTTTCGGAACTGCACGACAACGAGCCGGAGGGTTACGCTGTGAAACCGATAAAAGAGGTGCTCGATGAGACACCCATTGTGCTTGAGAGCCAAATAAAGCTTTGGGAGTGGATATCGCGCTACTATCTATGCTCAATGGGCGACATCTACAAGGCCGCCATTCCCCAAGGACTAAAGGGCGAGTTCAAGCCACGCACCGAACAGCGCGTGCGGCTCACCGCACGCTGCCGCGATGAAAAGGGGATAAATTTGCTATTGCAGGCACTTGGGCGCGCACCACGTCAAAAACGTCTGCTTGCCACCTATCTGCAAATGGCCACCCCATTTGGCAACAACCCGTCAGAGGTATCGAAACACAAGCTCATTGAGCAGGCACAGGTTTTGCCGGCAATATATAACCAACTCAAGGAGAAAGGCATTCTTGAGACCTATGAAGTGGAGATTGGGCGCCTTAGCATCAACAACGAGCCGGTAACACCCGTAAACACCCTAAGCGCCGCACAACAAAAAGCCTTCGATGAAATCGAAGATAGTTTCAAACAAAAGAACGTAACACTGCTGCACGGAGTTACCTCGGCCGGAAAGACTGAAATCTACATCCACCTCATAACCAAAGCCCTTGAGCGTGGCGAGCAGGTGCTGTATATGCTGCCCGAAATTGCGCTCACCAAGCAGATTGTAGAGAGGCTGCGCCGTGTGTTTGGCAACCGCATAGGCCTCTACCACTCCAAGTTCACCGACGCCGAGAGGGTGGAGATTTGGAAAAAGCAGCTCAGCGACACCCCATACGACATAATATTGGGAGTGCGCTCTTCGGTTTTCCTTCCATTTCAAAAATTGGGCCTTGTCATCATCGATGAGGAACACGAAAACAGCTACAAGCAGCAAGAGCCTGCACCACGCTATAATGCGCGCAACGCAGGCATTGTGCTTGCGTCGTTCTTCGGCGCCAAGACACTGCTTGGAACAGCCACGCCATCAATAGAGAGCTACTTCAACGCAACAACCGGGAAATATGCCCTCGTGAGCCTCAAGACCCGCCACCGCGCCGTGCAGCTGCCACAGATAGAGGTTGTGGATATGCAGGAATATTGCCGCAAGAAGCTCACTGTTGGACCATTCGCCGACCCTCTTGTGGAGGCTATGAGCCAAGCGTTGAAAGAAAAAAAGCAGATTATACTGTTCCAAAATCGCCGAGGCTACTCACCGCAGCTCGAGTGCCGCACCTGTGGTTGGGTACCACGCTGCAAGCATTGCGACGTGAGCCTCACCCTGCACAAGAGTGCCGGCAAGTTAGTGTGCCACTATTGCGGCTACAGCATACCGGCCCCCGTTCACTGCCCCAACTGCGAAGGGCGCAGTTTCTCTACCCTTGGCTATGGCACCGAGAAGATTGAAGATGACCTGCAGAACCTCTTTCCCGATGCGCGCATTAAGCGAATGGACCTTGACACCACACGCACACGCACAGCATACGAGAAAATCATTGGCGACTTTCAAAGCGGCAAGACCGATATACTCATAGGAACTCAAATGGTCTCCAAAGGTCTCGATTTTGACAATGTGGCAGTTGTTGGTATCATAAATGCCGACACACTGCTCAACTATCCCGACTTCAGAGCCACGGAACGTGCCTTTCAACTGATGTCCCAGGTGGCAGGACGCGCAGGACGCAAAAACGGACAAGGAAAGGTGTTTCTGCAAACCAAGATGACCGACGCTCCTGTGATACCACAGATTGTTGCCAACGACTATGCCACCTTCTATGACCAACAGTTGAGCGAGCGTATGCTCTTCCACTATCCACCTTTTTACCGCCTTGTCTACATATATATGAAGCACCGCGATGTGAGAATAATAGAGGAGTTCTCCGAGCTCATCGGGCGCCGAATGCGCGAGATATTCGACAACCGCATACTTGGCCCCGACCTTCCACCTGTGGCCAAAGTGAAGGAGCTCTACATACGCAAAATAGTTCTCAAGGTGGAGAACACCCTCTCCCAGTACAAAGTAAACGAGGTGCTAAAGAACATACAGCAAGCCTATTGCGAGCAGCCGCGCTACCGTTCGGTTGTGATGTTCTATGACATTGACCCGCTGTAAAAGCTAAAACATAAGATAGCAAGGTTCAAAGCCTTACCCCACTGCTCCATTTTTTACAAATAAATCTTAACAGCCGGCTGAATTGTCGGCTAATATTTTGCCCTGTGCCATTAAATGGATAACTTTGTGCGATTTTGGGCCAAGAAGAGACAAAATCGGAAAGCACTACGGCGAATAAAAAACATAAACAGTATAATGAAACAGTTCAAAATTCTGAACAATGCCCTGGGATGGTTCACATTCCTTGTTGCGGCATTGACCTACTGCCTTACTGTGGAGCCCACAGCAAGTTTCTGGGATTGTCCCGAGTTCATTCTCTCCGGCAACAAGCTCGAGGTGGGACACCCGCCCGGCGCCCCCTTCTTTATGCTCACCGCCAACTTCTTCTCAATGTTCGCAGGTCCCGACAAGGTTGCTTTTATGGTGAACATTATGTCGGCAATGCTGAGCGCCGGTGGCATACTCTTCCTTTTTTGGAGTATAACGCATCTGGCGCGCAAAATGATGGTGGGCAACGGCAAGGAGATGACTGTGGCACAAATGATTACCATCTTGGCATCGGGCCTTGTCGGCGCATTGGCATATACCTGGAGCGACACCTACTGGTTCAGCGCTGTCGAGGGTGAGGTATATGGCTACTCATCACTGTTCACCGCAGTTGTATTCTGGCTCATCCTCAAATGGGAGGACAATGCCGACGCACCCCACAGCGACCGCTGGTTAGTGCTCATAGCCTACCTTGTGGGCCTCTCTATCGGCGTTCACCTGCTGAACTTGCTATGTATTCCGGCCATAGTACTTGTGGTCTACTACAAGAAATTCCCCAATGCAAGCTTCAAAGGCTCTATGCTTGCTCTTGTTGTATCGGCAGCCATTGTAATGGTGGTGCTCTATGGCATTGTGCCCGGCGTTGTAAAGGTTGGCGGTTGGTTTGAACTGCTCTTTGTGAACCTGTTCGGCTTGCCATTCAACACGGGACTCATTGTGTACATAATACTGCTGTTCAGCACCCTTGTCGCAGGCATCTACTGCACCGAAAAGGGCAAGAGCCAAACTGTTGTTGCCGCTCTCATCACGCTGGCCGTGGCATTGCTTGGCATACCTTTCTATGGCAACAGCATCGTGAGCAGCCTGTTCCTTGGCGCAATAGTGCTTACAGTGATTTTCGTAATATGCAACAGAAGCAGCATCAGCTACAGTGTAGATGCCTCAACAAGAAAGGGCCTCATCAGCCACAGGACATTCAACACCGTATTCCTGAGCTTGCTGCTCATTATGGTGGGCTACTCCTCCTATGCGCTAATTGTTGTGCGCTCTTCGGCCAACACACCAATGGACCAGAACTCACCCGAGGACATCTTCTCCCTGGGCTCATACCTCAACCGCGAGCAGTACGGCTCACGCCCTCTGTTCTATGGTGAGTGTTTCGACGCCGAGGTTGAGCGCAACAGTGATGGCGACGCACTCTTTGACAAGACAAGCCCCGTATACATCCGCGTAGAGAAGAAAAACCCCGGCGACCCCGACCAATATGAAATCATAGACTATAACAAAGAGTATCGCTTTGTGCAGAATATGTTGCTGCCAAGAATGTATAGCAGCGACCACGCCGGCGAATACGAGAAGTGGATTGGCAAGCCCATCACCAACTTCAGGAAAGCCAAATACCCCGAGGCCAGAAAACAGCAGCGCAAGTCGCTCGATGTGAAGGTACCCACACAAATTGACAACATACGCTTCTTCATCAACTACCAGATGAATCATATGTACTGGCGCTACTTTATGTGGAACTTCGCAGGCCGCCAAAACGACATTCAAAACAGCTATGGCGAGAGTGAACACGGCAACTGGATTACAGGCATACCCTTCTTAGACAATATACGCCTTGGCAATCAATCCCTTCTTCCCCAACAACTGAAAGAGAACAAGGGACACAACGCTTTCTATGCCCTGCCGCTCATCTTGGGTATCATTGGCATCATTTGGCAGCTGGGCTACGGCAAGAGAGGCAAGCAGCAGTTCTGGGTAGTTTTTATGCTATTCTTTATGACAGGCCTTGCAATTGTTCTATACCTTAACCAAACACCCCTGCAGCCACGTGAACGCGACTATGCCTATGCAGGCTCTTTCTATGCCTTTGCCATTTGGATAGGCCTTGGTGTGGCAGGTCTTATAGAGTATGCCAACAGAGCTTTAAAGAGATATCTCAACTGCGATAAAAAGATTATCACAAGCGGAGTCATCGCCAGCCTGTGCCTGCTCGTTCCCCTGCAAATGGTATCACAGACCTGGGACGACCACGACCGCAGTGGCCGCTACGCCTGCCGCGACTTTGGACAAAACTATCTGAACACGCTGCCCGATGAGGGTTGCCCCATAATATTCACCTGCGGCGACAACGACACCTTCCCTCTGTGGTACAACCAAGAGGTGGAGGAGGTGCGCACCGATACACGTGTGTGCAACCTCTCCTATCTGCAAACCGATTGGTACACCGACCAGATGAAGCGCCCGGCATACGACTCACCCAGCCTGCCTATAACCTGGGACCGCATAAACTATGCCGGAAACACCAACATCTATGTCTACGTGTTCCCAATGGAGGAGTTCATAGAAGAGTATCGCAATGCTTTCCCCGAGAAGTTCACAAAGGCTTTCGGCGACAACCCCTACGAGATGAACAAAATCACCAAGCATTGGATTCTTGAGGCAAATGCTACAAAGAAATCCGAAGCACGCAAGGTTGTCGATGAGATTATAACAATGTACGAGGCTGCCATCAACGAGGGACGCCCCCACAGGGAACGTTTCTCAATGCCAAGAAACATAATCCCTTGCGAAAGACTCTACATCCCCATTGACCCCACGGCCGTTGCACGCTCAGGAATGGTTGTCCCCGAAGAGTATATCGACAGTATGCCCCAATATATGACCATTGACATCAGCGACAAGAGCGTTCTCTATCGCCACGAGCTGATGCTCTTCGATATGATTGCCAACGCCAACTGGGAGCGCCCCCTCTATATGTCGATGACAGTGGGCGAGAGCAACTACCCCCGCGTGCTCAAGAAGTTCTTTGTTCACGAAGGACTTGCCTACCGCATCACCCCCTTCGACTGGAGCAAGCTTGGCTATGACACCAACAACAACGACCACCCTGTAGACATCGAGCGTTTCTACAACAACGTTGTAAACCGCTTCAAGTGGGGTGGCATAAAGGAGAGCAAGGAGTACTATGCCGATGAGTCGGTGCGCCGTATGATACACACCCACCGCAGCCTCATCTCGCAGCTCGCAACCGAGATGCTCAATGTAGGCGAGCCACACGACGCCATCATCACCCTGCTCGAAAAATGGTATAACGAGTTCCCCTCACAGGCAATACCCTATGACGCACTGCGCGACAACTGTATGACAATTGGAAGCATTTACAACATACTCTACAAGGCACAGGCTGAAAAGCGCAACACCGGAGAGGAGGGATACCTTGGCGATGCAACCCTCAATATATTGCAAAGCAGAAAGAACGAAATTGCCAACAATATACTCAAGAATGAATATGAGCACACCGTTTGGCACAATTCGCTGCACCCCGCCGAGAGAAACGACGTTATGCTCTATCACCGCCTGTCGCTCCTTTCCGAGGCGTGGAGCACCCTCGAAGGCGACGCGCCGTCTGTATCAAGAGAGGCTCTTGCAGAGCAGCTTGCCAAGCTGTTCAACAGAGAGGTGGAGCTTATGAAGAACACACGCAACAAGAAAGCTCTTGAGATAAAGAAGACCTTGATAGGTGTCATATACAACTTGCTCTACGACCTTGAGCCCACCGATGCAGAGATGAAACAGATTGAGAGAGCATTGATGGAGTTCATAAGAATGTCTAATCCACAGAAGTAAGAACAATGTTCATTGAGCAAGTACCAGGCTTTGTGCGCAGCCTCTTCCCCAAGGCGCTGTGGCGAATGAATCCCAACGAGAAGGCTGTTTATCTCACCTTCGACGATGGCCCCATTCCCGTCATCACTCCTTGGGTGGTGGACCTGCTTGAACGTTACGACATAAAGGCGACGTTCTTTATGGTGGGCGACAACGTACACAAGTTCCCCCAAGAGTATCTGCAGGTCATAGAGAGCGGACATCGCGTGGGCAACCACACCTTCAACCACCTGAAGGGCCTGCTCACCGGCACAACCGAGTATATTGAGAATGTGGACCAGGCAGATGCCTTTCTGCACAGCAACCTCTTTCGCCCGCCACACGGAATGTTGCGCCACGCACAATACAAGGAGCTTAGCAAGCGCTACCAATTTGTGATGTGGGACCTTGTTACCCGCGACTACAGTTTCCGTCTCTATGGCGAAGATGTGCTTGCCAACGTGAAAAAGTATGTGCGCAACGGCTCCATAATAACCTTTCACGACTCAATGCGCAGCGAAAGCAACCTGCGCTATGCCCTTCCGCGTTCCATCGACTGGCTGCTTGAACAGGGCTATGAATTCAAGGTATTCAAATGATGACAACCACTGAACTTACCAAATATATCAAAGCCGAGGCCCAGGGCCTCGGCTTTGACCTTTGCGGCATAGCACGTGCAGCAGCTGTATCCCCCCAAACAGCACAAATGCAGAACAGTTGGATAGATGCCGGAATGCACGCAACAATGCACTACCTTGAACGCAACACGGATAAGCGTCTCAATCCCACCCTGCTTGCAGAGGGGTGCAAAAGCGTTATATCAGTAGCCCTCAACTATGCTCCAAAAGAGCAGGCAGAGGGAATTGCCGCCTATGCACAGGGCAAGGACTATCACAAGATAATAAAGGACAAACTACATCTGCTGCTCAAGAAAATCAACGAAGCCACCCCCTGCAAAGGGCGCGCCTTCTGCGACTCGGCACCGCTCCTCGAGCGCTATTGGGCCACACAGGCCGGCCTTGGATGGATTGGGCGCAATCGCCAACTGATTATACCGGGCAAAGGGTCCTACTTTTTCCTTGGAGAACTGCTCATTGACATAGAGCTGGAGTATGACACCCCATTTACCGGCAATCACTGCGGCAACTGCCATCTCTGCATCGACAACTGCCCCGGTAGGGCACTAAGCAACAACGGACTGAACGCCAACCACTGCCTCTCCTATCTCACAATAGAACACCGCGACAATCTACCCCCAAATATAGGCGAGATTATGGGAAAAAACTTTTATGGTTGCGACCGCTGCCAGACAGTATGCCCACACAACCGCTTTGCCACCCCCAATAACACCCCCGAACTGCAACCCTGCACCGAACTTCTGCAAATGACTCCTGAGAAATGGAGAGCACTTAGCAAGGAACAGTATGACACGCTTTTCAGCGGCAGCGCCGTGGAAAGATGTGGCTATGAACAGCTGTTGCGCAACATTGCCGCAAGCAGGCTCAACAAAACAGATAAATAGAGGCAGAAAGGACTCTAAAGAAAACTTTTTTCAACAAGCACCCATTGTTTATTCCATTTTTTTGTAATTTTACCACCAAACGAAAAAGAGGCAGCCGGCCACAAAACAAACACAACACAACCATAGCCGACACCCCTATCATAAACAAAAATGTTTTATGGTTAAGAAATATGATTTTCTGGTTATCGGTTCCGGCATTGCCGGAATGAGTTTTGCCCTCAAGGTGGCAGGCCACGGCAAAGTGGCACTCATCTGCAAAACAACACTTGAGGATGCCAACACCTATTTCGCACAAGGTGGCGTGGCATCGGTAACCAACCTTGCTGTTGATAATTTCGACAAGCACATAGAGGATACAATGATAGCCGGCGACTGGATAAGCGACCGCGCTGCAGTGGAAAAGGTGGTGCGCGAAGCTCCCTCTCAAATTCAAGCCCTTATAGACTGGGGGGTTGAGTTCGACAAAAACGAGAAGGGAGAATTTGACTTGCACCGCGAAGGCGGACACTCCGAGTTCCGCATCCTGCACCACGCCGACAACACAGGTGCCGAGATACAACTCTCTCTTATAAAGGCTGTGCGCAACCACCCCAACATCACCATCTACGACAACCATTTTGCCATTGAGATATTGACACAGCACCACCTGGGCATTGAAGTAACACGCCAAACACCCGACATTGAATGTTATGGTGCCTATGTGCTCGACATTGCCACCAACGAGGTGCACACCTTCCTAAGCAAAGTAACGCTTATGGCAACAGGTGGCTGCGGAGCCGTCTACAAGACAACCACCAACCCTCTTGTGGCAACCGGTGATGGCATAGCAATGGTATACCGTGCAAAAGGCACTGTAAAGGATATGGAATTCATCCAATTCCACCCCACTGCGCTCTACAACCCCGGGGATAGGCCTTCATTTCTCATCACCGAGGCAATGCGCGGCTACGGCGGCATATTGCGAACCAAGGACGGCAAGGAGTTTATGCACAAATATGACCCACGTCTCTCCCTTGCCCCTCGCGACATTGTGGCGCGTGCCATAGACAACGAGATGAAACACCGTGGCGACGACCACGTCTACCTTGACGTAACCCACAAAGACCCCGAAGAGACAAAACGCCACTTCCCCAACATATATGAAAAGTGCCTATCACTTGGCATTGACATAACAAAGGACTACATCCCTGTGGCACCTGCTGCCCACTATCTGTGTGGCGGCATCCTTGTAGACCTTAACGCAGCATCAAGCATCCACAGGCTCTATGCCGTTGGAGAGTGTTCGTGCACAGGCCTGCACGGCGGCAACCGCCTTGCCAGCAACTCATTGATAGAAGCAGTAGTCTATGCCGATGCGGCAGCAAAGCACTCTATTGCACATTTCAAAGAGTATAGCTACAACGAAGCCGTTCCCCAATGGAACGATGAAGGCACCAAGATGAACGAGGAGATGGTACTTATATCGCAGGACGCCAAAGAGGTGCAGCAGATTATGAGCACCTATGTGGGCATTGTGCGCACCGACCTGAGACTGAAACGTGCCTGGAACCGTCTCGACCTTCTTTACGAGGAGACCGAGGAGTTATTCAAGCGCAGCGTGGTGAGCCGCGAGCTGTGCGAGCTGCGCAACATCATCAATGTCGGCTACCTCATTATGCGTCAGGCGATGGAACGCAAGGAGAGCCGAGGCCTCCACTACAACATTGACCACCCAAGAAAGAAGTAATTTCCAAATATAAAACAGAGCAGGCGACCGACCGGTCGCCTGCTCTGTTTTATATTTGGTGGCGTCCAGAAAACATAATTCCCCCAACAAAAAACCACCACTGAGCCACCGCCCACCCATTTAAATATTTTATATTTAATTGTTGAAAAATAAGATGCCTTTTATAGTGGAAAATCGGGCAAAATAAAGTAACTTCGCAAGAAAATGGGGACATCCCGGCCGGCAGTCTATTAATGCGCTGGTTATCAATAATTAAGCAAACAAATTCAACATATCACTATGTCTACAAAAAGAATTAAATCGGCTTTGGTTTCCGTTTTCCACAAAGACGGTCTTGATGAGATTATAAAGCTGCTTCACGCAGACGGTGTTCAACTCATTTCAACAGGCGGCACACAGCAGTTCATTGAGTCGCTTGGCATCCCCTGCACAGCAGTAGAGAGCCTCACAGGCTACCCCTCAATCCTGGGCGGACGCGTCAAGACACTTCACCCCAAGGTGTTCGGTGGCATCCTTGGCCGCAGAGAGCTTGAGAAGGACCAGCAGCAGATGGCAGAATACGAAATTCCCGAGATTGACCTCGTAATAGTAGACCTCTACCCATTTGAGCAGACAGTTGCATCGGGCGCTTGCGAGGCCGACATCATCGAAAAGATTGACATAGGCGGTATTTCTCTTATCCGTGGCGCCGCCAAGAACTTCAACGACGTGGTAATCGTTGCAAGCAAGGCCCAGTATGCTCCCCTGTATGAGATTCTGAAGAGCAAGGGTGCACAGACCGAGCTCGAGGAGCGTCGTTTCTTTGCACGCGAGGCATTTGCTGTGTCATCGGCCTATGACTCTGCAATCTTCAACTACTTCGACAAGGACGACAACAGCGCATTCCGCCAGACAAATGACACACCAATGTCTCTGCGCTATGGCGAGAACCCACACCAGAAGGGTGCTTTCTATGGCAAGTTCAACGATATGCTTGAGCAGATACACGGCAAGGAGATATCATACAACAACCTGCTCGACATCAACGCTGCAGTAGAGCTCATAGCCGATTTTGCAGGTGAAACCACATTCGCTATCCTTAAGCACAACAACGCTTGCGGCCTTGCTACACGCCCCACATTGGCCGAGGCCTGGGACGCAGCTCTTGCAGGCGACCCCGTATCAGCATTCGGCGGTGTACTCATCGCAAATGCCAATGTAGACAAGGCTACTGCCGAAAAGGTAAACGAGATATTCTTCGAGGTGATTATCGCTCCAAGCTATGACGCCGATGCACTTGAGGTACTCAAACAGAAGAAGAATCGCATTATCCTCATCCAGAAGTCCGAGGCTATGCCCGCAAAGACCTTCCGCAGCGTACTCAACGGTGTACTCGTTCAGGAGCGCGACGCAAAGGTTGAGACTGTTGCCGACCTGCAGACAGTATCAAAGGTTGCCCCCAAGGAGAGCGAGATAGAGGATATGTTGTTTGCCAACAAGATTGTAAAGCACAGCAAGAGCAACGCCATTGTACTCGCAAAGGGCAAGCAGCTCATTGCAAGCGGTGTTGGACAGACATCACGTGTAGACTCTCTGCGCCACGCCATTGAGAAGGCCGGTTCATTCGGTTTCTCTCTCGAGGGTGCTGTAATGGCAAGCGACGCCTTCTTCCCCTTCCCCGACTGTGTGCAGATTGCCCACGAGGCAGGCATCAGCGCAGTTATCCATCCGGGAGGCTCAATCCGCGACAAGGAGTCTGTTGATTACTGCGACGCAAACGGTGTTGCAATGGTAATCACCGGTTTCCGCCACTTCAAACATTAATTTAAAAAAGACAGGAGAAGATATAATGGGTCTATTTTCATTCACACAGGACGTTGCCATTGACTTGGGTACGGCAAACACCATTGTGTCCTACAACGGAAAGATTGTCGTTGATGAGCCATCGGTTGTGGCAATTGACGGATCAAAGAAGATGATAGCTGTTGGCGAAAAGGCAAAACAGATGCACGAGAAGACCAACCGCGATATACAGACTATCCGCCCGCTTAGAGACGGTGTCATCGCCGACTTCTATGCCTGCGAAATGATGATGCGCGGCTTCATCGACAAGATAAATATGGGCAGCAAGCTCTTTACACCATCACTTCGAATGGTGATAGGTGTTCCCTACGGCTCTACCGAGGTTGAGTTGCGCGCTGTGCGCGACTCGGCAGAGCACGCCGGCGGCCGCGATGTATATCTGATATATGAGCCTATGGCTTCGGCACTGGGTATCGGCCTCGACGTAACAGCGCCCGAGGGTAATATGGTTGTGGACATAGGTGGTGGTTCAACCGAAATTGCAGTAATCTCGCTTGGCGGCATCGTTTCAAACGGCTCGCTGCGCACTGCCGGCGACGACTTCACAGCCGACATTCAGGACTATATGAGCCGTCAGCACAATGTCCGCGTCAGCGAGCGTATGGCAGAGCGCATCAAGATACACGTGGGCTCGGCACTCACCGACCTTGGCGATGAAGCTCCCCAGGACTACATTGTACACGGTCCCAACCGCATAACAGCTATGCCCATCGAGGTCCCCGTGTGCTACCAGGAGATTGCACACTGCATCGACAAGTCGATAACAAAGATTGAGAACGCTATCATAAGCGCCCTTGAGCAGACACCGCCCGAGCTCTATGCCGACATCGTGCACAACGGCATCTACCTTGCCGGTGGCGGCGCCCTGCTACGCGGCCTCGACAAGCGCCTGTCAAACAAAATCAATATTCCTTTCCACATAGCCGAGAACCCTCTCTACTGCGTGGCAAAGGGTACAGCGCTTGCCCTCAACGACCTCACCTACCCGTTCTTGATGAGATAACGACAACGCAAAAAAAGCTACAGAAACGTGAGGGGAATACTCAATTTTCTAATAAAGCACAATCACTGGTTCCTTTTCCTATTTTTGGAAGGAATCAGTTTTGTGCTTATAGTCAGTTTCAACAACTTTCAAAGAGCAACACTCTTCACATCAGCCAACAAAGTTGCCGGAACCATATACTCAACGCTCAGCAATGTTAGCAGTTACTTTGGTTTGAGAGAGGAGAACGTTACACTGTTGGAGCAGAACAGAAAACTGATGAACGAAATTGAATCGCTAAGAACAGAGCTCAACGCCTATTCCGACAGCGCAGCCATTGCCAACAACCCCCACACGCACCACA
Source organism: Bacteroidaceae bacterium (assembly GCA_045654645.1). Classification (GTDB taxonomy): domain Bacteria; phylum Bacteroidota; class Bacteroidia; order Bacteroidales; family Bacteroidaceae; genus HGM04593. Next base: position 36,268 of record JAZONR010000046.1, read on the forward strand.
ACGGCTACTACTACACCACAGCAAGGGTGGTAAACAACTCGGTTAATAGAACCAACAATTTCCTCACCATAGACAAAGGAACAAACCACAACGTAGACAGCCGTATGGGAGTATTTAACGAGAGAGGAGTTATTGGTATAACATATACCTCTTCTGAAAGATACACTGTGGTGTTGCCTCTCCTCAACAGCAAGAGCGTAATAAGCTGCAAGGTAAACGACGGCAACCTCTACACTATATCCTGGGACGGAAAAGATATACACTACTCCTACATTGTAGACCTCCCGCGCTACGAAATTTTTGAGAGCGGCGACACGGTTGTTACAAGCGGTTTCTCATCCATTTTCCCCGAGGGTGTTCCCATTGGAAGCATAGAGAGCCTCGAAGAGTCGGCCGACGGACAATCCTACCGCGCACGCGTGAAACTGTTTGCCGATTTCGGCAGCCTCGACAACGTGTTCATTGTGGGCAATGACAACAAGACCGAACAAGAGAAACTTGAAAAAGGCATAACAGAGAGATGACAAGAAACACATTCATAAGGCTAAGGAACTTCATATTACTGTCGCTTGCGCAGGTGCTTATCTTCAGCCAGATACACCTGTTTGGCTATGCCACAGCCTGCATCTTTGTCATCTACCTGATAAAGATGCCGCGCCACACCACACGCAACGAGATGATGACCTGGGCATTCCTCTTTGGCCTTGTAACAGACATCTTTTGCAACACCCCGGGCATACACGCCGCTGCAGCCACCGCTATGGCCTTTGCACGCAACTACATACTTGCCACCTTCACACACAAAGGACTGCCCGACGACTTTACCCCGAGCGCCAAGAGCCTCAAATGGGGAAGCTACATCATCTACTCCCTTGTGTGCACATCAATCTTCTATGCTGTACTGTTCATTCTCGAACTGTTTGCGGCGAGATACTTTACAACACTCCTCATAGGCACAGCCTCAAGCACACTGCTCACAATGCTGTTCCTGGTGGTAACAGAATGTTTCACGCCCAAAAAGTGAGGCTATGAAAGAACCGGACTTCAGAGTGCGCAAGTACATCCTGTCGGGCATTGTAGTGCTCATCTTCATCACATACCTCATACAGCTTGGCTCACTTCAAATAAATAGCGACTACAAGAGCAAGGCCGACAGCAACGCCTTCTACAAGAAGACAATATACCCGTCGCGAGGCCAGATGTATGACCGCAACGGCAAATTGCTTGTCTACAACAAGCCCGCCTATGACATTACCTTTGTCCCAAGAGAGATAAAAGGAGTGGACACACTTGAACTGTGCAACACGCTGGGCATTACCATAGAGGACTTTCTACAACGTATGGAGCGTGTCAAGAACAAAAGATACAACCCCGCCTACTCCTATTACACCGAGCAGACACTGCTGTCCCAAGTCCCAATGGAAGACTTCGCAGCCTTCCAGGAAAAAATCTTTCTTTTCAAGGGCTTCTACATACGCAAACGCTACACAAGGCAATATGAATACAGTGTTGCAGGAGCACTTTTCGGCGATGTGGGCGAGGTATCACAAAAAACCATCGAAAAAGACCCTTATTACCAGCAAGGAGACTACTATGGCACACAGGGACTTGAAGCATCATACGAAAAACAACTACGAGGTGAAAAGGGAACAGAGGTGCTTCTGCGCGACGCGCGCGGACGCATACAAGGCAAATACCAGGAAGGAGCTCTCGACACCCCTGCCATACGCGGTAAAAACCTGACACTGAGCCTTGACATAGAACTGCAGATGCTTGGCGAGGAGCTGCTAAAAAACAAAATTGGCAGCATAGTAGCCATAGAGCCCGCCACAGGAGAAATTCTCTGTATGGTATCATCGCCATCGTATGACCCCTCGCTGCTCACAGGGCGCGACAGGGGCAAGAACCACAAGGCGCTCTCGGCCGACAAGCGAAAGCCCTTGCTCAACAGAACAATAATGGGAAGCTATCCCCCGGGCTCAACCTTCAAAACAGCACAAGCCGCAATGTTCCTTGAAGAGGGCGTTGTAACACCACAAACCGCATTCCCTTGCAATATGGGGTTTATCTTCAACAACTTCAGGCTAGGATGCCACGCCCACTCATCGCCCACAGCACTCTACGATGCCATTGCAACATCGTGCAACGCCTATTTCTGCTGGGGCCTGCACCGTATGTTCGGTATGAGCAAATATGGTGGCACAAAGAATGCAATGAACAAGTGGCGCGACTATATGGTGTCAATGGGATTTGGTTACAAGCTCGGCGTAGACCTGCCGGGCGAAGCACGTGGAATGATTCCTAATGCCGAATACTACACACGCCACTATGGAAACTACTGGCGCGCGCTCACCGTCATAAGCATCTCAATCGGGCAGGGCGAGGTTCTGCTCACCCCGCTACAGATTGCCAACCTTGGCGCCACAATAGCCAATAGGGGAACATTCATAACCCCACACCTTGTGAAGAGTGTAGAGAACGACACAATCGACAGCAAATACCTCACGCCCAAGAGCACAATGGTGAGCCCCAGTGTGTACAAAGATATAGTAAAGGGAATGCGTCGTGCCGTTACAGGCGGAACGTGCCGTGGAGCCGACATCCCGGGCGTGGAGGTATGCGGCAAGACCGGTACCGCCGAAAACAAAGGCAAGGACCACTCGGTGTTCCTTGGTTTTGCCCCAATGGAGAAACCAAAGATTGCAGTGTCGGTCTATGTGGAGAACGGTGGATTTGGTGCAGAATACGGTGTACCCATAGGAGCACTCATAATGGAAAAATACCTCAACGACACACTCTCTGCCGCAAGCATTGAAAAAGCCGCAACCATCAGCAACAAGAAAATCTACTATGGAAAAGAGGAACGATAACATATTCAAAAGGCTCGACTGGTGGACATTGCTACTCTATGCTTTGCTTGCCACATTGGGATGGCTTGCCATCTGTGGCGCCAGCCACAGCTACATAGAGACAAGCTTCGTGGAGTTCTTCAGCCAAAGCGAGCACAGCGGTAAACAGGCGCTGTGGGCGGGAATATCACTCATTGCAGGATTGATATTGCTGTGCATCCCCAAGCACACCTACCGCAATCTCTCTCCCATAATCTACCTATTCACCCTGCTGCTTGGATTTGTTACAATATTTATTGCAACCGACATCAAAGGCTCACGCTCCTGGATTTCAGCAGGCCCTTTCAACATACAGCCGGCCGAGTTTATGAAGTCGGCAACAGCACTTATGCTTGCCGCCTACATTGGCCGCAGAGATTTCAAAATATCAAACAAACGCGATTTTCTGTGGTGCGTGGGCATAATACTGCTACCAATGTTCATAATCATTGGCCAAAAGGAGACCGGTAGCGCGCTTGTCTATCTGGCACTCTTCCTGGTACTCTACCGCGAAGGAATGACAGGCATCTTCCTGCTCACAGGCGTCAGCGCAATAATATACTTTGTGGTGGGAATAAAGTATGGCAACGAAATGTTCGATGGCATCCCTGCAAGCATAGGGCAGTATGCCACAAGCATCATCATTCAGGCAATATCAATCGCCACTGTAAAATTCTGGTGCAAACACAATAGAACATTCCTTGTGTTGCTTACCGTAAATACCATAGGCACGCTGTGCTCTTATCTCTTTGCAATATATATCATAACATTCAATGTTATGATAATACAATATGCCCTGCTGCTGTTCAATGTCATATATCTGTTGCTGCAGATGAGACTCAAGAAAGAGAAGAAGAACCTTTGGGTGGCAATGTACATTGTTGGAGCATTGGCCTTCTGCTACTCCTGCAACTACGTGATGCAAAACGTGCTGAAACCCCACCAGAAGGTGCGAGTGGAGGTGCTGCTGGGCCTCAAAGAGGAGCTCACAGGAGCCGGCTACAATGTACACCAGTCAAAGATTGCAATAGGCTCGGGAGGCTTGTGGGGCAAAGGCTTCCTCAACGGAACACAGACAAAGCTGAAATATGTACCCGAACAACATACCGACTTCATCTTCTGCACCATTGGCGAGGAGCAAGGCTTTGCCGGCTCGGCTTTCGTGATGCTGATGTTCGTGATTTTCATATTAAGGATAATACACCTTGCCGAACGGCAGGATGACCGTTTCGGGCGTGCCTATGGATATGCCATTGCATCAATCTTCCTGCTGCACTTCACCATAAACATTGGAATGGTGCTTGGCATTGTACCCGTCATTGGTATTCCGCTACCCTTCTTCAGCTATGGTGGCTCATCATTCTTGGGATTCTCTATTCTGCTGTTCACATTTCTTAGAATAGACTCCGACCGCGAAATAAAGAAATAAGCACAAGGCTGTTTATTTTAACCTTGTGCTCAATTTTATTCCCACATCACTCACACCCCGCAAAACAACATCGGGCATAATGTGTGTAACACGCACCTCCATTGTGTCGCCCGGCGATGCATCCACCACGGCCACGTTGCTCTCATTTTGGAACAGCAACCCCGCTGTGGAACCAATATGCCGCCCGTTTTCATCATAGACCTTGCAGAACAGAGTGTCCACCGACAAAAGAGAATCCCCGGGGAGAGCATACGACTCGGCACGCACCCACAACCCTTTATACTTGAATGATGAGTTACAACGCAGCTGCACACTCAGTTGCATAGAACATAAAGAGTCCCAACGCAGAAAATCATCACCCTCATAAAGAAAGGAAAGTGTGTCCCCTGCAACCCACTTGGCACCCTCTACAGAAGCAAAGCGGTGATACACGGTGCCATCGCACCCCACAATCGCAAACAGCGACAGCAGAAGCAGCAGACAATCACTCCTTAGACGCCTCGCTCTTTCCTTTACCCTTGTTGTTTGCATTGCCCTTCTTTTGTTCAGGACGGCCACCGCCGCCACCTTTGCGACGCTTCTTGTTATTACGCTGCACCGAATCGAAACGGTTGATATTCTCCTGCTCCAGCAAATCTACCGGGCGCTTGTTCTCCTGCATACCCTCGAGCTGCAGGCTCTCGGGCTTCTCACCGCGTTTATTCATCTCAATGATGGCAAACGCACGGCGGCCTGTAATGGTTACAAGATTGGCCGGGATATGCTTGTCGGTTGAATAGGTTATTTCACCGCGCATTATATCACATTTGAAGAAATAGTATGTAGCGTCCTTGGTCTCAAGCGCAATATCGCGCTGTGGAAGCCTCTTTGAAGCCTCAACATAAGCATCAACCTCATAGTTGAGACAGCACTTCAGCTTTGCACACTGCCCGGCAAGTTTCTGCGGGTTGAGCGAGACATCCTGGAAACGTGCAGCCGATGTAGAGACCGACACAAAATTGGTTGTAAAAGTGGCACAGCACAACTCGCGGCCACAGGGACCTATACCACCAATGCGACCCGCCTCCTGGCGTGCACCAATCTGCTTCATCTCAATCTTCACCTTGAACACATCGGCAAGCACCTTGATGAGCTGACGGAAATCGACACGATTGTCGGCAATGTAGTAGAAAATAGCCTTAAGACCATCGCCCTGATACTCCACATCACCAATCTTCATATCGAGATTAAGGTCCTTGGCAATCTGTCGCGAACGTATCATTGTATCGTGTTCACGAGCCTTGGCCTCCTCATACTTTTCCATATCCACAGGGCGCGCCTTGCGGTAGATGCGTTTAAACTCACTGTCGGGTGTGAGACGTGTCTTCTTCAACTGCAAGAGCACCAAACGGCCGGTCATTGTAACCTTGCCGATATCGTGCCCGGGGGTAGCCTCAACAGCCACCACATCACCCTTCTGCAAAGGAATTCTGTTGCTGTTCCTGTAATATCCCTTACGGGTATTCTTGAACTGCACCTCCACAATATCGGTATACTCCTCATTGCCAGGCACACCGGCCAGCCAATCAAAGGTGTTCAGCGGCGCTTCCATTCTGCCACAGCCACTGCAGCAGATGCCGGCACAACCATTATTCTCCTTATATTTTTTCTCCATTTATCTATTTTTTATCCAGACAATCATCCTCAACGACATATCAAAGAAGACCATCTTTGCATTAACATTCTGTTCTATGTGCCTCTGCGCCTCGGAAAGTTCCTCCATAATGCCAAATATGTTACGCTCGTTCACAAACGGCGAGAAACGCACCGAAAAGTTACGCTCGGCCTGCGACATATAAACCATCTCCTCTTCCCTAAAGTTTAGGATAAAGTTCTCTCTAATCATCCTTTGGCAGTAATCGAGCAAACGCTTCTGTCGTTCACGACCCAATGCTGCCACCTGCTCGCTCCAGGCCTTCATATCGCGTATATTTCGGGCATAGGCCACACGCATAAGTTGCATAAAGAGGTCGAGATAAAGAGCCTTTTCTTCACTAACGGAGAGCATCTCCTCGGCCTTTTCCCAATTTCCGCCGCCCTGCTGGGCTATTGACTTGGCATCCTCGAACTGCAAGCCATATTTTGCCATAAGTGCATTCTCGATATCTTCGCGTGCAATGCGCGGCACATCAATGCGCTGCGTGCGACTGAGGATGGTGGATATTATCTTGTCGGGTTCCTCCGACACAAGCAGAAACAGAGTCTTGTGCGGCGGCTCCTCAATTATCTTCAGCAACTTGTTGGAACACACCTCCTTCATCTTTTCCGGCAGCCATATTATCACCACCTTCCAGCCACCTTCGCGCGACTGCATCGAAAGCTTATGCAAAATCTCACTGCTTTCACGCTCATATATCATAGGCTGCTGATTCTCCACATCAATCTTCGCCAGCCAATTGTCGTAGCTGAAATAGGGATTCTTCCCAAGCATCTCTCGCCACTCGGCAATGTAGTCATCACTCACAGGAGCCGTGTCGCTGTTCTTTTTCTTCTTTACAGGGAACACAAAGTGCAAGTCGCTGTGTATAAACTTGCCAAGCTTTACACAGGCGGGGCACATACCACAGGCGTCTGCCCCCTGCTTGCCACACAGCAAATAGTTTGCAAGCGCCACAGCAATTGCCAACTTACCGTTACCCTGTGGGCCGGTTATCAGCAATGCGTGAGCAAGCCGGTTCTCATCCACACAACGGCGCAACTGCTCTATAACACCCTTCTGACCTATTATATCCTTGAAAAACAGCGCCATCAATAAATTGCTTTTGCTATATCATAAACACTGTCGAAAGCGTTTATTGTATAGAAGTGAATACTTGGAACACCGTGCTGAATGAGCTCTTTGCACTGAGCAATGCTCCATTCGCGGCCCACCTGCGCCACAGCTGCATCATCCTTGCACTTAAGCACCTCGGCAACAAGCTCACCGGGAAGGTCCACGTGGAAAGTCTTTGGCAGCACATTGAGCTGTGATGCACGGTGCATAGGTTTTATACCCGGTATTATGGGAATTGTTATGCCGGCAGCCCTCGCACGTTCCACAAAGTCGAAATAACGTCGGTTATCGAAGAACATCTGTGTAACGGCGTATGCAGCACCCTCGTCGGCCTTCTGCTTGAGCACGGCCAAATCGGTGTCCATATTAGGAGCCTCCTCGTGCTTTTCGGGGTAACAGGCAACGCCATAAGAGAAACTCTTGCCACACTCCTTCATACGTGAACCATCAACGAAAAAGCCCTCGTTAAAACGGTTTACCTGCCTTTGCAGGTCAATAGCATACTTGTTGCCACATTTTGCAGGAGCGGTATTGGCATCACCTTTGCAGCCATCGCCACGCAGCACAAGAATATCTGTTATTCCGGAGAGTTGCAAATCTATGAGTGCATACTCGGTATCCTCCAGCGTATATCCATTGCAAAGGATATGCGGCACCACAGGGATATCATAGCGATGATGTATTGCAGCAGCCACAGCAACCGTTCCGGGCCTGCGGCGTATTGACCCAAGCGCAAACATACCGTTACCCATATTCCTGTATACAGGCTCGCTGTGATGCGTGGTAATGTTTATGTAGCCGGGATTAAACTCCATAAGCCTGTCAATATTGCCAAACAGCCCGTTGATGCCTGCCCCCTTCAACGGCGGCAGCACCTCAAACGAAAAAGCAGTTCTTGACAAAGAGTTTATGTAATCTATTACTTGCATAGTGGAATCATAATATCGTAAAAAGAGGCAAAAACAGAAGGATATCCCTACACTCTGCCACCCACACACCCATTTGGGTATATCAAATGAACAAAGTTAGCACAATGAGTTGAAAAAACCTACCTAACAACCAAACTTTTACAACCAAAAAGCAAAAAAAGTACAACAATAGCTGCAAAAAAAGAGTGCCACAACTGGACACTCTTTCCTATATCCACCGCCGCGCAGTGGTCCATTCAATTCATAAACAAGCCTTCGGGCGACACATTCACGCTCTTTTCAATGTTAAGATAGTATATGGTTTTTAGTAGCTGTTCACTCCAAAGGGTTTTCAATCGTCAATATCAACCAACTTGTAGTCCTTGTTGAAAGTCAGCTCGAAACGGTTGGACAATCTCACCTCAATCTCGTTGCGATGACGCTCAATGCCAATAACCTTCTCGCCTGCAAATTTCTCATCAACATACTTCTTTATAGCAGCCGGAACAACATCGGCAGGCACCTCGCCATAGCGGCAATCAACCTCTTCCCAAGAACCATTGGCAGTAAACTCCAGCTTCGCACCATTGGCTAGCATCACCTCATAAGAACGGTCAAAAACATCACGCTCCTGTTTGGCATACGTTAGTTCCACTCCCGCAAAATGAGTGTTAATAAACTGCTGCGCCTGAGCCGGCAATTGATTTTTGTTTATCACTTTGTCATTGTCGGCAACTGCCACAAAAACACCCACTGAAAAAATAGCAACCAATGTCAATAAAATCCTTTTCATAATCTTTCTTTTTTTAATATTCATAATTCAATGTTTCAACGTTTGCGAATATCACGCTGTTCAAAAGCCATCCGCACTATTTACACTGCAAAGATTATACCCAATTCTGAAATGAAATTGAAATTTCAAAAAAATCAATGAAAAAATCAATAAAAACTATTCTGAGGGGATTTACACAGGCTGATGCATTTTTGCAGAATTTAAAACAACTTTGTTGCAATATGCTGTTTTATTACTAATTTAGCCGAAAATAAACTCAAATCTTATGTCAAAGAAAGGTGGAAAAGGCAAAGGACGCCTGAACAAGAATGTTATAGTGGAAATGCTTGTTGAGTTTTTCAACCGCAACGACAGCAAGCTCATAAGTCCAAAGGAGATTTTCAGGGAGCTTTGTCTCACAACCACATCGGCAAGAACACTGTGTGTGCAGGTTCTCGATGATATGGTTTTCGACGGCTACCTTGTTGAGCCCGAATTCAGGAGATATCGCCTGGCAAACAACGTATCGGTACTTGTGGGAACCTTCTCGCGCAACAAAGACGGTTTCAACGAATTCTACCCCGAGGACGGCAGCGACCCCATACTCATAAGCGAACGCAATTCGGCCCACGCGCTAACCGATGACATTGTGCGTGTAGCACTCTTTGCACGCAGGCGCGGACGCGGGCGCGAAGGTGAAGTGGTAGAAATAATCAAGCGCACACACAACACCTTTGTGGGCGAGCTTCACGTTGAGAAGCACTATGCCTTCCTCATCACCGAGAGCCGCATAATGCCAAACGACATTTTCATCCCCAAAGACTTGCTCAAGGGTGGAAAGAACGGCGAGAAAGCCGTTGTAAAGCTACTCGAATGGCCTATGGACAGCAAAAATCCTGTGGGCAAAGTAATTGACATCCTTGGAAAGAGCGGCGACAACAACACCGAGATGAACGCCATCCTTGCCGAGTATGGACTCCCATACAACTACCCCATTGCCGTTGAGCAGGCAGCAAGCAAATTACCATCCGACATAACAGAAGAGGAGATTGCATTGCGTCGCGATTTCCGCAACACAACCACCTTCACCATTGACCCGGCCGATGCCAAGGACTTCGATGATGCACTCTCAATATGCAGCGCAGGCGAAGGAGTGTGGGAAATTGGCGTACACATTGCCGATGTTTCGCACTACGTTACCGAAGGCAGCATAATAGACAAGGAGGCATTCAAACGAGCCACATCAATCTATCTTGTAGACCGCACAATACCAATGTTGCCCGAACACCTGTGCAACTTCCTCTGTTCACTGCGCCCTAATGAAGAGAAACTGACCTACTCCGTTGTCTTCACAATGAACGAAAAGGCCGAGGTGAAGAAATTTGAGATCACCCGAGGCGTTATAAAGAGCAACCGCCGCTTCACCTATGAGGAGGCACAGGAAATAATAGAGAAGGGCGAGGGCGAATACAGCGCCGAAATAGCCACCCTCAACAAACTGGCACAGCAGATGCGCGCAAAGCGTTTCCAGGCAGGTGCCATCGACTTCCAGCAAGCACAGGTACACTTCCGCCTCGACGATAAAGGCAAACCGCTTTCGGTCTATTTCAGCGAGAGCAACGAATCACACCAGCTCATCGAGGAGTTTATGCTGCTTGCCAACCGCACGGTAGCCGAAAAGATAGGACAGAAAGCCCCCGGCAACACCCCCAAGACATTTGTCTATCGCATACACGACCAACCCAACCCCGAGAAGCTCTCAATGCTTGCCAAGTTTGTGACCAAGCTCGGCTATAAGATGAAAAGCGCTCAGGGACGCAGCACATCGGCCAATGCCCTCAACAGCCTGCTCAAGGAGGTGCACGGCAGCAAAGAGCAGAATGTCATTGAACAGATATCATTGAGAACAATGCAGAAGGCCCGCTACTCCACCGGCAACATAGGGCACTATGGCCTGGCATTCCGCTACTATACCCACTTCACCTCCCCCATACGCCGCTACCCCGACCTCTTGGTACATCGTCTGCTTACACGCTATCTCACACAGGGAGCACGCACTGTGAGCCAGTCAAAATATGAGGACCTCTGCGAGCACTGCTCGGCCCAGGAACAGGTGGCTGCAAATGCAGAACGCGCCAGCATAAAGTATAAGCAGGTGGAATTTATGAGCGAACACATTGGCGAGGAGTATGACGCCGTAATCAGCGGTGTTACCGAGTGGGGTATATATGCCGAAATAAATGATAACAAGTGCGAGGGTATGATACCGATGCGCACTCTCGAGGACGACTACTATGAGTTCGACGATGCCAACTACTGCATCATCGGTCGCCGCCACAAGCGCAAGTTCACCATAGGCGACGAGGTGCGCATACGCATTGTACGCGCCAATCTCGACCGCAAGCAACTCGACTTTGAGCTTATATCAGATTAAAAGGCCCCTGTTTGAAGTTTTTTTCAACACAAACATCTCCCTTGTAACTGTAAGACAACAAAATGAAACTGCTGATAATTGAAGACGACAACTCGCTGCGCGAGATTATGCATCGCGCACTCACAAGAGAAGGCTATGTGGTGGAGGTTGCACCAACATATTTCGAAGCCTGCGACAAAATTGCAGGATACAGCTACGACTGTATTCTGCTCGACATTATGCTGCCCGACGGAGACGGCCTACGCCTGCTTGAACAGATAAAAGCACTCAACAACGACGAGAGGGTGATAATAATATCTGCACGCGATTCACTTGATGACAAGATAGAGGGCCTGGACCTTGGTGCCGACGACTACCTGCCCAAGCCCTTTTATATGGCCGAGCTATCGGCACGCATCAAAAGCGTAATGCGTCGCGGAGCGGGAGCCGTAAACAAGACAATGAGTGCAGGAAACATAACACTCGACCTTCAGAGCCGCCACGCCACCGTTGAAGGCAACGCCATTGCACTGCTAAAGAAGGAGTTTGATATTCTCCTCTACTTTATGCAACGCCCCGGACACATCATAGACAAAGCCGTTCTTGCCGAGGCCGTGTGGGGCGACCACATTGATATGGTAGACAACTTCCAGTTTGTCTATGCACAGATAAAAAATTTGCGCAAGAAACTCGCCGACGCCGGCGCCGACACCAATATTAAGGCCGTCTATGGCTTTGGATATAAATTTACTGAACAGAAAGAACAATGAAACTAATCTACCGACTCACAAAAAGACTCGCCATCATACTCCTGCCCATAATGCTTTTGTGGGCAGGCATATTCTACTATGCAATGGTCAATGAGATAAATGATGAGACCGATGACAGCCTCGAGGACTATGCTGCACTCATTGTGCAGCGCATATTGGATGGCGATGAGCTACCCTCTCCCGGCAACGGCAGCAACAACACCTATTCTATTGAGGTAGTGCCGCAACAAGAGCACTCAAAAAGTTTCGAGGACAGAGAGGTGTACATTCCACAGAAAGGCGAGACAGAGCCTGCACGCACACTCACAATGGTCTTCAACGACAGGTTTGGCATAACCTACAGACTCACAGTCTCCACCCCCACTTTTGAGAGAAATGATGTGATAAGAGCAGTGCTACTCTACCTCACACTACTCTACGTTTTACTTTTGGGCACAGTGCTTCTTGCAACAACACTTGTGTTCAGATACACAATGCGCCCACTCTACTCACTGCTTAAGTGGCTCGACAAATACCGCCCCGGGGACGGCGTGGATAACCTTCCCACAACAACGTCTATAATAGAATTCCAAAAACTAACACACGCCGCACGTACCACAATCCTACGCGCGGAAGAGCAGATAGGCCGGCAAAAACAGTTCATTGGCAATGCCTCGCACGAACTACAAACGCCGCTCGCCATCCTGGGCACACGCATAGAGTGGCTCATTGACAACACGCAGCTCACCGAGGAACAGTTCACCGAACTCACCAAGATGCGCCAGTCGTTGCACCGTCTCTCACGCCTGAACCGCACACTGCTGTTGCTCTCAAAGATAGATAACGGACAGTTCCCCGACAGAGATGAAGTGGACATTGCAACCATCGCAAAGAACGAGCTTGAAATATACACCGACATATTTGCCGACAAAGGAATTCAAAGCAACACAGAGCTGCCCGAAAGATTTATTGTCAAAATGGATGAGTCGCTTGCCACCACCCTTGTAACCAATCTGCTGAAAAATGCCTTTCTGCACACAGAGCAGGGCGGCAAGATAGATATCGGCATAGAGAATGGGAAGCTCACTATTGGCAACAGTGGAAGCCAACCGCTTGACAGCAGCAAGATATTCGACCGCTTCTACACAAGCGGCACAAGCGGCTCCACAGGCCTGGGATTGGCATTGGTTAAGTCAATAGCCGATTTCTACAATTTCGGCATAAGCTATCGATACAATAACGGCAAGCATCTCTTTGAGATAAAGTTCCGACAGAATTAACAACCAGGATAGTACTACAATAAATGAAGCTGACTAAAAAGGCTCTTTTGTTGTTATACTCGCAAGTCTAAAAACAGCTCTTTTTAGTCAACTTCTCACAAACGAGGGTGCCCGGGCACCCTCGTTTGCAAAAGACATATCCCTATTCGCGAAACAGAACCACACAGCCCTGTTCAAGCGATTTTCTCACATCTATTATCCTTTGGTTGCTGCTGCCACGGAAAGGCAGTTCTTCACTCTTCAAAGCCTCAACGAAACGCCCGTCAACAAGCACATCAATGCTCTCAAGCAGCTCACGCTGTTGCGCGTTAAGCAGAATATCCTCGAACAGGTAGCCTGTGTAGCACCAGATATTCTTTGCGCTGCGCTCCTTTATGGCACGGGCTAACGCCGCAAACCCCGCAGGCTGAAACATAGGGTCGCCACCCGAGAATGTAACATCGGCAAAAGGGTCGGCAAGTACAATTTCAAGTACCTCCTCAACCTCCATCGCTTTGCCGTTGGCAATGTCCCACGACTGGGGATTATGACAACCGGGGCAACGGTTGGGGCAACCTGCGCAATAGACGGTGGTGCGAAAACCGGGACCATCGACAGTGGTATCCTCGACAATCTCAAGGATAGAGAGAGTTGCCATATTATTCGTGTATCACTCGGTCGTTCAACTCGGAAAGCTTAGCCTTGTTCCAGCGGTCGGTAGTTCCCACAAGATAACCGGTGATGCGCTGCAGCTTGTCAAGGTTCTTGCTGCCACACTTCGGACACACCTCAAGGTTCTTTGCCGAGTTCTCAAATCCGCAGTCGAGGCAACGGTTGCGGTTGTGGTTCACAGAGCCGTAACCAATATTATAGGCATCCATCATATCAACCACGCGCATTATAGCTTCGGGGTTGTGTGTTGCATCGCCATCCATCTCTACATAGAATATGTGGCCACCACCCGTCAGAGCGTGGTAGGGAGCCTCAACCTCGGCCTTATGTCGGGCACTGCACTTGTAGTAGACAGGCACGTGATTGCTATTTGTGTAGTAGTCGCGGTCGGTTATGCCGGGCAGCACGCCATAACGCTTGCGGTCGCCGCGTGTAAAACGGCCCGAGAGGCCCTCGGCCGGTGTCGCAAGCACGCTGTAGTTGTGCTGATACTTCTCCGAGAAGCTGTTTGCACGGTCGCGCATATATGTAACAATGCGCAAACCAAGTTCCTGCGCCTCCTCACTCTCGCCGTGATGCTGTCCAATGAGCGCAACAAGACACTCGGCAAGCCCAATAAAGCCAATACCCAAAGTACCCTGGTTTATTACAGAAGCAATGGTATCACCAGGCTTCAGTTTATCGCAGCCCACCCAAAGGGCCGACATAAGCAGCGGGAACTGCTTTGCAAAGGCACTCTTTTGGAACTCCATACGCTCGTGCAACTGCTGCGCTGCAATATCGAGCAAACTGTCAAGCTTTGCAAAGAAAAGCGATATGCGCTCCTCCTTGTTGGGCACCTCCATACACTCTATCGCAAGACGCACAATGTTTATTGTGGAGAACGAAAGGTTACCGCGGCCCACAGATGTTTTGGGGCCGAAGCGATTCTCGAACACACGTGTGCGGCAACCCATTGTCGCCACCTCGTGCATATAACGTTTGGGGTCATCGGCCCTCCACTCCTCACTTTGGTTAAACGTAGCATCCAAGTTTAGGAAGTTGGGGAAGAAACGACGCGCTGTAACCTTGCAGGCAAGCTGATAGAGGTCGTAATTGCGGTCTGTGGGCAGATAGCTCACGCCACGTTTCTTTTTCCAAATCTGTATGGGGAAAATTGCTGTCTCGCCATTGCCCACACCGCGATAGGTGCTGTTCAACAGCTCACGTATGATGCAACGACCCTCGGCCGATGTATCGGTACCATAGTTGATTGAACTGAACACAACCTGATTGCCGCCACGTGAGTGTATGGTATTCATATTGTGTATAAAAGCCTCCATAGCCTGGTGCACACGTGCCACAGTCTTGTTCATAGCGTGCTGCATTATGCGCTCATCGCCACTTAAAAAGTCAAGAGGCTGCTGCAGATAATCCTCAACCTCCTTATCATAGAGGTGGGCATAGCTTGCGCCTGTAAGTTCCTCAATAGCCTTTAGCTCTTCAATGAAACTTGTTCTCACATAGGGCGCAAGATAAAAGTCAAATGCAGGAATTGCCTGACCACCGTGCATCTCGTTCTGCGCAGTCTCCAGTGAGATGCAGGCCATTATGCTTGCTGTCTCAATGCGCTTTGCAGGACGCGATTCACCGTGTCCGGCATTGAAGCCATTGATAAGAATGTTGTCGAGCGGATGCTGACAACAAGTAAGGCTCTTTGTGGGATAGTAATCCTTGTCGTGAATATGCAGATAGTTATTGCTTACAGCATCCACCACCTCCTCGCTCAACAGAAAGTCATCAACGAAAGGTTTTGTTGTCTCACTTGCGAACTTCATCATCATTCCCGCCGGGGTGTCGGCGTTCATATTGGCATTCTCACGTGTAACATCGTTGGACTGGATGTTGATAATCTCCTGGAAGACATCTCTGGTCTTGGCCTTGCGGGCAATGCGGCGCTGGTTGCGATAGGAGATATACTTCTTGGCCACATCCTTGCGGCTACTCTTCATCAACTCAAGCTCCACCATATCCTGTATGGCCTCCACTGTCATCTGCGCATCGCCACGGAACGAAATGTGGTCGGCTATCTGACGAATGAGCGACATATCCTCACCCTTTTCGGTGTGGAGCATAGCCTTACGAATGGCTGTAATAATCTTTTCCTCGTTAAAGCCGACAATACGCCCGTCGCGCTTCACAACTGTCTGTATCATATAATTGGTTGGATTTTTATTTCTTCGAAATAGTAGTTGCAAAAATAACCATTTTGCACAAAAGGCAATGTTAAAAACCGTAGTTTTTTTTCACAAAGTTTTTCTCGCTGCAAAATTATTTTAAGAGCGTTTAGAAATAAAAAAACAGCTATCGCTTTGCATTCAGCAAACTTTTGACTACATTGCACAGCGACAACTTGTGTCGCACTTTCTTAAACCCTTTAAAACAGCCGCACTATGAATATTTGGATTGTAATAGTAGGAGTTCTTGTTGTGGCATTTGCATCAAAGGCCATCTACAAGCTTATGCGCAGGAAGCGCAAGGGTTATCACTCGGACCTCTCCACCCGCAACAAACGCAAACTATTCATCAACCGTTTCAAACACCTTGAAGGGTTGGGAGACTGACATAGCAAATGAGGGTGCCCAAAATTAAAGGGGCACCCTCGTTTGCTTAGAGGTTGGACAAGAAAGAGCTATTTTCAACCGGCCTCCTTCAAGATACTTTCTACAAAATATGTACCTGCCGTTTTTTATTTGTTGTGCTCGGCCTCAATCTCCTCGGGCGACATTGGCTTGTACTTACCAAGACGGCGGGCACCACCCTCGAACACATAGTAATCCTCCTCGCCACGCATACCGCCAAAGCTCTTCCAATTCTCGAGCTTATCATAACAGATGAAGTCCGTAAACTGCTTCTCGGCGCGCCATTTGTCAATGAGGTCGGGGATGAAGTAGATACCTGGCTCAACGGTGAACACAAAGCCCGGCTCAAGCGCCTTGGCAAGGCGCAAAGACTTCCAGCCAAACAGAGGACTCTTGGAACGTCCCTCTTCGTAGCCAACATAAACTTCACCCAAATTCTCCATATCGTGAACATCAAGACCCATCATATGACCAAGGCCGTGAGGCATAAACATACAGGTTGCGCCGGCAATGGTAGCCTCAACAGGGTCGCCCTTCATAAGGCCAAGGTCAATCATACCCTTTGCAATCTCTGTGAGCACCAGCTTGTGTACCTCGCGATACTCTATGCCGGGGCGCAGATTTGATGTTGCAGTGAGGTGGGCACGGCGCAAAATGTTGCACACAGTGCGCTGCTGCTCGGTGAATTGCTTGCCCACGGGTATTGTAGAGGTGAGGTCGCCGGCATAGTGCATTGCATTCTCGCAACCGGTATCAAGCAGGAACATCTGGCCATCCTTCAAAGGAGTTGTACCATAGGCGTGATTGTGGAGTGTCTGTCCATTAATGGTGGCGATCACAGGAAAAGAGAGACCAAAGTTGTGTTTCTGGGCCTCGGCCTGCACAACAGCCACAATCTCGGCCTCTGTGGTACCGGGACACACTGCACGCATAGCGACACAATGCATATCGACAGAGACATTAACAGCCTCCTCAATCTGCGCAATTTCCTCCTCGCTCTTGTAATTTCGCTGTGCAATCACAGCCTTGATAAATGAGAGCGAAGCTTTTGCAGCCTGCTCGGCAGGATTTATGCCCAGCAGCTCCTGCAACCACACCTGGTGCTCGCCACGATAGGGTGGAAGGAAATGTATTGCCTGTCCCTTAGCCTGCGCCTCTTTGATGTAGGCAGCAAGGTCGGCCATAGGACGTGTGAGTTCAATGCCCACGCGCTCGCACTTCTCCTTGATGGTAGGCTGCACGCCTGTCCACACAATATCATCAATCGTGAGCTCGTTACCAAAGATTATCTCCTTGTCATTGTCAATATCTATGACAGCCGCCAATCCCTCATAATCCGATGCAAAGTAGTAGAGGAATGTTGAATCCTGACGGAAATGATACGCATTGTCGGCATAGTTCATTCCGGTGAGGTTATTACCCAAGAAAAGCAACAGACCGCTGCCCATCTTCTCTTTCAGCGCCTTACGACGCGCAATATAAGTCTCTTTTGAAAACATAACGGTTATTATTATAAGTTCATACTATTTTCTTATTGCTGCGCGCACCACAAACCACAAGTGCCTTACAACGGTGGGCAAAAACCCATAGTGGTTACTCATTATCCAAAAACGCTCCTTCAATGAAGCACGATGATGCTGCAAGGAGAGACCATTCTGCAAATAATCAACCACTGTCGCATTGACATTTACAAGCTTTGTTGCCCGCTTCATCACCTTTATACACCAATCGACATCGCTCGATAATCGATATCTAAGGTCATACACAGGCACGATATCACGCCTTGCATAGAAAGCCTGGTGGCAAACCATCATTCCCCACCTGAAGCTGCGCCAGTTGAGCTCCTTAGGTGCCTTGTGGCGGCGCATACGCACAAACTCGCGGGCCTCATCCACCTCGGCAGTCTCTCCATAGAGAACGTGAGGCAACTCCTTTTCACCCGCAATGGCATCCACAATAACCTGCAGGGTATCGGGAGAGTGGAATGTGTCCCCGGCATTCAAAAAGCACAGATAGTCGCCGGTTGCAAGCGCAATGCCCTTGTTCATTGCATCATATATACCATTGTCTCTCTCGCTCACAATTTGAGCGAAAGAGATGCCGCTCGCCTTGGCAATCCCAACAGTGTCGTCCTTGGAGCCTCCGTCAATCAGCAGATATTCGTAGTTGGTATATGTTTGAGCCTTCACGCTCTGCAAAGTGGGCCCCACCACGCCTGCCGCATTGTAGGTAACTGTTATTATGGAGAATTTCGGTTTCAGTGCCATAGTTCTTTATCCTTTCCTTTCTATTTTGCGGTATACTCCATAGCCTGCAAGAACAACAATGACAATTCCCACAAGGATAGACATATAGAGCGACCACTTGTGGCTCTTTATCATCAGCTCATCCACACACTTGAACTCCACCACGTGTTCACCGGCAGGCAAAGGCAGGGCACGCAACACATAGTTGGCACGTATGGGAGCAACCTCCTTGCCGTCAATATATGCCTTCCAGGTCTTGTAGTAGACCTCGGAGAAAAGAGCAAGCTTTGGTGCAGCGCAATTGCTCCTGTATACAATGTTGCCGGGATTGCGATATTCGGTCATTTCTATTGTGCCGGGCACGCTGTTGTTGTAGAGGCCGGCACTCTTAACATCATTAAACCATTGCTTGTCTACATAAGCCACCCTTTTGTTTATGTTCTCTATTGCAGCAATCTCCTCGGCAGCGCCGTCTACCCACTCCACACTATCGACCAGCCAACAGTTGCCAAAAGCATTGTAATTCTCTTCAACCCCGTCAGGTGTAATTATAAAACGGGTATTGAGCATTGATATTACATTCATATTGCCCTGTCCAAGATATTTGCTTATTATATCCTGATAACGGGCAAGCTTTGCCGGACTGTAGCCTCCGATAGAGCTATGCTTATAGGAGGTGAACGCCTCGTTGAAGGGGCCGTTGGGGTCGGTTTGGTTAAAGACACGGTAGTGCACATCATCGCCGGCCATCTTTCTAACCTCCCTATCTACAGCAGTATCGCGTATTGCTGTGGTCTCCTTCTTGGGCATAAACTTGTCATCATTAACATAGCGTTTGCAAACGGGCCACATATCAAAGATAAAAAGAAGACCGAGTGCAGCCACAAAAAGCAGAGGCTTGTAGCTAAAACGCTTGTAGGTATAGAGAAGCACTGCTGCAGCAATAATGAAGCCGAAGGAGCGCCACGCATCGGACACGAACATCGCCCTGCGCTCATCGAGCAATCTGCTGTAGAGCTGCGGCACCTTCTCCACAACAGCATCAGCCGATGATTTAAAGCTGAAGAAACTATCGGGCATAATGGCCAACAGCAGTGCAATGCCGGCTGTTATGCCACAGGCCACAAGCAGCGCCCTTAAGGATTGCTGCGCCTCGCTGTCGCCACCCTTGGCAAGCTCCATAAAACGCTTCACTGCAAGCACAGCAAGTGAACACATTGCAAGTGTTGTTACCACCAACGCCATCGAAGGTGCGCGGAACTTGTTGTAGAGAGGCAAATGCTCAAAGAGAAAACCGTTCACACCGGGCAGATTACTTCCCCACGCAAGCACAAGCGAGAATATTGTAGCACCAAGCAGCCACCACTTTTCGGGGCCACGCACAATCATCAATCCAAGCACAAAGAGGAAACAGACTATTGCACCCGCATAGACAGGCCCCGAGGTGCCGGGCTGCTCTCCCCAATAGGTAGAGAGTGTGTGTTCAAAGCTGTTTGCATAGTAGGCCGCCTGGCTCTGAATTTGTGAACGAAGTTCCGCCATTTCGGGACTTTTTGCAATATACTGCATCGCCTCGCCCGTTGTAACGCCGGGGTTCATAGAAGAGAGCTGCGCAGCATAGGACTTTGTAAATTCCCTGTTCCAAGCGTTAAAGACATCGTAGCGCAAATTATCAAAATTATCGGAGAGGTACCTATGAAACTCGCTGCCCGGCCTCACTCCCGAAGCAGAACCATAGAGATTGGGCACAAGCAAGGTAAGACTCTCGGCCTTGCCATAACTCCAAGCAAAGGCATAGTCAATATCAAGACCCGATGATTTCTCTCCATTTGCAACATTCAGCTCAGAGCCTCCACGCATAGAAGACTTTGCATAGTCGCTTGTGGGCAGCAGAATACCCACCGCAGGAGCTGCAGCAAGCAACGCCACCACAGCAAGCACACCGGTGGCCTTAAAATAGTATTTCAGCCACTTTTCGCGCCACGCGTACACAAAATAGACAACAGCTATTATCACAGCCATAAGCAACAGATAATAGCTCACCTGCTGATGACTCCAATATATGTTCAAACCGGCAAAAAGCAGTGTCAGCAGCGAACCCGCAAGCAGTTTTCGCTTGTAGCACAGCACAATGCCGCCAATAACGGGCGCCATAGTGGCAATAACAAGACTCTTGTTCATATGCCCGGCGTCAATTATTATGAAGTTATAGGAGCCAAGCGTATAGACAATGGAGCCCGCAATGCTTAGCCACGACTTGCAGCCCAATGCCAACAACAACAGATAACAGCCGATGAATGTGGCAAAAATGCAACCTATGTGCCTATAGGAGGCACCAAACACATTCAATGTAACCACCTGGCCCAACGGCTTGAACACATTGACAGGCTGAGGCGAGAAGGTGTAGTTACAGGGCATCCCCGAGAACATAGAGTTCGACCAATAGCTATACTCTCCGGTCTTGTCGTGATAATCACGAGCATCCTTTCCCCAACCCATTGAGCCTATGGCATCATCCTGTTTAATATCCTTTCCCTGAAGCACAGGGCTGAAATAGGTCAGTGTGAGCAGAAGGAACACCAGCACCGCAACAATATGCGGCACAACACCCTTCCAATCAAATTTCTTCCAAAGTTCCACTTTATTCATTATATCAACGATTTTTCGATTATCTCTTTCAAATGGTTATACATTCCCTCCTCGTATCTCTCAAGGGTATATTGCTGCGACACCAATCTGTGCGCATCCCACGCCTTGCGGGCAATCTCCTCGGTTGATAGCAACGCCAACGCCGAGAGAGCATTGCTGAAACTATCATAATCAACATTATCAACCTCAACACCCACAGCCGAAAGATTTAACCCCGTGCCCTTGCTATAGACAGGCAGCAACGCACCGTTACCCAGCACATTAAGCACAGCCACTGCACCACTCTCGCTCAACGAGGGATTTACCAGCACACCACAGCCATTCAACACAGCTGCAAACTTGGGCGAATCAATATCCACAAAGCCGTGCATCACAATGTTGCCGGCGCTCTTTATCTTGGGCATATAATAGTCCCAGAAGGCACTCTCCTGACGGCTTCCGCCACATATATGCAGTGTAAATTCGGGATGCTCAAGCACAAAATCAATGGCAATATCCAACCCCTTGTGCAACATACCCGAACTGCCAAACCACAGCAAACTGTTGCGGCAAACGGAAAAATCCTTCTCGGGGCACGGAGCGGCAACCTTAAAATGGAAGGCACTAAGTTTATACACACGGGAAGTATCTTCACCCTCGGCAGCAGCTTGCTGCAGCAGAAAATCATCTCCCAACGAAATTACCGCATCACTCAACTGCGACATATAATAGTTCATTCCATTGCCGGGCACATAGTGGCAGGAGTTGAGCAACCAACGGCCGTGCCTCTTAAAAAATTCCCTGTTGCGCTCGGCAGTAGCGCGAAAATTGTAGAAAGTGTGGGCACCCACCGAGTAGAACACCCGAAGAGGCGCCTTTTTGCCGACTGCGGCAAACGATGCGGCAAACGATGGAGAGTTAATACCCATAACAACATCGTAACTGCAATAATCAATCCCACTCTTGCCACGCGATGCACAGTCCACACTGTACCCAAGGCGGTCAAGAGCCTTGGCAGCCGAATAACATTCGGTCAGGTTGGAGTGATATTTGGGTAAACTGCCGCCCTTGAACGCCTCGGGCAAATAACAGAGCAGCGCCTTGCGTTCACGCCTTGTAGCAAAAACATCCTTAACAAGCCTTTCGGGCACAAAGAGCCTCTGCACCACCCTCACGAGCCACTCCCCTGCACGACGGCGGGCAATGGGCCACAGACGCGATATTTCAGAACGGTTCAGTTTCATTGGAGAAGAAAGAGATTAAAGTTTCCTGTATACGTTGCAGGTGTTCTCCACCATACGTTCAAGCGAGAACTCCCCGCTGCGCTTTGCGCCCTTTCGCCTTAACTCATCGCAAAGGGAGGGACTGACAAGCATCTCCTTTAGAGCATCGTGCATTGATTGGGCATCAGCGGGATTAAAGAAGAGAGCAGCATCTTCGGCCACCTCGGGGAAACAACTTGCATTGCTTAGACACACAGGGCAGTTATTGGCAAAAGCCTCAAGAATTGGAATTCCGAAACCCTCGTAGTGCGACGGGAACACAAAGCAAAGCGCGTGGCGATAGAGCGATGCCATTTGGGCATCATTGGCCGATATATGCACAAGCCTATCGGCAATGTTCCACCGTGCAAAGAGTTTCATCTCGGAACTTGAAAAGGGATTGCCCGTGCACACAATCTTGAGCAAAGGGTCGAGATTGAAGATGGGGCGTATGGCCGAGAGCCAAGGAAGAAAATTCTTATACCCCTTGCGCTCGCCCACATAAAGCACATACCTATCAAACAGTTGCGCAGATGGCTTCACCACCGGCCTATAGCCGTGATGCACCACAGTAATCTTCGAGGGGTCGGTACCAAGCAGCTCCACAATATCGCGCTTGGTATTCTCACTCACAGCAATTATGTGGTCTGCTTCAGCTACCAGGCGTTTCTTGTGTGGAATTGTGCGGTCATAAATGAGCACATCCTGAGGATAACGCTCAAATGTCATATCGTGAATAGTGAGCACAAACGGTTTCTGCCTCTCCTTGACGTGATTAAGAAAGTAGGGACTGAAGTATGTGGGGTGGAAGATGTCATAATCGCCACTCTTTACAGCACGAAGAGCCACCCTGTCATTCACAAGTGAATAGAGGCGACGTTTTATGCGGTAGTTATGCGGGAAAGCGAGTTGCGTATATTTGTTGCCGTAGGTTTGGGTAACATAGTGATTCTCGCAATACTTCATAGGCACATCGGCTGTGAACTCTTCAGCCGGAAGGTTGTAGATGAGGTCGGCAAAATACCTTGTAACACCGCCAAAACGCTGGAAGGTGAACATTTGGTTGTCATACAGAATTTTCTTCATCAGGCCTCTATTTTACGTTTTAACAGAAAGCATATAATCTCCTTCAACTCCTCGCTGCGCAGCACAAGGCCCACCCCCACATAAAGGAGTGCAGCAACGGCAACCCTTGCACCAAGCAACAGATAAACATTGTCTATCGACAGCGTGATATAATGCGTTACAACCATCACTGCTGCAGCCTGCAGCATATAAGGCAACACGTCGCGAAGGAACATTGGAAGTTCAAGGCTTATCTCCTTCTTCACAAAGTGCTGCCAAACAAGAAGCCAGGCTGCATTGAAAATGCAATAGGCCACAAGCATACTCTTTATGCCATAGGGGTGAAGCAATAACAGCATCAACAGCGTCAGCACTCCCTGCACAATGGTGCACCACATAAAGACCACCGCCCTGCCACGGCTCACAAGAAGATTGGTGAGCATAGACTGCACGGGCATAAAGGCGCCCCACACAGCCAACACTTGCAACATAACAGCACTCTCTATCCATTTATCGGTTATAACAACCGTAATCAACTCCTTCGACACCAACGACAGGCCAAGCATCAAAGGAAAGGCCACAAACGATGTGAAGCGCAACATTTTGCGGAAAACGCGCAGCTGACGCCCACTGTCATCGCCCACCTTGGCCAGCACAGGCTGCGCAACGGCATTGACCATTCCATTGACCACCTCGCCACCCATATTAAACCACTCGGCTGCCTTTGTGTAGTTACCCACATCACTGCGACTGTAATATTTTCCCAGTATGAACGAAAAAACATTCCAGTTGAAACGCTGGAAGAGGTTTGTTATCAGCAGGCGATAGCTGAAAGCAAAAAGATAGCGTAATGGCGCAAAATTAACCTTGAGACTTGGACGCCAAGGGGTAAAATACCAACACACCACAGTGCGCACAAGCACATACACAATACTCTGTGTGGCTATACCCCAATAGGAGTAGCCGTTGAGAGCAAGCACAATGCCCGTTACACCGGAGATGCTTATAGACAACATCAGTGCAATGGACTTTTGCTTGACCTTGAGCTCGCGGAACAGATAGGCCGACGGCGCAATACCAAAGCCGGCCACCACAAAGCCCAGGAAATTATACCTTGACAGCCCCACCAGCACCGGCTCATTGAAAAAAGCCGCAATCATTGGCGCACAGGCATAAAGCCCCGCATACATCAGCAACGAGATGATGATATTGAACCAAAAGACAGCATTGTAGTCGTCGTGTGTTACGCTTTTGCGATTGGCTATTGCCGAAACAAAGCCACTATCCTGCAACGAGCCTGCTACAGCCGAGAAGATGGCAAGCATACCTATGGGGCCATAGTCATCGGGCGAGAGCACACGCGCCAAATAGACGCCAAACAGAAGGCTCAACAACTGGCACACAGTGTTGCTCAAACCACCCCAAAGCATACCCTTTGCAACGGTTTGTTTCAAATTGTGTCCAGTGTTGTCCTTAACCACGCTATCCGGCACTTTGTGAATTGGCTTTACTTTATCTCACTACCGGGCTTCGCTGCCGGAGTAACGGTGAGCAGTGAAAGCTTGCCCTCGTTATCCTCGGCACTGAGAATCATACCCTCGCTCACTATTCCGCGCATTGTACGCGGCGGCAGGTTTGCAATAAAGCACACCTGCTTGCCCACAAGCTCCTCGGGATTAAAATGTTTTGCTATACCCGAAAGGATAGTGCGTGTCTCAAGCCCGTCATCAATCTTGAATTGCAGCAACTTGTCGGCCTTGGGTACCTTGGTACACTCGAGCACAGTACCAACGCGAAGGTCGAGCTTGAGGAAATCATCGAATGTACACTCGGGACGAACAGGGTTGGCCTTGTAGTTGGCAGCCTCATTCTCCTTCTTGATTCTCTCAAGACGGTCAAGCTGTGCCTGTATCACATCATCCTCAATTTTCTCGAACAGGAGGCCCACCTCGCCAAGTTCGTGTCCCTCGGCAAGCAATGATGTGCTGCCAAGACTTGTCCACTCGAATGATGAGAGGTTGAGCATCTCACGCAGTTTCTTGCTGCTGAAGGGAAGGAAAGGCTCAAACACTATCGAGAGGTTGGCAACAAGCTGCAACGAAAGGTTCAATATTGTAGCCACGCGCTGCATATCTGTCTTTGCGAGTTTCCAGGGCTCTGTCTCGGCCAGATAGCGGTTACCGATGCGGGCAAGTTCCATAGCCTCTTTCTGCGCCTCGCGGAACTTATACTGGTCGAGCAGATTCTCAACCTTGCTCTTCACATCGACAAACTCGGCCACTGTTGCCTTGTCATAGTCGGTGAGTTCTCCGCAAGCAGGCACTTTTCCATCAAAATACTTCTTTGTGAGCACAAGAGCGCGATTCACAAAGTTTCCATAAACCGCCACAAGCTCGTTGTTGTTACGCGCCTGGAAATCCTTCCAAGTGAAGTTGTTATCCTTGGTCTCGGGAGCATTGGCTGTGAGCACGTAGCGCAACACATCCTGCTTGCCGGGAAAATCAACGAGATACTCATTGAGCCACACAGCCCAGTTGCGCGATGTTGAAATCTTATCATCTTCAAGATTGAGGAACTCATTGCTGGGCACATTGTCGGGGAGAATGTAGTCGCCGTGCGCCTTAAGCATTGAGGGGAACACAATGCAGTGGAACACAATATTATCCTTGCCGATGAAGTGCACAAGACGTGTATCTTCACTCTTCCACCACTGTTCCCAAGTGTCGGGCAGCAGTTCCTTGGTGTTGCTTATGTAGCCTATGGGGGCATCGAACCACACATAGAGCACCTTACCCTCGGCACCCTCTACCGGAACGGGAATACCCCAATTGAGGTCTCGGGTAACGGCGCGAGGTTTCAAGCCGGTATCGAGCCAACTCTTGCACTGGCCATATACATTGCTGCGCCACTCCTTATGGTCGTTGAGAATCCACTGCTCGAGCCAGGGCTGATAGGCATCGAGCGGAAGATACCAATGCTTTGTCTTGCGTTTCACAAGTTTGTTGCCCGAATCGGCATTATAGGGGTTAATGAGTTCATCGGGTGAGAGAGTAGCACCACACTTCTCACACTGGTCGCCATAAGCATCGGCGGCGTGGCAACGGGGACATTCGCCACGGATGTTGCGGTCGGTGAGGAACTGCTGTTCGCCCTCGTCATAATACTGCTCGCTCTCCATCTCAACAAACTTGCCGTCATCATAAAGTTTACGGAAAAAGTCCGACGCCAGTTCGCGGTGAGTCTGCGATGTTGTGCGTGAATAGACATCGAACGATATGCCAAAGCCCTCGAACGACTCTTTAATTATGTTGTGATAGCGGTCTACAACCTCCTGTGTTGTAATACCCTCCTTCTTGGCACGTATGGTAACGGGCACACCGTGCTCATCGCTACCGCCGATGAAAAGCACATCCTCGCCCTTGAGCCTGAGATAACGCACATAGATATCAGCAGGCACATACACACCTGCAAGGTGGCCAATGTGTACAGGGCCGTTTGCATAAGGCAGGGCCGATGTAACAAGTGTTCTTTTAAATTTCTTTTCCATCTGTTTTTATGTTTTTGATTCATTCTTTTTCATTGATAAAGCAGCACATTGGCTACAAATTACAAAAGTAATCATTTATTTTTAAAACATCGCGCGCATATAGACTAATTTTAACGACTACAGGAGACGGTAGCAAAACAAAAAAAACGCTATATTTGCCACATAACACAAATCAAGCACAAACACAAAATGCAAAAAAGAACAATTTCATCGGCTGTTTTTGCCGATTCAAAGCCACACTACGAACTGCTTGACGGCCTGCGCGGTGTGGCTGCAATATTGGTTGTATTTTACCACATTTTTGAAGGCTTTTCGTTTGCCGAGCTGACAAACGGTGCCGGCAGTGGAGCTATCACCACCCTCAACCACGGACACATTGCCGTTGATTTCTTTTTCGTATTATCGGGATTTGTAATAAGCTACGCCTATGACAATCGCTGGGACAGTATGACAACCGGAGAATTCTTCAAGCGCCGACTCATACGCCTGCACCCTATGGTTGTGATGGGAGCAATTATAGGCACCATTGCCTTTGCTGCAACAGGTTTTGAGAAGTGGGACGGCAGCACCGCACCAACCGGATGGGTGATGACCGCAATGCTGCTTACAATGTTTATGATACCGGCCCTGCCGGGAGCACCACACGAGGTGCGAGGCAACGGCGAGATGTTCCCGCTCAATGGCCCCACCTGGTCGCTTTTCTTCGAATACATCGGCAACATTCTCTATGCGCTATTCATACGTCGCCTGCCCACTTGGGCGCTTGGAGTGCTCACTCTGCTACTGGGCCTTGCACACTCCTGTTTCTTCATTTTCGACGTGTCGGGCTATGGTATGGTGGGAATAGGCTGGACTATTGATGAGGTTAACTTCTTGGGAGGATTGCTTAGAATGTTATTCCCCTTCACAATGGGTATGCTGTGTGCACGCCGCTTTAAACCACGCAAAATAAAAGGCGCTTTTTGGATATGCAGCGCCCTGCTCATCATTCTGTTTGCACTCCCCAATTTTGGAAAGGTCAATTGCAGCTATGAGGTAATATGCATAGCCGGCGTGTTTCCTCTCATTGTGTGGATGGCGGCAAGTGGCAGCACAAGCGGAAAGACCGCAAAGATAAACAACATCCTTGGCGAAATCTCCTACCCTCTCTACATAGTACACTATCCTTTGATGTACATCTTCTACAAATGGCTAATAGAACAGCAACGCTACACCCTTGGAGAGACAGCAGGCATTGCCACATTGGTTGTTGCAGCAAGCATTGTGCTTGCCCTACTGTGCTTGAAACTCTATGATGAGCCACTGCGCAAATGGCTTGCAAAAAAGTTCCTGAAAAGCCAGCATTGAAAAGAAGCACACTCACAATCTTTCTCTTTTTGTTATTTATACTTAAATTGGGGAGTATAAGTAAATTTTTACTTATCTTCGCATCTTGAAATACATTATTGAAATGAAGATAGCACTTATAGGTTACGGAAAGATGGGCAAGGAGATTGAGCGCATTGCCCTTGAGAGAGGACACGAAATTGTATCAATCATAGACGTTCACAACCACGATGACATAAAAGGCGAGGCTTTTGCAAGCGCCGATGTTGCCATTGAATTTACCGCACCGCACGTTGCTTTCGGCAATTGCATTGCCGCTATGGAGGCCGGCGTGAAGGTTGTCAGCGGCAGCACAGGCTGGTATCAGCAACACGAGAGCGAGATGCGCGAGAAGTGCGAGAAGGAGGGCAAGACACTCTTCTGGTCAAGCAATTTCAGCCTTGGCGTTGCAATATTCGCAGCAGTGAACCGCTATCTCGCAAAAATAATGAGCCGCTTCGACAACTACAGGGTTGGTATTGAAGAGACTCACCACATCCATAAGCTCGATGCCCCAAGCGGCACAGCCATAACCCTTGCCGAGGGTATTCTTGAGAATATCGGCCACAAGTTCAGCTGGGTGATGGGAGACCTCACCAACCCCGACGGCACAGTAACCAAGGGCACTGCTCCCAAGGCTACCGAAATTAAGATTGACGCAATACGCCGCGATGAAGTACCCGGAATTCACACAATAACATACGACTCGTTCGAAGATACAATAACAATCACACACGATGCTCACAATCGCAGTGGTTTTGCCCTGGGCGCTGTACTTGCGGCAGAATACACCAAGGAACACAGCGGCCTGTTGTGTATGCAAGACCTCCTCAACTTCTGATATAAACAACCGTTTTTTATAAACTCATTCAAAAGAGCACATAATGGAGTTTAGATTATTTGGAAAAAGTATAAAACCATCGCGCAAGGATATAGTAAAAACGTGCATCGCTCTTGTGCTGTACATACTTTTTCTCGTTTGGGTAAAAAGTTGGATGGGCATCATTGTCATTCCATTTATAGTAGACTGCTACATCACCCGCATAATACCCTGGAAATGGTGGAAAAACCTAAAGAGCAAGACAGCCCGCACAGTAATGAGCTGGGTAGACGCCATTGTGTTCGCATTGATTGCCGTTTACTTTGTGCACACATTCATCTTCCAAAACTATGTAATCCCCACATCCTCGCTCGAAAAATCGCTTCTTGTTGGCGACTACCTCTTTGTGAGCAAGGTAAACTATGGCCCGCGCAAGCCACAAACTCCATTGAGTATGCCGCTGACACAGCACACAATGCCCGTGCTGGGCTGCAAAAGCTACATCGACGCCCTGCAATGGGACTATGAGCGCGTTGCAGGACTTGAGCAGATAGAACGCGGAGACATAGTTGTGTTCAACTATCCCGCCGGAGACATCGCAACCACCAACCCGGCAGTGATAGACCTGCATACATACTGCTACAGCATTGGACGCGAGCTGAACAATGATAGAAACAGTGTCGATACACTGCCTCCATTGCAAGCGCACGCACTCTATGAGAAGTACTACAACGATGGCTTCAGATACATCCAAGAGCACCCCGACGAGTTTGGGGAGATACTGCACCGCCCGGTTGATCGCCGCGAGAACTATGTGAAGCGCTGCATTGCCCTTCCCGGCGAGACATTGGAGATAAAAGAGAGGGAGATATACCTCAACGGCAGCAATATGCCCCTTCCTCTTAATGCCCAATTCAATTACAACGTGGTGCTCACACGCCCGCTCACCGAGGAGCAGCGCCGCGAGCTGGGGATAAGCAAAGAGGACCTGCAGAACCTGCAGGTTGTACGCCCTCAACAAATCAATGAGACAATACGCGCAACGCTGGGCATAAGCCACAGCTACCTCGATAGCCTAAGACGCAGCAATTGGTCGGTGCTTGCAGGAGAGCTGCCTCTCACAAACGACAGCTACAAAAAGCTAAAGGCCAACAGCCGTTTGTGCAAGAACATCTCAATAGCAAGCCAAAATTACACACAAGGCATCTACCCACAGAACGGCAACACCGGTTGGACTGTGGACAATTATGGCCCGGTGTGGGTTCCCAAAAGAGGAGAGACCATTAAGCTCACACCCCAGAACATAGCTATCTATGAACGCCCCATAGTTGCATACGAAGGCAACACCCTTGAGATAAAGGATAACAAGTTCTACATCAACGGCAAGCCAACAGATAGCTACACCTTCAAGATGGACTACTACTGGATGATGGGCGACAACCGCCACAACAGCGCCGACTCGCGCAGCTGGGGCTTCGTTCCCGAGGACCACATTGTTGGCAAGGCGATGTATGTGTGGTTATCCCTCGACAAGGACCGCCCCTTGTTCCAGAACAAGATACGTTGGAACAGAATGTTTAGAAGTGTAAGCAGTTTTGACTAAGAAACAGCAATGGCAAGCATAATATCACACCCGTTATACCTTGCAGCCTTGCCGCTCTACACCGGGCTCTACAAGGCCGACAGGCTTGTTATTGACGACATAGCACCATTTGTAAAACAGACACTGCGCAACCGCACAACAATAGCCACCGAAAACGGTGCACAAACCCTAACAATACCGGTGATGCACAACGGCCGCAGCATCCCTATGCGCGACATACGTATAAGCGAACACGGCAACTGGAGACACCAACACTGGAACGCCCTTGTGAGTGCCTATCGCAAAAGCCCTTTCTTTGAATATTATGCCGACGATTTTGCCCTGTTCTATGAGGAACGGGACGGATTTCTCATAGATTTCAATATGCGTTTGCACAGCGTGGTGTGCGAGCTTTTAGGGCTTGAGCGCAAGGTGGAACTACTCTCTGAAATTACAGATAAAGAGGTGCTTTTAGCAACGACCGACACGCGCTACATAGCCGAGCCAAGAACGCTTGCAGAAATTGAAAGCTGCACAAAGCCCTACTATCAAGTCTTCTCTCAACGAAACGGCTTTATACCCAACCTGAGCATCATAGACTTGCTTTTCAATATGGGCCCTGAAGGACTTATTGTGCTAAGAGACGGCAAGTAACGGTTATCAACATATTCACTGCTTCATAACCGGCCTCACCGTCAATCCCACTATCTTATAGTAACAGTACATTATCACATAATTACTGTTGAGGTAGAAGAAATGGGAAAGGTTGGTATCAAGACTATCAGGAGTAGCACTCCAATAATTACCTTCGACACCTGCTGCATAGATTGAATCATTGACACACCCACCGGCTGCGGGAAGGAATATACTGTTTCCATTGCGGCCGGTAACTTTGTAGCCTTTTATTCCTTTCACAGCCATCCACTCCCAGTTGCACAAGCTATCCAGCTCCTCAAAATCCCTCTTTGTGGGTATGCACCACGGTGCGCCCCACCTTCTGCGTGCAACATCATACTTTTTATTGCCTGAAATAGATTTATCAATATCTCGGCAAGCCGTGTTATAGGAATCAATATCATATATTATCTTTCTCCTGCACTCTCCCCAGGAATAATAGTTGCCGAACTCCTCGGGTGCATCGGCACCTACATTGCACGTTGCCCACAAAACCCCGCTGGGCAAACCAAGGTCTACATAATCGTGGCCATTTACTGCACAAGATTGGGCACGCAAAGCACTGCATAAGAGAAGCAGAAGAATTGTAGCAAGGAGTCTCCTTTTCATAGCCTTAGAGGTTAAATCATACGCTTCACGAATGTAAAGCTTTTAAACATCACAGACAAATTTTCACAACTTATTCTAAAGCCAAAAAAAGCAGGCGCGGCAAATTGCCGCGCCTGCTAAATAATATGTTTCAAGACTATTTATCAGTCCTTCAACTTCGCCTTGATGAACTCACGGTTCAAACGTGCGATGTTGCTGATAGAGACGCACTTGGGACACTCGGCCTCACAGGCACGTGTGTTGGTACAGTTACCAAAACCAAGTTCATCCATCTTGGCAACCATAGCCTTAACGCGCTTCTTAGCCTCAACCTGACCCTGGGGAAGCAGAGCAAACTGGCTAACCTTTGCCGAAACGAACAACATTGCCGAACCATTCTTACAAGCTGCAACACAGGCACCGCAACCGATACAAGCTGCTGCATCCATAGCCTCCTCGGCAATGTCCTTACCAATGGGAATTGCATTAGCATCGGGCATACCGCCGGTGTTGATTGATACATAACCACCGGCCTGCTGAATCTTGTCGAACGCTGTACGATCAACCATAAGGTCGCGGATTACAGGGAAACCGGCAGAACGCCAAGGCTCAACGGTGATAACATCACCATCCTTGAAACGGCGCATATAGAGCTGACAAGTTGTTGCACCTGTTGCAGGGCCGTGAGGATGACCGTTCACATAGAGTGAACACATACCGCAAATACCCTCGCGGCAGTCGTGGTCGAACACAACCGGTTCTTTATTCTCGTTTACCAACTGCTCGTTAAGAATATCAAGCATCTCGAGGAAAGAGGTATCGCCCGGAATATCCTTCATCTGATAGGTCTCGAAAGCACCTTTGGCCTTAGGACCTCTCTGACGCCATACCTTCAATGTAAAACTTATATTTTTGTCCATTGCTTACAAATTTAGGAATGATTAGTTTTTGTAGTTACGCTGCTGTACCTTGATGTACTGATAGTTGAGGTCCTCCTTGATGAGTTCAGGCTCCTGACCCTGGCCGGTGTACTTCCAGCAAGCAACATATGAGAAGTTCTCATCGTCGCGCTTAGCCTCACCCTCCTCGGTCTGGTGCTCCTCGCGGAAGTGTCCACCGCAGCTCTCCTCACGATTGAGAGCGTCGTATGCCATAAGGCGACCAATCTCAATGAAGTCGAGCAGGCGCAGTGCCTTCTCAAGTTCAATGTTGAGAGTATCTGCCTCACCGGGGATACGAAGCTCGCTCCAGAAGAGTTTCTCAACGCGGTCAATCTCCTTGAGAGCCTTCTCAAGAGACTCCTTGGTACGCGCCATACCCACGTTGTCCCACATAACAAGACCAAGTTCCTTGTGGATTGAGTCTACACTTCGTGTACCCTTGATAGCCATCAACTTGGCAATCTTGTCGTTTACAGCCTTCTCTGCTTCAACGAACTCGGGTGCCTCTGTGCTGAAACGTGGAACCTGAATCTGATCTGCGAGGTAGTTCTGTATTGTATAAGGAAGAACGAAGTAACCGTCGGCAAGACCCTGCATAAGAGCAGAAGCACCAAGACGGTTTGCACCGTGGTCGCTGAAGTTAGCCTCACCAATAGCAAACAAACCGGGAATTGAAGTCTGAAGCTCATAATCAACCCAGATACCACCCATTGTATAGTGGATAGCGGGGAATATCATCATTGGCTCCTTATAGGGGTTGGTATCGGCAATCTCCTCATACATATCAAAGAGGTTTCCGTAGCGCTGACGCACTACATCCTCGCCCAAACGCTGGATAGCATACTTGAAGTCGAGGAACACAGCCAAACCGGTGTTGTTCACACCATAGCCGGCATCGCAACGCTCTTTTGCCGCACGTGATGCAACATCGCGTGGCACAAGGTTACCGAATGCAGGATAACGACGCTCCAAGTAGAAGTCGCGATCCTCATCGGGGATATCATTAGGATGCTTTGTACCGGCCTGGAGAGCCTTTGCATCCTCCAACTTCTTTGGTACCCAGATGCGGCCGTCGTTACGGAGCGACTCAGACATCAGAGTAAGCTTAGACTGCTTGTCGCCGTGAACAGGAACACAAGTAGGGTGAATCTGTGCGTAACAGGGGTTAGCAAACCAAGCACCCTTGCGATAGCACTGCAGAGCGGCAGAACCGTTGCTACCCATAGCATTTGTAGAAAGGAAGTATGCGTTACCGTAACCACCTGTGCCAATAACAACAGCGTGAGCTGCGAAACGCTCAACCTTACCGGTTACAAGGTTACGTGCAATGATACCACGCGCACGGCCATCGATGATAACAACGTCAAGCATCTCATAACGTGTGTAAACCTTTACTGTACCCTGGTTCACCTGATAGTTGAGTGCAGAGTAAGCACCGAGAAGAAGCTGCTGACCGGTCTGGCCACGGGCATAGAATGTACGCGATACCTGAGCACCACCGAATGAACGGTTAGCCAATAGACCGCCATACTCACGGGCAAAAGGCACACACTGTGCAACACACTGGTCGATGATAGCACCCGAAACCTCGGCCAAACGGTGAACGTTTGCCTCGCGTGCACGGTAGTCGCCACCCTTGATTGTATCGTAGAAGAGACGGTATACAGAGTCGCCGTCGTTCTGATAGTTCTTTGCGGCATTGATACCACCCTGCGCTGCAATTGAGTGAGCACGGCGGGGTGAATCCTGAATACAGAAGTTAAGCACATTGAAACCCATAGCACCAAGTGATGCAGCAGCCGATGCACCGGCAAGACCTGTACCCACCACAATGATATCGAGTTTACGCTTGTTGGCAGGGTTTACCAATTTCTGGTGTGCCTTGTAGTTCGTCCATTTTTCAGCCAAAGGACCTTCGGGGATTTTAGAATCCACTTTTATTGAACTTATTTTAGCCATAATTGTATGTTTTAGATTTTTACACTATTAGTCATTAGCAGCAAGTAGCCGCAACCTCTATCTGGCCAAGTGCGCCCAAGCCGAAGAAACCGGCAACAACAACAGCCAAGAAGCCGAGGATAATCAAAGTAACGACAACGTTACCGATAGCCTTCCAACGGCAGAACCAAACCTTGTTGTTGATACCGAGTGTCTGCATTGCGCTCCAGAAACCGTGTGTAAGGTGGAACCACAAAGCAGCCAGCCAAACAACATAAAGAGCTGCATAGACAGGGCAGGTAAAGGTCTTTACAATGTAGCCCGAACCATCAGCCACACTTGCCATCACTGCAGGCTCAACGTGCATACCAAGCTTGTGAAGCACCTCGGGCAACTGCATATTTGCCCAGAAATTGAACAAGTGCAGGCAAAGGCCAAGAACTACAATGATACCCAGAACAAGCATATTCTGCGATGCCCAAGATACACCCTTTGGTCTTTCGGCAACGGCATAACGCTGTGAACCGCGAGCCTTTCTGTTCTGAATTGTAAGAATGAAAGCATAAACAAAGTGCACAACAACGAGAGCAGCAAGACCTGCTGTTCCCACCAATGCATACCAGTTAGCTCCCAAAAACTCACAAATCATGTTGTAACCTTCGGTGCTGATTACAGCAACCAAGTTCATTGCCATATGGAAAAGAAGGAAGAGCACAAGGGCAACACCCGATACACTCATAACAACCTTTCTTCCCACAGAAGATTTAGATAACCACATAATGAATTGATATTAAATTATATAAATAAATAAATAGTATTCAAAAAGCATATTACAGCCATTTTACAAATGACAAAAATAAACTTTTTTTTATAAAAAAAACCAAAAGGAGTGTTTTTTTATTCTTTTTACATACAAAAGCAGAAAATCGCATCTTCGGGCTGCTGTTGATGATGCACACAAATCCTAAACAATAGAACCACTATTTTTTATCACGCGTTTGCTTTCACAGCCACTTTTATTACATTTGCCAAACAAACACAAAAAAAGAGAACAACTACCAAATAAAAAAAATAAAACAATGGCAACATTAAAAGAAAAAATCGGCTATGGATTGGGAGATATGGCCTCATCAATGTTTTGGAAAGTATTTAGTGCATATCTGCCAATATTCTACACAAATGTCTTCGGCCTCGACCTGGGACTTGCAGCAGTGCTGTTTCTTGTAACAAAAATTTGGGATGCAGTGTCGGACCCTATGATGGGCATCATAGCCGACCGCACCGACACCAAGTGGGGCAAATATCGCCCCTATCTGCTGTGGATTGCCGTGCCCTTTGCCATTGCAGGAGTGTTGCTGTTTACAAAACCCGGATTTGATGAAACCGGGAAAAACATTTGGGCATTCATAACCTACATTCTTATGATGACCATCTACACAGCCATTAATGTGCCATACGGCTCAATGCTTGGTGTGATGACTGAAGATTCCGATGAAAAGACGGTATTCTCGTCATACCGTATGTTCTTTGCCTACACCGGCTCATTCATTGTGCTCGCATTATGGGAACCACTGTGCAACGCTCTTGCCGGCACAAGCGGAAAGCTCACCTATGATGCACAAGCCTGGCAATATGCAATGGTTATTGTGGGCGCCGTGTGTTGCCTGCTGTTCCTTCTCACATTTAAGATGACACGCGAAAGAATAAAGCCAAGCATCAAGCAGACAAGCATCGGCGATGATTTTAAATCACTGCTGCACAACGGTCCTTGGTGGATTTTGCTTGGCGGCGTGCTCTTCTTCAACTTCTTTGGTGCAGTGAGATACGCGGTAATACCCTACTACTTTGCCACACAAATCCCCGAAGGAGCATCACTCTCAATCTTCTCCATAGACTTCCTTTTCTATGCAGGCCTCTTCTTCACCATAGGCGAAATTGCCAATATGGCAGGAGTTGCCATTGCCACCCCCATCACCTTCAAGCTTGGCAAGAAAAACACATTCCTCTACTCACTGTTTGCCATAATGGTACTATGCTCGGCTTTCTACTTTGTGCCGGTAGATACCACAGCAGGCTACTGGGCCCTGCTTCTGCTGCAGATTGCAACAGGCATATTCACCGGCATAATATCACCGCTTGTGTGGAGTATGTATGCCGATATTTCCGATTACGCAGAGCTCAAATTCAAGACCTCATCAACCGGCCTCATCTTCTCGTCATCCTCAATGGCTCAGAAGTTTGGAGGAGCATTCGGAACATCGGCCGTGCTGTGGTTGCTTGCCGTGTTCGGCTTCAACACCGCCGAAGGCGCAGTGCAAACCCCCGAAGCACTCGAAGGACTGCGCTACCTCATCAGTTGGATACCGGCAGGCATTGCCGGCATCTCGGCTATATTTGTATTTGCCTACCCGCTCACCACAAAACGTATGAAAGAGATTAACGAGCAACTTAAAATAGAGAGAAGGTAACCTATCTCGGAAAATACAAAATGAGAGGCTGCGCAACACTATGCGGCCTCTCATTTTTTACAACAATAAGCACAGGCGTTAAAAAGCATCAACACCCTTCGCATCCCGGCAACACACAAATTGCCAAAGATAATCCCCACCATAGTATCCAAATAATTGCTTTGCAAATTTTGCCATTGCGCCAACTTGTATTATTTTTGTTGCTTGATATTTTAGGCGCATTGCGCCCATCATAAGAAAAAGCTGGAATGATATTTGAAT
Organism: Bacteroidaceae bacterium; assembly: GCA_045654645.1. Taxonomy (GTDB): domain Bacteria; phylum Bacteroidota; class Bacteroidia; order Bacteroidales; family Bacteroidaceae; genus HGM04593. The sequence goes on from JAZONR010000046.1 coordinate 74,177, forward strand.
ACGACATACTGGTCATTGGAGCCGGCCACGCCGGATGTGAAGCAGCTGCCGCCGCAGCCAACTTGGGCAAGCGCACCTGCCTGCTAACAATCGATATGAACAAGATTGCACAAATGAGCTGCAACCCGGCCATTGGCGGCATAGCAAAAGGACAAATTGTGCGCGAGATTGATGCGCTCGGTGGCTACACCGGAATAATAACCGACAAAGCATCCATTCAGTTTCGTATGCTCAACCGCTCTAAAGGCCCGGCAATGTGGAGTCCGCGTGCACAGTGCGACAGAATGAAGTTTAGCCAATATTGGCGAGAAACACTCGAAAACATAGATAACCTCTCTATGTGGCAAGACATCGCCACCGAGCTTCTCGTGGAGGAGGGGAAGGCTGTTGGTGTGAGAACACAGATGGGCGCAGAGTTCCGCGCCAAATGCGTGGTGATAACAGCCGGCACATTCCTCAACGGCCTGATGCACATAGGCAAAGTTAAAATTGAAGGTGGCCGCGTAGCCGAGCCGGCAGCCAAGGGCCTCACCGAAAGCATCACACGCCACGGCATTACAGCCGGCAGAATGAAAACCGGCACCCCCGTGCGCCTCGACAAACGTTCAATAAACCTGCAACTCGTTGATATTCAAGAAGGTGATAATGATTTTCACCATTTTTCATACAGCAACACCACACGCAGCCTAAAGCAACTACCCTGCTGGGGATGCTACACAAACCCTGAGGTGCATAAAATACTGCACGACAGCCTGGATGACTCACCCCTATACAACGGCCAGATACAGAGCATAGGCCCCCGTTACTGCCCAAGCATTGAAACAAAGATTGTAACCTTTGCCGAGCGCGAGCGTCATCTTCTGTTCCTTGAGCCCGAAGGAGAGACAACACAAGAGATTTACGTAAACGGCTTCTCTTCATCACTGCCAATGGAGGCACAACTCACAGCATTGAGAAGAATCCCCGCGCTTGAGAATGCCGTTGCCTATCGCCCGGGCTATGCAATAGAATACGACTACTTTGACCCCACCCAACTAAAGCACACCCTGGAATCGAAAATAGTAGAGGGCCTGTTTTTTGCCGGGCAGGTTAATGGAACAACAGGATACGAGGAGGCAGCCGGACAAGGAATAATAGCAGGTATAAACGCTGCACATAAAATCGATGGCAAAGAGGATTTTGTACTACGCCGCGATGAAGCCTACATTGGAGTTCTCATCGACGACCTTGTTACCAAAGGCGTGGATGAACCCTACCGTATGTTCACCTCACGAGCCGAGTACAGGATACTGCTGCGTAGCGACAATGCCGATATGCGCCTAACCGAAAAATCCCACAACATCGGGCTCGCAACCAACGAGCGCTATCAAAGACTGTGCCGCAAGAAGGAGATGATTGAAAGACTAACCGAATTTATAGCAAACTTCTCCATAAAAGCCGACCTCATAAACAAGGGACTTGAAGAGCTTGGTACCACCCCGCTTGCACGCGGCTGCAAACTGGCCGCAATCATTGAACGCCCGCAAATCACCATAGAATCAATTGCCGCATACATCCCCCCCCTGAAACGCGAGCTTGAAAAACTTGGCGACGAGCGCAACGAGATTGTGGAAGCCACCGAGGTTGAGATAAAATACCGTGGATACATTGAGCGCGAACGCGAACTTGCCGAAAGAATGATACGCCTTGAAAACATACGCATCAAAGGCAAATTCAACTATAACAAAATTGAATCGCTCTCTACAGAGGCGCGACAAAAACTCACCGCCATAAACCCCGAAACACTGGCACAGGCAAGCCGCATACCCGGTGTTTCGCCAAGCGACATAAATGTGCTGCTTGTACTTGTGCGCAAATAAACAATTGTTCCACGTGGAACATTGCCTAAAAATAGCAACTCATATAAACAAAACAATAGAAAAAATGAACAAAGAACTACTGCTTAAAAACCTGAGAAACATCCCCGATTTCCCCATTCCCGGAATACAATTCAAGGATGTTACATCACTTTTCAAAAACCCTGATTGCTTGCGCGAAATGGATAACGCACTCTATGAGATGTACAAGGACAAAGGCATCACAAAAATTGTGGGCATAGAGTCTCGCGGCTTTGTTATGGCATCATCATTAGCCGTGAAACTTAACGCAGGATTTGTGCCCATTCGCAAGCCTGGCAAACTGCCCGCAGAGACCATTAGCGAAACCTATGGCAAAGAGTATGGTCGCGACACCATAGAAATTCACAAGGATGCAATCAACGAGAACGATGTTGTTCTAATCCACGACGACCTTTTGGCAACCGGTGGCACAATGCTTGCAGCATACCACCTGGTACAAAAACTTAACCCAAAGAAGGTGATGATTAATTTCATCATAGAACTCGAGGGGCTCAAGGGCAGAGAAATATTCCCGGCCGATGCCAACATCGAGTGCTTATTGACACTTGAAGGTAAGTAATGAAAAAGGAAGAAAGGACCCAAAGGGAGGAGTATTTAAAGGGGATTGTAAACAACCTCCCCGACTCACCCGGCTGCTATCAATACCTCGATGACAACGAGGTGATAATCTATGTGGGAAAAGCCAAAAACCTGAAGCGCAGGGTCTCTTCCTATTTCAACAAAGAACAGCAAACACTAAAGACAAAATTGCTTGTCGCAAAAATTTGCGACATACGCTACATTGTAGTAAATAGCGAGGCCGATGCACTGCTTCTTGAAAACAACCTCATAAAGCAGCACAAGCCTCGCTATAATGTTTTGCTGAAGGATGACAAAACCTACCCCTCTATCCTCATCACAAACGAATATTTCCCAAAACTATTCAAAACACGCCGCATAGAAAAAGGTGCAGGCCGCTACTTTGGACCATACACCAACAGCGGCGCACTACACGCACTTTTAGAGCTGATAAAAGAGCTCTACCCACTGCGCAGCTGCAACCTCAACATCACCCCCGAGGGCGTGCGCAACGGCAAATACTCACCGTGTCTTTATTATCAGATAAAGAACTGCCCCGGCCCTTGCATAGGGAAAATATCACGCGATGACTATTTGAAAATGATTGATGAAGTAACCTCTATTCTCAAGGGCGATATTAAAGTGCTGCAAGAAAAATTGCTTTCCGAAATAGCGGAAAAAGCGGCAATTCTTGATTTTGAGGGAGCACAAGATATAAAGAAAAAATATCTTCTCATAGAAAACTTTAGAACAAGAAGCGAAGTTGTGAGCTCATCAATGACCAACCTCAATGTCTTCTCTATAGAAAGTGATGAAAAAAGGGCATATATCAATTTTTTGCACATCAACAACGGTTGCATAAACCAAGCATTCACCATTGAATACCTGAAAAGGCTCGATGAAAGCGATGAGGAATTAATTTCAATGGGTATTGTAGAGCTTCGAGAAAGATTCAACAGCGATGCACGGGAAATAATTGTACCGTTCCCTCTTGACCTACCCATTGAAGGAGTAACTATCACCGTGCCACAAAAAGGCGAGAAAGCACGCCTTCTTGCACTCTCAAGGCTCAACGTAAAACAGTACAAGGCCGACCGCCTGAAACACGATGAGAAACTCAATCCGGAGCAAAAGAGCACACGCCTGATGAAAGAGATTCAGGAGATACTGAAGCTTGAAAAAATGCCTGTAACAATCGAGTGTTTCGACAACTCAAACACACAAGGAAGCGACCCGGTTGCTGCCTGCGTAGTATTCCGCAAACTCAAGCCAAGTAAAAAAGAGTACCGCAAATACAATATAAAAAGCGTAACCGGCCCCGATGATTACGCCTCAATGCGCGAGGTGGTCTATCGTCGCTATAGCAGAATAATTGAAGAGGGTGGAGAACTCCCCAATCTCATTATTGCCGACGGCGGAAAAGGACAAATGGAATCAATAAGGGAAATCATAGAGGACAAACTTGGGCTAAACATACCCATAGCAGGCCTTGCCAAAGACAGCAGACACCGCACATCTGAACTCATAACTTGCGATGGAAACGTGATAGGAATGAAAATAGACACACCACTCTATCGCCTAATGTCGCACATTCAGGATGAAGTACATCGCTTTGCAATAACCTTCCACCGCAGCAAACGCCTGAAACGCCAGATAGCATCGGAGCTCGACAGCATAAAAGGGATTGGTGAAAAGAGCAAAGAAGCACTATTAAAAGAGTTCAAGAGCGTGAAGCGGATAAAAGAAGCCACCATTGAAGCCCTTGCAGAGGTATTGGGAAAAGCCAAAGCCGAAACAGTGCACAACGCCCTTCACAAGAAGAATCAGCCCTAAAAAAGCACACCGCCACCCCACACCGCACACAAACACAATTACGCAAAAAACACCCCCTTTATTTTTTTATCCGCCCGCTTTCACTATTTTTGCAGAAAGAAAGAGAAGATGAGAGTACTAATACAAAGGGTAAAGAATGCCTCGGTTACAGTAAATAAAGAGCTTATATCCTTGATTAACAACGGATTACTTGTTTTTGTGGGTATTTGTGAAGAAGACAACCAAGAGGATATCCAATGGCTCGCAAAAAAAATAGCCAACATACGACTTTTTGATGACGAAAAGGGGGTGATGAACCTATCCGTAACAGACATTGACGGAGAAATACTTGCCGTCAGCCAGTTCACGCTTATGGCATCCACCAAGAAAGGAAACCGCCCCTCCTACATCAAGGCCGCTAAACCCGAAATATCAATACCCCTATATGAGCAATTCTGCAACGAGGTGGAGATTGCAGTAAACAAACCCATCAAGCGCGGTGTTTTTGGAGCAGATATGAAGGTTGAACTACTCAACGACGGCCCGGTAACAATATTCATAGACTCAAAAAATAGAGAATAAAATGACAATAAAAGAGGCTCAAGAACGTGTAGACGCCTGGATTAAAGAGTATGGAGTGCGCTACTTCAACGAGCTTACAAACACAGCCATACTCACCGAAGAGGTTGGAGAGGTAGCACGCATAATGGCGCGCCGCTATGGTGAACAATCCTTCAAGAGTGGCGAAAAATACGAGCTTGGCGATGAACTTGCCGACGTTCTGTGGGTGCTGATATGCATTGCCAACCAAACAGGTATAGACCTAACCGAAGCACTGCAAAAAAACTTCGATAAAAAGACAAAAAGAGATAATAAAAGACATTTGAATAACCCAAAACTATAAAGAAGCTATGAGCGAGAATTGTAATTGCGGTTGCGGTAAACACCACGCCGAGGAAGAGAGCAAGTACGAGTTTGTCCTTAACGAATACTGCAAGGCAATGAGTGATGATGAAGTTGCTGCAAAGGTGAAGCAACTTATTGATGAGAAAGTTGAGCAGAACAACACACTCGAGGTGAAGAAACTGCTCTTCAACTGCATTGACCTTACCACACTCAAATGCACCGACAGCGATGAAAGTGTTATGACATTCACCGAGAAAGTCAATGAATTTGATGACAAATACCCCGACCTTAAAAATGTTGCAGCCATCTGTGTGTACCCCAATTTTGCAAAGATTGTGAATGACACTCTGCAGGTTGAAAACGTAGGCATCGCTTGCGTATCGGGCGGTTTCCCCTCATCACAAACCTTTCAGGAGGTAAAGGTTGCCGAAACAGCTATGGCCATTCACGATGGCGCTACAGAGATTGACATTGTGCTTAGCGTTGGAAAGTTCCTCAGCGGCGATTATGAGAGCGTGTGCGATGAAATAGAAGAGTTGAAGAGCGTATGCGGCGAAAGACACCTGAAGGTAATTCTTGAGACCGGAGCCTTGAAGACAGCCGAAAACATTAAAAAAGCTTCGATTCTATCGATATATTCAGGTGCCGACTTCATAAAGACCTCAACAGGCAAGGAATCGCCCGCAGCTACCCCCGAGGCAGCCTACGTAATGTGCCAGACAATTAAAGAGTACCACCAGAAGACAGGCCGCAAAATAGGCTTCAAGCCCGCAGGTGGCATCAACACCGTGCACGACGCACTCGTGTACTACACAATAGTAAAGGAGGTTCTTGGCCAGGAGTGGCTCAATAATGAACTCTTCCGCCTTGGAACAAGCCGCCTTGCAAACCTCTGCCTCAGCGAGATTGTTGGCGAAGAGGTAAAATTCTTCTAAAAAAAGGAGACAATAACAATACAAAAGAGGGTGACCCAAAAGTCAAATTGGGTTACCCTTCTTCATTTTATTATTTCAGCGTTCAAATTGCCGTATGATAATAAAAATATAGCTATTCCATTGATAAACATTGGAATAGCTATTGTTTGTTTGGGAAATTTTTATT